>NZ_CP033078.1:1450724-2176086 GCF_003716875.1 Vibrio zhugei | reverse complement strand
TCGGGTACTGGCTGTTGGTGAACGGGGTTAGTCTCACTGTGTTGCTCACAATGACGGCACGCGTATTTAGGACGAACGTAGTCGATAACGTTGAGTATCGCAGGCGTGAACTCCAGTTTCTCGCTACGGTCTTCCCCGATTTGATGCAGAGAATGTTGGCAGCAAGGACACTGTTTATCGTGCTCGTCCAGGTCAAGAACCACGGTTTCGCGAGGTAAGTCTTTCGGTAATGGCTGGCGTTTACCACGGCGCTTTGGCTTTGTTGTGGTCGTCGTGGTCACCACGTCTTCGTCGACGTTCTCCGCTTCGCATTCCACTTCATTAAAGAAGTCGCCCTGAGCTTCGTTATACGGTTTTAACGCTTCAGAGCGTTTGGCGAACTGACGGTCAAGTGCCAGTTTGAACTGCTCAATCAAGGATTGGCGCTCTTGCTGCCACTCTATTTTCTCAGACATTAACGCCTTCACCATCGCTTGAAGTTCCGCGATGTTTTGGCTGTCTGGATTGATGTCGGGGGTCGTCTTTTTCATGGTCGTTATTGTACTTAATACCAATAAAAAAGGTTCATCGCGGATTAGCGGGAATTTAAAACAAAAACGGTAGAAAGTGATATGGTTTAGTCGCCAAACAAAAATCATACACAAACTACCGTTTTCATGATGAATCATACTTTTCTATCCTCTTTTTGGGAAGGCTTTCATGTCGTAAAGTCTGCTCAAACGTCTTCTCTTATCACCATTACTCTCAAACCCAGCACAACCGCTCGGTGTTCATGTGGGCAATATGTTCAAGCCATACATGATTATCAGTGGCGAACGATTAAGGAAGCGATGATGCTCGGCGTACCTGTCGAACTATCCGTACAAACAAGGCGTATCAAGTGCCCTGACTGTGGTATCAAAACCGAATCTATTTCTTGGCTTGAACCTTTTGCGCGCCTAACTAACCGCTTACGTAGTTATATTGAACAGTTGCTGCCTCTTCTTCCTATTAAGCATATTTCCCAGATGACGGGCGTTCATTGGCACACGATTAAGGAGATAGATAAGCGCCGACTAAAAAATGGGGTGCCAGAGGTCAACTGGGCCGAGCTGAAACAACTGGTCATGGATGAGTTTGCGCTCTTTAAGGGACATCGTTATGCCACCGTTATCGCGGATGCTAAGACGCATCAAGTGCTGTGGATAGGCGTTGGACGAAGTCGACAAGATATCCGTCCCTTCTTTGAGTTACTTGGTCAGTATTGCCAGAACATAGAGGCGGTTGCGATGGATATGAATACGGCTTTCGACCTCGAAGTGCAGCAACATTGCCCCAACGCTCGCATTGTGTACGACTTATTTCATGTGGTCGCCAAATTTGGTCGGGAAGTGATGGATAGAGTCAGAGTTGATCAAGCGAATCAACTCAAACAAGACAAGAAAGCACGCCAATGGATTAAGCGCTCTCGCTGGATTCTCCTTAAAAACAGAGGCAACTTAGACAGTAAGCAGGAGAGCTACCTAAGTGAGATACTGAGTATGAACAAGGACTTAATGGTGACGTATTTACTTGGCTCTCAGCTTAAAGAGTTATGGCGATGCCAGTCAGAAAGCGAAGCGAGAGACTTATGGGACGTATGGTGGGGGCAAGTTCAAGAAAGCGGGATCAAGCCGCTTATGGACTTCGCAAGAAAGCTCAAACCTTATCTTCATGGCATCGTTGCTTCTGCATGCTATCCACTCAATACCTGTACGCTCGAGGGCATAAACAACAAGATAAAGTTAATCAAGCGAATGGGTTACGGCTATCGAGATACTGATTACTTCTTTTTAAAGATAAAAGCGGCTTTCCCCGGAAAGCCGCGATGAACCATAAAAAAGGCTTGGTTTATCTGACTTTTATTGCCATTAACCCATTGTAAAACTGTCGATTTTTACCGATTTATGGCCGATTATTGTGAAGCCAGAAAGCAGTCTGTCGAGGTCAAATTGCGTTAAGGTAAACACCGTATTTTTCTCTTGCGTGGGCCACTTAAACTTGGCTTTTTCGAGGCGTTTATACCAGAGCGCATAACCCGTTTGGTCCCAATACAACACTTTTATTTTATCGCGTTGTTTATTGGTGAAGAGGAACAATGCCCCTGAGCCTAGCTCAAGGTCGGTGTCGGATTCAATCAACAGCGCCAGACCATTGATAGATTTTCTGAAATCGACAAACTCGCGGTATAAATACACCACTGGCGCGGTCATCATGCGCTTCATGACAAGGCTCCAATCAACTCAGCAAGATAGTGTGGTGGCGTGCCTTGAGGAATACTCAATTCGATGTTATTTACTATCAAAGTCATGTTGGCTACCGACGTCTGGGTCACCTTGCGACAGGTGGTTTTTTCAATCATTTCGGCCTTAACGAAGCCGCTCTGAGTTGGGGATGGGTTAACACTCAACTGCTGCCGCTTGGCGTAAAACGTCGATACGCTAATGTCGTGTTTTTGGCAAAAATCTTGTTGTGTAAGCGAACTGGCTTGGCATTGCTCAATCAGAGAAAGCCATTCTTGGTCGGTGCGTCGTTTATTCATGCCACATCTCCTTTGGATTGGAGATGTGATCATAGAGTGGGCAATGCGTGATTAGAATGTGGGGTTTGTGGTGCGCTTACAATAAACAAGCCCCACGCTATAAAGCACAATGTTATTAGCAGTCTTCTCGCTCAATCAGGCGCATTAGCTGGATTAGGGGGGCGCGATACTACCGCTCGAATCCTGCCGTAATGAGATAAGTGGTGTGTCGATGATAAATTTGCTCAAATGACTGAAGTGATAAAGTATAAAGTGAGAATGACGCGAGTATGGAAGGAAGTGTGAACACTGCAAAACAATTTGGCATTGTATTATTGGCCGCCGGTAAAGGCGAGCGTTATAGGGCGGCAGGCGGTGAGGGCAATAAGTTGCTGGCAATGTATCCCAATTCACTCGGTGAACCTATGCCGTTACTGGCACTTTCGTTATCACAAGCGGTGGCCACTGGTTTACCTGTGCGTTTGGTGACACGCCCCAATGAACGTGCGGTGATTGAGTTGGCGCGGCAGTTTGATGTTGAAATCACACTGATTGAGAGTGAAGGATCGTCTGAGACCATTGCTGCGGGAGTGCGAGATAGCCGACATTGGGATGGATGGCTGATCGCACCTACTGATATGGGGTGGATAGAGAGTCACGATTATTTACACGTTGCTGCGGCGCTTACCAGTGATGATGCACAAGCTCGAATGATGTATGACAACCTGCCGGGGCATCCTGTCGGTTTTGCCAAAAATTATGGTTGCGCGCTCAGTCAGCTCAGTGGTGATCGCGGGGCACGTCAGTTGTTGGATCGTACTAAGTTACATGTCATTGTTGGTCATCGCGGTGTGATCGCTGATGCCGACCTCCCCAAACGTTAACGATGATGGTTGTATGCTCGAGGCGCAGTGCTCGTTATGGTTTTCTATGAGCGGTGAGCCACGGTGAGTCCTCCACTTCATGGGTAACGTCGCCACGGATGTTGCTTGAATTAATATGAAACACCATCCATATTTTTACGGGATTAATGAGTACTTCTGGATTGTCGACCAGAAGACCGCCACCGATGATAAGGATATGGATATGAAATTAACTAAACTACTGTTAGCAACATTAGGGTGTATTGCGCCTTTTTCTAGTCACGCTGGATTGCATATTGCCAATGGAGTGTTATATGAAGGCAATGGACATCCGTTTGAAATTCGCGGGATCAGCCATGCTCATACTTGGTATCTCAATCAATTAGATCATGCGTTAGACGGTATTGCCGCAACGGGGGCCAATACGGTACGCATTGTATTGAGCAATGGCCAGCGTTGGAATAAAAATAGTGCTACTGATGTAGCGAATGTGATTCGCCAAGCGAAAGCTCGGCATTTAATCACGGTACTTGAAGTTCATGATACGACAGGGTTTGGTGAACAAGCGCAAGCGGCGAGTTTAGCTTCTGCAACTGACTATTGGATTGAACTTAAAGATCAACTTGTGGGTCAGGAAGATTACGTCATTATCAACATCGGTAATGAACCGATGGGCAACGGAGTCAGTGCCAATACGTGGATCGAGGGTCATATCAAGGCCATTCAACGCTTAAGACAAGCCGGGTTGACTCATACACTGATGGTTGATGCACCCAATTGGGGCCAGGACTGGCAACAAATCATGTTGAATCATGCTCAATCTGTATTTGATGCGGATCCGCTGCGCAATACGCTGTTTAGTGTTCACATGTATCAGGTTTATAAGGATTACCCCACAGTGAATCACTACCTTTCAACGTTTCTTAACAAAGGGTTGGCGCTGGTGGTTGGAGAATTTGGTGCGAACCATCAAGGAGAGGATGTCGCTGAAGGTGCGATTATGGAACGGGCGAACACTTTGAATATCGGTTATATCGGTTGGTCATGGTCGGGTAATAGTGCCGATGTTGCGGATTTGGATATCGTCAATAATTGGGATAACCATTCCTATAGCGAGTGGGGCAATATTTTGATTAATGGCGAGAACGGCATTAAATCCACGTCAACACCTGCCTCCATTTTTACGTGTGGTACGGATTGCCAGTAACTGTGTCAGACATTGATAGCCTATTTTCGCCGGACAGAGATCATCGTATCGCTGTCCGGTTTTTTTACCCGTGTACCTCGTTATTTATCATTTAGTCAACGGTTAATTGGAAGCAATAATACAGGTTAGGAATAATTATAAGCGTCAATATACTCCTTCTCGATGATATGCAATTTATTGTACTAGTATTGCAAATGATCCACTTTGTCTTGGTCGTCAGATTTTGGCGTTTGCTCTGGCTCCATTTTTCTTTAACGAGAAAATGGTGTTGATACTGACCAGTATTGTCGTGTTCGTTTAGACAAGGTCAGATGAAAAGAGAGAGACAAATAAGGGAGAACATGAATGTTGACGGATAAAACTCTTTCGTGATTAATCCTGAATATTTATCAAAGCTTGCCAGAGTAGAAAGGATGTTGGCAAGCTGTTTTGGTACGTTTTTGCCACTATTGGTATACCTGATGTTTGATGAAATTTCTGTTTGTTGAGCTGTGCTCTGATCGAGTTTTGTTACCGCAATATCACCATATCAAAAGTTGCAAGGAGAATACCTCATGATGAATGTATCAAGTCATCGACATGGACACGTCCGACCTAAGATCTTATCGGTACTGATTTTTGCTGCATTAGCCAGTAGCGCGGCGAATGCACAGGTGAGCATCGACTATTCGATTTCACCTGACGAAGAAACTCATCAAATCAGTGAGTTAATCTATGGTACCAATCATCGAATGAACATGACGGGGAATGAGAATTTTGGTTTCTATCGTCTTGGTGGTAACCGAACAACCGCCTATAACTGGGAGAATAATTACTCCAATGCAGGCTCTGACTGGGTACACTCCAGCGATACTTATATGGTACCCGAGGGGGCAGACGAAACCATTCCAGGGATTACACTGACCGATTTTGTGGATAACGATGCGCTTGGTGCAAAAGCGATGCTGACGGTACCGTTGGCTGGCTACGTTGCCGCTGACAAGAACGGGACAGTTCAGGAAGGGGAAGTCGCTCCATCATCGCGTTGGATTCCGGCAATATCGAAAAAAAATGCCCCGTTCTCATTAACTCCTGACCTCACTGATAATGCCGTTTATACCGATGAAATGGTCAACTTTCTCGTCGAGAGATACGGGCTGGCGAGTGATGGGGGTGTCTTTGCTTACTCTCTTGATAACGAACCCAGTTTATGGAGCCACACTCACTCACGAATTCATCCAGACAAACCCGGAGCAAAAGAATTGCTTGATCGCTCGGTTGAAGCGGCTCAGGCGGTGAAAGGTGTCGATCCGACGGCGATGATCTTTGGGCCTGCTTTGTATGGCTTTACTGCATTCGTCTCTTTAAATGATGCACCGGATTGGTCGAACTATTCCGATCAGTATCATTGGTTTATTGATTACTATCTGGCTGGGATGAAAGCCGCGGGTGATGCATCCGGTATGCGATTATTGGATGTGCTTGACTTGCACTGGTATTCCGAAGCCAGAGGCGATCTGCGTGTCACGGATGGCAGTGCGGACTCCTTAAAAGACAAAAATGCGCGTATGCAGGCGCCTCGGACATTATGGGATCCGGACTACCAAGAAGATAGCTGGATTGCTCAATGGAATATGGCGGAGCTACCGTTAATTCCACATATTCAAGACTCCATCGATGCACAGTATCCCGGAACCAAAATGGCCTTCACGGAATACGGCTTTGGCGGTGGTGATGATATAACCGGCGCGATTGCTGAAGCGGATGTCTTGGGGATTTTTGGTAAATATGGTGTCTATGCAGCCAACAGCTGGATTTTAAATGATGAAGAGACATATTTAGCCAGCGCTTATCGTCTCTATCGTAACTATGACGGTGAGAATAGCACCTTTGGGGATACCAGCGTCACTGCAACGATGAGCGATAAAGAAAACAGCTCTATCTACGCGTCGGTTGATTCAGAGACTGGATTGCTGCATGTCATTGTACTGAATAAAAATATGAATGAATCGATCAATGGTGTGTTCACCATCGACTCAACCACCCTTTATCAGTCAGGCAAAACTTATGTCCTGAACGCCGATTCGGTGGAAATCCAAGACAAAGGTGAGGTTGAGGTAACGAATAATCAGCTCAACTATGATATTCCAGCCTTATCGGCTTATCACTTTGTCTTTAGTACCGCAGAGGCAACCGATCCAACCGATCCCACGGACCCAGGTACCGATGGTGTGACAGTCTCTGTGAATATTCCACAAGATGGCAGCGCTTCATACTGTTCTGATATCGTGGTGACCAATGGTGGTTCTGAAGCGGTGGAATGGAATACAACTTTTGATATAGAAGGAAGTATTTATCAGCTATGGAATGCCAATTGGGAACAATCCGGTACGACAGTAACCCTTAGTGGTGTCGAATGGAACAAGGTGCTTCAGCCTGGTGCAAGTACCAGCTCTATTGGTTTCTGCGCGAATCGTTAATGGATTCTTTGCCGCAGTGATTGAGAAAAGCCAATCCCCTGTGTGACGCAGGGGATTGTTTTATAGGCGATAAAAGGGCCGTGATCGCGTTGATCAATGTGATGATGCCTAACAAGCTCAGATCGCGCAGTGCGCCCCATCGTCTTCCGAAAGCGGTGTTAATTGATTGAGAGTGCTGGGCACAGCGGACTTCGCCGTGATATGGTCTAAATTTTTCACACGGACGATGTCGGCCATGATCGCTAGCGCGATTTCTGCGGGGGTTTTACTGCCAATGGCTAACCCAATCGGTGCGTGAATACGTGCCAGTTGAGAGTCGGTCAGCTCGCCGATGCGCTCTAATCGTTCACGGCGTTTTGCGCTATTACGCACTGACCCCATCGCACCAAGATAAAACGCAGGCGTATTCACGGCCTCCATCATGGTGAGATCATCGAGGCGTGGGTCGTGAGTGAGCGAGACAATGGCAGTATTGGCATGGCAACTGTGCTGTTCTATGTATTTCGCTGGGAACGTCTCGATCAAACGGACACCTTGCGGTAAGGGTTCCATATTGGAGAGTACGTGCTCACGTGGTTCCAGTAGAATCACTTCAAAGCCCAGTGCATGGCCAAATTCCATACAGTAGTGTGCGACAGGGGAGTACCCAGCGACAAGCAAACGTGCGGCGGCTGCCATGCGAATGTCGATGGTCGGCGCTTGATAAGAAATCGCAGCGCTCGTGCCGATAAGGTTGTCTTCTACGATAGAGTGGCAAGCGTTTGGTAACTGTAACTGTTTGCGAATGGCTTGATAGCCTTGTACCGCATTGAGTTGTTGTGTGAGGTAATCGATGGTCACCGTGCCTGCGGGCAGGTATTCCACCAAAATATCTAAAATGCCCCCACAAGGTAGCCTAACTTCGGGCGCTAGCTCACCGTCACCGTAACGCACGACCTGCGATGCTTGTTGCCAGCGGCCATCGGCAATTTGCTGAATGAAGTGTTCTTCGACACAGCCACCCGATAACGATCCCTCTTGCTGCCCATCTTGCGTTGCGGCCAGTAAACTGCCTGGCGAGCGTGGTGACGACCCCCAAGTATTTAAGACCGTACATAGCCAAACCGGAGTAGACTCAGCCCAATGGATGGCTTTCTGCAGCACTCGTGCATCGAGCGGTTGCGAAAGGTGAGACATAGGATAGCTCCTGAATTCATCAGTATGATTGAGACATCACGCTAAATAAGATGAAACGGGCCCGACAGAACGTCGGGCCATACTACTTAGGCGTCGAGTGCGGCCTTAACATCATTTGGCGTCATCGGAATTTTCCGGAGACGCACGCCAACAGCATTATAGATGGCGTTGGCAATGGCTGGAGCAACTGGAGTGACGGCGGGTTCACCCAATCCAGATGGTGCATAGTCGTTTTTAACAAACTCGACTTGCAGATTTGGAGCTTGGCTAATACGCAGCGGAGTGTAAGTATCAAAGTTAGAGTCTTTGAACTTACCATCAACCAGTTTTGTCCCCTCATACAGGGCCATAGAGAGTCCCCATAGTGCGGCGCCTTGGCATTGTGCTAGCGCCCCATTTGGATCAACGATGATGCCAGCATCAACAGCAACACGCATTTTCTCTACATGGACCAAACCAGTGTCACGCTCTACCTTGACTTGCACAGCAACGGCAACCCAAGTTGGCATGTCACGCTCTTGACCAAAGGTGGAAGCGATACCAATGCCGCTGTCTTTTGGTAGCCCTTTGCCGTAGCCGATCATCTCAGCGGCTTTTTTCAGTACCGCCGCCTGACGATTTGCGCCACCTGTCGCGATCGGACCTGAGCCTGCGTTACGACCTTGCGCTTTTAAGTGCTCAAGACGAAACGCTAATGGATCGGCGCCGGCGAAGTGCGCCGCTTCATCCATAAAGCTCTCAACCGCAAAGCCGGTCCAGCCAGGAGCAACGGAGCGTAACCAACCAGGACGGAAGGTATCATTGGCTAAGTCATTGGAAACGGCGCGTACTTTCTGAGCGCCTACGCTGTACCAATGGTCAGCACCAGCAATGGAGAACGGATCGTAAGGTTCTCCGTTCGTGCCTTTTGGCATAAAGGATGGCACCATTGCCTGAGTTGGCCAGCCAGCAGTCGCGTGGTGTTCCATCGCGATGACCTGTTTGTTGTCATCAAAAGCCATTTTTAGCTGTTGTAGTGACGCTGAACGTGGACTATCAAATTGCAAGTCTTGTTCACGAGTACACACTAACTTAACAGGCTTACCACCGAGTGCTTTTGACGCCAGCGCCGCAGGCACCGTGTAGTCACCATTAAGGCGACGACCAAAGCCGCCCCCTAACATGTAGGCACGAATCACGATGTTGTCTTCAGGTTCGTTCAGTGCCGATGCCAATACTGGCAATGTTAGAGATTGCCATTGGCAGCCTGAATGGATTTCCCATACCCCTTCTTCATTTTTGAATACGGTGGCATTCAACGGTTCCATCTGCGCATGCAATACCGTATCGGTAATGTATTCGTGCTCGATGGTTGAGGCCGCTTTGCTAAAGACGGGGCCCGTGTTGGTATCGCCAGTATCTAAAATGGCGCCTTTGTTGGTATCGTCAAGCAGCTCACGACCATGGCTGATGATATCGCCTTCAGAGACGTTAGCCGCATCGCCCGCTTGCCATTTCACTTTGACCAATTCAGAGGCTTTTTTCGCTGCATAATAGCTAGTTGCGATAACAACCAACCAGCCGGGAACCGTTTTACTTGGATCGTCTAAAGTGATGACTTGTTGAAAACCTTTGACGTTTTTGGCCGCGCTATCATCGACGGACAACACTTTTGAGCCGTAACGAGTCGGTGGCAGGATAGGGGCGGCGTATACCATTCCTTCGATATTGGCATCAATACCAAAGATGGTTTGCCCAGTGGTTTTGTTATTGATGTCGAGCGCACGCACTTGTTGACCAATCAAAGTCATGTCTTGATTTGGTTTCAGTTCAAGTTTTTTCAGTTCATCTTCGGAGAATTGGCGAGTCACGCCTTGCTTAACCAGTTCGCCGTAGCTGATGGATTTTTTACCGCAGATGATCTTACCTTTGCTAGCGTGGCACAAGCGTTTTGGTACGCCCCAGAGTTTAGCCGCCGCTTCAATCAATGCCGTACGGCCAGCGGCGCCGGCTTGGCGATACACAGGCCAGCTTTTTGATACGGACCAACTGCCACCGGTGACCATCAAGCCCCATTTTTTATTGCTATCCACGTGGATGATTTCGACGTCATCCCAGTCTGCTTCTAATTCGTCAGCTAGAATACGAGCGATAGAGGTTCCGACGTGTTGCCCCATCTCGGCTCGAATGATATTGACTTTGATTTTTCCATCGCTGCCGATGGAATACCATAAAGTGGGTTCATAGACAGAACTGGCATCGGGAAGTGGCTTGCCATCCTTAGTCGCAGGATCCATCGCCGCAAAGGCGGCACGTGGAAAGCCGAAGCTGACTCCAGCCGCTGTCATCGCAACTAAAAAGCCACGACGAGTCATGCCTGCACTCTTGTCTTTATTAGGCAGTCTGCTCATCTTTACCTCCCTGTTCCATATTCATGGTATTAGCGGCTTCACGCACTGCTTCACGAATACGCACATAGGTCATACAACGACATAAGTTGCCACTCATGACTGAATCAATATCTTCATCACTCGGATTGGGAATATCTTTCAATAGCGCCGCCGCTTGCATAATTTGACCGGACTGACAGTAACCACATTGTGGCACCTGATGTTTTTGCCAAACCACTTGTATTGGATGAGACCCATCGTCAGACAATCCTTCGATCGTCGTGATCTCAGCGCCTTCCACGGCTGAAACCGGCGTCGTACAAGAACGGGTCGCGCGGCCACCCACATGGACAGTACATGCGCCACAAGTCCCGATACCACAGCCAAACTTAGTACCAGTCATGTTCAGTTCGTCACGGATCACCCACAGTAGTGGAGTGTCACTCTCTACGTCGACAGCCACTGGCTTGCCGTTTAAAATAAATTTAGTCATGTTACTCACTTCTCCCGTGATTAATGCTCGAAACGGGGCTGACGACGGATCTCACCCACATGCTTTTCTAGGTTTGGCCAAGGTTGTTCACCCGCTGCTTGACGCAGATAGGCGGCCAGTGCGGTGATATCTTCATCGCTCAGTGCATCACGGAAACCTGGCATAACAACACCTTTGATGCCTTGATCAGCACGGAAACCATCCAAAATGACGTTAATAAGGTTGGTCGGTTTATCCAAATGTACCGCGGAACCTAACGCTAACAATGGACGTCCTTTGACCAGTTTTTCTTTGCTGTAATGGCAAGATTGGCAAGAAGCGGCGTACAAACGAGCCCCTTCATGGATACGCAGATCCGGTAGTTTTTGTGCTGCAACGGCTTTTTTCAACGCCGGGCTTTGAGCTGGATCGTCGTTAACATTGCCCGCTTGATCAGCAAAGTAAGTGGCGATGGCTTGGATATCATCTTTAGACAATGCCGCTAAACCATCATGGACAACCGGTGCCATTGGGCCGCCTGCACTACCGTGAAAGATTGAGTTACCTGTACTTAGGTATTCAAAGAAATCTTGTTTGCGCCATTTTAATGGTGAGGTGCTTGATGTTGTTAGTGATGGCGCAATCCAACCATCAATCGCAGCGCCACTGTACATTTCATCACGTTTTTCGCCACCAAGAATGTTACGTGGAGTGTGGCATGCACCACAGTGAGCAATCCCTTCGGCGAGGTATGCACCGCGATTCCATTGCTCTGATTTTTGAGGATTGGGTTTAAAATCACTGGTATCAGCAAATAGCAATTTCCAACCCGCTTGTAAGAAGCGAATATTAAGAGGGAACGGAATACCATTCTCTTTTTTCGCTTGCTTTACAGGCTCAACCGACGACATGATATAAGCGTAAATGGCTTGAATATCGTCATCGGTCATTTTGTTGAAATGCTCATACGGAAACGCGGGTAATAAATGACTACCATCGCGGCTTACACCGGTGCGCATCGCACGGCTAAAGGCTTCTTCCGACCAGTTACCGATACCTGTTGTAGGATCCGGTGTGATATTACTGGAATAGATGGTACCGAAACCGGAGTGCATCTCATAGTTGCCCGCGAAAGGTTTACCGCCTGGAGCGGTATGACAAGTACTACAGTAACCTGCCGCCGCGAGTACCTTGCCTTTCGCAATCATGTCTGATGAAAACTTATCCTTGGCTGGTGGCGTTATCGGAGCGATCGATGGATGCCAAGCATAGATGCCAAAGCCTACCAATACGACGACCGCTGCGAATAACACGCTATATAGACCGCGTTTCATATCACATTGCCTCATGTATTTATTC
This sequence comes from Vibrio zhugei, assembly GCF_003716875.1. Classification (NCBI taxonomy): domain Bacteria; kingdom Pseudomonadati; phylum Pseudomonadota; class Gammaproteobacteria; order Vibrionales; family Vibrionaceae; genus Vibrio; species Vibrio zhugei. The sequence continues at coordinate 2,163,642 of NZ_CP033078.1, read as the reverse complement.
AATTATTTTTATTTGATGGTGGGGTGGATGCCACCATCCTTGATGAACAGTCGCTTAATTATAGAAGCTCTGAACAAGCTGTGGGATGTTACTTATGTTAACGATTAAGTGCGAAGGCGTTAACATTTGAGTAGTGTACCTAGAATATCTTTGATAGTGAAGCGCTTATGACGCGCGGGAAACCATTTTTTATCGTTTGCTAATATACATTTTTAAGCGTTTTTGATGTACATTTTTTTAACAAGAGTGTTTTGTCTAGTCTAAACTTATTCAAATGCCATTAGACTACGATGAGGTTAACTCTAATGACTCTTACCAAAAAACTGCTCATAATTAGTGGGCTAATTGTTGCCGCGCTTGCGTTCATTCAGGCCAGTATTTCTTCTTCGAATATGCTGTATGGAGAAAGCGGTTCTCGGACCATCAGTGAATGGATTAATGAAAAAAAGAATATGGTGTCTGCGTTTGCTGATGCGTTGAACAGAACCGATAGCATCGAGAAAATCACTAGCCAAATTAAAACGATAGATATGGCGGGCGGTTTTGGTTCGGTACTCTATGGCACGAAAGATGGCGATACCTATCGGGCGAAAGGCATCAATACTAAGGCGGGATACGATCCGAGAATTCGACCATGGTATAAAAATGCTATTGATGGGTCAGAGGTGTATCTGAGTGAGCCTTATGTGGGGACATCAAGCGGCATGCTGATTACCACGGTATCAAAGCAAGTGGTGATTGATGGCAAGCCACAAGGGGTCGCAATGGCGACATTACCTCTTGATAAAATCAAAGCGGATATTCTCTCAATCAAGGTACCAGGAAAAGGAGAGGCTTTCTTACTTTCCTCAAGTGGCACCATCATTGCTCATCCCAATCCAGAGCTCGCTAATCAACCTCTACCTAAACTGAGTGAAGACATTACGTCGAGTGAGTTAATCAAGAATGCCAATACAAGCCATTTACTTGACGCCAATATCAATGGCACTCAGTATCTCTTAACCGTTTCTCGCGTCAAAGGAACGAATTGGTACTTGGTGCTAATGAGTCAAAAGAGTGTGTTACTTGAACCCATGAAGCAGCAACTGATGTATCAAGTGACCACTGCCGTTATTATGTTTATCTTGTCCATTATTATCCTTGGGGCGGCTCTTCGGTATATGCTTGCCGATCTCTTTTCTGTGTCGACAGCACTGCATGGTATCGCCAAAGGTGAAGGGGATTTAACGGTACATATTGATACGAAGAGCAATGACGAAGTCGGTGAGCTGGCAAAAAGCTTTAACCTGTTTGTTGAAAAGCTACATGACATTATTTCTACCGTCACTCATATATCACATAAAGTACTCAACCAATCTGAATTGAGTGCGAAAGCGTCAAGTGACAGGCAAGCAAGCATCGCCCACCAACAGAGTGAAATTACCATGGTCGCCACCGCCATGACGGAAATGGCAACCACAACTGGTGAGATTGCCAATATTGCAGAAGAAACCTCGCAAAGTGCGACCAGTACGGTCGAGATCAGTAATAAAGGTAACCGTCTTTCACAAAAAAGTGAGGACTCCATCCATAAACTATCTGAAGAGGTAAAAAGCGCCAGTGAGGTGATTGAAAACCTAAGTCAGCAAGGGGAGAAAATCACAATGATTGCTTCCTCAATTAACGATATTGCTGAACAAACCAATTTATTAGCGCTTAATGCGGCTATTGAAGCCGCTCGGGCGGGAGAGCAAGGGCGTGGTTTTGCTGTTGTTGCTGATGAAGTGCGCTCATTGTCTCAGCGAACTCGAACATCAACAGAAGAGATCAGCCAAATGATCAGTACGCTTCAAGCAACCACGTCTGAGGCGGTGAACGTCATGAATCAGTGTCATCAATTGGCGATTCAAAGCGTTGATGATACCAGTAATGCGGCGGCAAGCTTCAAAGAAATTAAAGCATCAACTGAGTCGATTAATAACATGGCCACCCAGATCGCGACAGCTGCAGAAGAGCAAGCTGTCGTGAGTAAAGAGATTAACGCCAATACTGAGTCCATCAAGGAGATCTCAGATCGTCTCAGTGAAGATTCTGAAGAAGGCGCGGTACAAGCTCAGCAACTCAATGAGATGTCCGCTAACCTCATTGCTCAAGTAGAAAAATTTAAGATTCGGGAATAGCGTTTACACGCTAAATCAATGGCGCCAGCCGAGAAGAGAAAGGGCTATTTGAGTCAGAGAGCGCGGCCTGTGTGGAACCGTCATGGCCAATGAAATATTGGCCATGAGTTGAGTTGCTGATTCACCGCAGCAGTCGATGAGCATGAGTGCGTTTTTGCAAAACGCGGGTCTTTGGTTAGCGCGCTAACGCAGCTTGGTTTTCATTGATGAGCGTCTCGAGGAAATCCGCCACCGCTCTCACTCTGCGTGAGTGGGTTAAATCGGAGTGAATCACTAACCATATCGGCTGGTCACACCCGACGTCATTTTGTACACACATCAGCCCCTTATCTTGCGCCATGAAATGGGGCAAGATGGCCATACCGAGCCCAGCCTCGACGGCAGACATTTGCGCGGACAGGCTGCTGGTGGTTAATCGGCACGGTTTACCTCTTAACGTTTTTTCTAGCCATTGAGCGGCAGGTAAATGCTGCTGAGTTTCAGACCATCCAATAAAATCATCATGTTCGAAAGATTGGCTCGTTGTCTCTGTGGATGTCCTGTTGTGCAGGTAGATTGGCGCCGCGTAAAGACCAAAGCCTAATGTGCCGAGCTTGCGTATGGTCACATTCCCACGCTCAGGTCTCACCATCCGTAACGCAATATCGGCATCACGTCGGTGCAGGTTGACGGTCGATACGCTTGTGACCATTTCGAGTGTTAAATTCGGGTGATCATTGATGAGTTTAGGCATTGCAGGGATGATGAGGTGATCCGCCAATCCTTGCGCTGTGGCGACACGGACATGACCTATGACCTCATCACGATTCGTCTTCGTTGCCTCTCCAAAGGCATAACCGGCTTGTTCCAGAGCTTCTGCGGGGGCAATCAGCTCACGCCCTTCATCGGTTAATGTATAGCCCAGTTGATCCCGAGTGAATAGGCGCATATTGAGCGCTTCTTCTAACCGCTCTAAGCGTCGAGAGGTGGTCGCAATACCCAGTCTTAATGTCTTAGCAGCACGACTGAGGGTGCCTGAGCGTGCAATAGCGAGAAAAATTCTTGCATCATCCCAATGAAAGCGTGCCGGATTGTCTAGTTTTCCATTTTCGGAAACCTGTTTGTGTTTATTATGCATATAAAACTCCATTTTCGGAAAATATACTGAATATCTCCACGTAAACCAAGGAATATGAATCATGAAGAAGCGTAAATTAGGTCACAGCTTGGAAGTCTCTGAGATTGGCTTGGGCTGTATGGGAATGAGTGAATTCTATGGCCCCAGAAATGATGCTGAGTCGAAATCTGTGCTCCACCAGGCGGTTGAGCTTGGCTGTACTTTTCTAGATACCGCAGACACTTACGGGCATTCTCATAACGAGCAGCTGATTGGCGAGTTTCTTAAAGAATGCCGTGCTGATATAAAAATTGCCACCAAATGCGGCATTGTTCGTCGTCCGGGGGAGTATCAACGTGTTATCGACAATAGCCCGGCGTATATTCGCCATGCTTGTGAAAGTTCACTACGCCGCTTAGGGGGGGAATGCATCGACTTATATTATATCCACCGCTTAGACCCCAATGTTGCGATAGAAGATACCGTCTCGGCGCTGTCTCAATTAGTGAAAGAAGGCAAAATTGCCAATATTGGTCTGTCGGAAGTGAGCGCGAATACATTGAGAAAAGCTCACGCGGTGCACCCAATTAGTGCGGTACAAACGGAATATTCGTTGTGGACCCGTGATGTGGAACGAGAAGTCCTTCCTACTTGCCGTGAGTTAGGCATTGGTTTTGTGCCTTATTCGCCATTAGGACGAGGATTCTTAACGGGAAGTATTACGCCTGATAGTGATTTTGTCGGGGAAGATGTTCGACAATCCCTACCAAGATTTACGCCAGATAATCTCGATGCGAATCGTCCGCTCGCCGAGGTTGTGGCAAGTATGGCCCAGAGTAAGTCATGTTCATCGGCGCAAATTGCGTTGGCATGGTTATTAGCACAAGGCCCGGATATTGTTCCGATTCCAGGAACCAAGAAAATGACCCATCTTAAAGACAATTTAGGCGCATCTGCGGTGAATTTAACGGCCGAGGATTTGGCTCATATTGAATCGGCAATGAGTGCTTTTCAGCCCGTAGGGGGACGTTATTCCGCCGAAGGCATGAAGGGGGTGAATGTGTGAAGTATCCATGGGAAATCAAAATTTTTCCATGCATTAAGCCATAAACCTAGCAGTGCGGAGCGGTGACATGCGCTCCGCACTCCACAAAAGGTGCTCGAAATCCATCGGCCATGTCTTGATTAGGCGACTCAAGCCTTATTTAGCTGTGCTTGTCTAGAAATAAAGCGATCCCAAAACCGATGAGAATGGCTCCAGATCCTCTTTCAACAAGATGGATGTACGCTGTTAAGTATTGCTGAACGCGAGGACGGCCAATCACAGTGGCAATCAGTAAATCCCAAAGTAAAACGCTAAGAAACATCCAAACACCACAAGAAATTTGTTGAAGCCCGATTTCAGATAATAAGTGCGACATTCATGGAAATATGTAGAAGAGGAAGCCAACTGCTGAAAGTGGTACGCTCTTCTCGCCAAAGAAACAAGCAGTACTACCATGAATTATCAACAGTTGACCGAAGGCAGAAGATACCAGATTTCTGCTCTTTTGGAACGGGGAATTTCGGTTCCTGAAATAGCTAAAACAGTTCAGTGCCACCGCTCGACGGTATACCGTGAGCTTAAACGCGGTCGGAAGGGAGAGCATTATTGCCCTAACGAAGCCCAGATGTCGTCTACCAAAAAGCGCAAAACAGCACGTAAATACCGAATACCAAAGGAACGTGTCGATTTTATCCGCCTTCTTTTAGAAACAGATTGGAGTCCAGAGCAGATTTCTAATGTATTAACGAAAATTGGTGCATCTGTCAGTCATGAGTGGATCTATCGCTTTGTTGCTCAAGATAAACGCTTGGGCGGTAAGTTATATCGTCACTTGAGACAAGGTCATAAGCGGTATCGCCGAGGTAAACAAGAGAAAGCTCCAGCGATAAAAAATGCCGTTTCGATTGATGATAGACCAAGCATCGTTGACAGTAAGGAGCGGTTTGGTGACTGGGAAATCGACACTGTGCTAGGTAAGCATGGTACAGGTGCAATGGTGACTATTTTAGAGCGTAAGACTCGATTTTACGTGGTAAAGAAAGTGCCATCTAAGTCAGCGGATGATGTCACCAAAGCGACAATAGAGCTACTGAAGCCCTATAAGAAACATGTCCATACCATTACGGCAGATAACGGGCGAGAGTTTGCAGGTCATGAAACCATCGCAAAAGAATTAAAGGCTGATGTGTACTTTGCTCATCCGTACAGTTCTTGGGAGCGTGGTGCTAATGAGAATGCGAACGGTCTTTTAAGGCAATATGTGAAGAAAGGAACCGATCTAACGACAGTGACGGACATCGATATAGAGTTCGCTTTATCGCGGATAAATTACCGTCCGAGAAAGTGTTTAGGCTTCAAGCAGGCAGCCATTATATTTGAGGAGATGGCTTTAGCTTCTTGATATTGGAGAGTGTCGCACTTCGCAGTTGAATTCGGGGCTTACCTATTGTCATGCTCAATGCAGTCTCTTGTAAAAGTTAGGACCGCCGTATAGAACCACGGCAGTATTTGAGTGTGGTTACGACATTCATTTTAAACCTTAGCGTGTTCAGTCAGTCGTAAAGGCACAAATAGCGCATGAATGTGTCGGTGCTATGAATTAATAGACTGGGTGTTGAGAGGCGACTCACAATAATGACAACTTCTCTAGAGAAGATAATTATCCTTATAAAACGACATAAATCGACGCTGTTTTAATATCATAAAATTGGGATTGTTATAATAATTATACGCTTATATCGTTAAAGCAATAATTTATTTGTTATTGGATGTTTATTGATATATTTAGTTTGTTTATTTATTCAGTGTAAATTGAATAAAAAACTATGATTTTGGTTTGTTTTTTTAATTTGAATAAAAAATTAATATAAATGAAATAATGAGTTTCATGGTTTTCATTATTTTGAAAATTTTCAGATTTATCGCATGGATATCCATAAGTATGGGCTATGTGATAGCGCGTGTTATTGAATTTCGTTGCTTTTACTTTAGATGAATAATGAACAAGTTATTATGATAACTATATTAGTTGTTTTGGTGTTTTTTTCGATGAGAATACCAGTTTAATAATTCATTATGTAAATAATTATTCCAGTTTTGACAGGTCATCATTCCATTACTAAAGATTAATGTGTCCGTGTTTGATTCTTTTTTAATTCTGTTTTTACTTTTATTTTTAATTTATCACGCTGGATTGTGATTGATTGCAAAAATATGCACGGTCTTATCTTTGAACTCAGCTTATAGTGGCTGAGTAAGCAAGTGAATGAACGCTTATTTTTATCGGAAAAATTATATTAAACAATAAAAATAAGTACCTAAAAGTGAAAACCCGAATTCAACTGCGAAGTGCGACACTCTCCAATATCAAGAAGCTAAAGCCATCTCCTCAAATATAATGGCTGCCTGCTTGAAGCCTAAACACTTTCTCGGACGGTAATTTATCCGCGATAAAGCGAACTCTATATCTATGTCAGTCACCGTCGTTAAGTCAGTTCCTTTCTTCACATATTGCCTTAAAAGACCGTTCGCATTCTCATTAGCACCACGCTCCCAAGAGCTATAAGGATGAGCAAAGTAGACATCAGCCTCTAATTCTTTTGCGATGGTTTCATGACCTGCAAACTCTCGTCCGTTATCTGCCGTAATGGTATGGACATGGTTCTTATAAGGCATGAGTAGCTCTATGGTGGCTTTGGTAACATCATTCGCTGACTTAGATGGCACTTTCTTTACTACGTAAAATCGTGTCTTACGCTCTAAAATAGTCACCATCGCACCTGTACCATGCTTACCTAGCACGGTGTCGATTTCCCAGTCACCAAACCGCTCCTTACTGTCAACGATGCTTGGTCTATCATCAATCGAAACGGCATTCTTTATCGCTGGCGCTTTCTCTTTTTTACCGCGGCGATAACGCTTGTGTCCTTGCCTCAAGTGGCGATATAACTTACCGCCCATGCGTTTATCTTGTGCGACAAAGCGATAGACCCACTCGTGACTGACAGCGGCCCCAACTTTCGTTAATACATTGGAAATCTGCTCTGGACTCCAATCTGTTTCTAAAAGAAGACGGATAAAATCCACACGCTCCTTTGGTATGCGGTATTTACGCGCTGTTTTGCGCTTTTTGGTAGACGACATCTGGGCTTCGTTAGGGCAATAATGCTCTCCCTTCCGACCGCGTTTAAGCTCACGGTATACCGTCGAGCGGTGGCACTGAACTGTTTTAGCTATTTCAGGAACCGAAATTCCCCGTTCCAAAAGAGCAGAAATCTGGTATCTTCTGCCCTCGGTCAACTGTTGATAATTCATGGTAGTACTGCTTGTTTCTTTGGCGAGAAGAGCGTACCACTTTCAGCAGTTGGCTTCCTCTTCTACATATTTCCATGAATGTCGCACTTATTATCTGAAATCGGGAAAGGAGCAACACATAAGAAAACAGCAAGTTTTCAAAAACGTCCGTTGTAAAAGGAATAAACTCAGTCTTGGTATTAGTTTGGCTTTAGCGATGTTATCTGGCTCTGCTTATGCTGAATGTACTTATGAAGTGCAGAGTGATTGGGGAAGCGGTTTTGTCGTTAACGTCACTGTAAAAAATGACACTTCAAGCGCGGTCTCAGCTTGGAATGTGGGCTGGCAGTACAGTAATGATGCAAAAATCACGAATGCATGGAACGTTGTGCTATCGGGGGATAACCCTTATACCGCCAATAATACTGCTGGTAATGGTAATTTGCAGCCCGGATCGAGTACGACATTTGGCTTCCAAGGCACAGGGTCATCACAAGTTCCAACTTTAACCGGCTCTTTATGTGATACCAGTGGTGGCGGTGATGATGACGGCGGCGATGGCGGTAATGGCGGCGGCGGTGACGATAATGCCGAAGGCAACCAAGTTGTTTTTAGAGTGAATAGTGATGGCCGCATTACAAAAGATGATGTTGTCAAACCTGTTCGCTGTGGATCATGGTTTGGTTTGGAAGGTCGTCATGAGCAGCCAAACGATTCTGTTAACCCAAGTGGCGCTCCAATGGAATTGTATATGGGGAACACCTTCTGGGCGAACAACAGTCAGGGGACCGGACGAACCATTCAACAAACCATGGATGAAATTAAAGCCAAAGGCATTAACCTAATTCGTTTACCGATTGCACCACAAACCTTGGATCCGGACGACCCTCAAGGTCAACCTCGTGTGTTTAAAAACCACCCATCGGTACGTGCTACCAGCGCGCGTCAGGCACTGGAAGACTTCATCAAACTTGCTGACAAAAATGACATCGATATCCTGTTAGATATTCACTCATGCTCGAACTATCTTGGTTGGCGTGCTGGACGTTTGGATGCAACCCCACCTTATGCAGATGCCAATCGTGATAACTACATCTACAAACGTGAAGACTACTCTTGTGGTACCGACGTTGGTCCGGGTGTCAATGTTCAGGAATACAACGAACAGAAATGGCTGGACGATCTTCGTCAATTGGCACGTTTCGCGGACGAGTTGAAAGTGAATAACATCCTTGGGATTGATATTTTCAACGAACCGTGGGACTACACATGGACAGATTGGAAAACGTTGGCTGAACATGCCTATCAAGCCATTAATGAAGAAAACAAAAATGTCTTGGTTTGGGTTGAAGGGATCAGTGGTGGCACTTCCGCTGGCGAATCAAGTCCGCATGGTGATGAAGCAACCAATCCAAACTGGGGTGAGAACTTCTACTCTATGGCGACAGCACCACTCGATATTCCAAAAGATCGTTTAGTGATTTCACCACACGCTTACGGACCGTCGGTTTCTGTACAGAAACAGTTTATGGACCCTGCACAACCTGAGTGTGCTGGCTTGTCTGAAGAAGAAGCGGCTGAAGCAAAATGTAACATTGTGATTAACCCAGAGCTGCTCAGAACCGGTTGGGAAGAGCACTTTGGTTACCTCAAAGATGAAGGCTATGCGGTTGTGATCGGTGAATTTGGTGGTCACTATGATTGGCCAGAGTCTGGTGCCGTTCGTATTCAAGACTTGTGGGGTTACCTACCTCGTTCTGATTATGATAAAAAATGGCAAAATAGCTTTGTTGATTACATGTCAGACAAAGGAATTGAAGCCTGTTACTGGAGCATTAACCCAGAATCAGACGATACCGGTGGTTTGTACAGTCACGCCTACGATGCCCGCACCAATACATCCGGTTGGGGGGAATGGACTGGCTTTGAAACTGAAAAATGGGAAATGTTACAACGGTTGTGGGATTCAAACCCAGCCATAGCGAAGTAATGATTCATCGTTAATCGCAGATTATAGTGAAGGTCGCTCCGTAAGGTCGCCTTCACTATTTTTTTGTCATACCGACAACGCGATGATGCTCTGATGGCCGATCTTCGCTGCGGCTGCCACTCTGAAACGATCTGTTCTCCAACTTGTAAGATGTGTGTCATCCCCTGTGCCCAAAACCCATTGTTGTTGCTATCGAAGCATGACACTCATTGACGCAATAAATTGCTATCCTCGACAAATTCGACCTCATCACCTCGACAGGTTAAGCACGCTTATGTCATGGTGGACTGCATAGAATCTAAGCAAAACAATGTTATGACGTGTTCGAAACCTTGTTGATTGAGCGGTATGAACGACGTTGTCGCGCTGGATTTACCAAGCCATTTGGCTTGAGTCTTTCTGCTAACCTACGTGATTAAGGTGAAAGTGCTATGGATAACCATTATCAACATCGTGCCAACGAGTTGTTGGCTCACATGTCTCTCAGTGACAAGCTCGATCTGCTTTCCGGTCCGGGGATGGATCTCACCAATTACTCGGGCAATCCAGCCATCAATCTAGACGCTGAATTGGCCGTCGAAGGCGTGGCTGGCTATATCAATGGCGTGAATAATGAAGCGGTGAATATTCCAGCGATTAAACTGGCTGATGGCCCGGCGGGGTTACGTATTGCGCCAACAAGAGAAGGGACGGATGCCACCTTTTATGCCACCAGTTGGCCGATTGGCTCCTTACTGGCATCTAGTTGGGATACGCAGTTAGTCGAAGAAGTGGGAAAAGCGGCGGGCGATGAAGTTAAACGCTACGGTGTCGATTTTCTGTTAGCGCCGGGCATGAATATTCAGCGCAATCCTCTGGCGGGACGCAATTTTGAATATTACTCTGAAGATCCTATTGTGTCCGGTGAGATGGCCGTCGCCATGGTCAAGGGCATTCAGTCGAATGGAGTGGGAGCGACGATTAAACATTTTGTCGCTAATAATGCGGAAACCAACCGGTTTTTCAGTGATTCACAAGTCTCTCCTCGGGCATTGCGCGAAATATATTTACGTGGTTTCCAAATTGCCGTGACGGAAGCTCAGCCTTGGGCGGTAATGACCTCTTATAACAAGTTAAATGGCGCTTATACTGGACATCGTCACGATCTCTTAACCGAGGTTTTGCGTGGTGAGTGGGGCTTTAAAGGCTTTGTGATGTCCGATTGGTTTGCAAGTAACGTCAGCGGATTAGCGACCGATTTTAGTCACTATGCGACTGAACCGGATCATCAGTCTGCTGCTCTGCAAATTAAAGCCGGTAACGATTTAATTGAACCGGGTGGCCTGAAGGCTGACTTGCAGGCGTCGTTTGATTGTGGCGAGTTAAGCGAGGCGGACATTGATCGGAGTGTGGTGGCGATTCTCATGCAGATTCAGAAAACGCCTTCGTTCAAGCAGCTGACTTATCACAATGATCCGGATTTAAATGCTCATGGGAAACTGGCTCGCCAAGCGGCGGCGGAAAGTATGGTATTGCTCAAAAATACTGATCAGGCTCTGCCTTATTCCGCTGGAGCGACGCTTGCGTCGTTTGGCACGGTACAGATCAATACGTTAAAGGGAGGAACGGGCAGTGGGGAAGTCAATTCTCAACAGGTCATAACGATTGCACAAGGGTTAGAGGATACCTTCCAACTCAATCAGTCTGTCATGCAATATTACCAAGAATATTGGCAGGAAAATCAATACGAGAAACAGGCGCTATTAGGGAAATACCCATTCGCTGATGAACCTCCAGTGGCGGATAATACCGTATTACAACGCTTGATTCGTGACGCAGCGCAACATGATCATGCCGCGGTCATTACGATTGGTCGTCAAGCTGGTGAAGGAGAAGATCGTACGGCGACACGTGGCGATTACCTGCTCAGCGCTCATGAATTAGCGTTAATTGAGGCGGTGTCTGAAGCGTTTCATCAGGTGAATAAAACCGTCACTGTGATTCTCAATGTCAACGGTGTGGTCGATACGTATGAGTGGCAAGATAAAGTCGATGGCATTCTCATGGCCTATATGGGGGGACAACAAACCGGATACGCGGTAGCGGATCTTTTGTCGGGCAAAGTGACCCCGAGTGGCAAGCTGGCGCAAACCATTCCGATGGCCTATCAGGACGTGCCGTCAGCACCGACGTTCCCAGGTGAAAAAGACAAGCAAAATCCAACCATGACTCAGGTTGATTACCATGAGGATATACTGGTCGGCTATCGCTATTACAGTACGAAGAAAAACCCGTTGCGTATCCATTTGGATTTGGTTTGTCTTATACGGATTTTCAGTATGACGATGTGGCAATCACTCATAACAGCTTAAATAGTAAAGAGGGACGGGCAGAACTCACGCTGAGCCACCATCACGAACTGGGAAAATGGCCGGCAAAGATGTGGTGCAATTGTATGTGGCGGCGCCACAAACCCCGTTAGGAGCCCCCGCTTATGAGCTTAAAGCCTTTACAAAACGGCGCAGCTCAGCGCGGTGAACGTTGCACTGTCACGATGAGTGTGACGCAACAACGATTAGCAAGCTTTAATCCTGAGCGGAATGTTTGGGTGCTAGTGGCGGGAGACTATCATGTGTATGTCGCCCCATCGTCGGATCTGTCTGAGGTAACAGCGTTAACCGTGCACATCGAGCACGATATCGTGGTAGAACACACGACAAAAGGTGCGCTGACCTAAGAGCACTCAGCCAGTCGATGGCAGGCACACATCCGATTAGGGCGGCGGGTCAGCGGCCCTTTTCATTGATGGTATTGTGCGGCCTGTTATCACATGGCCGATGTCGTCGCATCGACACTCACTTAAATGATGATCAATGAGGAGCATCCATTGGATTCACTGACACAAATTGCGCTAGGTAGTGCGGTTTCTTATGCGATCTTGGGGAAGTCGCTCGGGCGTAAATCGCTATTGGTGGGAGCGGCATTTGGCACGTTACCAGACTTGGATGTGTTGATTAATTTTGGCGGTGACATAGAGAATTTCGTTTATCACCGTAGCTTTAGTCATTCATTATTGATACAGCTTTTACTAAGCCCGCTATTGGCTTGGCTGTTAATGAGGATGGATTGGGCGAAAAGCGTGTCGCTGACACGTTGGTCACTTGCCATTTTTGCCATTTTAAGTACGCATGCTTTACTTGATAGCTTTACGGTTTATGGCACTCAATTGCTCTGGCCAGTGTCGACGTATCCGTTTAGTACCTCGAGCATTTTTATTATCGACCCTATTTATACTGTCCCTTTGCTACTGTCGTGTATTGCCCTATGCTTTGCTCGGATGCAGTCCTATGCGCGCTACCTCATACGGGGGCTTTACTCATCAGTTCGCTGTATTTGGTGTGGGGGCTTGCCGCGAAATGGTCGATCAACGATAAAATTCATCAGGCACTAGACGCGCAAGACATTCGGTATACACATTATGTCAGTACGCCAACCTTATTTAATACGATATTGTGGCGCGCTGTTGCGGTTACAGACCAAGGTCACTATGAAATCTATGCGTCGCTGTTTGATACGCCCGCTGACGTCGATATACAGTTTTATCCAACCGATAATGCGTTGTTAGCTCAGCTAAAAGACAGCCACCGAGTTAAGTTACTGCAATGGTTTACCAAAGGGATTTATGGTGTGTATCAACAAAATAATCAAGTTATTTTGAGTGATTTAAGATGGGATTGGAAGGGTATTATACGTTTTTCATTTGTGGTTGCTGAGCAACATCGACAACACTTCACTCTCGGTTCTTATCACAAAATCAGCCATGGTTTTCCACAAGAAAACTGCAACGGATTTGGTCACGTATCACCGATCCGAGTGTCGATTTATCAAACGCAACTCCTCCTCATTTTGAGTCACAATAAGTACTGGCGTATTCATGATGCAAACTCAACCGAACATCATTCTTGGTGTGATTTTAAATGTGATTGGCTCTGCTTGTTTTGCGTTAATGTTTGCTTATACGCCGTGGTTAAGCGCACTCAATGGCGAAGAAATCTATGGATGGCGCGTGACATTGACGCTGCCGTTATTGACGGTTTTTATCGTCATGAAGGGCTATTGGCCTCAGGTCGTTGATATCTGGACAAGGATTAAACGCGATCCCTATTTTCTGTTCTCCCGTTGCTATCCGCCTTGTTAATCGGTATTCAAATTTGGCTGTTCTTATGGGGGCCGGTCAATAATTACGCACTGGCTGTGTCTTTGGGGTATTTTATTATGCCGATGACCATGGTGTTGGTCGGGCAGTTTGCCTTCAAAGACCGTATGTCTCGCTTTCAAAAATGGGCTTGCTTATTGGCGTTAGTGGGTCACTAATCAATTAGTGATATCGCAAACCCTCAGTTGGCCAACATTGGTGGTGTGCTTGGGGTATCCTCTCTATTTTTGGATTCGAGTTAAAACCCGTACCAATCATATTGGTGGTATGTGGTTTGATACCATGCTGAGTCTCCCGGTGAGTATGTTTTTCATCGTGCGAAGTGGTGATGTAATACAAACATTGACCACTCATGGGGATTTAATATGGCTGATCGTTGGTTTAGGCGTGATAAGTACCTTAGCGCTGGCGTTTCAGTCTTTATCGGCCCCCTCACCTTAATCTCAGCTTATTTGGTTTACTGGTGTATGTTGAGCCGTTTTTATTAACATGGGTGGCGATATTACTCGGCGAAACCATTGCACCAAGTGAGTGGCCGACTTACCTTGCCATATTCTCAGCGGTGTTTGTGTTGATGATTGAAGGCATACTCAGGATGAGGCGCCCAAGAGTTTCATTAACTCATACGCTCGTTAACTTGACTCACTTTGTGCGTACACCCCCAGCGTAAATGGCGCTCGGCATCGATGGTTAATGAGGTGTGGTCAAACGTGACCTGTTTCACCATTCACTTGCAGATCGCGACGGCCAGTACACGGGGCATGCACATCGTGCTGTTGCCACCAAGTATTAAACTCCGGCGATACTTTCTTTAATTCATCCACTAACTCTCGGATATCTGCTTCCTGATTGGCTCGGGCATAGTCGCGACGAAAACTCGACAGGATACGAGGCGCTTGCTGCTCCCAACCGACAAACCGCTCACGTAAATTCGGGTCGGTAAATAGCATCCATAGTAGCGTCGTTCCACTGAGTCGAACTGAAACAGTCGTTAAACGCGAGTACTTGAGTACATAAGCAGGGTGTTGCGGTAGGTCATTCATAAGGCGGAGAATGAGCGGTGGCACCACACAAAAGGTTTTGGCGGGATCGGCCGGTGGGCGTTCATGAGCGAGCAAAAATGGGCGTTCATTCGCTCAAGGTTAGCCTGGGCTGAGACGAGCAACTTAACGTATTCGACACTTTTGCGTCGGCGGGCTATAGCCCTACATCAGTGGGCTGCAGTCGTTCGCGACGAGATCGTAAAAACGTCGCGAGCTCTTCGCGGGTTCGTTGCATGGTACGCATAGTGTTTCCTTCTCGTGCTATGACTATTAGTAATAGTATAAAGTGTTAATTGTAACAGTTTTATTGGTCGGTAGAATGAGTTTTTTATCACGTTGGACGTAAAATGAACACTCACTCTCATCAAGTCTGTTACGCCAATAGTCACATTGAACGGGCTCCGTGGCGCGGACTGTATGTGTTATTGCTAGCAGGGTTTATGACGATTTTCGATTTGTTTGTCGTTAATGTTGCCATCCCGAGTATGCAAAGGGATCTGCAGGCAAATTTTTCGCAAATCGGGCTTATTGTTGCAGGCTACGAGCTTGCTTTTGGGAGCTTGCTGATTACGGGCGGTCGACTGGGCGATATATTCGGACGCCGTCGTTTGTTCGTTATTGGTATGGCGGGCTTTACTGTGGCCTCACTGTGCTGTGGTGTCGCTCCGAGTGCGACGTTGCTGGTTGGAGCAAGAGTGTTACAAGGCTTCGCTGCGGCCTTAGTGTTCCCTCAGGTCTACGCGTTGATCCGCGTGAATTTTAAGGGGATGATAGTCGCCGAGCCTTTGGTTTACTCGGCATGACGTTGGGATTAGCGGCGATTGCCGCACAAGTTTTCGGTGGCTGGTTAGTGCAGGGCAATGTCTTCGGGCTTGGTTGGCGCAGTATCTTCTTGATCAATTTACCTATCGGTTTGCTGGCGATGATCGCCGCCCGTTTTATTCCGGAATCTTATGCGCAAACACGTCCGAATTTAGATTGGTTAGGGGTGCTTTTGGTGAGTATTGGGCTCTCATTATTACTGGTGCCTCTGCTGGAAGGCCCCGATTTGCATTGGCCTGTGTGGTGCTTTGCCGCGCTGATAGGGCAGGCCTGATATTTGGTACTCTTTTATTATCAGCAAGAGCATTATCGGCGAGCAGGGTTACTGCCGCTGGTGGACATGTCCTTATTATTTCAGACGCGGTTTGCTTTGGGGGTTGTGTTGGTGTTGCTGGTGTATTCCACATCCAGCTCATTTTTCTTAAGTTTTGCCTTGCTTGTACAAACCGGGCTCGGTCTGGATCCCTTCATTGCTGGTAGTATTTTTGCGCCATGTAGTGTGGGGTTTGTGATGGCTTCACTCGTCGCGCCCAAATGGGTCAAACAATGGCACACTCAGGCTATCGTGGTAGGCGCCATGCTTTATGCCTTGTCAATCGGTCTATTAATCATTCAGGTTGCCCTTGCTGGCTCAGCATTAGTCGCTGTTCATCTGATTCCTGTTTTGGTTGTCATTGGGTTTGGTCAGGGACTGATTATGACGCCATTATTGAATCTGGTCTTGGGATTTGTGCCGACTTATCAGGCCGGCATGGCTTCTGGTGTTGTTTCTACGGTACAACAAGTTGGCGCGGCATTAGGGGTGGCGGTCATTGGCATTTTGTTTAATTACGCACTATCAACCGCGCCCGATGGCACTGGATTAGCAGGGCAGTATGCCTCCGCGTTTGTTTCGGGAATGCTGTATAACTTTGGCGCGGCGCTTTTGGTGTGTGTGCTGTTAATGCGCGTGGTTTCTGCGGCTCGCGCGGATTGAGGGCGAGGTAGAGAACACGTGTTTGAGATTAAAGCGCTGTCTGGTGACGGCGTTTTTTGCTTTGTGAAAGTATTATGAATTCTTCATCCTTCTTAAGTTTAATTTAAGTTTCTATTTATACTATAAAGAGCACAACACGTTGCTATTGAGGTTTTATGAGTATAAATAATGTCTTACGTCAAGTTGACCATTACCGTCGTCAGAGAATGTCGCTACTTGAACCGATGTTATACAAGGCATTGGGCAATGATACCTATCGTCGTGCCGAGCTTATTCCGGCCTCACACGTACAAACGATTTTAATTGTTCGTAATAATAAGCGAATCGGTAACATGTTTTTTTCTGTTGCCATTTGTCAAACAAATGCGAGCTGCCTACCCACATGCGCATATTACCCTGCTATTGTCTCAGCCTTGGCAAGGACAAATATTTGAAGAGATTGGTATCGATAATATCGTGTACTCGCACTTTTCAGCAGGCAAGTTATGGTCTTTTTATAAACAAATGCAACAGTTGAAGACGCAAGTGTTTGATTTATTAGTGACGTCATATTCTTCTTCTGAAGACAGTTTGATCGCGTCGATGATTCCAGCCAGAAATAAAGTGGCCTCGGATCATCCAGGACGAAATAGCGCCTTTACCCATGTATTTAATAACGCTACGGCTGAAAAACATAGCGCGTTCCATAAGCTGTTTTTAGTCGAGCGTTTAACAAAGCAAAAGTTAAATCGCGCAAGCCATGAAATGGCCTTCACCGTGCAGGAGTTATCGGAAGGGATCGTTGCAAAGCACGCGCTATGTCAAGATAAAGAGCTGACGATCGCCTTCTTTAGAGGGGCTCGTGGAGCAAAGAAATTGAGTGATAAGACATGGCACGGGATTCTCGATACCCTTCAAACTTACAGTTCTGTGCCTATTCAGTGGGTTGAAATACTCAGTCCTGATATCCAGACACCGCTGATTGCCAATGGTTTAACCTATCAAAACAATAATATACGCGTTCTGGGGAGTTTTCTGAAAAACACCACGGCGTTTTTATCGTGCGATACTGGTCCATTACACCTAGCGGATGCCGCGGGTGCCAAATGTATTGGTTTGTTTACTCATACCTGTCCTAAGAAATATGGCGTGTTAGGGCAAGACAGTATTAACGTTGAGGATATTCACTCTCTGGAAATGAAAGCGTATTTAACTCGCTTGTCTCGGCCTTCTTCATTCACTCACTAAATCTAGCACATTTACGAACGCAAAAAATGGACGCCTTCTCAACCGAGAAGGCGTCCATTTTATTGTAGGGCTAGTGGGCAACGAGTAGCCAGAGAAGTGTCCCCCAAACCATGAGGGACATAATAATGCTCAGCGTGACACACGCTGAGCCGATGTTTTTTGCGACCTTAGATAAGGGGTGGAATTCTAATCCGATTCGATCCACGACGGCCTCGATGGCACTATTGACCATCTCGGCAAACAACACAAACATCATCGAAAGCACAATAAAGACCACTTGTAGGAGAGAAAACGGTAACAGACAGGCAATCACAACAAGCGGTACGAAGATCATTAACTCTTGTTGAAAGGCTGCCTCATTTTTCACTAGCCACTTCACACCGTTGTAGCTGTGTACAAACGTATAGGCAATACGGCGCAATCCTGTACGTTTATAATCGGTTCATTGTTCATTTGAATACGGCTCGTTTTCATCCTGTTATTGCGCCGACTGACGGCAGTTGGCGGTGAGATCTAACGTTGGATCCTTATCGGCTGTTTTCACACCATATAATCCCAGTAAGGTATGAAATACGTTGTCGTGACTGACTGGCTGATGTAAGGCCTTTTGTTTTAAACAGGCGAGGTTGAACTGTTTTTGTTGTGCGTATTGCTTAGGTAACCACAGTAACCAAGGCACGGTAGTTTGCTCTTTAGGGGCAATCGCGTAGGGCGTTCCATGCAAATATAAGCCGTTTTCACCCAATGATTCACCATGGTCGGAGATATAAATCATGGCCACGTTGTAATCGGATGCATTCTCTTTTAAGAGGGTAATCACACGTGAAAGAATGTAATCGGTATAGATCAAGGTATTGTCGTAGACATTGGTAATTTCTTGATCGGTGCAGTTTTCAATATCACTGCGATTACACGCCGGTTTAAACCGTGCATCTTGATCGGGGTAACGTTGCCAATAGGTTGGACCATGGCTACCGATGGAATGCAAAACCAAAAACTTATTGGTATGGTCTTGCTGAATGAACTGTTTGGCATCAGCAAACATTTCCGCGTCATAGCAGGTCGAGCCATTACAATTCTTATCTTTTTTCTCTGCGTTAATTTTTATCAGTGTCGTGTGTTTCGCGACGCCTTTATCACCGCCATCGTTATCGATCCATAGCGTTTTGACGCCACTTTTGGCAATAATATCCACAGCGTTATCACGCGCATTTGCTTTGGCTTTATTGTAATGCTGGCGTGTCATATTAGAGAACATGCACGGCACAGAAAGCGCGGTATAGGTGCCACAAGAAGACACGTGTTGAAAAGAGATTAAGCCTAGGTTTTTGGTATAAGGGTTGGTCTCGCGCGCATAACCATTTTGATGGAAGTTCATACCGCGTGCGGTTTCACCGAGTACAAACACCATTAGCGTTGGTTTTCCATTGGGGGCTGGCGTTAATGTCGCATCTTGCCCTAAATGCGTGTACTTCAACGGTGTTGTCAGGTAGTTCTTTTGTATATATCGAAACGTATTGTAAACATGGGCAGGAATGATCATTTGGCTGAGGTAGTGGTTGTTTCGACCAACCGACGCATAATCTTTATACGTCGTTAAGGCGATCACAATAATACCTACGGCGCCAATCAAAACGACCATCAAGCGGTGAGCGATCTCTTTTAGCCATGACGAATGGTAACGAAAGCGTACCATGGCAATCAGAATGGATGGCACAACGCCCAAGGCAATGACGAATAAGATAGAAGGAGCATTGACATAAAACGACACTTCGGACGTATTGGTTTCAAACACATTTTCCATCATGTCAGTACTAAACAAGACATGATAGGTTTCTGCGGCAAATAAGGCGATCGCTGACGTTAATGTCAGTATGATCATGATCGGCTTGATCAAATACGGAATCGCTAAAACAGAAAAAATAATCAGGAACGCACAAAATAACAGTAGCGGCGCGGTATAAGGAAACCAGACATCGGATACATTGTTACTGAGTTCAAAAATTTTACTCACCACAGGGTGATTGAGTACCAAAGCAAAGTAGGCTGACATAAGTACAATGAAGGTCGGTACTTTCATCTGCATACGCGCTGCAAATTTGTTGAGTGTCGTTGTAAACATAATGACTACCAATTGAGGGTAAAGTCAGTACTGTATGGTGATTAACTTAAGTTTTACTTAAGAATCTTAAGCAAACGTCATTTCCTGTTTTCTGTGCGTTTCAAGAGCTTTCGTCCCTCAACGCCCTACTGACCCGTCATTATGAATCTTCTTCATGCTGAACATTAAGTAATAACATTATTCTTTATATGTCGATCCGGTTATAAAAATAGTCAGGACATAACATTAGAACGGATGATGATCGCTTTTCGCTCGATTTTTTGCGTCAGTCTTCGATGCAATAGCAAAGCGGCATATCACCTTTTACCTCAGACAATTGGATATCGGATCGCTATGAAGACAGAATTTGCATTTAACATTAGAAGCATCACTCTCGATGAGAACTATCATCCAGCCGCGAATACGCGTACGACCACTAATTTTGCGAACTTAGCACGTGGAGAACATCGCCAGAAGAATTTGCGTAGTGCTTTAGATATGATCGACGCACGCTTCAATGAATTAGCAACGTGGGATAATCCCAATGGTGATCGCTATAGTGTGGAGCTGGAAATTATTTCAGCAGATATGGATTTGGAGGGATGCAGCGAAGTATTCCCGTCGATTGAAGTGTTGAAAACCTACATTGTCGATCGCAAGACCAATCAGCGTCTGGAAGGTATCGTCGGGAATAATTTTTCTTCTTATGTGCGTGATTACGATTTCAGTGTGTTATTGCCAGAGTATAACAAGAATAAAGAGACGTTCAGTATCCCAGAAGACTTTGGGGTATTGCATGGACGAATCTTCCAGTCATTGGTGAATTCGGATGTGTATAAAGACAACTTTTCAAAACGTCCAGTGATTTGCTTGAGTGTGTCTGACAGTAAAGTTTACCAACGCACCGACAATCATCACCCGGTATTAGGTTTTGAGTATGAGCCGAATGAATCATCATTGACTGAGCAGTATTTTAAGAAAATGGGCTTACAAGTGCGTTACTTTAAGCCTAAAAACAGCAAAGCACCGTTCGCGTTTTACTTTTTTGGTGATTTGCTGAATGACTATACTAATTTAGAGCTGATTAGCACGATCAGTACGATGGAAACTTTCCAACGCATCTATCGTCCTGAGATTTATAACGCCCATGCGGAAGCTGGCGAGCGTTATCAGCCGAATTTAAACAACCCCGAACATTCGCTTACCGATATTGTTTACGACCGTGAAGAGCGTAGCCAGTTGGCCATCGAGCAAGGCAAGTTTGTGGAAGCAAACTTCATTCAACCTTATCGGGAGTTTCTGCAACAGTCCGTGGCGAACTACGCTTAATCATTCACTCACATTGACAGTGGCTTATATTATGAAGAAATTATTTCCGACCTCAACCGCGGGCAGTTTGCCCAAGCCCACTTGGCTTGCCCAGCCCGAAGTTCTGTGGTCACCGTGGAAACTGGACGGCCAAGAATTGATTGATGGCAAACAGGACGCGCTACGTATTGGGTTACAAGAGCAACAAAGAGCGGGCATTGATATTGTGAGTGATGGTGAACAAACCCGTCAGCACTTTGTGACCACATTTATTGAACACCTTAATGGGGTCGATTTTGAACATCGTCAAACGGTGAAAATTCGCAACCGTTATGACGCCAGTGTCCCTTCTGTGGTAGGAGAAGTCTCTCGGCAAAAGCCGGTGTTTGTGGAAGATGCCAAGTTTTTACGACAGCAAACGGATCAACCGATCAAATGGGCACTGCCTGGGCCAATGACCATGGTCGACACGTTATACGATGGACATTATAAAAGCCGGGAAAAATTGGCGTGGGAATTTGCTAAAATTCTCAATCAAGAAGCGAAGGAGTTAGAGGCAGCTGGCGTCGATATCATTCAATTTGATGAGCCCGCCTTTAATGTCTTTTTTGATGAGGTCAATGAGTGGGGGATAGCGACTCTGGAAAGAGCGATCGAAGGGCTAACATGCGAGACCGCGGTCCACATTTGTTATGGCTACGGCATCAAAGCCAACACAGATTGGAAAAAAACTTTGGGTGAGGAATGGCGTCAATACGAAGCCGTGTTCCCGAAACTACAGCAATCGAACATCGATATTATTTCACTTGAATGCCACCACTCGCATGTCCCCATGGAATTAATGGAGTTGGTACGCGGTAAAAAAATCATGGTGGGCGCAATCGATGTGGCCACCGATGAAATAGAAACCCCAGAAGAGGTGGCCGCAACGCTACGAGAAGCCCTGAAGTATGTGGACGTCGATAAATTGTACCCATGTACGAACTGTGGCATGGCACCGTTGTCTCGCCATGTTGCCCGCGAAAAAATGCGCGCGTTACATGCCGGTGTCGAGATACTGCGAAGAGAATTTGCCGCTTAAATAAGGCTATCACATTGGCGATGCCCCATCGTCGTCAATGTGCTCTCGTGGTGGGCTGTCTCCAGTTGATACGCATGTCATCATAGTCTTATCAGTCATTGCTTAGCAAAGTGTTACTTCTCTCTCATAAATGGAGTGCTCAGCGAGCTGAATCAACAAAGCGATACCTTTTACTCATTTAGCCTGTTATGATTTTCACCAAATAGTCGGGGGGCCAGTACAGATTCTGTATAGGCTGAGATCGAAGTTCGAGACCCGCTGAACCTGATTCAGTTAACACTGGCGTAGGGAACTATTTGCACTTTGACTCTCACTGAGATTTTTCTGTTCGCGTTTGCGAGTCCGATCTCCGATCCCTTCGAGCATAGCCAAAGGCAGTTCCTATACGTCTGTAATAGGAGCAACCATGGCCACATCTACACCGCAACACCGACAGGATACACGCCAACACTCAATCCCCGTTGTACTGACGATCGCTGGATCCGACAGTGGTGGCGGGGCCGGCATTCAAGCTGATATTAAGACCTTATCCGCCACTGGCAGCTTTGCGTGTTCAGTCATTGCGGCCATCACCTCGCAAAATACGCAAGGCGTCTTCGCCATTTTTCCCATTCCAGTCGACCATATTGCTAGCCAGCTCGATGCGGTGTTTCTCGATTTGAACATTGTGGCGGTCAAAATTGGCATGTTGGCGGATGCCGATATCATCGACGTTGTCGCGGAGAAAATACGACAATACCAGCCCAAGCACGTGGTGCTTGATCCTGTCATGGTGTCCACTAGCGGCCACTTATTGTTGGCGCAAACAGCGCTGAATACTCTCAAAGAGAGGCTCATTCCTTTAGCGGATATTATTACCCCCAACTTACCCGAAGGTGCTGCCTTGACGGGGCAACCTATTCCGCAAACAGAAGAGCAAATGAATGACATGGTGGCTCATTTACGCACACTGGGCGCCAAAGCCATCTTGCTAAAAGGGGGTCACTTAGACGCGGATGAGAACTGCAACGACTTATTGATTCTTCCTCAATCGGTACAACGTTTTACCGCAAAACGGGTGCTGACATCTAACACGCATGGTACGGGCTGCACGTTGTCGTCGGCTATCGCTTCCTATCTTGCTCA
Source organism: Vibrio zhugei (assembly GCF_003716875.1). NCBI lineage: Bacteria > Pseudomonadati > Pseudomonadota > Gammaproteobacteria > Vibrionales > Vibrionaceae > Vibrio > Vibrio zhugei. Next base: position 2,140,180 of record NZ_CP033078.1, on the reverse strand, counting down.
AGGAAATGACTTACGCCAAGCGGTCATGCTGAGTAAGCAATACCTCTCTCAAGCCATTGCTCACGCTGATGAATTGCAGGTAGGGCAAGGGCATGGGCCGGTTCATCATTTTTTTGCAGGACATGACGATGTGCGCTAATGCTTTTGGTCTGGAATTAATGAACGCCAGCCTGCACTACAACGACAGTCAAGATTGGATTTTTCATAACCTGAATATGCGTATTCCTGCTCAGCAATGGACCGTCATTTTAGGACGGAGCGGTAGCGGGAAAACCACCTTATTACGCTACCTCGCTGGACTATTAGATAAGCAAGTCCAATGGCACGGACAAGTGCATAGGGTCGATGCTCACTGCTCGACCGACATTGATGGGGTGCATGGACACATTGCCTATATGGCACAGCAGGATTTACTGCTGCCATGGCTCAACGTGCTCGATAACGTCGGTTTAAGTACGCGTTTTTCGACGCGCGAGATGGCCAAGCAAGAGACATCACGGGCGATGGCGTTACTGACTCAAGTCGGGTTGGCTGATTGTGCTTACGCCATGCCTGCTCAGCTTTCCGGTGGGATGCGTCAGCGTGTGGCGCTCGCAAGAACGTTAATGCAAGACAAGCCTTTGGTCTTGATGGACGAGCCTTTTTCGGCACTCGATGCGGTGACACGACATAAGCTGCAGACGTTATCCGCTTCGTTGTTAAAAGATAAGACTGTGGTACTGATCACGCATGATCCCCAAGAAGCGGTGCGTTTGGCTGAGCAATTGTATGTGTTCTATGGCACGCCAGCACGGGCGGAACCACTGAGCGTACCAGCCGCTGCGCCACCGCGAATCATAGATGGCGAATGCGCCGCTTTACAGCAAGCGATATTGCAACAGTTGGAGAAAGATGATGAGTGATATGACGTTACATAACACCATTGCCCAGCGCTTAACAAAAAAAGAGCGCCTGACACATCCGGCGGTTCGGTTTGCCATAAGCCTTGGGGTTATTCTCAGTCTTTGGCAGCTCGTCGTCGTGGTCTTTGCTATGCCCAGTTTCATTTTGCCATCGCCGGTGGCGGTCTTTGAGCGTTTAATCGTGCGTCATGCTGTCTTGCTAAAAAATACGTGGATTACCGCGCAAGAGATGGTGTTGGGGCTGGGCATGGGGTTAGCGATGGGGTTACTGTTCGCGCTGCTGATGCTGTTGTTTACCCCGCTTAAACGATGGCTGCTCCCCATTCTTATCGCCAGCCAAGCCATTCCCGTCTTTGCTATGGCGCCAGTGCTCATGTTGTGGCTGGGCTATGGCATTGCCTCAAAGGTCGTTATTTCCGCGATCATCCTGTTTTTTCCCGTGACCACATGTTGTTACGACGGATTACGTAATACCCCAACTGGTTATCTCGACTTGGCCAAAACCATGGGAGCTTCAAAATGGCAATTATTACGAGAGATTCAATTACCCGCATCGTTGCCGACACTCGCCTCAGGGGTGCGCGTGGCGGTTGTGATGGCACCAATTGGCGCGGTGGTTGGCGAGTGGGTCGGATCCAGTGGTGGGTTGGGGTATCTCATGATCCAAGCCAATGCTCGGATGATCATTGATGAGATGTTCGCAGCATTATGTATTTTGGCCGTGTTATCGGTGACTTTGTATTTTGTGACAGACACGTTATTGAAAAAATGGATCCCTTGGGAAAACCAATAAAAATCGGATAAACGAATGAAAAGGAAAAAAGTGATGAAAAAAAATACGCTACGGCGGGCACTAATGTTACTGGCGTTGTTGGTGTCGAGTCATGTGCTGGCTGCGCAAAAAGAGATGACGTTAATGCTTGATTGGTTTGTTAATCCCAACCACGGTCCCATCATCATCGCCCAAGAACGCGGCTACTTTAAAGCTCAAGGTTTGCAGGTCACCATCCAAGAACCGGCGGACCCAAGTACACCGTCAAAGTTAGTGGCCGCTGGGAAAGTAGATATGGCGGTTTCTTATCAACCGGATTTAACCATGGATGTGGCCGCTGGTTTACCGTTGGTTCGTTCCGCCACATTGATTGCGACGCCACTTAACGCCTTAATGATGCTCGATGACGGGAAACCCCATACCATCGCCGATCTTAAAGGTAAAAAGATCGGTATTTCGACTCCAGGCAGCGAAGAAGCCTCGATTGGAGCCATGTTAGCGGAGGCGAACTTAACGTTATCTGATGTGACCATCATTAATGTTGGCTGGGCGTTATCCTCATCGCTAGCATCGGGAAAAGTCGATGCCATCTCTGGCGGATGCCGTAACTTTGAAACCAACCAACTGGCATTGGAAGGCTATAAAGTTCAACAATTTTATCCCGAAGAACATGGCATTCCCAGTTACGATGAACTGGTGTTTGTTGTTAACTCGGCACATTATGACAAGCAGGAAATCGCCGCCTTCAACACTGCACTTGAGCAAGCTACCACTTATATCATCAATCATCCTCAAAAGGCATGGCAGCAGTTTATTGCTTATGCGCCCGATACCCTTGATACCCCTTTAAACAAACAGGCTTGGCAGCAGACGTTGACACGATTTGCGCTGCGTCCTGGTGCGGTTGATCTGCAGCGTTACAACGATTATGCCGAGTTTTTGTATGACCATAAGATGATTAAAACGCGGCCGAATGCCAAAGACTATGTCTTGAATGTCGGCGAATAGAAAGGGGAGGACTAATGAACGATCAAGACTTGATTGAGGCATGCTCACAGGAGTGGCATGACTATATCAACCACACATTTGTGGAGCAATTAGCACAAGGCACGCTAGCGTCGTCTCAATATCTGCATTATCTCAAACAAGATTTTCTATTTCTAAAGCAGCGCATTAGGGCTTATGCGCTCGCTGTTTATAAATCGCGGACGTTGCACGATATGCAGTTGGCATTGCCAAGTATCGATAGCTTGCTTAACGAGGAAATGGATCACCATGTGTCTTATTGTGCTGAATGGGGGATAGCGGCAAGTGCGCTAGAACATGAACCAGAAGATGTCGCGACGATCGCTTACACACGCTATGTCTTTGATGTGGGTATGGCAGGAGATTTGGTGGATTTGTACGTTGCGCTGGCACCTTGTGCCATCGGGTACGCTGTGATCGGTCATGAACGAATGAACAGCGGCAGTACCGTACTTGTGGCGAATCCTTATCGCCGCTGGATAGAGCTGTATGCGTCAGAGAGCTTTCAAAGTGAGATAGCAAAACAAAGACACGACTTGAATCACATGCTGGCAAGCATTGATATTGCCAGCGAGCGCGGTCAGAACCTAGTGGAAATATTTCAAACTGCGACACGTATGGAAGTGGCATTTTGGCAGCAAGCTTTAGAGGTTAAGTAAGAGCAGATGATATCAACATTCTTGATAGAACAGGTTACACAAGCGTTGGCTGAAGTGCGCAAGCAAAAGCCGTTGGTGGTCAATATCACCAATTTTGTTGTCATGAATACCACGGCCAATGCGTTACTCGCATTGGGCGCCTCTCCGATCATGGCGCATTCGAGATTAGAAATGAGTGAGATGATGTCTCATGCTGGTGCGCTGGTGGTCAATATCGGTACTCTCGATCATGATTGGATCGCTCGCATGCATTTTGCGGTAGAGCAAGCGAATCGCCATGCTAAGCCCGTGGTTCTCGATCCTGTTGGCTGCGGGGCAAGCGCTGTACGAACTGAAACCTCAAAAGCGCTTGCACGCTTAGCGGATAGGCTCATTATTCGAGGGAATGCTTCCGAGATCATAGCGTTAGCGAGTGAGCAAGCCAACAGTAAAGGGGTTGACGTGCTCGATAGCAGTGAGGCGGCACTGCAGGCCGCTCGCGCGTTAGTGGCTGAGTACGCGGCAAGTGTGGTTATCTCGGGGGAGGTGGATTACGTTGTCACTCAGGACTACTCGGTTCAGTTAAAGAATGGCCATGCGTTGATGCCCTATGTGACCGGAATGGGCTGCACCTTAACGGCCTTAACCTCGGCCTTTGCGGCAATAAGCGAGCACGCTGGAGTTGCGGCGGCAGCAATATTGGGTGTGGCTGGTGAGGTAGCCGCTCAGCGAGCACAAGGGCCAGGTAGCTTCCCCATGGCATTACTGGATGAACTGTATCGATTGGATGACGGCACACTTACCCGACACCTTAAACTGCAAGTTGTATAGGAGGGCTGGTCGGTCATTTGAGATTTGATGGAGAGTGGCCATCGACGGTGATTGAAGGCTGACTGCGTTTGCCAGTGAGCCTTCTTTTTTTATGAATAATTAAAATGAAATCTTACATTTCATTTTTAATATCTATCTTTTCGATCGTCCTTCTTTACAATCCGCGCTTCATTTCCAATTCTATTTATATTTCTCTTATTCAGGTGATTTGAATGTCAACAAAATTAGCCAACCCAGCCCCTTTAGGTTTAATGGGATTTGGGATGACGACCGTATTACTTAATATTCATAATGCGGGCTTTTTTCCTTTAGATTCTATGATCTTGGCCATGGGAATTTTTTACGGTGGGTTAGGTCAAGTCTTAGTGGGTATGATGTGCTTTAAACGGGGCGATACCTTTGGGACGACCGCGTTTACGTCTTACGGATTGTTTTGGTTAACTCTCGTTGGTCTTATTGCCTTGCCTAAAATGGGCTTTGCGGCAACACCGCCTGCATTCATGGGGTGTTATTTGGCATTATGGGGTATTTTTACCGGCTTTATGTTTATCGGTTCGCTACGTTACCCGAAAGCAAAGCAAGTGGTGTTTGGTTCTCTGACTATCCTATTTGGATTATTGGCCGCTGAACACTTCACTGGCAGTCACGCGATCGGAAAAATTGCAGGGTATGAAGGTATTTTCTGTGGTTTAAGTGCGATTTATTTCGCAATGGCGACGGTTCTGAATAATGAATATGGTCGTACGATTTTGCCTGTCGGTGAAAAAAAATAATAAAAACTCCATAGAGAAGAACCGCGAGTTCGGCGCTATAGCGTTTTAAAGGTCAGCGAATGCTGGCCTTTTTATTTATGTCGATAAATTATAATGTTGACGAGCCGCTAACTATAGGCAAGGACAAGGAAAACCGTTAGGCTTAAGGTGGATTCAAGACCATGAAAATGGATAAAAATAAATTAGATTTACCGAGAATAGTCTCGATTTTGATGCGCCATTGGATTAACGCACCATGAGTAGAATGACAAGGAATGTATCATGCTTAAAAAATTGACCCACCTCTTTCCGGTATGGGCGGTAGTGTTTTCATTATGTGCCTTTTGGCAACCAGAATGGTTTACGGGGTTAAAAGGGGCCATAGTGCCGCTGCTCGTTGTCATTATGTTAGCGATGGGATTGACATTGCGTCCTGATGATTTTTTCAATGTCGTGAAAAACAAACGCGCGATTGGCGCGGGGTTAATCCTGCAGTTTAGCGTGATGCCCTTAACCGCGTTGGCGGTCAGTTTTGTTTTAGGGTTTGATCCAACGTTGACCGTTGGTATGGTATTAGTGGGGAGCGTTGCTGGTGGCACATCGTCTAATGTCATGTGTTATCTTGCCAAAGGGGATGTGGCGTTATCGATCACTATGACGGCAATATCCACCTTAGCGGGTGTTGTCGTGACGCCGTTTTTGGTTGCTGTATTGGCGGGAAAAAATGTCGATGTTCCCGTGCTCAGTATGCTAATAAGTTTGGTCAAAATCGTCTTGGTGCCAGTTGCTTTGGGCGTCATTATTAATGTGTATTTTCATTCGTTTACTACCAAGATTGAGAATGTTCTGCCGTTGGTTTCTATGATGGCGATTGTTACCATCATTGCCATTGTCGTTGCCTTAAATGCTCAGCAATTGACACAGATTGGGCCGATTGTGGCGTTGGCGGTGGTTATTCACAACAGCGTTGGATTAACGCTCGGCTTTTGGGTTTGTCGTTTTCTCGGCTTTGAAGAAAAAATCTGTCGCACGGTAGCGTTTGAAGTCGGTTTACAGAACTCCGGGTTAGCCACGGCACTGGCGATGAAATTTTTTACGCCTGCGTCTGCTGTGGCCGGGACCATTTTCTCTGTTTGGCACAATTTATCCGGGTCGGTATTAGCCGGGTACTGGGCAAAACGTCCCATAGGGCGCCGCGAGGGGACCGATTAATCCACCGAGTGAACACTGTCATGCCCTTAAAAAACCGGCTTGAACGCCGGTTTTTTTATCGCTGAAGAATTCGCGATTGGTCATTATCATCTATAATTAACTGTCATCACATCTTGGATACATCTATCTAAAATGAATAATACATTCGTTAACAACTCAATAATTAAAATAATATTTCAATGCATTTGAGCGTCGTTCATTAGCGAACGAATTGGTTGGTTCAATTTTCGCTCTATCCCTCTGTGAATTACAGAATAAAAAAAAGCTATAACAAGAGGTTATCTATGTTTTTCAAAAAGAAATCAGCACGTCAGAGCGTCGAATCTGACGGTTTAGTTACCCGGACAAAAGCGCTTAAAAGTAACGAAATACAGGCTCAATCGTTGGCTGAGTGTGAATTGGTCGGTGGCACCGCGTTAGTGTTAGCGTTCATTTCGCCACATTGTAACTTTAATGAGGTGAACCGCCGCTTAATGGATGCCATGCCTTATGCCAAACAGATCATCGGTATCATGACGGCTGGAGAGTTGGGCGGCAGCCAACAGGTTGACAAGTTATATCATGACGCCCCGAGCAGTTGGGACCGTGTGATTGTGCACGCTTTTTCGGCACGCTTATTTGAGCAATTGTCTATACACAGTGTGCCACTTTTTCCTCACGAGAAGAATGCCAGCACCAGTTTGTATGCTCAGTCGGAGCAACGCGTACAGAAAATCATTAATGAACTGAAAAAGGTCAAAGTTCCCTTTGAGATAGACAGTCGAGACACCATTTCATTGACGTATTTTGATGGGGCGATCGGTAGCGAAGATTTCTTTACTAAAGCGATGTATCAATCGAAGCAATTTCCTTGTTATTTCATCGGCGGTAGTGCGGGTGGTAAGTTGGATTTTAAAAATGCGCCCGTTGCTGTCAATGGTGAGATCAAATCTGACAGTGTGGTGATGTGTTTTGCAAAAGTGGCTCCGGGGTATCGCTATGGCATTATGAAAAGTCATAACTTTGATAATACACAGCATGGCTTTGATATTGTCGACTTTAACCCGATGACGCGCACCTTATCTTCGGTACTAAATGATCAGCTACAACTGCAAACGCCAGTGGAGTGGTTATGCCATTACTTCAACTGCACACCACAAAATCTTGAGTCCAAACTTAATGAATACTCGTTTGGCGTGGAAGTCGGTGACGAAATGTTTATTCGCTCGGTCGCGACCATCAATGCAGATGGTTCACTGAGCTTCTTTAGTGATTTCGGCTTTGGCGAACGTTTATTTTTGGTTAAGGCCAAGGATTTTGTCCAATCAACCACTGCAGACTACCGTAAGTTCTTAGCTGGAAAACCCTCTAAGCCGGTCGCGATGATTCTCAATGACTGTATTTTACGCCGCCTTAATGACCCTGAGAGTTTGAGTTGGGGGTTGCGTGTCGGGTTTCTCCACGTTTGGTGAATTCTTAGGGTTGCACCAGAATCAGACGGTGACGGCGATTGCCTTTTTTAAAGTCGGTGAGAATGAGCGTTTTCACGATGATTACGCCGATAACTTTGGGTTTCATTTGGCCTCGTTTATCAGTTATTACGTACAAATGCAGTTAGTCGGAGAGCGGAAAATCAGTTCATTACAGCGTAGTGTGATAGAGCATATGACGCACATTAATCCGATGCTGCAAAGTGCCATTGAACAACTGGAAAGTAGCGCTATTCATTCTTCGACGGCCGCCGGTCAGCAAAGTGAACTGGCCTCGCAGTTTTCTCAATTTATGAGGCAAATTCATCAGCAACAGGCTGAGCGAGAAAACTTAATGCAAGGGATGGCAAATCTAAAAGACAGTGCCGAACGCATCGTTCATATTATTCAATCGATCAGTGGTATTGCCGATCAAACTAACTTGCTTGCCCTGAACGCAGCGATAGAAGCCGCCCGTGCTGGAGAGGCGGGACGAGGATTTGCGGTGGTGGCCGATGAAGTTCGCGCGCTCTCTAAGCGCACTCAAACCAGCGTGCATGAAACAGGCAATACGATTGAGGAAGTGACGAAAGCGATTACGGATATCAGTCACGGCATTGAAAGTATTAGTCATGTTCTCACGCAAGTGGAAACGGATTCTGACCAATTTCGTAATGAGTTGAATTCGATGTCTGAGGATTCGAAAAATATCGCACAGGTCGCCGAGCAAGATATCCAGCAAGCGCAAGAGGCGCATGAGCGTATTGCCGAAATCGAGAAAGAAACGCAGTTAATCGATAAGCTAGATAGGATTGCAAAGCACCGTTAATGGGCGACATGTTAGGGTGTGGGGCAGCGAGGAGGTTGCCCCATATCTCACAAGGTCAGTGTTTTCTTTGATACATACGTTCTGGTCTGCCGACTTTTCCATGCACGATATGGGCTTCTAAAAAACCACTCTCGACTCCAAACTCCAAATAACGGCGAGCCGTTGTTTTACTGATACCTAAGGCGCTGCCCAATGACTCGGCGGTATAAGCCTCATCCGAGTGTTTATATAACGCTTTCAATTTATCCAGCGTCAACTCATCAATGCCTTTCGGTAAACTTTCTATATGGGTATGTTTGGCTTGAAAATTAAATAAATCATCGACGTGTCTTTGACTGACATTATCGCTGGCTTTGAGTGAACTGGTGTACTTAAGGTAACGATCAAGCGAATCGGCCATGCGTTCATAGGCGATGGGTTTCAATAGATAGTCAAACACCCCACAGCGTACCGCTTCACGTACGGTCTCTATATCGGTCGCTGCGGTAATGAAAATTACATCGGGGGGCGTGTCCTGAGTATTCAATGTTTTCAATAACTCAATGCCCTTGCCATCCGGTAAGAAATTATCGAGAAGAATGAGTTGAGGTTTCATAATCCTGATGATTTTTCGAGCTTCGGCGATGGATTTGGCAACGCCTGTGGCACGGAAGCGGTGGGTACGCTGCAGATAATAGCTGTGTAACTCCGCAATCGTCGGCTCATCTTCAACAATCAGTACATCTATGAATTCCATTGTGCATCGGCTCTATTGAGGGTGAAAATTGAACAGAGGTATCGAGTGGCCCAGTTGTTTGCAAAGCGACCCCATAAATCTGATTAACATATTGGTTGTTAACTATAAATTAATCAATGTTTATTGTAACCCTCATTATAGAGTTTGTTGATGGAATGACGCGGTTATTGGCGTCTCTTCGAGGTTTATCATGGTTCGATGCGATGTCTATTATCCCCGCTTCATTTTTCCTTTTTCTTGATTGCCTATTTGAAGGTTATTTATTTTTTATCTATTATTTCATTAGCTTATTAATTAACGCTATAAAATTCATAAACAGTATTAAGATCTTGTTTGAAAGTGATATACGTCGCTATGCCATGATAAAAAAACTCTCATCATCGGTGAAGGCATCTTATAAACAACGCTCCGTATCTTGACGAATATGACCGCTAATTGACGAAGCGCATAGATTGTCACCTTTCTTCGCGCGACATTAAAGTGACGAGCGAATGTGTTCATGCACACAAGCTCGCAGTATTGATGTCTGTTCTTTTCATTAAAGCAACACTATTGGCAATTTGCAGCCAACTCTAGCAAAAAATAGGTAATACACATGGCGATACCCATCGACGTTGAAGTCGGTTTAAGTGATTTAATGAAACGCAGAGCCGTTCGCGGTGAGCAACAGTTAACTTGGATTAAGCGACATTCTCTTCCTGTGGTCTCTTTTCGCATTAATATGCCAGGGCCCGTAAAAATGAATCGTCCGAGTTTGAAAGTCATGAATGCGGGCCTGCAAGCCGTACGAAAAATGTGTGCTGAAAACGGTTGGAAAATTCTTGGCAGTCAGAAAATCAATGAGAAAACCGGCCCAGAAACGATGATCTGCATTCAGGCCCCTTCGGCGACGTTGCTTAAAAAAGCCATGATGAAGATTGAAAATCACCATCCGTTAGGGCGTTTAATGGACTTGGATGTTATTGATGTAGATGGAAAAGTTATCTCACGCCAAGGTGTTCAGTTACCAAGAAGACGGTGTTTCTTGTGTGAAAAAGATGCCAAATTGTGCGCCCGTTCACGACGTCATGATTTAAGTGAATTGATGAGGTTCATTGAAGAAATGACCAGTGACTATGAGTGCTACTCTTAATGGAACATAACGCTATTTAGTCGAGGTAATCGTGGCGACTCCTTCTCCCAGTCAGAAACCGGTATTTAGCTTACCAAAGTTAGTGGCTAACTTGGCTTATCACGCCATGAATGTCGAAGTCTATTTGACGCCAAAACCGGGGTTAGTGGATAAGCGAAATAATGGGGCTCACCATGATATGAACCTTGCGCTCTTTCTCACGAGTGCCGATGCCATTGCCCCTTACATGGAACGCTTCGTGGTCGCAGGCAGAGCCAGTGCCAAGCAAAATGTGAGTCAGTTACTTCGGCAACTTCGTCCCATTGGTCAGGAAGCCGAACGGGTGATGTTTCGCGCGACAAAAGGCGTGAATACCCATAAAGGCATGATCTTTAACCTTGGTTTAATTTGTGGGGCAGTAGGGTGGTTAGAGGCCAAGCATCTTAAAGTGGATGCATTGCATATCAAAGAGGTGATACGGCAGTCCTGTGAGGGATTGGTCTATGACGAACTGAAAGCTCGAGTTGAGTTGCCTGCCGCCACCGCAGGAGAGCGTATCTATCAACAGTATGGATTATGCGGCGCTCGGGGAGAGGCGGCATCAGGGATGGCGACTGTCATGAATTATGCTTTGCCAACGTATCAAGAATGTTTGCAAACCGGGTGCTCAGAAGAGGAATCTTTGTTGCGTACATTATTGGTCATTATGACGCAGAATGATGATACTAATGTAGTTTCTCGCGGTGGAATCGAGGAATTGCGATTTTTACAAAATTATGCCGCTCAAATACTGGAAAATATCGCGATTAGAGACCACACTTTAGAGGCTGAGTTAATCAAATTTGACGACGAGCTTATCGCTCGTAATCTCAGCCCCGGCGGGGCTGCAGACTTGTTGTCAGCGACTTGGTTAATTCATGAAATAGTGCAATTATTTGCAAATAAATAACATTGAAGCGTTCATCTATTGAAGTGGCACTTTTATATGCTTGCCTCCCCCAAGAAAAGCTATCAGAGTGCCACTTTTTGTTATTGAAGCGCGGTTTTTCCCCACCTGATGTTCGCAGTTGTTTAGCTCATCTCTCTTAGACTGCTTAGACTCATCCTTTTGACAGCTCAATGGTTTTGGTCAGTCGGCTTGGTTGGCGTTCCACAATCACTGTGCCGTGACGAACAGACCACAGCACCTCCGCTTGATGGCGAATGACATCGAGATCGTCACTTCCCTCTAAAATAATGAAATTCGCTGGCTTACCAACCTCAATGCCGTAGTGCTGTTGAATGTTGAGCACTCTCGCCCCGTTGTCGGTAATCAAATCTAGCCCAGAGGTGAAGTCATCGTATCCCATCATATGGCAAGCATGCAGCGCAAAATCTAACTCACGGATTAACTTGCCATTGCCTAAGCTGTACCACGGATCTTGGATGGAATCTTGAGCAAGAGCCACATTGATCCCCTCGGCCGTCAGCTCTTTTATTCGAGTAATACCGCGACGTTTAGGGTGGGTGTCGAATCGGCCTTGCAAGTGAATATTGGACGTTGGGCAAGAGACAACATTGATATTGGACATTTTTAATAATCGAAACAGCTTTGAGCAGTAGGCTTGATTATAAGAGTGCATCGCGGTGGTATGACTGGCTGTGACTTTATCTCCCATCCCTGACTCAAGTGCCGCAGTCGCCAGCACTTCGAGAAACCGTGAAGCGTCATCATCAATTTCATCACAGTGTACATCGACTAATTTGTGATGGTGTTTGGCAAAGTCCATCACCCAACGCATCGACTCGACTCCGTATTCACGGGTAAATTCGAAGTGGGGAATACCACCAATCACATCGGCCCCCAAAGTAACGGCCTGTTCCATCAGCGCCTTACCATTGGGGTAAGAGAAAATACCTTCTTGGGGAAAGGCCACAATTTGTAAGTCGATGTATGGCGTCAGCTCAGGTTTGAGTGCCACTATCGCTTTGAGCGCAGTGAGATCGGGGTCAGTAACATCAATGTGAGTACGTATATGCTGAACGCCATTCTCAACGAGAAGTTGCACCGCTTTTCTCACGCGAGACTGGACATCCTCTTTCGTTAACATCGGTTTACGTTCAGACCAACAGGCGATGCCCTCAAATAACGTGCCGCTCTGGTTCCAGCGAGGTTCACCGACCGTCATGACCGCATCAAGGTGAATGTGCGGCTCGACAAAAGGCGCGCACAGTAAGTGTCCGTTGGCATTGATATCAGCTGGCTCGGCACTGAATCCGGTTTGTTTATCGATCGATTGAATATGACCATTGTGACAGACTAACGTAAATAGCGAGTCTTGATGGCGAAGTCGAGCATTGATGATTTTCATAGTCGTCCTTGTTGATGCGTACGCGGATAGTGACTCTGCCTCCGCGAATGTGAGCGATAATTCGTTATGTGCGCCTGTTAAGCGTAGAGCATGAATCCAATATCCGTCATCCTTCCTGTGTTAGGCGCCGTCGTAAAGAATCAGCCGCGGAAGTTTGGTTATGAGGCTACTATTATACGAGGCCAATAAGGCACTGCGTGTCCGTTACTCCCAACCTTGACGGAAGAATTGTTGGAACTCTCGCTGCTGTTCAATGGCCTGCTCTAATGGCAGTAAGCGAAAGGTGATGGTGGTGCCGGGTTGGCATTGCGCGAGCGTATTGATACTCCGTGCACTTAAACCCCCCAACTTTGGATAGCCGCCAATGGTTTGTCGGTCACGCATTAAAATAATTGGTTGGCCATCCGGCGGAATTTGCACAGAACCCAGAGCGATGCCTTCCGATACCAGCCGTTGCTGATGACATGGAATCGGCGCTCCAGACAGGCGCGCCCCCATGCGATCACTGTGGTTGGTGAGCGTATACTCACTATGGAAAAATTGGTGGTGCTGGTCGCTAGAAAACCACGCAAATTGATAGCTAGCAATGCAATCCAGTACCACTTGCGAAGGATAATCTGGAATAAAAACGGCGGGCACCTGGCGACGAATGATAGGCGGCGTGGCGGAGTAGGGAAGGGTATCTTGCGCGCAAAGCGCTTTACCACGAGTATCTAATCCACCAAGCTCATCGCGTATGACCGTTGCTGTGCTCTGCAACACTGTCGGCACGTTAAATCCGGCTTTAACCGCCAAGTAAGCGCGCAACCCAAAGCGTGTTCCCTTTAACACCAAGACATCGCCAGGGCTGGCGTGGTAACTCTGCCATGCGGATATCGGTGTACCGTTAAGCGTGGCATTCATATCGGCGCCGGTTAAGGCAAAGGTGGTGTCTTGCTCAAACCGAGCATTAAACATACCGACGGTGATTTCGATACACGACGTGTTCATCGGGTTATCGAGCAGTCGGTTAGCCCACAAAAAGGCGTGCATGTCCATTGGCCCGCCGGGACTCACTCCGAGGTGCTGATGGCCAGTTCGGCCGAGATCTTGGATTAAGCTGAGTGGGCCGGCAGATAATAGGGTTAACATCGTGTTCCCTCCACTAAGGAAGAATCGAGTTGTCCGCCCATGGCTAAAAACGTGGCTTGGGATATCGGCACAAAGCGCACTTTGGCCGCGGGGGTGAATAAGGTCAGCGTCTGACGCTGATAATCAATCAGATCAACAGGCGTTCGCCCAATGACGTGCCAACCACCCGGTGACGCTTTGGGATACACCGCGGTTTGCTGATCTGCAATGGCAACACTGCCCTTGGGAATACGAAAACTGGGTGAGGTCTTGCGTGGTATGGTGAGGCGGTCATCAAGTTGACCTAAATAGGCAAAACCTGGCAGAAAGCCTAACGCATAAACACGATAGGTTTGCTGGGTATGCAATCGTACGATGTCCTCGAATGATAAGCCGGTATGAGTGCATATTGCATGCTGATCAAGCGCAACGTCTTCTCCGTAATACACAGGAATCTCTAGCGTGTCTTGATTGGGCGCTGTCGTACCGAGCTCGTTATCACGTGATAGTTGCTGGTCAAGGGCGTGAATGCACGATGTCATCGCCATGATTCCATTATCAAACTCAATGAGTATCGAGCTGTATGAGGGGATCATATCGATTAAACTGTTCCCCATGACTTGACGAATAATGGGTAACGCCGCCGCAATGGTATCGGCCACCTTAGGCGTAATGGTTTGACCGAATGAAATCAGGAACGTTGTCTCACTGACCGGAGTTATTGTCATCACTGCTTCGCCTCATCGCGCAATAGATTGGCCAGTAATTGGGCAGTGGGTAATGCGAGGTTCCCATCGCCATGGACACACAGGGTATCCGCCTGTATCGGAATGAGGCGCCCCGTTAATGTGGTCACTTGTTGATGTTCGATGAGTGAGATGGCTTGGGCGCGGATGGTGTCAAGATCTTGGTAGGTCGAGCCCGCTATACTGCGATCAACCAGTCGGCCATCCTCATTGTAGGCTCGGTCGACAAAGGCCTCGAACCACAAATGAATACCGTGCTTGTGTGCTTGCTGTTGGTATTTTTCTTGATTGGGCACCGCCATGCATACCAAAGGGAGCGAGGGCATCGCGTGTTTCATCGCTTGCAGTAACACCTCAAAGGTATGATCGTCTTTCATCATGGTGTTGTATAGTGCGCCGTGCGGCTTCACATAGCGTAATGATTGTCCTTCACTGGCACACATCAGTTGCAGCGCCCCGATTTGGTAGACAAATAATCCATACAGCTCGTCATCAGACAGTGTCAGGTTTCTACGCCCAAATCCCTGTAGATCGTGATATCCGGGATGCGCGCCAATCGCGACGCCATGCTGTTTGGCTAGGCGAATGGTATTGAGCATCACCAAGGGATCGGAAGCATGCATACCACATGCGATGTTGGCCATATCGAGAAAAGGCATGATAGCGGAGTCTTGCCCCATAACCCACGGGCCGAAACTTTCTCCCATATCACAGTTAATCTTCATTCTTTCATCCCTGTTTTTCACTCCATGAATGTTCACTGTATAGCAAGAGGGAGGATCACTTGAAGCGAAACTTTACAGGGGTGTGATGATTTACCTGATTGGTGATACGCAGCGAGGTGAGCGCGGTAAGTTGGCAGTCACAGTAAAGCCTTGAGTGACTGCCTATAGATTAAGGTGGGGGATTGCTCAGAGATGACCTGCGCTTAAAATACCGTTTTGAGTTGACGATATAGGGTTTTAAATTGCTGGTATTTCTCTTGGTAATACTTGTGATGCTCCGCATCAGGCGTACTTTTTTCCACTACGGGAGGTTTAGGGAAGATACTGGTTATCGAGGTTCCCTTCGGTGCCATCGCATAGTGAGCTAAGCGAGCGGCGCCCAGTGCAGGGCCAACATCGCCACCTTGGCGGTAAGTCAGTGGTTGGTTCATAATATCGGCTAGGATCTGACGCCAGTAACTGCTACGCGCCCCACCACCAATTAACGTGATATCAGTCGGGATATGATGAGTACTATGTAAGGCTTCTAAGCCATCGGCTAACGCAAACCCGACCCCTTCTAAGACCGCTTGCACCAAGTCATACCGGGTGGTTTCGTGGGTCATGCCAAAAAATACGCCCTTAGCGTTGGGATCATTGTGCGGCGTCCGTTCCCCAGAGAGGTAAGGGAGGAAGATCACGTCGGTATGAGGATGCTGCGCTTCACACGACGACATCATGTCGGCGACGTTGGCAAAGTTTGTCAGTTTGGCTACCCAGTCTAAACACGATGCGGCACTTAAAATCACCGACATGGTGTGCCAAGTGTGTGGCAGTGCATGACAGAAACTGTGTAACGCTGCATCTGGGTTGGTAATCATACCGTCACTCACCGCAAAGTAGACCCCAGACGTGCCCAATGAAATCATCGCTTCACCGGGTTGAGTGATACCGACGCCCAATGCGCCAGCGGCATTATCGCCCCCACCTCCGACGACAGGGACACAGGGCAGTCCGAGCATCTCAGCCACGTCAGGACGCAGCTCTCCGGTAATGTCTGTTCCTTCATACAACGTTGGCATCGCAGAGCGGGTTAAGCCAGTCGCGGCGAGGAGTTCATCGTTCCAATCCCGTTGATGAACGTCTAGCCATAATGTGCCAGCGGCATCGGACATTTCAGAAGCATAGACACCGGTCAGTTTGTAACGCAAATAGTCTTTAGGCAGTAGGACTTTGGCAATTTTTTTAAACACGTCAGGTTCATGATTTTGTACCCATTTTACTTTTGGTGCACTGAACCCTGGCATCATGAGGTTGCCCGTGATCTCGCGGCTTTCAGGAACGTGTTCTTCAAGCCACTGACATTCTGCAGCGCTGCGACCGTCGTTCCACAGAATCGCTGGGCGTAATAGGTTGGCGTCTTGATCGAGTAATGTCACGCCGTGCATTTGTCCTGACAGCCCAATGGCTTGCACTTTATCGAGAGGATGAATATCACCGAGTGCTTTGAGTGAATCACAGGTGGCTTGCCACCACTGTTGGGGATCTTGCTCCGACCACAGAGGGTGAGGACGTTCCACAGTCATTGATTGGTTTGTGGATGCAATGACCGCACCCTCTGCATCCATAAGAATACTTTTTACACCCGATGTACCTAAATCAATACCAATAAACATAATTCATCCCTTAGCAAAAGTTGACATGAACGGCGTCATAATTGTCTTAAGTTACGATTGTAACGCCTAGTAGCGTGACCACAATTACGTTTTTTAGTATCCAAATTCATTGATTTAGCTGCTGAGTGAAGGATCACAATAGAACCACTCACGTATTGATAGACTGAGTCATTTTACCCAGTAAGTTGAGACGAAGTATGGATAAGAACTACCAAGTATCATTATTGTTTAACGCGAACAAAGCGTACGATCGACAAGTGATGGAAGGTATTGGCGATTATCTACATGCCAATCAATGTTGTTGGAATATTTATATTGAAGAGGACTTTACGACGAGCATTGAGCAGTTCAAATCCTGGAAGGGAGATGGCGTCATTGCTGATTTCGATAATCCTGCTTTGGAACAATTAATGATGGAAGCCGATATGCCTGTGGTTGGGGTCGGCGGCTCCTATGCGAACCCAGATCATTATCCGAAGGTTCCGTATGTGGCGACCGATAATAAGCAATTGGTGGTCATGGCATTCGAACATTTAAAAAGTAAAGGGTTGGAGCAATTTGCTTTTTATGGGATTCCTCAAGATTCATGGGAACGCTGGGCGATTGAGCGCGAAAATACGTTTATCGAGTTGATGGAGAATGAATCTTATGAGTATTCCATTTTTCACGGTAGCTCAACCAACTCTAAAACGTGGCAAGAGGATATGAACAACCTTGAAAGCTGGTTAAAAGGATTACCGATTCCAGTGGGTATCATTGCGGTGACCGATGCTCGGGCAAGGCATATTCTGCAAGTGTGTGACCAACTGAAAATACTGGTGCCTGAGCAGGTGGCGGTGATTGGTATTGATAATGAAGAAATGACCCGTTATCTGACGCGCGTCTCACTGAGCTCCGTGGCGCAAGGTACGCGAAGAATGGGCTATCAAGCGGCCAAGCTGCTCCATAATCTGTTAAACAAAACGCCCAATCGCTCAGGACAGCTACCGCGTATTTTGGTGCCACCAACGAAGGTGCTTCAACGGCAAAGTTCCGATTATCAAGGGGTGGACGATCCATACGTTGCCAACGCGTTGCATTACATTCGCCATCATGCGTGCAAAGGCATTAAGGTTGAACAGGTGCTCGATTATATCGGCATTTCTCGCACCAATTTGGAGGGGCGTTTTAAATCCTTACGGCAACACTCCATTCATCAAGAAATTCATCAAGCCAAACTGGAGCGAGCAGCGCAATTATTACGGGAAAGTGAATTACCGATTGCTGATATTTCTGAAGCGTGTGGCTACCCATCGATTCAATATCTGTATTCGGTCTTTAAAAAACATTACAGCCAAACACCGAAAGAATATCGGGTTTACTATCAAACTCAGAAAAACGTATAAACCATGCGAACGGTGATGGATGCCCTCCCATTGAAGGGCATCGTGAGTGGCTGCGGTTAGTGGTGAGCAACGACATCACTCGATTGATGATGCTGTTTGTCCCATAGTTGCTCAA
Organism: Vibrio zhugei; assembly: GCF_003716875.1. Lineage (NCBI taxonomy): Bacteria > Pseudomonadati > Pseudomonadota > Gammaproteobacteria > Vibrionales > Vibrionaceae > Vibrio > Vibrio zhugei. Next base: position 2,121,836 of record NZ_CP033078.1, on the reverse strand, counting down.
GTTCTTCCAAGGAACGGCCTTTGGTTTCTGGTACCCAGCGGTAGATGAAGAACACGGTAAAGACCCCCATGGCGCCATAGAACCAGAATGGGAAACCGCCATTAAAGCTTTGGTAAATCATGCTGTCATGGTCATTCATCATCGGGAAGGTTTGTGATACGGCAAAGTTGGCGATCCACTGAGCGAATACGGCAATCGAGAGGGCTTTAGAGCGGATTTTATTCGGGAATATTTCCGATAAAAGTACCCACACAACGGGGCCCAGTGAGAGCGCAAATGCGGCGATGTAGAGTAATACGAAAATTAACAGGTAGCCACCAATGGCATTCATATAGGCGGCTGTGCCGATAGCAAACATACTGAGTGCCATCAAGGTGGCACCGATCATCATTAATGGTCGGCGACCAAATTTATCCACGGTAATGATGGCAATGACCGTAAACGTTAAATTGACCGCTCCGACCAGAATGGTTTGCAGTAACGCGATGTCGATGCTCGATGAACTGAACCCCTTCAGAATGGTAGGCGCATAGTAGAGAAACACGTTAATCCCAGTCACTTGTTGCAGCACACTTAGCATGATACCGATGACCAATACGCCCATGAAGCCACTGGCGGCAATCGAGACTCGGCTTTTGTCTTTCAGCGAGTCTTTGATGTCTTTCCATTGTGAATCGATATTACGACCGCTATTGAGCGCTTTTAGTAAATAATGCGCTTCATTATCGCGACCTTTCATAGCCAGCCAGCGTGGGGTTTCAGGAATGAAATACAAGAAGATTAAGAAAAAACCGGCTGGGATGGTTTCTGAGGCAAACATGTAGCGCCAGCCCGTGTTATAGAGCCAGGTTTCAGTACCTAGGAGCGCAATGCCGTAATTGACAAAGTAGACCACCAGCATACCAAAAATGATCGCAAACTGATTACACGCGACCAATCCGCCGCGACGATCGGGCGGCGACACTTCAGCGATATACATGGGCGACACCATGGACGCGAGACCGACACCGATACCACCGATGATGCGATAAATCACAAAGGTCCAGTAGTCATCAGGGATGGCCGAACCAATCGCAGAAATGAGAAAGAGTATGGCGGCGAGAATCAGAGCGCCGCGTCTTCCCCAGCGAGAGCTTGTCACACCAGATAGGATGGCGCCGACCACACAACCAATTAAGGCTGAGGATGCCGCAAAACCCAACTCGGTTGAGGTTAACTGAAAATAATTTTGTAGCGCGTCAGTAGCACCAGAGATTACCGCGGTATCATAACCGAATAGTAACCCCCCGAGAGCCACAACACTCGTCAATTGCATTACGCTTACCTTGGTGTTCATACTGTGAACCTCATTATTGTTTTGTATAGGGCTTGATGATTCTCAATGGGTTACGGGTGGAATGGTATTGCTGAAAAAAACATCGCTATTACGATATTTCACAAATGTGAATGAAGTGTAAAAATACAGCTTTTGTTGGCGAGAAGGACAATAAAACCATCAAAATGTGGCGCCATTCACGGTTGATAAATATATGAAATTTTATGAGAAAAAACGTAATTGTGATAATCCGTGATGACGACGACTATGAAGGTCAGTTAACCTAATAACGCAGAGGACATAGCGATGACTGACTTTTTCTCCAAGGTGAAACCTATTCAATTTGAAGGGACAGAAACCGATAACCCATTAGCATTTCGTCACTACGATGCCGACAAAATGATCTTAGGTAAATCCATGAAGGAACATTTACGGTTTGCCGTTTGTTATTGGCATAACATGACTTGGCCAGGTTCCGATGTGTTTGGTCAAGGCACCTTTGAGCGTCCATGGATGCGTGCCGGTGATGAAATGGAGTTAGCTCGCATGAAAGCCGATGCGGCGTTTGAGTTTTTTGCGAAACTCGGCACTCCTTATTACTGTTTTCATGATGTCGATGTGGCCCCTGAAGGACAATCCATTAAAGAATACGTTAATAATTTTGCAAAAATGGTGGATGTCTTAGGCAATAAACAAGAGGAAACGGGTCTCAAATTATTGTGGGGAACGGCGAACGCGTTTTCTAATCCTCGTTACATGGCTGGAGCAGGAAGTAACCCTGATCCTAAAGTGTTTGCCTACGCTGCGACTCAAATTTTCAATGCGATGAATGCAACGCAAAAACTGGGTGGTGAAAACTACGTACTTTGGGGGGGCCGTGAAGGATACGAAACCCTATTGAACACCAATCTGCGTCAAGAACGTCAGCAGCTCGGTCGTTTGATGCAAATGGTGGTTGAGCATAAACATAAAATTGGTTTCAAAGGCGCCATCTTAATCGAACCTAAACCGCAAGAACCGACCAAACATCAGTACGATTATGACGTTGCGTCTGTATATGGTTTCTTGAAAGATTTTGGATTAGAGAAAGAAATTCGTGTGAACATTGAGGCGAATCATGCCACGCTAGCGGGACACTCATTCCAACACGAAGTAGCTTATGCGGCTTCTCTGGATATTTTAGGCTCGATTGATGCAAACCGAGGTGACCCTCAACTAGGCTGGGATACGGATCAATTCCCAAATAGTGTGGAAGAAAATACCTTGGTCATGTACGAAATCCTCAAAGCGGGTGGCTTTACTACTGGTGGCTTTAACTTTGACGCACGTTTACGTCGTCCATCGATTGACGCAGAAGACTTGTTCCATGGTCATATCGGCGGTATGGATACAATGGCGCTGTCGTTAGAAAAAGCAGCCAAAATGATCGAGAACGACAAGTTGGCACATCTCGTTGCTCAGCGTTATGCTGGATGGAATGATACTTTAGGCCAAGACATTTTGAAGGGAGATTACTCGCTTGAGTCACTTGCTCAGTATGCGGTCGACAACAATATTCAGCCAGAAAAACACTCTGGTCAGCAAGAATACTTAGAAAATATCGTCAATAGCTACATTTATTAATCTTACCTCTTCATCTCCTCCCTGACATTGACGATAGGGAGGAGATGCCGTGTTCAGCAACGCCGACTTTTTACTTATATATGAAACTCATTGAGTTGCATTCAGACTGTGAATGAGTGATATGTGATCTCTTACCCAAAAAAAAGCCTTTTATTGAATGATTGATTAACGGTTTATGACCTCTGTGTAACAATCACCTGACATTGCTGTGTATAAAAATTAACCATAATTGGCAAGGGCACATTCCTCATGACGACTCCAAGTATTAACGGTGGGGATCTCAAAGCGACCGCATGGGAGCGACGTTTTGACTTGTTCGACCGTCTAGAAGCAAATAAAAAGGGACGAGTAGAAGTATTACAATCGGCAGCTTATAAAAGTTTGAATTGGCGTGAGCGCTGGTTAATCGGTTTTAATGCTTATGCGTTATTCGGTGGTTTCTTTTTTTATGTCATGAAGGGCATGCACATAAAAGCAGGCATCATGGCTTCGATGACCCTGCTCTGGGCTGCGTTACTTTCATGGCTCGAATATACGCTCGGCGTGACATTTCCATTACTGTGTTATTGGCTTCCTCTTAGTGTCATTGTCTCGCAATGGGCAAACTTTGATTATTATCGCAAGGTCACCATTGGCGAATCGTTATGGCCTAGTTGGCAGTCGATTCGGAGGGCCTCTCGTCACAAGGTCGTGATCAGTTTATTCATCGTCGCGGTACTATTGTTAAGTGGTGTCAGAGTATTTAGCCATTTTTATCAGCACGCTACGGCTCAAGCGATGAGCTCTGAGGATGCGATTGCAATTGAGTGCGGGATTAATAAAGTGTATGTGATGCCTCATGAACTCAATTTATTCGGTAAGGATGCCATCTGTAGCAATTTTTAGAACTCGCTAAGCACACTCAGGTTGAAACAATGCGCGCTGAAATGTGTAAAATGTCACCAACTGAATGATTATTTGAAGAGACCGCAGCTTTTTAAGTTGCGGTTTTTTTGTTGTTGATTGTTCTGTAAGTGGCAGAGATAGCAGGTGATTTTTATTTTTATTGAATTTATATGCAGAGTTGTAATGGTTTTTATAGAGAAGAAAGACATTAAATTACTTTAATCATTAAAAAATACTGTGATAAACTCTCATCCATACTTCATTGTTTTGCAATTATTTGCATTTTTAGTCATTTATCTTGTGTGGTGTCACATCCTGTTTCCGATACCCCACAGACCAATTTTCGTCAGGAGCTTTCCCCGATGTTTTACGGATATGGAGGCATAATTTGGCAAGGTACGTTAGTAACTATTCAATTATCGTTGTTATCGATGTTGGTTGCTTTTGTCCTTGGGCTGATTGCCGCAATTGCTAAATTATTTGGTTCTAGAATACTCGCTTGGGTTGCGGATGTGTACACCACACTGATCCGGGGTATTCCTGATCTGGTATTGATGCTGGTGATTTTCTATGGCTTGCAAATTGGCTTAAACCATATCACCGAGTATTTCCATCTGGATCAAATTGATATTGATCCATTTTCTGCCGGCGTGATCACCATTGGGTTTATTTACGGTGCGTATTTTACCGAGACATTCCGTGGGGCATTTTTGACGGTCGGTAAAGGGCAAATCGAAGCGGGGACGGCTTATGGTTTTACGCCTCGCCAAGTGTTTCAAAAAATCATCTTTCCACAAATGATGCGCTTTGCGCTCCCCGGCTTATCCAATAATTGGCTGATTACCATGAAAGCGACTGCATTAGTCTCAATCATTGGCTTACAAGATGTGGTCAAAGTGACTCAAGATGCAGGAAAAGGAACATATCAGTTCTTTTATTTTACTGTGGTGGCTGGCGCGATTTATTTGGCGTTTACCACGTTATCAAATCTGGTGTTTTGGTGGCTAGGACGAGTGTATTCTACCGGTAAGAAAAAGGCTGAGTTATGATTGAGATTCTCCAACAATATGGCCTGAGCTTTCTGTGGACCGACGGTTATAAATTTACCGGGGTGGCCGTGACGTTATGGCTTTTAGTGATTTCTGTATCGATTGGTTTTTGTATCTCGGTACCACTATCCGTCGCGCGTGTGTCGAAATATAAGTTATTGTCTTGGCCAGTATGGTTATTTTCTTATGTGTTTCGTGGTACGCCGCTCTATGTACAATTGCTGATTTGTTACTCTGGCATGTACACCTTGGGGTTTGTGCGCGATTCCGAATTTTTAAGCTGGTTTTTCCGCAGTGGTTATAACTGTGCGCTATTGGCGTTGGTACTCAATACCTGCGCTTACACCACAGAAATCTTTGCCGGTTCGATTCGTGAAACCGATGCAGGCGAAGTCGAAGCGGCACGCGCCTACGGTTTCTCGACTTGGAAACTCTACGTTAAAATTATTTTACCGGCATCGTTACGCCGCGCGATGCCCGCGTATAGCAACGAAGTGATCATGATGTTGCACTCTACATCATTGGCGTTCGCCGCTACGGTTCCGGATATTTTAAAAATTGCCCGTGACGTTAACTCAGCAACCTATATGCCGTTTCATGCCTATGGGATAGCGGCCGTTATTTACTTAGTGATTTCTTTTGTTTTAATTCGTTTATTTAAACGCGCAGAAAAACGGTGGCTGAAACACCTAGCGCCCGCGTCACAGAAGGCATAGTGAGGATATAATGACAACTTCAAAACTCGCAGTCACCGATCTGCACAAAAAATATGGTAGCCATGAAGTCCTAAAAGGCATCTCGTTAGAAGCGAAAGCGGGCGATGTGATCAGCATCATTGGTTCATCGGGTTCCGGTAAAAGTACTTTTCTACGCTGTTTGAACTTTTTAGAAAAGCCAAGTAGCGGTAGCATTTATATCAATGGCAATGAGATTGCCATGAAAAAAGACGCCAATGGTGAGTTAAATGTTCTGAATAAAAAAGAGCTGCAAAAAATGCGGACTCAGCTCACCATGGTATTCCAGCACTTTAATTTGTGGGAACACATGACCGTGTTGGAAAATGTCATCGCTGCTCCTGTCAACGTATTAAAGATGTCGAAACCGGCTGCGATTGAACGTGCTAAGGCATACTTACAAGAAGTGGGCATTGATGAGCGAGCACATGATCAATATCCTGCCCAGTTATCGGGTGGGCAACAACAACGGGTGTCTATTGCTCGAGCGCTGACCATGGAGCCGGAAGTGTTATTGTTTGATGAGCCGACGTCTGCGCTGGATCCTGAGCTGGTGGGAGAAGTGCTAAAAATCATGCAAAAACTTGCGGAAGAAGGGAAAACGATGGTGGTGGTGACTCATGAAATGGGCTTCGCTCGCCATGTGTCTAATCACGTTGTCTTTTTGCATCAAGGTAAAATTGAAGAACAAGGCGCTCCGCAAGATGTGTTAGAAAATCCGCAGAGTGAGCGTTTACAGCAATTTTTATCGGGCGCACTAAAGTAAGTAAAGTAATACGTTTAGGCGCGAGAGTAAAAAGGCCTGACACACGGTGTCAGGCCTTTTTTCGTGCAATTCAACCGAGGGTTAGCGCGTTTTACGCCGGAAGAGATGCAAGCGTTGACCAAATACGTTAATCAACGCTCCAGAGACAATCAATGCGCCGCCGATATAGGTCCAGCCAGATGGGATTTCCTTAAACCAAACGATGCCTATCAAAATGGAAAAAACAATTTGGATATAAGCAAAGGCTGACGCCCGCCCAGCATCTTGAGTTTGCATCGCTTTGGTAAATCCTAATTGGCCAATTTGCGTGCAGACGCCAACCATAATAAGCATGAGCGATACATGCCATTCTGGCCATACAAAATCGGGTAGCATGATGACAGTCGAAATGGGAAGCGCCACCAGTGGGAAATAAAAAATAATGACCGAACTGTCTTCCGTGTTGCTGAGTTTTTTGACAATCACATAGGCGATAGAGCTACCAAATGCCCCAATAATGGCAATGCCGACACTAAATAAAGAGACAGGGATCGCGGCAGATCCTTGAAGGTCAGGTTGCAACATGGCATAGAGCCCGAGAAGACACAGTGCAATACAAATAAGGGTCGGCGCATGGATACGTTCTTTGAGAAAAATAACCGCGAGTATCGCCGTAAAAACAGGGTGTGTGTATTGCAAAATTGTGGCTTGTGCTAAGGGCAGATTAGAGATGGCGTAATAGACACACATCAAAGACATGGTGCCCACCGCCCCCCGAGCAAACAGCAATGGCTTGTTATTGCCCCAAATCGAAATGCCTTTACGGCGCACATCGGTATAACTAATGATGAGCGACACTAAGGCACGGGCGGCAACAATCTCGAAAACAGGAATGCCATAGTTATGGACGCCTTTCACAAAGGCAGACATAAAAGAAAACCCCAAAGCGGAGAAAAAGATAAAACGCACGCCAATGGGGAACAGGGGCGCTTTTGAGTTCACGGGATCCATATAATTACAATTCGGCTATAAAAAAACGCTACTTTAGCTGGGATGGCAGAAAATGTCTTGTTTTTTCCCTGTCACATTGACCGCATCTGCAAAGACGGTTTTTGGAAAAAATGTGACCTTGCTCCACTTGAATGGCACTCTGACATACCTATGACGGCAAAAAAGAGGAATTATTACAAAACCTAGGTAAAATCCACACCGTCAATAAAACAGTTAATGGTTAGGCACGACATAACAATGATGTATCAAACGACTCGGCAAGCAGAGCAGGCTTACTCTGATTTTAGCCAAGTTGAAGAGAATGAGCATTCGTCCACGGCATCCCAAACTTTGTCATCACAAGGTTATAACACCTCAAATAATGTCCGTAGTTTAAGCAATGATGCGCCTCTTTTACTTCACAATCAGAATCCTAAACCCACATTGCTTACCTCTGTGGAGGAGACGCGTGCGCGCAGTTCACACATAACTCATCATGACGCGGCTTCACACCCGCAGGTGGTAAAGGGCGCATTGCGCTCACACCAACAGGATCACCCACACACGACACCGTCAGTTCGGCCGGATTTCACCGATGAAGTCAAACCGCTGCGCTATGAGTTTAGTTTTGAAGTGGCGTGTTCTGAGCAAGCGCTCATCAATAACGTCGGTTGCTCTTTTATGATTGGTAAGACGGTTCGAGAGCCGATGCTGGGCCAATGGCACAAAGCGCCATCCAGCTTTGGCACTAAGTATACCATTCATACCGCCTACAATGAGCCGAAGCAGTTAATGGTACAAGTCGGTTCTGCGCCGATGGGGCTGACCATTAACCACAGTGTGAGGCTGGAAGAAGTCGGTGCTGACCGAGTGCGTGATAGCTTTGTTCCTGTGATTCCGGCTGTTCAGCATGGTGATTACTTAGGGTTGCCAACCAAAGGCTATTATTATCACATATGTAACCGTCGTTTGATTCAAGAGTATAAAATCCTAGGTGGAGAGAAGTGGAGCTTTTATGCGACGCGTTCGACTCATGAGGTCCTTGACCAGCGCCGAGGTTACAATCGTTATCAAAATGCCATTTTACTGTTTTGGAAGTTACGGGGTCATCTCGTGCGTCAGCAGCACTTGGTGTACTTAGAGAAGCAAATCACGCGAGACCAACTTGATAACCTGGATGAAGATTGGTTGAACACTCACGGCGTTCCGATTGATGTGCCAGCCTTGCTGAAATCTCATCATTCAACCTACGAACGCCCAAGAATGACCACCTCCGGTGACGTTGCCAGTGTCGGCACCATAAGCCACTTTGTACAAAATAAACTCGGTACCAATGAGCGTGAAGGTTGGAATGACATTGCGCAAAAGTACGGTTTATCACCCAAAGAATTGTTGGATCTGAACCCGAAATACCAAGCGAACCCCGGTGCATTGCAAGTCGGTGATGAGATTTTGATTGCGGATGCAACAGAAAAAGCGATGCAGGGCTATAACGCGTATTCGTTACCCAAGCATCCGCCCCAGCGTTATAACCGAGCGAGCCATTCACGCTATCGGTATCCCTCGTCTTTGCTTGAAGGGACACACCTACGCTCGATCAATAACAGCAGTGTGATTGATGATGAACTGCCTATCGTGAATGTTCGGCAATGGCACTAAGGCAGAGCCCGTTACATATTCAGCTTACCGCGCAGTGATTTCTTTTCACTGCGTTTTTTTTTGTTATCAACCCGACGGATTTTTGAAGCGCGTGTCGGCCGGGTAGGTCGACGGGTTTTTTGTACCACCATCGCCGCTTGAATGAATTCAACCAGCCGTTTTTGCGCGTCTTCGCGGTTTTGTTCTTGAGTGCGAAAGGACTGGGCTTTAATCACCAGCACGCCGTCTTTGGAGAGGCGGGAATCGTTGGATGCCAGTAAGCGTTGTTTGTAGACATCGGGCAAGGTCGAATGGGCAATATCAAAGCGTAAATGGATCGCGGTCGCCACTTTATTGACGTTTTGTCCACCATTGCCCGCAGAGCGAATCGCGGTCATTTGTATTTCCCAATCTGCTAACGAGACGGTATTTGAAATTTTCAGCATAGGGACACAGTGTAAAGAGAAAACGCGATTGTATAGTGTCGTGTTTCAATGGTCAAAACGGCGGGAGTGGCAGAAAGGCCCTACACGAGAGTAACCAAGTAGGGCACGAAGACATAAGGTTCTGAATTAGCAAGGCAACGCTTGCCCGGTTCCTGACAGATCACGTAAATTCACGACAATCATGTCGTCTTTCAGTAATGATGGCGTATTGATGGATTTCAATTGGCCTGAAATCAGATACCGCTCATTGAGTGAATAGTGGACATGACGAGGATGGTTGAGTGTCGCAGGGGGTGTTTCTGGTCGTTCTAATTGGCGACTCTGCGGTGTCTGGTCCGAGGTTGTCGAATGTTGGAGTTCAAGGAGCTTCGCTGGATCAATACTGACGGCATATTGCGCCAGCCATTCCGGTGTGACCGCGTGCAGTTGTTCGTAGGTGAGGGGCGCTAGCGTATACAAGAGCGATTGCCCGCTAACCTTTTGCCCGTCTCGCTGCCAATATAATAAAATCGCGGATTGATATTTATTGGCGCCTGCTTCAGAGTCGAGATGATGGGCGTTGGAGTGCGTTGCAAAAAAACTCCAGTTGCCACGGCCAACAATTTTATACTCTTGAATCAATGTATTATGCAAAAAATGATAATAATATCCGACAGTAGGTAAGCCCAAACGAGGCCCGAATTGGACAGCGGGCACCACGGGAATAAAGGCCTCTTTGACATGTTGAGACCCCACTTTATGTAATTGAACCGGAGAGCAGGAGATGCCCAGTTGCATGGGACCTAAGGTCGCGAGCAATTTGCGAGGCTCGTCTTCAAACGCTGTTGCGGTGTAGCGAGTCCCTCTGGGAGTGGTTGTTTTCTCCCAATGACTAATGGTCGATTCATGGGTGGAGCGACTGAGTGCGAACGAGCAACATACATTGGTGACAAAAGAATGATCAGAGCAGCCAACTTCAAAACAATATTCGAAGTCGGCTTTAGGCGGGCTAGTATTACGCGCGAGCTGCACTGGCTCTGGCTCATATTCCGCAACAGGATCATTGGTTAAAGGAACAGGCGTGGCTTCTTTACTGGCTTGCTCTTTCTCTTGTGCCGCATTAATACAATGCTGGAGCGCATTTTGAACGGCTTTATCCACGGCGGGGCGAGCTTTTTCGTTAATGCACCACACTTGTTTATCTTCGGTGTTTTTCTTGCGATGTAATAGGGGTAACACTGGGCTTTTACATAAGAGGACGTAATCTCCGGATTGTAGTTGCTCGCGGAGCACAGGCACATCACCCTGGGGGGCAATAGACGTCAGCACATCATCGTGGAGCGCTTCAAACCCTGCTTCAATCATATCGAACTCATAAGTCATCAGTTCGCTCACAGGTACAACTCGATAGGTCACAGCATGTACTCTTTATTTCCAAACATTGTACTAACTTAACAAACCAAAGTATGGGTAATACCAGAGTAATGTCGGGGCTGTGTAGTTTTAAGATAAAACTATCGCCTGCCTATTGATAGATGTCATAACGGGCACTGATGGGTGCCCGGTACTCCCAGTTATGACTCTACGCCACCAGAACCAAATGCTTCGCTATGTATCCGCGCTTCATCGATCCCCAATTGACGTAACTCGGTTAGGTAGCGTTGCATGAACCCAGTTGGGCCGCACACATAAAAATCGGCGTTGTGATAATCACTCGGGAGCACGGTTTCTAATGTAAACGGCCCAGGTTCAGCGTGATTTTGTGGCGCGGCGCCATCATCATAAAAATAGCGCACTGAGAATTGTGGCGTGGGGAGGTTGTCTGTCCATGCTTTAAAGGCATGCACATGCTCTGAACGTGCACGGTGAATAAAGTGTACTTGTTGCTGACTCTCGCTTGCGTTAATGGCGTCACTGATGGCTATCATCGGCGTGATACCGACGCCGCCGCTTAACAAAACGACGGGCCGCTGCGAGGTGTTGTCCCAAAAGAACTCGCCATAAGGGGCGGAAACATCGATGATGGCACCCTCTGTATACTCATTATGCAAGCGATTAGACACCACGCCTTTGGGGTGATTATCAAGCGCGGGCTCTTTTTTGACTGAGATACGTAAGTGTTCATGATTCGGCGCTTGCGAAAGGCTATATTGGCGAGGCTGATACAGGCCAGTTTCGTTAATAAAGAGCCGGATACTAATGTATTGCCCTGGCCGATAGGCAGGGAGTGTGCCTTGATCGCATGGTGTGAGATAGAAAGAGGTGATTTCGTCACTTTCTTTCACCTTTTTCGCGATTTTGAACGGACGCCACCCTGTCCATCCGTAGTTATCACTGATCGATGTTTGATACAGTTGCGCTTCGACCTGAATAAATAAATCCGCCAGTTGTTGATAGGCCGCCGTCCATGCGTCGAGTAATTCTTGGCTAGCGGCATCGCCCAGCACTTCTTCGATCGAGGCTAATAAGTGCTTACCGACAATCGAATATTGCTCAGCACGAATACCTAAGCTGGTGTGTTTATGGGCAATCCGCTGGACAACGTGGTTGAGCACCGAGGGATCATCGATGTTTTCGGCATACGCGAGGACGGCATTCGCCAATGCGCGTTGTTGGCGACCTTGTTGTTGATGCACTTGGTTAAAGATATTTTTGAGTTCAGGGTTATGTGTCAACATGCGCTGATAAAAGTGACTGGTTAGCGCAACACCATTGTCACGTAATACGGGGACCGTCGCTTTGACTAGAGCAATCTGTTGTTCGTTCATTGAAGGCATCCTGTGATTGGTAAGAAAGTCATGATGCGTGTTCCATCATGTTACTACTTTGAATACTCAAGCTTTGTGCCATGTTATAAGTAATTAATTTTATTTGATTTTATTAAATTAAATGGTATTTTTTACCTTAACTAATGCGGTAAAAAATACCCTAAAGGTAAAAAAGACCATGCTGGAAATATTCAATGCTCAATTACTGAACCAAGATCGCCTGCTTACCGAGCGCTTACAACAATTGGTGACTGACATTCAAGAGTCGTTAGCGTGCAGTGCGGTGGGCGTGTTACAGCTTGATGGCGAGCAATTAAAACCGCTCGCTTTGACTGGCGTGGTATCGACCACCATGGGACGACGTTTTACCATTCAAGAGCATCCTCGGTTGGCGCGTATTCTCGCGAGTCGCGAGTTAGTGCATTTTACTGAGCAATGCGTGTTACCCGATCCTTATGATGGATTACTCGATACCTATCAAGGTCGCCCGTTGCCTGTGCATGATTGTATGGGGATCAGTTTATGGTTAAATGATGCCTTGTGGGGCGTGTTAACGTTAGATTCGCTCGAACGAGGCCACTTTACCGAGGCGCAGCGAGCTTTGATCCCCGCGGTAGCGCGCTATTGTGAAGCCATCATCAAAGTTGGGGAGTTGGAACGTGAAGTGCAAGCGTTACGGCGTTACCAAGGGAAAGTCATACCAGAAAAGTTGACGACAGAGAGTGCGCCTGAATTGATTGGTGACGATGACTGTATCCGCACCTTATTAAAAGAGCTTGATATTGTGGCCGATTCGGAATTGTCTGTGTTGTTAACCGGTGAGACTGGCGTCGGGAAAGAACTGTTTGCTCACCGGCTACATCGCCACTCGCCGCGTGCCAACCAACGATTAGTGCATGTTAATTGCGCCGCCATTCCGGATAATTTAGTTGAAAGTGAACTCTTTGGTCACAAAAAAGGCGCGTTTTCAGGGGCTTTGCTCGATCGTGCTGGGCGGATCGAAGCTGCCCATGGCAGTACGTTATTTTTGGATGAAATCGGCGAGCTACCACTGTTAGCACAGGCGAAACTATTGCGCGTATTACAAAATGGTGAGATTCAACGAGTCGGCGCGGATCAGATAAAAAAAGTGGACGTTCGCGTGGTCGCGGCGACTAATCGTGATTTACAGGCCATGGTGAAAAGCGGCGATTTTCGAGCTGATCTCTATCACAGATTATCGGTATACCCTGTCGACATTCCGCCTTTAAGGCAGCGCGGCAACGATATTTTATTATTGGCGGGTTACTTTATTGAGCTTAATCGTAGCCGTTTTGGATTTCGCAGTTTACGCATCTCGCCAGACGCTGAGCAGATGCTTTTGCACTATCGCTGGCCGGGAAACATTCGTGAACTCGAGCACGTGATCAGTCGCGCGGCGTTAAGAACGGTGAGTGAAGGGGCGGATAAACGCACCATCGTCACGATAACGCCATTACACCTAGATAACGAGTTACGTGCGCCATCGGGATTGATGGCTATAGATGATATGCCGCTGCGTGAACCATCATCGGCAGGTGATATGTTACCTTTGAAAGCGGCGACGGACCGTTTTCAAGCTACCCATATCAGGCGGGCGTTAGGGTATACCCAAGACAACTGGGCGCAAGCCGCCAAATTATTAGGAATAGATGCCAGTAACTTACACAAATTAGCCAAACGTCTGGCGCTTAAGTCGTCACGATGAGTGCGGTTAACTAAGTTATTGAACAGCTCTCGACGAACGGGCAAAGAGAGCGGAGAGCAAAGTCGGCGTGAAGACAGTGAGTACAAAGAGATTGCACTCACTAGAATCATTAAGCGAGCGTCACCGCACCTTTTGATAACCCTTCACTCACGCGCACACGCACGGACTGGGCTTCTGGGTTATGATCTTTCACCAGCGTTGCAATATGCTTAGAAATGTTTTCGATGGAGGGTTCACCTTGCACCGCTTCAACTAATTGGTTGGGAATGTGCACTTCAAACTCACCCTGAGAGGCGTGATAACGCACTGTTGAACGCTCGTCACCCACCACCACATCGTTACGATTAAAAAAGTGTTTACCGTTAAGCGAGCTCGCTATCCAATCGTGATTTTTGCGACATGGTTGACCATCAATTTGAATCTCGAGATCGGAGCTATGGCCATGAATGATACGCTGGCAATTACCATCATGTAACTTGAGTCCATGATTATATTGGAAACTTGCAGTCGTGCTGCGCGTTAACGTAATCTCAAATTCAAATTCAGGCATCGCTTGCGAAAATTTGCTCAATAGATAGTGTTTAATATCCGTAATGTAGTCTGCAGAAGCCATCGGAATTGCACAAAACATGACACTTGGGCCTTGGGCATTAATCATCCCACCCGATACTGGAAACTCCCCTAAGCTGCGATCATTATGATGGGTTAGATAGCGACTATCACACACTAAACGGTGATCCACTTCTTCATCACAAATATACTTCAGTTTTGGTTTAATTTTTCCAAAATCAGAGATCATCCCTGTCTCGTTTTCCTCTCCGGTCACCATGACACTAAGAGAAATGCTATCTCCCTTGATATCTGTACCGTCATACACCGAAAAGTCGATAGCGGTCAGATCATCAATATACATCGCAGTTTTCACACGAATACCTCTCTTAAAAAATAGCTCGCAAGCTAAAACGCAAGCGATTGTGGATAAACTTACGGTGTTTTTCAAGTTAGTTCTAAGTGCAAAAGTGGCAAACGCCTTAAATAGCAAGGCTTATACCGAAGAAAAATCATAACTATCAATAGGTTTAGCTAAATTGCTAAGGCGGGATAATAAATACTGATAATCGAAACGCGGCGCAACATAGTGGCAAGCCAATGATGCAATTTCGCGCTGAGTGTGTCTATGAGCCACAAGAAGACCGCGTAATGACAAGGGTGACATTACGCGGATCGTTGCTAGAGCTTAAATTTTTTGACTAAGGTGTCGAGGCTGTTGGAGAGTGATTGCAAACTTTCGCTCGATTCTGTCAACTGATCAGCAATGTGTGTGGTTTCTGTCGATAATTGATTAATTTCCATAATATGCGTGTTCATTTGATTCACGACCATGGATTGTTCCTCTGTCGCAGTGGCAACTTGAATATTCATATCGCTGATTTGACTCACATTGTCAGTAATGCTTTGTAAAATGACACTGGCTTTTTCCGCTTGCTCAACCACTTCCGACCCTTGTTTTTGGCTCGCTTCGGTTGCCGCAAAGGTTTTTTTCGAGGTGACTTGCAGTTCACCGATCATGTCTTTGATTTGATTGGCTGATTGCGCCGAGCGCGTGGCGAGGTTGCGGACTTCATCGGCAACCACGGCAAATCCTCGGCCTTGCTCTCCAGCGCGCGCCGCTTCAATCGCCGCATTGAGTGCCAGTAAATTCGTTTGCTCAGAAATACCTTGAATCGTATCGAGGATACTGCCAATCGAGTCGGTTTTTTGCGCCAGTGAGTCAATCTCGGTTCCAACGTTATTGAGCCGGTCTGAAAGCACCATAATCTCACTACGCGCACTGTTCACTTGGTTGGCGCCTTCATGAGCATTACTATCCGCTTGTTTCGCAGCGTCCGAGGCTTGCGAGGCGTTATGAGCAATGTCACTAATCGACACACCCATTTGGTTAATCGCGGTGGCAATCATGGTGGCGCGCTCATTTTCATGAACACAGTTTTTATGAGTCAGGTTCGCGCGCTCTGACACTTCAAGCGCGGTTTGAGCCAGCGCGCGGGAGTTATTCATAACGCTAGTAATTACTTCATTAAAGCTGGACATAAAGCGATTGAATGAATGCGCAATATCGACAAACTCGTCACTACCAGACAAGGTAATTTGGGTGGTAAGATCCAAGTTTTTTGATGCTTGGCTAATATTGGTTTGCAGCACTTTAACGCGTTTATTCAAGCGTCTAGTAATCAATCCAACGAACAATAATGAAGCCGCTAGCGCGATGCCAGTGAATAGCCACATACGCAAACGAGAATCTTGGTATTGTTGCTCACTATTTTGAAAGCTTTGCTGGCCATTTGCCAATAGTCGATCGAGGATATCATCCGCTTGCTTGCGCATATCGCCGTAGGCATCGCGATATTTGTCCATATAAATTTTGCGAGCTAATGTAATATCATTGTTATCAAAAGCTTGGATCATCGGTAAAAACACTTCTTGGCGTGCCCGTTCAAAGCGTTCTTGCAATGTTTTCATCATTTTTTGCGCTTGCGGATCGACTTGGGCATCGTAAGCATCTTGCATCGCTTTGGCAACGGCAGGAAGATCTTCATTTCTTAAATCATTTAAGTGAGGAAGAATGCCTTCTTTTCGCTCCATTCCTGGTAGCGGATTTAAAAACATGACATCAATACCCACGCGCATGCGGGGAATCAACGACGCAACACTCGCCATGGAGCGCATCGGCTTGTTGGTATTTTTGGTGAGCAGACGAGTTTCATTTTGTAAGTTTTCCATACTGTGTATGCCCGACATACTGACCACGATCAGAATGGCGCAAGGGATCGCTACTAACGCCATTAACTGAGTTTTCAAGTTCATTTTATTGATAATCACGTTTCTCTCCAATGCTCAACGTCTGCACATGTTGGGCTGTACGTTGATTGGTTATCTTATCCATATCCAATATCGACACGACGCGTAATGATGGCGTGTATACGTATCGACATAACCTTTCATTTAGTATCGATCATAATTTGGATATTGCTCTATAATCTGCACGTCTTTTTTATAACTACTTGAAAATATTGTATTTCATTTATATGATATAAATCATGAAGTTACTGTTTTTTAAAAGGTTTGAAGAGCAAATGTGATCGTCATCTCACTATATTGCGTGTGGGTAGGAGCGGCATAGAATTAAGCGTACGTCATTCACTTTATTTGGCGCGAGGGCAACGCCAAATAAAGTGAGTCAATCAAGGTGAATCCTTGTATCTTTCGAATTAGAGCTTAAATTGGGCCACTAATTCATGCTGCTGGCTGGAAAGTTGGGCTTGTTCTTTCGCTGCCAGTGTAATTTGTTTGCTCGTTTCCGCACTGACATCGGCAAGATCATTAATGGTACGAATGTTGATCGCAATCTCATTGGTGGCGGCCACTTGTTGATTGGCTGCAGCCGACACCTGATTACACATATCCGTAATGGAGTCGATGGCACGGTTGATTGCTTCGAGATTTTCTTTGACTGAATGAGTTTGTTGCGATGAGTGCTTAACATGCTCAAACGAGGCTTCGATAATCTCAGACACTTGGCCTGCTTCGGATTGAAAACGCGCGACCATATCGGCAATTTGCTGCGTCGATTTTTGCGTGCGCTGCGCCAGACTGCGCACTTCATCAGCAACCACGGCAAAACCCCGTCCTTGCTCACCTGCGCGAGCCGCCTCGATTGCCGCATTTAGCGCCAGTAAGTTCGTTTGTTCTGCAATGCCTTTGATGACATCGACAATATTATTGATTTCTTGGCTAGCGTCGCGTAGCTCAATAACCTGCGTATTCGCGCCAGACATTTGTTCATGCAGCGTATTCATGTTTTGCGCGTTGCTTTCCACTATATCCATACCGTTATGGGACAGTTGGGAGGCCTCATTGGCGGCATCAGCGGTGTGAGTGGTATTGGTCGCAATTTCATTGACTGTGGCGGTCATTTCTTCCGTTGCGGTGGCCGCTTGTGAGGTTTCTAAGCTTTGTTTTTCTAAGCTATTGGTATTCTCAGCGATTGAAATACTGGTTTGCTCGGCTGCGGCGGATAACTGTACGCTGCTGTCGGTAATCTGCTTGAGCATATGACGAATAATTGCCAGCATGTCATTAAACCCTTGTGCGCTGCGCCCAAGTTCATCGGTTGAGTTAACATCGGCCTGTAAAGTCAGATCTTTGGTTTGCGAAACCGTATTGATGGTGTTGGCTAAGCTCATTGTCTGATGAATTAACAGGCGCGCGACATACACACACAATACCGTGGTGATGATGATTAATACGCCGATAAATATCAGGCTAAAATAGATGAATCGCTGCGCTTGGCTGTGAATCGATTGCACCATAGTGCTGGCTTCTTGCGCTAAGCCATCTTCTAACGCTTTCATTTGATTGATTCTGTCCGTTGCTGCGTCAAACCATTCTGGACCTGAAACGCCAAAATTACCGGTGACAAATTTATCATTGGCGATGGCGCGGATCGCTTTGACTCGCTTACCTGCGGGGCTAGAGCGTAGGTTTTCAAGTTGTTGTAATTGACTTGGTGAGGCAAATTGCTCAAATGATGTCAGGTACGCATTTTGATAAGACTCTAAGGTGACAAATTTTTGATAAGCGCCGGGGTTAAATGCGTCATTGGATAACGCGATATTGAGTAATGCGCGCTCTTTACCCGCCGCTTCTTTGGCTTGTAAAAAGGTATAATAATTACGCAATTTACTGGTGAGTTGCCCATAGGTGGACATGTCAGCAATGGTACCACTGAGCGCTAACAGTGATGTGTTGAGATCAGTATAAAACTGCGCCGCTTGCGCCGCGGATAGTGACAGTGCGTCAACCTGTTTACGTAGTTCAGGTAAGCGTTCTAAACCGCGTAACACGCTTTGCATGCTTTGTGTGACTTGAGGATAGGCCGAGCGTAAACGCTCAGTGATTGCCTCATTCAGTGCGGTGGCTTGCAAAATCGTGTCGGTCGCTTGGCGTTGTTGCTGCATTTTATTGGCAAAGCTCTTGCCGTTGGAGCCCACAAAGCCTGACGTGGTACCTCGTTCTTTTTGTAATTCATGCACAATGAGATTGCCCTTAATCGATAGCCGCACTAACGCTTGGATATCGTTGGCTAACTGATTATCTTGATAAGCATTTTTTAATATCATCCCAGAAAATACGATGGCGCCGATGATAGGGGGTATGATTAATAATAAAAGTTTTTTTCTAAACGATAGGTTTTTTATAATATCCATAATAACTCGTAGAAATTTAAGAAATACGCTGTCCTATTGTTAATATAACGCATAGTTGGTTAGTTTCTATATGTTTGTTAAAAAATATTGTTTTTTATGGTCACGTTCTAAATGGTCTATGGCTTAGCTTGATATTTAATGATGAATAAGTTGTTAACAAGATATCATAATGTGAAGAAAATCATGGTTTATATTTATCAACTAGTTAGTCAATGTGGGAGGTTATTTTTGTCAATGAATGACGCACAAATAGCGCTGAATATTGCGTTACATTAGGTATCAATAAAAGCGATTAAGTTAACTACTCCCAAATAAAACATTTGTGTTAATGTAAGCTCTCCTTAAATATTTATTTATAGAAAATTAATAAAAATCAACTAGTAATGATTAACTGTCTAATACTACTTAGGGAGTATATGCATCATTAAGGTCAGCGCTTATTCATAATAATATTGATATGTATCAATAAGTCTATTGCTTGGAATCGATAAAAGTTCTTCATAATTAATCAATAGGAAGGACGCTACCATGTCTCGTACCAAGCATGATGATACTCACTCCAGTAAAATATTAACGCGTTGGCAACCCGATGATACGCAGTTTTGGGAAGAGCAAGGTGCGCACATTGCTAAACGCAATTTATGGATCTCCATACCCTGCTTACTGCTGTCATTTTGTGTGTGGATGTTATTTTCAGCCGTGGCCGTTAATCTCAATCAAGTCGGCTTTAATTTCACCACGGATCAATTGTTTTTATTGACGGCGTTGCCAGCCGTGACCGGAGCGATTGGTCGGATACCGTATTCATTTATTGTGCCCGTCGTAGGGGGGCGCAGATGGACCGTATTCAGTACGCTTATTTTGACTGTGCCTTGTTTATGGCTTGCCTATGCCATCGAACACCCACAAACGCCTTTTGAGCAGTTTGTCCTCATCGCCTTATTGTGTGGGATTGCTGGGGCAAATTTTGCGTCGAGTATGTCAAATATTAGCTTTTTCTATCCCAAAGCTCAGCAAGGCAAAGCGCTGGGGCTCAATGGCGGACTTGGTAACCTTGGGGTCAGTGTGATGCAGCTTTTGGTGCCTCTTGTGGTCTCGATAGGCCTGTTTGGTGGCATGACATCGGGCATCTTACAGCCATCTGGCAAGGTGTTATATTTAGCCAATGCCGCATTGGTTTGGGTGCCGTTTCTGATTGTCGTGTCGTTGTGTGCTTGGTTTGGCATGAATGATATTCAATCGGCACAAGCTTCCATTCGCCAGCAGCTCCCCGTTCTCAAAGAGCCACATTTGTGGGGCTTAAGTCTGCTTTATTTGGCAACGTTTGGCTCCTTTATTGGCTTTTCCGCCGGGTTTTCAATGCTTTCAAAAACCCAATTTCCTCAGCATGACATTCTGTCGTATATGTTTTTAGGACCTTTGGTTGGCGCTTTGGCACGGCCTTTAGGAGGCACGCTTTCTGACCGCTTAGGTGGCATCCGCGTGACACTCGTGAACTTTATTGCCATGGCGCTCCTAACCGCGGCGGTATTTATGACTCTGCCGTCGGCCTCTAACGCCGGATCATTTTATCTTTTCTTTATTATTTTCATGGGCTTGTTCATTACTTCCGGCTTAGGCAGTGGCTCAACCTTTCAGATGATTGCGGTCATTTTTCGTCAAATTTCGACCGACAAAGCGCGTATCGCTGGATTAGCAGCAGAGGCCGCGCAGCGTAAAGCGAGTACGGATTCGGCCGCTGCATTAGGTTTTATTTCAGCCATCGGCGCGATTGGCGGATTCTTCATTCCGCGCGCGTTCGGCTTATCCCTTGCCATGACTGGCTCACCATTGACCGCGATGAAAATCTTTCTTGGTTTCTATATCAGTTGCATTTTTATCACTTGGTGGGTGTATGGGCGGCGGTTAGATCGTTTAGCCACCAAAAAAACCCGGGTTGAATCGTAACTACTCCCTAATAGCTGTGCGCGTTTCTGTACACCTCTTTGCGTGAAAAAATTTTCTTTAAATTTTATTAAAATCAAGTATTTAAATAAAAATAGCACACTACTTCTTAAGGAGTAGTGTGCACGCAGGGAGCGTGATAAGCACGGGTGGGTTTGATGTGTATCAAAAAGTCATAGAGGTCGACGTTTATTCTTACCGGCATCGTTCATTTCATTAATTATTACGTAGCAACTCGCTACCACTCGATATAAAGGAGAAAGCGCCATGAGTAAATTTCTGGATCGTTTTCGCTATTTTAAACAGCGCGGTACGACATTTTCTAACGGTCATGGGCAATCCTATGATGTAAACCGTGACTGGGAAAATGCCTATCGTCATCGTTGGCAGCACGATAAAGTGGTGCGTTCAACTCATGGTGTTAACTGTACGGGATCATGCAGTTGGCAAATCTTTGTCAAAAATGGCTTAGTGACATGGGAAATGCAGCAAACCGATTACCCACGCACCCGGCCCGATATGCCCAACCATGAGCCGCGCGGTTGCCCGCGTGGGGCAAGTTATTCTTGGTACCTCTACAGCGCTAACCGTGTGAAATACCCCATGATTCGGCAAGAATTGTTAGAGTTGTGGCGTGATGCTCAGCGTGAACATGCGGATCCTGTGGATGCATGGGCGTCCATTGTTGAAGACCCATGCAAAACCTCACGTTATAAAAAAGCCCGTGGCCGCGGGGGTATGATTCGTGCCACTTGGCAAGAAATGAATGAGTTGATTGCCGCATCGAATGTGTATACGGCCAAAACACACGGCCCGGATCGCGTGGTGGGATTTTCGCCGATCCCTGCCATGTCGATGGTCTCGTATTCGTCTGGCGCGCGATATTTATCGTTAATTGGTGGCACCACCTTAAGTTTTTACGATTGGTACTGTGACTTACCGCCCGCCTCGCCGATGACGTGGGGAGAGCAGACCGATGTTCCCGAATCTGCAGATTGGTATAACTCAAGCTTTATCATGGCGTGGGGCTCTAACGTGCCGCAAACGCGCACGCCCGATGCGCACTTTTTTACAGAGGTGCGTTATAAAGGCACGAAAACCGTTGCTGTCAGCCCAGATTATTCAGAAGTGGCGAAATTATCCGATGAGTGGCTAAACCCTAAGCAAGGCACGGATAGCGCACTGGCATTAGCCATGGGGCACGTTATTCTCACTGAGTTTCATCACCAGCGAACCGTCCCTTACTTTCGCGAGTATCTGCGCCGTTACTCCGATATGCCCATGCTGGTTATGTTAGAGGAAACCACACCAGGGGCGTATACCGCAGGGCGTTTCTTACGCGCTGCGGATATAGACGATGCCTTAGGCGAGCACAATAATCCAGAATGGAAAACCCTAGCGCTGACCGAGCACACCCAACAGCTAGTGGTGCCGCAAGGGTCGATTGGCTTTCGTTGGGGAGAAAAAGGCCGCTGGAATTTAGAAACCGTGACTGGGCCGGATCAGCAAGAGCGGGTGTTAGCTTTAGGGATTGAGTCGCCCGATGATTATGCCTGCGTTCAGTTTCCATACTTTGGTGGCAATGAATCGGATCATTTTGATTCAGTGACGTTATCGGATGTCATTGATCACCAAGTGCCGTATACATACATCACGCTCGCCGATGGAAAACGCGCCAAAGTCACCACCGTATACGATTTGATGCTGGCAAATTATGGCGTGGAACGCGGGTTTGATGATGCCGCGTGCGCAAAACAGTATGACGACATCAAGGCATATTCGCCCGCGTGGGGAGAGGCGATTACTGGCGTGGACCGCAAGCGGATCATTCAGTTGGCACGCGAGTTTGCCAGTAACGCGGAAAAAACACGCGGCCGTTCGATGATTATTGTCGGTGCTGGCGTCAATCACTGGTATCACATGGATATGTCATACCGCGCCATGATTAACATGCTGGTATTTTGTGGGTGTGTCGGTCAAAGTGGCGGTGGCTGGGCTCACTATGTGGGCCAAGAAAAACTGCGCCCACAAACTGGATGGCTACCGCTAAGCTTTGCACTAGATTGGCAAAAGCCGCCTCGTCAGATGAACTCTACGTCTTATTTTTACAATCATTCCAGCCAATGGCGCTATGAAACCGTTAATACGAGCGATTTGTTATCCCCACTCGCCGATAAGCAGCGTTACAGCGCGCACTTAATTGATCTTAATATTAAGTCAGAACGTATGGGGTGGTTACCGTCCGCTCCGCAACTCAATGTCAATCCGCTCACCATTGCCAAGCAAGCACAAACCGCGGGGATGGATCCGGTCGATTATACGGTCGCGTCATTAAAAGATGGCTCGATCCGTTTTGCCTGTGAGCAGCCCGAACAACACTATCCGCGTAATATGTTCATTTGGCGCAGTAACTTACTGGGATCGTCCGGTAAAGGGCATGAATATATGCTCAAATATTTATTGGGCACTGAACATGGTATTCAAGGCAAAGATTTAGGCAGCTACGCCGACACTCGCCCCCACGAACTTGATTGGCAAGACACGGCAACAGAAGGTAAGTTAGATTTAGTCGTGACACTGGATTTTCGCATGTCGAGCACCTGCCTTTATTCTGACATCGTGTTACCAACCGCAACATGGTATGAAAAAAACGACATGAATACCTCGGATATGCATCCCTTTATTCATCCGTTTTCAAAAGCCGTGGATCCGGCTTGGGAAGCGAAATCCGATTGGGATATTTATCGGGATATTGCCAAGAGTTTCTCGCAAGTGTGCCAAGGGCATTTGGGCGTAGAAACGGATATGGTGACGTTAGCCAACCAGCATGATAGTGACAGTGAAATTGCCCAAGCCTATACGGGGGCCGATTGGCGGCATGGGGAATGCGAGCTTATTCCGGGCAAAACAGGGCCTAAGATCATTCCCGTGCAACGTGATTACCCCAATACAGGCGCGCGTTTTTGTTCTGTGGGGCCACTACTTGATGAGCAAGGAAATGGTGGCAAAGGCATTCGCTGGAATACGCAAACAGAAATTGAGTTACTGAAAAAGCTCAATCGCGTGCACACCTCGGGCGCCACAGCAGGAAGACCAAAACTGGAATCGGCCATTGATGCCGCAGAAATGATCCTCACGTTGGCACCAGAAACCAATGGCGAAGTCGCGGTTAAAGCGTGGCAAGCGTTGAGTGATATTACAGGGCGTGAGCATACGCATTTAGCGCGCAGCAAAGCCGATGAAAAAATTCGCTTTCACGACATTCAAGCGCAGCCACGCAAAATCATTTCCAGCCCAACGTGGTCAGGGCTAGAAGATGAACACGTCTCATACAATGCCTGTTATACCAATGTGCATGAACTCATTCCGTGGCGCACACTCACCGGTCGCCAACAATTATATCAAGATCATCAGTGGATGCGTGATTTTGGGGAAAGCTTAGTCGTTTATCGGCCACCGATTGATACGCAAGCGATCCGCCAAGTTGAGCAGCGTCGTGATAATGGTCAACCTGAGTTAGCACTGAACTTTATTACGCCGCACCAAAAGTGGGGAATCCATTCCACCTATAGCGATAACTTGCTGATGCTGACGCTCTCGCGCGGGGGACCGATTGTGTGGATAAGTGAAGTGGATGCACAAACGCTCAATATTCAAGATAACGATTGGCTCGAAGCTTATAACGCCAATGGGGCATTAACCGCACGCGCGGTGGTCAGTCAGCGGGTGCCGCAAGGTATGGTGATGATGTATCACGCTCAAGAACGCTTGGTCAATATTCCCGGCTCAGAAGTGACAGGGCAACGAGGTGGCATTCATAACTCGGTGACCCGGATTTGTCCCAAACCTACCCATATGATTGGCGGCTATGCCCAGCAAAGCTATGGCTTTAATTATTATGGAACGGTGGGCTCAAACCGCGATGAATTTGTGGTGATTCGCCGCATGCACCGTGTCGATTGGTTGGATGACGAGTACTCGTCAAGCCAGACACAACCCACCTGTCAGTAGGAGAACGCTATGAAAATTCGTGCGCAAGTTGCGATGGTACTGAATCTGGATAAGTGTATTGGCTGCCATACCTGTTCGGTAACCTGTAAAAATGTATGGACCAGCCGAGAAGGCATGGAATACGCCTGGTTTAATAATGTCGAAAGTAAGCCTGGTGTCGGATATCCCAATGAGTGGGAGAATCAAACACGTTGGCAAGGTGGTTGGATTCGCGGTGTGAAAGGCCAGCTCACGCTACGCCAAGGCTCAAAAGTGGGCGTATTATCCAAGTTGTTTAATAACCCGCATATGCCGGAAATAGATGATTATTATGAACCGTTTACTTTTGATTACGATCATCTGCAAAACGCGCCTAAAAGTCGTCATCAGCCGATTGCGCGGCCCCGCTCTTTAATCACTGGGCAGCGCATGGAAAAAATTACCCAAGGCCCTAACTGGGAAGAAATCCTTGGCGGTGAATTTGCCAAACGCTCGGTAGATTACAACTTTCACGACATGCAAAAGCAGATGTACGGCGAATTTGAACATACGTTTATGATGTATTTGCCGCGTTTATGTGAACATTGTTTAAACCCGGCCTGTGTCGCCAGTTGCCCAAGCGGAACCATTTATAAACGTGAAGAAGATGGCATTGTGCTGATTGATCAGGATAAATGCCGTGGATGGCGTATGTGTATTAGTGGCTGCCCGTATAAGAAAATCTATTTTAATTGGAAAAGCGGCAAATCAGAAAAATGCATTTTTTGTTATCCACGCATTGAAGCTGGGATGCCAACCGCATGCTCGGAGTCTTGTGTCGGGCGGATCCGTTATTTGGGCGTCATGCTCTATGATGCGGATCGTATTCATGAAGCCGCCTCAGTGGAGCATGAACACGACTTATATGAAAGACAACTGGATATTTTTTTGGATCCCCATGATCCCGAGGTGATTCGCGAAGCGAAGGCGCAAGGCATCAGTCAAACGGTTTTAGAGTCCGCTCAGCAATCCCCAGTGTATAAAATGGCGGTCGAGTGGAAGCTCGCGTTACCCTTGCATCCAGAATATCGCACGCTACCCATGGTGTGGTATGTGCCGCCGCTCTCGCCCATTCAATCGGCGGTTGATGCGGGCTACATTCCCACTAAAAATGGTTTGCCGGACATCGAAACGCTGCGCATCCCTATACAATATCTAGCCAATCTATTGACTGCCGGTGATACCCAACCGGTATTGCGAGCTCTCAAACGGCTGATGGCAATGCGTCACTACAAACGCAGTGAAACCGTTGAACAGAGCATAGATACCACGGCCATTGATGAGGTAGGGCTGAGTATTCACAACGTCGAAGAGATGTATCGTTATCTTGCTATTGCCAATTATGAAGATCGCTTTGTCGTCCCGGCGGGCATGCGTCAAGAAGCGGATAGCGCGTTTGCTGAATCAAATGGTTGTGGGTTTAGTTTCGGCGATGGCTGCCATGGCAGCGATAACCGCGTCAATTTATTCAACAGTCAGCGCATTGATGCGATTGATATTATGGCGGAGAAAAAATGATGCTGAGTTTACGAATTATTTCTCGCTTATTGGAGTACCCCAGTGACGAGCTATGGCAACATTGTGATGAATTAGTGGCGGCAATCAGCCGCTGCACTGAGCTTAGCGACGTCCAGCGCGACACGCTGCGTCGCTGGATTGGTGAGTATCGCCAGCAAGCCCTGTTCGATGCGCAAGCGCAGTATTGCGGACTGTTCGATCGTGGACGCTCATTATCATTACTACTGTTTGAGCACGTCCACGGTCAATCGCGCGATCGTGGCCAAGCCATGATTGATTTACTCAACCAATATCAACAGGTTGGCTTAGAGCTGAATGCCAAAGAACTGCCCGATCATCTCCCCTTATATTTGGAATATTTAGCGGTGGTTGAGCCCAGCGAAGCGGTGCAAGGTTTAGATGATATTGTCCCGATCGTGAGTTTATTGGGCGAGCGCTTAAAACATCGTCACAGCCGTTATGCCGATTTGATGGTCTTACTCTTAGAGCTCGCCTCGCTAGATGTCAATCTTGCCTCGATTTGTGACAAAGTGCGGCAAGAAGCCCGCGATGATACCCCGCAAGCGCTGGATCAGGTATGGGAAGAAGAGCAGGTGACATTTATAGGTAATGCCAGTTGCGATGCACAGACGAAGCAGCATCAACGCCGTTTTGCCGATCGTATTCAGCCACAATATTTGGATGTTGGCCAATTAACCGGAGGTCAGTAATGTCGATACTTAATCAGTTTTTATTTGGAATTTATCCGTATATCGCCGCGGTGATTTTTTTACTCGGCAGTTGGCTGCGTTATGACTACGCGCAGTACTCGTGGCGCGCTGGCTCTAGCCAATTAATGGATAATAAAGGCATGGGTTTTGCCTCGAATATGTTTCATATTGGCATTATTGGCGTATTAGGGGGACACGCGGTAGGGCTATTAACGCCGCACTGGGTATACGAAGGGTTTCTTTCGATAGCGCTCAAGCAAAAGCTGGCTATGTTTGGTGGTGGGATCTTTGGATTAATGACCTTAGTGGGGGGCGCATTATTGCTCAAACGCCGTCTCTATAATCCGCGAGTGAGGGCGACCTCCTCATTGGCCGATATCGTGATTTTATGTTTGCTGGTGGCACAAGTGTGTCTTGGGTTGTTCACCATCCCATTTTCGGCTCAGCATATGGACGGGTCTGAAATGGTTAAATTTATGGATTGGGCGCAAGCCGTGGTGTATTTTCACGGTGGCGCCGCTGCGCATTTAGACGGAGTGGCATGGATATTTAAATGTCATATTGTGCTGGGCATGAGCCTATTTGTCGCCTTCCCATTTTGTCGCCTTGTGCATATTTGGAGCGCACCGATTGAATATGTGACGCGCCGTTATCAAGTCGTGAGATCGCGCCGCTAACGTAGAAGGTTAGCGACGAACCGTGTCGCCGCTAGCCTTTATTTCACACCCCTTTATTTCACACCCTGTTGATGTGCCCACACCGCCGCTTCTACTCGTGAGCGCAACTGCAGTTTTTTGAGTAGATGTTTAACGTGAACTTTGACCGTGGTTTCCGCAATATCTAATTTCTTGGCAATGGTTTTATTGGGCAAGCTTTTAGCCAGCAATTTGAGAATATCCAACTCGCGCGCGGTTAAAGCATCGATTTCGCGCGTGACAGGCGTGGGTTTACTGCGCAATTGTTTGGCGAGTAAATTGGCAAGTTTAGGACTCACCACTAACTCGCCTAAACAGATTTGCTCAATGGCATGGAGTAAGTCTTCGGCTTCCATATCTTTGAGTAAGTAGCCATCGGCCCCGGCTTGGATAGCTTTGACTAAATCTTCTTCATAATTGGAAACGGTAAACATAATAATGCGACTGGTAATATTATTTTCGCGCATGAGTTTTAGCGTTTGCAATCCATCGATATCAGGCATGTTGATGTCTAATAAAATTACATCCGGCTCATCGCTTAAAGCCAGCTCTAAGGCGTGTTGCCCATGGTGACTTTCAGTCACGACCTGAATTTGTGGATTCAACTGTAAAAGCTGTTTTAAGCCTTGACGCAACATGGGGTGATCATCGACTAACATGACAGTCGATGGTGATGTTTTCACTGCACTTGGAGTATTCATATTCATCCTTGTGTGACGGGGAAAAGCGAATCAAGAGCCTTGTCCCTTGTTGTTCTTGTGAGTCTATGTTGAGTTGACCGGGCAGTGCGTTAACGCGATCGGCAATAATGGTGAGGCCATAATGATGACCCCGTGCCTGATGGTGCTGGGAAATACCTACACCGTTATCACTAATAGTGAGAGTGCATTGTTTATCGCGTTGTGTCTCGCGATCATAGCGTAAACTCACCATTACCTCGGTCGCGCCTGAGTGTTTGTAGATATTACTCAATGCTTCACGAATAATATGCAAGATATGAATGGCTTGCTGTGGCTGTATACCATGCTCTGGCCACTCATTACGTAGATTTATCGCAAAGCCCAGTTTCTCATTATACTCAGTAATGGTGTTTTGTATGGCATTGGCTAAGCACCCTTCATCGAGTTTGAGACGAAAGGTTACCAGCAGTTCTCTTAATTGGTGATAAGCCGACGTGATCTCTTGGCTGATTTCTTCCAATAACTGATGTTGTAGTGGCGTTAAGTTGTCACTTTGTATCCGCAAGATACCACTTTTGATTTTTAAAAAAGACAGAGACTGTGCAATAGAATCATGCAGTTCGCGAGCAATCGTCTGGCGCTCCTCGAGTACGAGTAATTGATGGGTTTGCTGCTCTTGAATAAAAGCGCCTAAGTACTGGGTGAAGCTATCACAAAAGGTGGCAATTAATTGTTTTTGCGCGGTTGGAATAGCGTGGGCACTCATGGTTTCGAGCCGACCGTACTCGCGTGAGTCATCACTGACCGGCCACGATTGAGTCATCAGGCTTAGCGTCGCGTGTTGGCACGTCGCTGATTGATAGTCCATTTTCTTATCAAGCACATAGCGCAAATGCTCACCTGGGTAAAACGTGACTCTTTGCAGATTTGTGATGAGCATTAACTCGTTAAATAATGACGCCAGCGCATCCACGCTCAGTCGATGACGATTAAAACTGCGCCCGCTGCGATATAAAAAGTCCAAGTATTGATTTTGTCGCTCGAGTTCTTGCGTTTTGGTGTGAACGCGCTGCTCAAGGTCATCATAAGTTTGTTTCAGTTGGCTCGACATATCGTTGAGCGCATTTCCAAGCACGGCCATTTCATCGCGGTCATAACGCGATTGAAATCGCTGGTTAAAATCGCCCTCGCGCACGGCGTTAGCGATATGCAGTAATGCGCGCCATGGCGTAAATAAGTGTTTATGTAACGCCGAAAACGCTAAAAACAAAAAGACTAAGGTGAGTAAAAAAAACACATGCTGCGTAGTGGCGATCGCGCGAATATTGTTTTCCGTATGCTGATCAATTTGTGAAATCAGCACATTAAGCTTCGCGATCAATGCTTCTACGGCTTGACGTTTTTGTGTTGAATCGGCAGAAGATAATAAGATGTTTTTGGTGTCGGACTGCCATAATTGGAGAATGGCATCATACGCCTCGACAAAATGTTCATCAGCGATGAAGGTGGTAAAGGTCGGGGCCGTGAGCGCGGCTTGTAAGCGCTGCACCTCGGCTCGCGCTTGATTACGCGAGGCCGGCTCGCTAAAGGCTAATATGCGATAACTCTGCATACGCATTGCCCCGACACGATTAATCATATGGGCATTGCCTTGAATGCTTTTACTGGTTTGGGCACTGATTATCATTCCCGTCGTCGATAATAACGAGAAGGCCACAATGATGATGCTGATTTTTTTGACAAATGAGCATTGGCACCAAGCCTGAAAGCGATCAATGAACATAACACCGTTGCATGCGAGAAATGAGTGAAAAATTATACCATTACCCCTACAAACTGTGTAAGTTTATAATGTGACCTCCCTATAATTGTGGCGGTTGTTGACGAGAAAGTACGCTACTCGGCCGAGCTTTGGCGATAGATGAGGTCAGTAGGCCGGCGATGATCGCTTTGATAATATCGCCAGGCAGAAAAATGCTCGCCATGATTGCGCATTCCCAGAGGTTTTTCTTTAGCACAATGCTCATACCGACGATACCGAATATATAAACAACGATAATGCCGCCAATTACGGACGCGAGGCCAGCAACCAGAGCTAATGAGCCTGTGTGGCATTTCTCGACGATCCACCCGATGATGAAAGCCGCAATGGGCCAGCTCAGTAAGAAGCCGCCGGAAACGGAAAAAAACACGCCGAGCCCTCCATTTCCCCCAGCGAGCAATGGTAAGCCGATCGCGACCAGCAACAAAAATAACAGTACGGCTTGCGCGCCGCGTTTCGCGCCTAATATTGTGCCACACAGCATAATGCCTAAGGTTTGCGCGGTAATCGGGACGCCAAATCCCAGAGTTAATTTGGGGACTAAGCCTAGAGCGGCAATGAATGCGGCAAAAAGTGCCACGTAAGCGATGTGTTTTTCCGTGTTATTGTGCATGTGAGTTCCTGTGTACGTCATGAATCCGATGGGGGAGTGTCATCATTATTAATGGCATTAATGCCGCCGCGGGCGCGGATCGCCTCAGCAACATGATCGGCGTCATCGAGAGCGAGCACGGTAAAGGGCAGTAAAATCCGCCACCCCGCACGTTTACATGAGCGTGCTTGCCACGCCCAAGTTAACGAGCGTCCTTTGGTGATTAATACTGGCGTCATACGAATGACTAACGCGATCGCGAGCTCTAACCCGCGTGGGTTGAGGCCGACTTTTTGCAGTGGCCGAGTGATCACGCTGACAACATCCACCATATCTGATAGCTGAGTTGTCATGGTGACTAAATTCGCCAGTGCTACGGTTGAGAGAAGGCGAAGAATTAAAATCCCGCCTTCTTGATACTCGCCAATCCACACATGCCAAACGCCGACAAGCGCAATAAACGGCAGTAACAGCGACAGCGCCTTCCAACCATGTTGAAAAAAACGCCAGCCGGGTAAGGCATATAAACACATGACGCCCAATAACACACCGGCCTGAATCATCAAGTTCTCAATGAAAAATAAGGTCAGTGTGGTCACACATAAAGCGGCCAATTTGAGTCCCGCGGGCCAATGGTGCGCGCGCGTGTTAACCGGCGAGGTCAGAGATATCATCACTGTCTCCTAACGTATTCATGGCGGTGAGATAGTGTGGTAGCACTTCACTCGGGCTACCGGCTTGCGCCAGTTGGCCGGCTTCTAACCATACGATTTGATCGTAATGTTCGATATCACTGGGATCATGGCTGATGTGGACAAGTTTGCCAGGAAAGCCATCAAGATAGCGTTGTAACTGTTTTTTCGTCGGGATATCTAACCCTGCGAAGGGTTCATCAAGAATAATAAGCTTGGGGCGCATGGCCACCACCGCCATCAAACATAACAAATGTTTTTGACCTTGGGATAACGCACTGGTGTGGGCGTGTTGCCAATGGCTTTTGCCAAATTGCGCTAAGATGTCGATAGCCTGTTGGGTTGCGTCGGCCTTATTGTGTCCTAATTGACGCAAACCAAAGACCATTTCTTCGATAACGGTCGGGAAAATAATCTGATGATCAGGATTTTGAAACAATAATCCCACTTCTTTGATGGCCTGTTTACGTTGCGTCGCTGGGTTAATGTTGGACAGGATCGCCGTGCCGGAATCAACGGCCACTAATCCGGACAGTACCCGTGAGAGAGTGGATTTTCCCGATCCATTGCGGCCAATGATCCCTAATCGAGCGACGTTAGATTGAAACGATAAGTGGTTTAGTATGGTTTTGCCTTGAAGATTTAAACATACATCTTCAAGGTAAATACCAGCGTTTGATGGCAAGTCTTGGTTCTTTGATAGCGAATTCACAGTCATACTTATGGCACGTAAAGGTAATGCTTAAGCTGCGTGGTTAATTTGTGCGCACTTGTAAACATTGGTTTGTTTGTTATTGTTGACATGCTAGCAAGTTAGTCGAAAGGGGTAAATATTTTATTTCGTTATCTGGCTTATCTAAATGCCACTCAGTGCCCTAAACAAGCTTGTGATAGCGCTGATAAAACCGGTGGAGGTATTGGGTAAATGAATCGGCACTTGTTAGATAACGATGTATCGGTATGTCGCCGTCTCTTGGGGAGTCATGGAAGGCCGCACTAACGCGTGTCAATTGGCAATCATTGGCGAACGCTTCAAGTGGAGACCACTGTGATGGATGGCGAATGGGTCTATTTCATCGTTGATCATTGATTTATCTTATAAAATTTGTGTGATTTTGCTTCCATTTGTAGTAGGTTCATCCGTCTGTCGCTGAGTCGCCGTTTGTGATTTTGTTACGGCAAGGCATATGGAATAGGAAGTGTAGAATGATATTGAATATAGAGCCTTGGCTTATTTTCATTGGCATCGTCATGATAATGATTATGCAAGGCGTGTCGTTATGGCTACAAAGCCGTCGGCGTAAGCTTGAAAACTCACAATCTCGCCAGCATGACGACGCGTTACTCAAGCGCTGGCAAGAGTTTGATGTGCACTTTGCCCAAACGCATCAATACCTCAATAATGAACTGACATTGATACGTAACACGTTGCAATCTCAAATGGCATTATTAGAGCATATTCAAGACTTAGTCGACGCATCAATTGAAATGCCGACGATTGTTCGTGATAGTGTCAAAGCGCAATTGGATACCACAGCTTATGGGTTAACAACATCACTGCAAACGTTCATCTCGCAAAGCTGTCACAATTTAGCTCAGCAGCACCAACAGTTCAGTCAAGAATTGAGTAAGACCTTGCAAGAGCAAGGCTTTGCAATGCACCGGCAATACAAAAAAATCAGTGACGAAACGCAAAATAAACTCATGGCGGTTAATGACAGCGTGCAGCATACTATCATTAAAACCAACGAGTATATTGAATCTGAAGTGCGTAATAGTCGTGATTATATTGAAAATCAAATGCTGGCCAGCTCTCACAAGGCAGAAGACGCCCTTGGGAATATGCAATCTGCACTTACGCAAGCGCTGGATACATCATTACACACTTGGCAACAGCACTATCAGCAAGATCGCCATGCAGACAATGTGGCTTACGCGGTTGTGACTGAGAAATTATCAGAGCTTTATGAGTTAATCAGTGCTAATGAACGTCATGTGATCTCTCATGTCAGTGACACTCATGAGCAGCAATTTCCTCGCATTAAAAAAGTCATTGTCCAGGCTTATCAGGCGTTAAAATCACAGCATATAGAGATGAAATCCGCTGCGAGCGCGACGCAGCAACAATCGCAAGCGGAGTTATTACAGCAGGTGATACCATTGCTGCAAGCATTATCTATGCAAAATTCACACAGCGTGGAACCGGCGGCGGTGGAGTGACCCCATACCAATGTAAGGGCTAGGGAGCGGTGTAACCGGAGTATCAACTCGAAAATCCTATCCTAGTCGTGGCTATTTCTCCGTACCCAGTGTTATGTGTGATGCATGAGATTTTAATATATAAAAGTATATTAATCCCGAATTCAACTGCGAAGTGCGACACTCTCCAATATCAAGAAGCTAAAGCCATCTCCTCAAATATAATGGCTGCCTGCTTGAAGCCTAAACACTTTCTCGGACGGTAATTTATCCGCGATAAAGCGAACTCTATATCGATGTCCGTCACTGTCGTTAGATCGGTTCCTTTCTTCACATATTGCCTTAAAAGACCGTTCGCATTCTCATTAGCACCACGCTCCCAAGAACTGTACGGATGAGCAAAGTACACATCAGCCTTTAATTCTTTTGCGATGGTTTCATGACCTGCAAACTCTCGCCCGTTATCTGCCGTAATGGTATGGACATGTTTCTTATAGGGCTTCAGTAGCTCTATTGTCGCTTTGGTGACATCATCCGCTGACTTAGATGGCACTTTCTTTACCACGTAAAATCGAGTCTTACGCTCTAAAATAGTCACCATTGCACCTGTACCATGCTTACCTAGCACAGTGTCGATTTCCCAGTCACCAAACCGCTCCTTACTGTCAACGATGCTTGGTCTATCATCAATCGAAACGGCATTTTTTATCGCTGGAGCTTTCTCTTGTTTACCTCGGCGATACCGCTTATGACCTTGTCTCAAGTGACGATATAACTTACCGCCCAAGCGTTTATCTTGAGCAACAAAGCGATAGATCCACTCATGACTGACAGATGCACCAATTTTCGTTAATACATTAGAAATCTGCTTTGGACTCCAATCTGTTTCTAAAAGAAGGCGGATAAAATCGACACGTTCCTTTGGTATTCGGTATTTACGTGCTGTTTTGCGCTTTTTGGTAGACGACATCTGGGCTTCGTTAGGGCAATAATGCTCTCCCTTCCGACCGCGTTTAAGCTCACGGTATACCGTCGAGCGGTGGCACTGAACTGTTTTAGCTATTTCAGGAACCGAAATTCCCCGTTCCAAAAGAGCAGAAATCTGGTATCTTCTGCCTTCGGTCAACTGTTGATAATTCATGGTAGTACTGCTTGTTTCTTTGGCGAGAAGAGCGTACCACTTTCAGCAGTTGGCTTCCTCTTCTACATATTTCCATGAATGTCGCACTTATTATCTGAAATTGGGTGATACTTATGGTCATAATTTTGGTGATCAATTATTGCAGCAAGTTGCAGCTCGGCTCGCAGGCGCCTTACAAGGTAATGAAATGATTGCTCGTTTAGGTGGTGATGAATTTTTATTTGTGTCCTCAATTAAGGATATCTCTGAGATTTCCGATTTAGTGGTACGTTTGAAAGTGACGCGCAATACCCCTTTTACGATTCAAAATATATCAATCAACTTGAAATATAGTATCGGCGTGGCGGTATACCCAGATAATGGTGATACGGTGGAAGCTTTGATACATGCAGCAGATACGGCCATGTATCATGCTAAATTACAAGGGAAAACTTATTGTGTGGCCAGCAATACAGGAATTGAAGACATCATTCCATTACAAGAATCTGTTAAAATAGTGAGTTAATTTGACCCGATTTCAGATAATAAGTGCGACATTCATGGCAAGGTGTAGAAGAGGAAGCCAACTGCTGAAAGTGGTATGCTCTTCTCGCCAAAGAAACAAGCAGTACTACCATGAATTATCAGCAGTTGACCGAGGGCAGAAGAGACCAGATTTCTGCTCTTTTGGAACGGGGAATTATTATTGCTGTGTCGCTAGTGTTAAAAACCGATATAACATTTCATAACGAACGTTATATCGGCATCATAGGGGCTTAAATAAGCTCAATGTATCGGTTTATATTATTGCTCTTGATAAGTTGGGTAATCGCTATAGCCAATATCGGTACCACCATACATGGTGGCTGAATCCACATCATTGAGTGGCCAGCCGTGACGAAAACGCTCAGGCAAATCAGGATTGGCAATAAACGGGCGACCAAAGCCAAATAAATCGCCATAATTATTATCGAGCATCCATTGTGCTTTTTGCTGGGTATAACGACCCGCATAGAGGATACGACCAGAAAAGTGGCGACGCGCTGCTTGATAGAAGGTTTCCGGTAAGTCTGGTGCATTATCCCAATCGGCCTCTGCGAGTGATAAATAGGCAATGCCGGCCGCGTCTAAGCGTTTAATGGCCTCGATGTAGGTGGTCAGTGGATCGCTTTCCACTAAGCCTAGGTATACTCGGTCATCATTAGTGCTCTCAAACAATGGTGCAAACCGTACACCCACTTTATCTTGACCAAAGACGTCCACGACGGCATCGACAATCTCAACGAGAAATTGTAAGCGATTATCCAAAGTGCCACCATATTGGTCGTTACGTTGATTGGTATGCTCAGAGATGAATTGATTGACGAGGTAACCATTGGCACAGTGTAATTCAACCCCATCAAATCCGGCCTCTTTAGCATTGCGCGCCGCTTGCGCATACATTTCTACCAATTGTTGCACCTCGGCGGTTTCTAAGGCGCGCGGAGTACTCGGATTGGTCAACATACCTTCACCAGGGGCGGTTTCAACAAACACTTTCACCGCGTTGGTTTTGATTGCCGATGGCGCAACGGGTGCATCTTGATTGGGTTGTAAACTGGTGTGTGATACGCGGCCCACGTGCCAAAGCTGTGAGAAAATGATGCCGCCATTATCATGCACACTTTGCGTAACTTTTTTCCAGCCTTCAATTTGCGCTTGGCTATGAATACCCGGAGTCCACGCATAGCCTTGGCCACGAGGTTCAATTTGTGTGCCTTCCGTGACCATGAAACCAGCGCCAGTACGTTGTGAGTAATAGTCGACCATGATTTCATTGGGAATATTACCGGGTTGTGTGCTGCGTGAGCGTGTTAACGGCGGGAGAAAAATACGATTTTTTAAGGTGTAGTCGCCAAGGGTTACGGTGTCAAATAAGTGTTTTTCCGTCATAAAGTGTTCTCATTATTGTAAGTATAGTTTAAGCAGTCCACCGCTTAGGCTGGGGCTGTCTATGGAAGAGGTGCGCAGCATAAGCAATCTAGGATACAATCTGAAACAAGATATTATTGTTTAGGTTACAATTATGAATGGTATGAAAAAGCTGGATATTAAGCAGCTGCGCATCCTGAATGCTTTGTTGGCGGAAAAAAACTTATCGCGGGTGGCCGATAATATGGGATTAACCCAACAAGCCATTAGTGAGCAGTTACGCAAATTAAGAGAAGTTTTTGCCGATCGTTTGTTCGTGCGGCAAGGTAACCAAATGGTGCCAACGCCACTGGCATTAGAGCTCGGGACCAAAATTCAAACCATTTTATCGGACATTGAATCCTTGTCGCAGGTAAATGAGTTTTCGCCAGCGACTTATACGGGCGTGATTACTATTAGCGCCACGGATTATGCTATTGAAGCCATCTTGCCGCGGTTTTTACGCATTGTGCGTGAGCAAGCGCCTCATTTAAAAATTATTGTCACGGATTTTGAATCGGATCAATTGGGCGCTAAGCTCACTTCGGGAGAACTGGATCTAGCCTTGACCTTTCCGCCGTTTGTCCCTGCGGATATTCCGTGGTTGCACCTGTTTGATGAGCAGCATATTTGTGTGGCAAGTGCCTGTTCGCCATTATGTCATCAAGCGCCACTGTCACTCGCACAGGTAGCCGCTTTGCCTCAATTAGTGATATCTCCCTCCAAAGCGAATCTGAAAGGCTCCCATGATAGTTGGTTTGCCGAGCAAGGCTTGCAGCGTAATATTGTGATGTCTTTGCCAAGCTTTAAAGGCGCGCCAGATGTGCTTTATGCCACGGATATGATTGCGTTTTATCCG
The DNA here is from genome assembly GCF_003716875.1 of Vibrio zhugei. Taxonomy (NCBI): domain Bacteria; kingdom Pseudomonadati; phylum Pseudomonadota; class Gammaproteobacteria; order Vibrionales; family Vibrionaceae; genus Vibrio; species Vibrio zhugei. The sequence goes on along the minus strand of NZ_CP033078.1, from coordinate 2,083,861 downwards.
GCGCGCTTGCTGCCTAATCGTAAAGTTGATGTTATTGCATTGGATGTCCAACCGCCTAAATTTGAAGTGATTGTTGCTTGGCACCCGCGTACGCAGCACAGCCAAATTCACCAATGGCTCATTAATCAATTACAAAATATATGTGGCGAATAGCCGCTGAGCACGCGGTGAGGTGCCAGTGAATATGAAGGGGGGTCACATCGATAATGCCAGCCCAAGATTCGGCAATTTGTGCGTTTTTAAACATTGGCCAAGCGTGACTTAGGTTGTGCATCGCTTCTTGATTGAGCTTGGGGTTGTGCGCCGGATCCATGGTGTGAATTTTTCAAACGGCGTGATCTTGGTTGGTTTCCAGCGCCGTCTTAACGCCAAATCCGAAAACCGGGTTTGCCAAACGAGACTCGTAAAATATCCAATTGATGTGCTAACTGGTTAAAGTAACGGTGCCCAATTAAGAGATGATCGAGAGTGATTGGCGCATCTAATGCGCCGCGCTGTGATGAGACTCGTGCGCGCGCCATTTTAGCTTAAGATTCGCGCGGAGCATTGTATTTCACACGGTTTATCTGCATAGTCACTATTTTTGATTTGAGGCCATGCATTTATGATTCATTATCACATTACGGTGATTGATCCCGTCGCGCATTTATTTGCGGTTACCATGGAAATTGACGCGCCTGATGCGCAGACCGAGCTCTGGCTACCGGCTTGGTTACCTGGAAGTTATATGATTCGTGATTTTGCGAAAAACATCATTGATTTGAAAGCGTATGACGAGCGTATGACCCCGGTTGCGATCAGCCAATTAGATAAGCAGCGTTGGCGAATTGAATCAGAGTGTGCCAAGTTACATGTGAGCTACCAAGTCTATGCATGGGATATGTCAGTACGTACGGCGCACTTAGATCAAACCCATGGTTTCTTTAATGGCAGTAGTGTGTTTTTGGCGGTAACAGGTCGTGAGGAATGGCGTCATACGGTGGATATCACCGCCCCGCAAGGGCTCGAGCATTGGCAAGTTGCGACGACGCTCCCGCGCGATACCGGTGAGGATTTTGCCTTTGGTCAATTCCATGCCGATAACTATGACGCCTTGATTGATCACCCGGTAGAAATGGGCGATTTTACCGTTGATAGCTTTGAGGCTGGTGGCGTGCGTCATGATGTGGTTTTAACTGGGCGTCATTATTGCTATATGCCGCGTTTGTTAAGCGATCTCAAAGCCATTTGCGAAACAGAAATTCAATTCTTCGGCACGCCCGCACCGTTTGAGCGCTATGTATTTATGACCCATGTGGCCAACAATGCCGGGGGCGGGTTAGAACATCGTGATTCAACCGCACTGCATTGTTCGCGTCATGAGCTGCCAAGCAGTGATGATGAGCCGATGAACGATGATTATCGTAACTATCTGACGCTATGTTGTCATGAGTATTTTCATGCTTGGAATGTCAAACGAATTAAACCGGCGGCGTTTACACCTTTTGAGTTACAAGCGGAAACCTATACGCCACAACTGTGGGCGTATGAGGGCATTACGTCATACTATGAGGAGTTGCTGACCTATCGCAGTGGATGCGTGGATAAAGCTGGCTATCTGGATTTACTCGCAAAAACGTTTACCCGTGTGTACCGCGGGGCGGGGCGCTTGAAACAAAGTTTGCATGACTCAAGCTTTAACGCGTGGACTAAGTTTTATCAGCAAAATGAAAACGCGATTAATGCCATTGTTAGCTATTACACCAAAGGTGCGCTGTTTGCGCTATTTTTAGATTTGACGATTCGCAAAGAAACGCAAGGTCGTCAGTCCTTAGACGATGTGATGCGCGTGCTCTGGCATCAGTATGGCCTTACTGGCGTGGGAACCGATGATGATACGCATCTTCATATCGTGAGTGACATCCTTGGACGCGATGCCACCCCAGAGTTTGCGTGGCTCGATAGAGCCCAAGATTTGCCCTTAGAGCCGCTATTGGCCGAGTTTGGTGTGACCATGACGTTACGCGCCAGTAAAGGTAATAGCGATCAAGGCGGCGGTGATGAGCAAGGGCTCACGTTCGGGTTTGGCGCGCGTTATCGCGCGGAAGCTATGGGAGTGCGTATCATCAATGTAGCGCATGGCTCGCCTGCTCATCAGTGTGGTTTAAGTCAAGGTGACTTACTGATGGCTGTAGATGGTTTACGAGTAAATAGTGGCTTTGAACAATCATTATCGCGCTTTAAAGATAGCGCCCATATCACGCTGCATTGGTTCCGGGATGATGTGCTAATGAGTGGAGATATGCCGATAGAAAGTGCGAAGAAAGATACGGTTTATTTAGCGATACACGACGAATCTAAAGCTAAGCATTGGTTAGATGGCACGCTGTAATGACCCTGTAAGCATAGATAAGATTACTGTGATAAAGGTCAGTCTTTAGTTATTCACGCTGTAAATAGGTAAGAAGTCAATCACATTCTTTAGGTGTTTGGCTTGTTGTGGTGAATGTTTCACCTTATGTTGATTTCACCGCATAGGATTGTCACTGCATCAGCAGGCAAGACCTGATAGCCCTCTCATCACGCGCTGCACGCAGCGTTTGAGCATGAGAAGGCTGTCAGGTCTTTTTATTTTATGCCAATAAAAACAGGATTGTTACCTACAAAAGGGCAAAACCTGAATTCACATAGCGCGAGCTATGGGGGTTCAGGTTTTTTTATTTCTATAAAAACCGATAAACGTGAAAGCAGAGGTCCACCCATGAAGACATTACTCTCAACCTCAATAATATTAGCCTTATCCAGTGTCAGTGTTGCGGCTCATAGTGCGCCGCACGATGATGGTAACTGGATTGAAAGTTACGCGGATCCAAACTATGGCAGCACTTTAGAGCAGTTTACAGACTTAGATAATAACTCACGTTGGTATTATAACCTGCGTTTGCAAGGCACCGCCTCGGCGGGAGAATCACTGGATACGAATGCCAATAAAATCGAAGCCAGCTTACGTTTACGTGGTAAAACCATGTTTACTGATGATCTCGGATTTATGGGCGACTTTTGGCTCAAAGCGCGTGAAAACTATAATCAACAAGATGGTGTTACCACCAATGCCTACGATGATTTGGATGAAGATGCGGCTTGGGAAAACCTGATTTTTGGTATTGAATCCAATAAATATGGTGCCATTGCCTATGCCAAACATACCTCAAATTGGGCGATTTTTGCTGCAGATATGGGTATGCATGGTCAGTTTAATATTCAAGGTGAAGCGGGCGGTAAAAACGCGGGCAAGATCATTTATAAAAACTTTTTTGCCAATAATTTGTTTGTACATACCAGTTACGATCGTAATTCCGATATTGTCGGGCTTGATATTGGTTATCAAACCGCGAATATTTATCCTTTTTATCCTGATTCTTATGGTATTTATGCGTCCGTGCACAATGGTCAGCCGTCGTTAAATAATGGCTATCAAAAAACCATTATAGGTAACGTTGATCCAAGCAAAGACATTAAATCGGATACGGACCTCAATCGTCATAGTGAAGACTTGTATACCTACTCAATCTCGGGCTACAAACAATTTGGTATGAACGGTCGGTTTGGATCCGTGCTCGCGTATTCAGAACGAGATGATGGCGAAACCAAGCGTGAAATACGCGCGCGGGGCTACACCAAAGGTGGTTTAGGTTTCTCTGCTTCGGCGACCTATCAATACTTCCCTGATAATATACAAGGATGGGGCGCAGCCGTCACGGCGTCACATGATGAGTTTAGCGATCAATTTGTGCCGCAAGTGTACTACTGGTTCCACCCGCAAATGCGCATGTGGGCAGGGCATGTCTTTACGTCACACGGTGAAGAATCGACGCAAATCGAATTTCAAATCGATTACTAATGGCGCGGGTGATGAATCACCATTTGTCCTATCCTATACAAAAGCCACCGACGTGCGGTGGCTTTTTTTGATGAAGGGCGATGTGGTTATACTTTGAACTTAGATACTTGATCATCGAGTTCATGATATAGCTGGTTCAATGCAGTAAATTGCGAGCGAATGTTACCCGCCGCATCATTGACGCCATCTGTTTGATCTTTCATGTTCACTAGGTTTTTACTAATTTCATTGGACACTTCCGATTGTTCGTTCGTCGACAATGCGGTTTGTTCTGATAAATCACGTACTGCGTTGAGCGAGGTATTCAAGGCGTCAAATACCGCAATCACATGGTCAAAGTTATTTGCCGCATCGCTGGCATTATCTTTGCTCATTTTGATCGCATCAAACGCATCGTTAACGCTTTGTGTAAATTGATTAATCATTTCTTCAATCTTATTGGTACTTTCACCCGTTTGCGTTGCTAACGTCCGTACTTCATCGGCAACCACGGCAAATCCACGGCCAAATTCTCCGGCGCGCGCCGCTTCTATGGCCGCATTCAACGCCAAAAGATTGGTTTGCTCAGAAATACCGCGAATCACTTCGAGCACCGAGTAGATAGACTGGGTATTCTTCTCGAGCTCTTCGGCTTTGGTCATGGTGTTCTCAATATTACCCACCAACGAATCAATGGTGGTGTGTGAGGACGTAATCGCTTGCCGTCCCTGCTCAACGCTATCAGACGCTTTATTCGATTCTTCCGATGTATTGCTCGCCACATTGGCCATTTGGTCTGTCGACATGGACATCTCATTGGCGGCGGTCACAATCGAATCACAAGATTCTGCTAATACTTTCGTGATGCCACTCACCGAGTGTGCCACTTTATCCAATTGCTGTGTTGATTCACCCAATGCCGCACTTTTTTGTTTCACAATACGTATGGTGCTTTGCAGCTTATCTAAGAACCCATCAAACTCTTTTGATAAGTCCCCCAGCTCGTCTGCAGAATCTGAATTGATACGTGCGGTAAGATCGCCGTCCCCTTGCGATATTTCTTTAATGCGTTGCGATAAGTTTTTAACATTAGTCGTGATTTTTTTCGGAATAAGATAGCCAATCGTAAATGCGAAGATAAAGCCGATCATGATGACAATCATCGCAACTTTTTGAACACGTTCTGTCGTCTCAGAGACTTCTTGCTCCATTTTTCGACCATGTGCGCGCACCGTTTCACCCGCTTTGTCTAAAATGTCGCGAATATTATCAAAGGCTTTGTCCGCTTCAGTGAGCGTGTCATAGCGATCTAACGTTTGTTTAAATTCATCCGATTGCAGCATGACAAGGCTTTGGTTAAACCACTCGGTAAAAATGCCATTAAACTCATCGTAACGATTGGTGTAATTGGGATCGGCTTTCATTAACGATTGAAATGCTTGAAAGCGCGTGATGGCTTGCAACGCATTTTCTTCGAATTGTTTTTTATTTTCTGCATAATCACCAATATTTGAAAGAATGTGTTGCTGCGCGAGTCTCGCTTGATACATGTCTCTATCGGCATTTAACACTTTGGCAATGGCGTTTAAATAGCGTTCCATTACGATAGGTTCGACAGGGGCATCGGATTCTTTCCAATTATTAACCGTACGGCGTAGCTCGGCCTCCATTTGATCCAGCATGTTTCTTAATGCATTAAATTTAGGATTTAAGGCGCTTAATTGATTATCAATATGCAGTTTAGATTGATAGCTACGCGTGACATCTTTACTGCGGTTGACCCACTGTTGATAGTGCTGATCAAAATCTTTAAACGGTTCGAGTAACTGTGGTTCGTTTTCGAGGTATTTGCGATATTTATAAAATCTGTCATATACCTGCTGAGCATTTTCATCGAAGGTTTTTTGTTGGTTGGCTTTATCCCCGTAATCGGTGAGCATTTCTGCTTGCGCAAGACGGGCTTGATAAATGTCTCTATCCGCATTTAATACCACGGCAATCGCTTCAAAATACGATTGCGTTTGTGTTTTCATGGCATCACTTTCGTATTTCAGTAATAGCTGCATAAAAATGAATAGCCCTAAAAGTAGTACAGCTAATAAAATGATCGGAGACATCATTTTTAATCGGATAGAGTGTATTCTCATATCGTCCTCGTTTATTAACGAATATTGTTCGAAAGGGGGATTAAACTGAGTTTAGGTGCTGTTTTTGAAGTTATCAAATAGGGCTAGATGAGATAAAGCCTGTCACCTCACAAAGTATAGGAAACAAGCGAGGTTATTTTGCATCTAATCGTTAGAGCGATAATTAACGTATTGTATTTTAAGGAAATAGAGTGTTATTTTTTGCCCTGATTTAGAGTGAAGTTTTTACTTTAATTATTCAAAAATATAAAAAATTGCGAGGTTATACTTATCTAAACAATCAGGTTACGTCAATGATATAAATAATAATATTATTATTTATCATAAGGTTAGTTTTAATTTTTATTGCACGTGTATAAAAACGTTAATTGAGTCGCAAAACTTATTCAATAGAGGCGCTTTTATCTTACTGTCATAAAGGGAGCGGGCACACTCCGATAGAGTCAGTGACCAGCTTCACGCGTCAAGATGCCACAGCACTGCGTTAGAGTTTATGGGTATATTGTTTCCAGCAGTTTCGTCCAGCGCCTTTGGCTTGGTATAAGGCTTGATCCGCTTCGTTGAGGGTCGGAGGGATCAGGTCTTGCCCCTCCTGATGACTGATCGCAATACCAATGCTAATGGTGACATGCTTTTCTATCTGGCTGAAATGATGTGGAATACGTCGATGATTAAAGGCATTCAGAATATTATCAGCGACCACTCGAACCCCTTCTTCTGGTGTGTTGGGTAAAAGAATCACAAATTCTTCTCCGCCGTAACGAGCAACAAGATCGGATTTTCGAGGGACTTGATTTTGTAACAGAGCCGCGACTTGTTGTAAGCAACGGTCGCCTTCTACATGCCCATAGTTGTCGTTAAATGCTTTAAAATAATCGACATCTAACAGCATGATTGCTAAAGGTTGTTGTTGCCTTTGACATAAGTTCGCTGTTTGCGTGTAGTACGCATCAAACGCTCTACGATTGGCAATACCAGTGAGCTGATCCCGTTGCGTCATGCTTTGTAGCGTTGTCTTTTGTTGCTCTATTGTCTGGGCATATTTTAGAAAGCTTTTAGCTAATTGAGTAATCTCATCTTGTCCTGATATGGTGATCTCTTGCGTTTTATTTCGTCTTCTTAGATAGACTTCCTCATTCAGTTTTTTTAGACGCTTAATTAAAAAGTGATGAATAAAAAAGGCAAAGAGGATATAAGCAATAAACACGCCAGTAAATGTCAGGCTTGCTTGTTTAAGGTGTTGTTTTACCAGGGATGTGTTTTTCGACACATTGGCCAATACTTTTTGATTCAATTGGTAAGATTGAAACTCCATTAGGCGTGAGTAATCGTTGATAAGATTGCTAATGAGGTTGCCCAGTCCACGAATTCTCCCTCTTAACTTCAATTGTTCGATGCGCAATGCTAAGACACCGTTTTTTTCCGACATGACAATCGATTGCAGGTTTTGATACGGCTGTTTAAATAGGCGTTGGATGTCTGGCGTTTGCGTATCAATGAGCGTGTTTAAATCCGCTAATTGGAGAGCCAACTGCTGACGTTGTTGCTGAATGGAGTGCAACTTATCTAAGGTCAGTGTTTTGCCTGTCAAAATAAGCATATTCGCAAAAGCCATTTGAATTTGTCTAATTGCCGTTTTGTGTTGAAAACGATCAAGTGGCAGGTTTACCACATCATGTAACTCATACAATTGGTCTTGTTTTTGGGTCAGTTGTTTTTTGATCTCGAGTTTTTTCACCACTAATCCGTCGAGTTTATCGATTTTTTTCTGAAAAAGAGCGAATTGTGAGTGATGGTAAGCGTGTTGAGCTGCAGAGAGTTCACGCTCATAGGAATACTGCATTTGAGATTCAATCCCTTTTAGGGCAATACGTCGCATGGCATTTGAGTTTGACATTGCCAGTCTATCGGTCTGATTTTGCAATAAATTCATATGTGCATACAGATTACTCGCCACAATAATACTAGGAAGAGATTGATGACGGATAGACTCAATGGTTTTCTCAAACGTTTTTAACTTTGCGTAGGTAGTGAGCGCTAAAATCAGCATTGAGCAGATGAACATCAGTATGCCAACATTGATGATACTGGCTAAGGAATAGTGTTTGGACGGTGTGTTGAGATTAATTTTTGAGATCAACCTGTTAATCATGATGCTCTCCATTTGACAACACAATTCGCAGATCACGTTTAACGGATAACGTGGGTTTACCATTTAAGTGGCTGATCACAATATCCGAAATAAGGGGGGTGACTTGCTGACTAAACCCGATTTCTAACGCGCTGAGGAGCGGACGGTATCCATCCCCACCGTGATATAAAAAGGTGGTGGTGGCGAGCGTATATTCTTTATTTTTTTCAATAGGATGATTATTGATCGTTAAATCTTCGATACGCGCGCCCGGCGGTTTCGACTGATCCACATGAAAGTGCATGCCTGATACTTGAGGAAAACTTCCAGACGACGGGGAAATCACACTCACCCCCACTTCTAAACTGTCTTTGATTTGCTGTCCTGTCACTTTTAGGACTTTAATTTTATCGCGAAACGGTAGGGCGGCCATAACATCGCCATTGGTTAAGGTATGTCCAGCGGGAAAATAGGCGTTACTACGGATCGCACCACTATTAATGATGGCGATGTCGGCATTGCTTTCGATACGCATGGCATCAGCCACTAGATTACCAAAAGCGTTTTCAGTGGTTCTCAACACCGAATAATGAAGATCGATTGGGGTAGTGAGTACCGTGATTTTGTGATCAAATAAGGTTGAAAAACGCTGAGTATAGATATTCGTATACTGCTTGATTCTAGGCTCTTCCGGTAAGCTCGATAGCGGAATAAATTGCGTGGTAAAGTCCGTTATTGTGTGCGTACCTGTTGGCCAACTGAGCGTAATCACGGCCGCACTCCCATGTTTTTTTAGATAAATCTCATGGTTGTTTTTCGCATAAACCTGCGCTGTGGATGGCGCATCGAGATACGGATTGGAGCGCAACGCTAAATTGATAATGGATTGCTCTAAAAGGGCTTGAGTGTATTGCACACCGTGGGATGCCATGAGAATAACAAAGTCCGCGCCTTGTTGGCGAAGCTTTTTCGCTTGCATCGCAATGTGTGCCATCGAGTCATCGATGTGTAAGCGGGACAGCTTATAACCCATGATACTGTGATAATCCATCACCGATAGCAGCCCAATGTTCATGCCTTGCTTGTTGATGATTAACTGTGCGTCGATGTCATCGATGTGATTTCCCGTTAAGGTATCGGTGGCATTACTTAAAATCATAGGGAAAGCGGCTTCATGGGCCCGCAAAGAGAGTTCATCAATCGAGTAGATCAATTCTCTGCCTGAAATGGCCATCGCATCAGGCTGCAAGTTGTTGAGAATGTCTATGATATGAGCCCCTCGGTCGAGAGAAGACATTAAACTCGGAGCTAAACTCGCCCCACCGAATAGAAAGAGTGTGGAGTGATGCTGACGTTGCTGTTTGAGTAACGTACCAAGCTGAGCATAACTGCCCGATGAGGCCTGTAGATGAGGAAGGTAACCAGTATACACAATGCTTAAGTGTTGCAAGCCTGCATTGACAGGGAGGCTAAAAAGCAAACACATGATACTAAAGAACTTAGGCAAACCAAGCATGGTGAATTTCCTTCCGATAGCGTAGAGACATTGTCGTATTCAGACAGGATGCACAGGCTGAGAACTAGGGACATGGGGCCATTTCTGCGACTCTATCCGCTAACTTACTATACGTTTTTGCTTACATGCCTGCCATTATAGCTAACTGTGGGAGGATGCACTAACCCTTAAAAGAGGTAAATTATGACTGGGTTGAGCAGGTAATGGCGTCGTGAATTTCCCCACATTTTGCGAGTGAATTACACGAGTTTTTTCTATTTTTACTTTATTATCGTTTAACCAAGCAGTAACGGTTGCCGTTTGTGATGCGTTACGGCGACTGCCAAAAAATGACGCCGCGATGTCATCGTGATGATTGAGCGTCACCAACCTCAACATCACCGTGCGAGCCTTTGTTCCTGACCAAATGGTAGCAGCGTTGATCGTTATCAATAAAACGGTTCATTCTCGGAAACTTTCGATGTGCATAAGACATCAAATTGTTAGCATGAGCCCATCTAGGGCCTTGGTAAGGAAGCAGGTATGACCACATGCGTTAATCCAATCTTGCTCAATATTGCGTTAAATTTAAGTTCGAATCGTTCTCATGATGAGCAATATCAGTATCTTATTGATGGCGTCGCCGAGGTATTTCCTTGTGATGCCAGTTGCTTGTTTATTTTTGATGAAGCGGGGTTTCTTACGCCTGTGGCGCTGAAAGGCTTATCCACTTCGGTGTTAGGGCGGCGCTATTTTCCGAAAAATCATCCACGGCTTGAGGCCATCATGGCGAGTCGCAAACCGGTCCGCTTTGCCGCCGATTGTCCCTTACCCGATCCGTTTGATGGCGCGCTGTTAAATACAGAGCATTGCATTGATGTGCATGATTGTATGGGCGTGAGTTTGTATGTGGAAGAGCAACTAGTCGGCGCATTAACCATCGATGCGTTAGCGGTGGGCGCGTTTGATAAGATTGATCCCATGGAGATTGAAACCTTCGCGGCGCTCACCGCCGCCATGCTACGCAATATTTCTCAATTAAAAGCGCTCAAAGCGCAAAATCAGCAACAACAAAGCGTGACTCAAACACTGATCCAGCAAGCCCGTTCTCAGCATGGTGACATGGTCGGCGTCAGCCCCGAAATGCAGCAACTGCGTAATAATATTGCCACGGTTGCTCAGTCTGATTTTTCGGTATTAATCACTGGCGAAACCGGCACCGGCAAAGAATTGGTCACTCACGCCGTGCATGCGCAATCTCACCGCTGTGATAAGCCGATGATTTATGTCAACTGTGCCGCGCTACCAGAGGGCCTTGCCGAAAGTGAATTATTTGGGCATGTTAAAGGCGCATTTACCGGGGCGAACAGCTCACGAGCGGGCAAATTTGAACTGGCCGATGGCGGCACGATTTTTCTTGATGAAGTTGGCGAACTGCCACTCATGTTACAAGCCAAATTGCTGCGTGTGATCCAGCAAGGCGAGCTGCAACGGGTGGGAAGCGATCAGCATTTACTTGTCAATGTGCGCATTATTGCGGCCACCAACCGTCAGTTAGAACATGAAGTGGCAGCAGGGCGATTTCGCGTGGATCTGTTCCATCGCTTAAACGTGTTCCCCATTCAAGTGCCGCCGCTACGCGAACGTAAGGGCGACATTCCCGTATTAACCGGCTATTTATTAGAAAAAGTACGCCAGCAATTTAATGCGCCCAATCTACATGTGCATCCTAAGGTATTACATCAAATTGAATGTTTACCTTGGTATGGGAATGTTCGCGAGCTTGAGCATACCTTAACCCGAGCCGCGTTACGCGCCATTCGCCAGGGGGAACATACCATTATGTTAAGTCATTTTGATGCATCGCTTGTGACCGATGATGTGAAAAAGACATCACGTTATTTGCCAGACGAAAGCCAAGCGCTGCGTGAGCTGGTGGAGAGCTATCAACGCGAGTTAATAGAACATGCGCTCACTAAAACCGGCGGCGTTTGGGCCAAAGCGGCGCTATTTTTGCAAATGGATCGGGGCAATTTGTACCGCATGGGGAAAAAGCTGGGGCTCACTAAGTAATACCACCCTACCACTGATGTCTTAATCACATCGGTCGTGATGTGATTAAGACATCCAACTCACAGTGGGTTTTCAATAAAATCCTTATTATTCAGTTGTTTAATTATTGGCATGCATTCTGCTTTGAGTGATTAACATCATACGATGAACACAATCACTGGAGAAGCCAATATGTTCTGTATTCAATGTGAACAAACGATTCAAACCCCAAAAGTTAAAGGGTGCTCTTTTGCACAAGGTATGTGTGGTAAAACAGCTGAAGTGTCTGATTTACAAGATGTATTGGTGTATACGCTCCAAGGCGTATCATTTTGGGCACACCAAGCCCGTCGTTTTGAGATCGTGGATGAGCCAATCGACCAATGGGCGCCCAAAGCCTTTTTTGCCACATTAACCAATGTGAACTTTGACCCAGAGCGTATCCTTGAACTGGCCTCGCAAGCCGCGGCCTATAAACAGCGGTTAAAAAATCAGGTAATGAGCGCCGCAACCCTGACTAACACCCCGTTAGACTCGCTGCCTGATGTCGCGCATTTTGAGTTACCGCACAGCGCGGCAGAGATCCTCGCCTTGGCGCCGCAAGTGGCGGTTAATCGCGGTAAAGAATCTGTGCATGAAGATGTAATCGGCCTGCGTTTACTTTGCCTGTATGGCTTAAAAGGTGCGGCGGCGTATATGGAGCATGCACGCGTGCTAGGGCAGACCAATCGCGACATTTATACGCAATATCATGAGATTATGGCCTGGCTTGGCACCAATCCAGATGACCTCAATGCGCTATTGGACTGCGCCATGCAAATCGGGTTGATGAACTATACCGTGATGGCCATGCTCGATTGCGGCGAAACCGCCACCTTTGGTGATCCTGAGCCGACCTCGGTGAATGTGAAGCCGGTTAAAGGCCAGTGTATTTTGGTCTCTGGGCATGATTTGCATGATCTCGAGAAAATTTTGCAACAAACGCAGGGCACTGGCATTAACGTGTATACCAATGGGGAAATGCTCCCGGCGCACGGCTACCCAGAGCTTAAACGCTACTCACACCTTGTGGGTAACTATGGCAGCGCGTGGCAAAACCAACAACAAGAGTTTGCCAACTTTCCGGGCGCGATTGTGATGACCTCAAATTGCTTGCTCAATCCCAATGTTGGCCAATATGCGGATCGCTTGTTTACGCGCAGCATTGTGGGGTGGCCGGGCGTGCAACATATCGAAGGCGATGATTTTAGTGCGGTGATTGCCTGTGCCCAGCAACAAGCCGGTTTTCCATACGATGAAATAGAACAGCATATTACGGTCGGCTTTGGGCGCAATGCGCTAATGAATGCGGCGCCGGCGGTGATCGAACAAGTGAAACAAGGCAATATCCGCCACTTTTTCCTCGTCGGTGGGTGTGATGGCGATAAATCTGAGCGCAGTTACTACACCGATTTTACCGCGCAAGCGCCAGAGGATACGCTGATTCTCACCTTGGCGTGTGGCAAATATCGGTTTAATAAAAATAATTTTGGGGAGATTAATGGCATTCCGCGTCTTTTGGATGTGGGGCAGTGCAATGATGCCTATTCGGCCATTCAACTTGCGCTCGCGTTAGCCAAAGAGTTTGATTGTGATATTAACGACCTGCCGCTGACCTTGGTGCTGTCTTGGTTCGAACAAAAAGCCATCGTGATTTTGTTAACGCTGTTTGCCTTAGGCGTGAAAGGCATTTACACCGGCCCGACTGCGCCCGCCTTTTTAACCCCCAACTTGCTTGCCATTCTGCAAGAAAAATTTGCTATGCGCAGCATTGGTAATGTGCACGACGATCTCAACACCATTCTGGCAGCCTAAGCCCATGCTAAGCGGTGCCTTCTTCTGGAGGGCACCGCCGCCGAGAGATTGTATGAAAGCTTAACAAGGAGAGCGTATGTTTTTTGAATGGCACGGCCAGCAACCACAGACGCTGCGCTGCATTGATAAATACTTTGAAACCGATGATAGCGTGAGCATTAGATTGGCCGATTGCCGCGAGCCCCGCCAATTTCAATTTAAACCCGGCCAGTTTGTGAACGTGGGCGTGCCTATTGACGGTCACATGGTATATCGCGCTTATTCCATCAGTTCGCCATCCCATGAGACTTACCTACAACTGACGATCAAACGCGTGCGTGGCGGAACAGTCTCGAATTATCTGCTCGATACTCTGCAAGTTGACGATACAGTGCAGGTGCTGCCGCCGACCGGAAACTTCAACTGCATTGACAACCCACCACAGTCTCATCAAGGGCAAGCACAGGTGTTGTTGCTCAGTGCTGGCTGCGGGATCACCCCGGTCTTTGCCATGGCGCAGCACTGGTTAAACCAAACCACGCCCGATGAGTGGCCTGCCGATATTGTGTTTGTGCACAGTGCACGCAGCCCAGAAGCGACCATTTATTATGATCAGTTAGAAACGCTGGATGCGGTTTACGATCATTTTCATCTGCAATTGGTCCTGAAAAATCGCGATGGCACCGCGCATACCCAAGGGCGTTTGAGCGAGTCTTTACTAAAGAGATTAGTGCCCGATGTACGCCAACGCACGGTGTATTTGTGCGGGCCCAGCCAATATATGCAAGATACCGTTACCTACTTGCACGCGCTGGGCTGCGATATGGCTAACGTCTATCAAGAAAGTTTTACCCCGACCCGTCACAGTCACGCTAAGGCAGAGCGCGCCTTACCAAACGTGCAGGTTGCGGTGCCTAAGTATGCGCAAACCATCCATGCGCAACCCGGCCAACTGCTCGCTGATGTACTCGAAGAGGCCGGCTTACCATTAGTCACCGCGTGCCGCAGTGGGATTTGCGGCTCTTGTAAATGCCGCGTGACGCGCGGTGAAGTAGTCACAACAAGCCAAGATACCTTAACGGATGAAGAGATTGCCAAGGGCTATGTATTGGCATGCTCGGCAAGCATTAACACGGATGTAGACGTGGAGATCGGGTAGGGGGCAGACAACAAGCGACGGCTTAAGATTAACCTAAGCCGCCACGGTATCTCTGCTTACCGTTGGAGGCTGAGTTATTGAATATTATCTAAGCGAAACAGCTGGTTATCACGATTGGCGACGCAGCGACTTTGCATTAAATTGGCGCCATTTTGAGCCGAATTATCGGCAACGGTCAAGCATTTATCACTGTGTAAATTAATGATGCGCCATAATCCGGTGCCTGCGCTTTTAAAACGAAATAATTGCCCAGTACCGCCCCAGTAATCCCAAAGCATCGCATTCGCGCCATCGTTATTGCTCATCCCCTCAATATCAATGGCGCTTGCTGGGCTGACAACCGGCGAAATGCGGTGCCACATACCGCTAACTGGCGATATGGTAAAGTGTTGGCAGTTATTATCTAGCCATGCCCATTGCGAGAGATTCGTGCCATTTGCCGTGTCGCAGTTGTTGACATCTACTGCCATATTACTGTGAGCAGGCGTGAGGCGATAAGTACCCGAAATCACACTGTTGTTTCCATAGCTGGGTTGCCGACCGATAGCGTTGCACCCGTTCACATGAATACTGGAATCCGTGGTACGCACTAGCTGGCAGTTAGGACGATTGATGCTGTTGGTGACCGTGCCTGCTAACACATGTGTGTTGGTCGCATCTTCTAAAAAAATGCCTTGTTCGGTGGCTTGATCAATATCGACATAGTCAATCGTTGTGCCATGACTGCGTGACACGCTAAAGAAGCCTCGCCCAGATTGGCGAGAATAGACGCTTTTCACATGGATATTGGGGCCATTATCATTGGCGACACGGAACGTTGCATAGCCACCATCAATGTTATTGCGCTCGCCCCACACGTTGCCAATTTCGGCATTGCGCGAGTCATTAAGAATCAATCCACATCCACCGTTATTGGTCACGGTCACATCGCCGATGTTGATGCCATCAATGCCATAGGTTTCAATGCCATGTCCTGTCGCCCCGGTAATATTGATGTTGCCTGAAATCGTTAAATTGTGGGCATTGCGTGTTGAGGAGTCGACTCGGATCCCAAGGCCCACTGGATTTTGCCCATTTAAAGCCATGGTGATGTTTTCCAAGGTGACATTCGAACACCCCCGAAACCACACGCCATAACGAGGGGCGCCTTCGACATGTAAATTACGAACGGTAATATTATCGCGGCGATCACAATAGACGGGCACGACAAGATCGCCGCCATTCGCCGTGACAGTATGACCATGAAAATCAAGCGTTTGCCCCGGTTGTGGCCGCATGCCGTAGACGTTACCCCCATCACTGCCACTCACGCCGGAGTTGCGAATGTGGATAGTGCCACTTGTTAACGTGTTGGCGGCGGCATTCACCGCATCAAACATACGTGCGCCGCGGTAAACAACGCGACCATCCACCGCAGCCTGCCACGTATTGCCACTTTTCGTAATTTCCGCATCCGCCCATGTTGCTTGAGCGTATAAACTCAAACAGGCAAGCAGTGCCAATTGTCGTAAGAATTGGGTTATTTTTTCCATATATTGCATTCCTTATGCGTTGGTGTGAAGCGTTATGCATACTAAATCATAATGAATTTTTATAACCTCTGAGCGTGGATGATTATTTTTTGAAGCAAGCGTTTAATTTTAGAATGGTTACCTGTGTATGCGGGGCCGCAATCAGCGCAGCGCCTACCTAAAATTTCTAGTTACACAAGACGTGGCGAAGGTTATTTTGGGGAGTGATGTGGGGAAGGCAAGTTGAATATTGTCCTAATCAGGCAGATCGTATGCCTGCTGATTCAGAGCATCGTATTTACACATTTTGATTATGCTTTTCATGATTCATTGTAATAAACCAATACTGGCATCTATTTGAGTATGGGGGATTGATAATGGGAGAGCGGTTTGAACTGAGAATAATTTAGCTTAAACCGAAACGGACAGTCACCGATTAAAAACGGATAATGGTCAGGGCAAGTCCAAGTTTGACAAGTTATAACGAACTTTGTTGCTTTCCTCACTGTTTGCCTTATAAGCAGTGGGTATCATAATTTTATCCGTGATATTAGAAAGGAGCGTCGCGTGAATTGTAGTTGTTGTCATCAGTCTTTGAACGTCGGGATGATACATAAGATTGATTCCCATACAGGCCAAAAATTTAAGTCTTGCCCTCATTGTTCCGATGCCAATGGAAAGGAGCACGTTTTTCACCCATATCCATCGTCCTTTGGCAAAACTTCTGCTAGAGTATCCGCTCGAAACCCTGAAGGATATCAGAGTTACTGTATAGCTTGTCGCCGCCTGGATAAAGGAGTGCAATCTCAATCCTATATGCATGGGAAAGTATGCAGTAATCTCGTCGAATAGAGCTCTATGAACTTATTTCAAGATGATGCTGTTAAATGGTTGTCAACGCTCGATCCAGAGAGTGTGGATTTATTGATAACCGACCCGCCTTATGAATCGTTAGAAAAACACCGAAAAATTGGTACGACGACGCGGCTTAAGGTTAGTAAAGCGTCCAGTAATCAATGGTTTGAGATTTTCCCTAACGATAGATTTGAAGCGTTACTTGGTGAAATTTATCGAGTGCTTAAAAAACACGCCCATTTTTACCTGTTCTGTGATCAAGAAACGATGTTTGTCATTAAGCCGATAGCGGAGACAATCGGCTTCAAATTCTGGAAACCTATTGTATGGGACAAAGTGAGCATTGGTATGGGCTACCATTACCGTGCTCGACATGAATATATCTTATTTTTTGAAAAGGGTAAGAGGAAGCTCAATGATTTGAGCATACCTGACATACTGAGTCATAAACGGGTCTATAGAGGATATCCAACTGAAAAACCTGTTAGTCTCTTAGAAGTTTTGGTCGCTCAAAGTAGTAGAGAAGGCGAGCTAGTGGTTGACCCGTTTTTTGGCTCTGGTTCGACCTTGGTTGCAGCTAAGAACTTACAACGTCAGTTTAAAGGGAATGATATTTCTTCTTCTGCCCACGAGCATATTTGTCAGCGTTCGGATTTTGGAACCTAAAGGCTAATATAGTTAACGATCACCTGAAGGTCGCCGAGAAGCAATGCTAAATTTGCTATTCTGCAGGCTTTCCAAGCGAGGATAGAGGGCACCCTGGCACTTGAGGGAATTGTTCTATAAGGCTATTGACGTCATCCAACCAGCAAGAACTTGGGCCTATTTGTTCAATTAAAAACCACATGATACGGATCACGCCGTATAGGCGGGATCGTGTATTCCTATTTTGCTTGATGTCTTCGAAAGCGTCGTGAGATGTTAATTTTAAGATCCTAGAGGATTGTTGATTCCAGATCCGAGTATGGTGAGCGCATCGATTACGTAAAATGTTCATTTCCATAAGCCAGGCTTGTAATACATCGGTTTCAGTTTTATTTTCGATCCCTAATCGTGAACAGATACGCTGACGATACTGATCTTTGAGCATGCCGTAATACTTCGACATCGTTCCAAAATCCCAAGCTTCGATAACAACCCAAAAAGGCATTTCTTTCTCATTTTTTCTGTGCCAAACAATACAGTCTTCTTGGCTTCTTTCAATGAGTTTGCTGTGCTTGTTTTGCCATTCTTCCCAAAAGCTTGGTCTGTGTCCTCGTTTCTTGAGGAACTTGCCATTGATATAATCGGAATCTTTCCATGCTAACGGTTCAGGAATATCTGCCCCCGTACCTGACTGCTTCTTTTTACCTCGGCCTAATTCATGTGCGATGACTGAACGGACAAATATCTCTATGCGTTCAAGCCCATCAAGCATTGTTAAGCGGAGTCTCTTATCAAAGACGTAAAGGTTAAACACTTGGTCAAATTCGGTGCTTGGTTGAAACTGGTTGAGTCGCTTTGGTCGTTTTAAGTATTCACACAGGATAGCTTGGTGTGACTCGTCACGTTCAATAACTCGTGCTGGATACCAAAAACCACTAAGTCGGTAATATCCCACTTGTGCGAGTTTTCTTATCGCTCTTTCACGATTGCCTATTACCATACCTCTTTCGATAAGAATATCGATGAGCTCCTCATAGTGTTTAAACGGCTTAGGCGGGGTGAGTGGCATCCTGTGTCCTTGATTTTCCTTGCTGTAAAAACGAGAACGCCCAGCCTTGATTCCAAAGTGATCTTGAAAGATAACTTCATAAACAGGGGACTGGGCACTATTGCGACGAAGTATTGTCTATCTGAGGTGCAGAGTCAATATAAAACAGGTTGTATTAATATCCCGTAAAGGTAATATTTCGGCCTAAAAATACAATATATATGTTCTATAATCTTTTAATTACTATATGTAGTGTATTTGGCAATTCTTAATTTGTGACGAAAATCGTATCCAAATAGATAAATTCCGTCTCTAAGTCACGATCTAACAAGACACCCATAATAATCACTCTAGAGCAGATGTCCCCCTTTCGCATGATGAAGATGACTACGATAAACCTTCTATCTATCAGAAAGGGCGCGTTGGTATGAACTCAAAGATTTAAAACACGATATCAGTACGCCACTCAATAAAACATCGGCAAGGCACCTTTTTCGTGATGTGTCGCTGCGACTACTTAAGATGTAAGGTATAATCAGCCTAATTTCCGACTGGTTGACTATAAATTTTAATATGACTAACAACAACTTTTCCCAAACCGCTGCCTTCATCTGGTCGGTAGCTGACCTGCTTCGCGGTGACTTCAAACAATCTCAATATGGCCGTGTGATCTTGCCGTTTACCCTGCTTCGTCGTCTGGAGTGTGTGCTGGAGCCAAGCAAAGATGCGGTGGTTACTGAACATGAACGCATCAAAGCGATGAAATTACCAGAAGAGGCGCAGGAAAAGTTTTTGCTGCGTGCAACGCAATCACCAGCGCAACCTGATGGCTTGTCATTCTTCAACACTTCGCCAATGAACCTTGGCAAGATGGGGCAAAGCAACATCAAGGCCAACCTTGCCAAGTACGTGCAGTCATTCTCCAAAGATGCGCGTGAAATCTTTGAGCATTTTAAATTTGATGAATTTGTCGGTTTGCTGGCCGATGCCAACTTGCTTTACAAAGTGGTGAAGAAGTTCGCCACCACCGACCTGAGCCCAAGCAAGATTTCTAACTATGAAATGGGGTTGGTATTTGAAGAGTTGATCCGCCGCTTTGCAGAAAGCTCCAATGAAACCGCTGGTGAACATTTTACCCCGCGTGATATCGTGCGTTTAACCACGTCTTTGGTGTTTATGGCCGACGATGAGGCGCTCAGCCAAGATGGGATTATTCGTACTATTTACGACCCAACCGCGGGGACGGGCGGTTTCTTGTCTTCAGGCATGGAGTACGTGGCGGAGATGAACCCTAAAGCGGTGATGCGCGCGTTTGGTCAAGAGTTAAACCCTGAGTCTTACGCGATTTGTAAAGCCGATATGCTGATCAAAGGGCAAGACGTTGACCGTATCAAACTCGGTAATACCTTATCCAATGATCAACTGCCTGCCGATAAATTTGATTATATGTTATCCAACCCACCGTTTGGGGTAGATTGGAAAAAAATTGAAAGTAACATCAAAGATGAGCACCAACTCAAGGGCTTTGATGGGCGCTTTGGTGCAGGCTTGCCGCGAGTCTCTGATGGCTCGCTGCTGTTTTTGATGCACCTTATCAGCAAAATGCGCGATACCCACAACGGCGATGGCAGTGTGTCTGATGGCGGTCGTATTGGTATTATCCTCAATGGCTCGCCGCTGTTCACGGGTGGGGCGGGCAGCGGTGAGAGTGAAATACGCCGCTACATTCTAGAAGCGGATCTACTTGAAGCGATTGTCGCGCTGCCGACCGATATGTTCTACAACACCGGTATTGCGACTTATGTGTGGGTACTGACTAACAAGAAAGCCCTAGAGCGCAAAGGTAAAGTACAACTGATTAACGGCGCTAATTTAAGCACGAAAATGCGCAAGTCGTTAGGCTCGAAACGTCACTATTTAACCGATGAAGAAATTCGCACCATCACGAAGAACTTTGGTGACTTTGAAGAAATCGATACCTTGACTCAAGATGGCGTGACGAACACTCAAAAACACTTCGCCAGCAAAATTTTTGATACGCACGCATTTGGCTACCGCCGCCTGACTATCGAGCGCCCGCTGCGCCTGTCTGCACAAATCACCGATGCAGCGGTGGAGTCACTGCGCTTTGCCCCTAAACCATTTAACGCCGTGATGCAGGCTATCTTTGAGCAGTTTGGCACAAAATGGACGGAATACGACTCCGGTTTACAACAATATGGCTCACTCACGGACGTAGAAAAAGAAGTGCGCATCATGATTAAAGCGGACTTCCCCGAGCTAAAAGAAAAGCAAATCAAAGATGTGCTGGACAGCAAACTGTGGCTCAATCAAAAAGCTCTGATGGATGCAGCGAAAGCCCTGCAAATTGCCGTTGGCGACAACCTTGGCGGAAAAGCGCAACAGTCTGACGACTTCAACCAGTTTGAGCTGACCCTCAAAGGTGCGTTCAAGGCGACTGGCATCAAGTTCGATGCCAAGCAGAAGAAACAATTGATTGATGCGGTAACGTGGAAGAACCAAGACGCTGAACCTGTGATCAAGAAAGTGCTGAAAGAAGACGCTCAACCGCTATACGGTGCTTTTGACTATAAAGGTAAGGTGGTTGAGTTCCAACAAGATGGCGACCTGCGTGATAACGAGAACGTACCACTTGACCCAAGCGTGACTACATCAACCCTGATTGAAAGTTACTTCAAACGCGAAGTGCAGCCTCACGTTGCCGATGCGTGGATCAACGCAGATAAGCGTGATGACAAAGACAATGAGATTGGCGTAGTGGGTTATGAAATCCCATTTAACCGCCATTTCTATGTCTACCAACCGCCGCGTGATTTGGCTGAAATTGATGCCGATTTGGACGATGTAAGTAAAGACATTATGAAGCTACTGCATGAGGTGCATTCGTAATGACAGCCTTGAGCGAAACAAAAAAATATCAGGCTTATCCAGAGTATAAGGATTCTGGAGTCGAATGGGTGGGTGACATTCCGGTTAAATGGGAAATGTGGAAACTATCTCATGCTTATCGTGAAATAGGCTCAGGAACTACCCCTCCAACTACATCAGATGAATGGTTTGGTGGTGATATTCCATGGGTGACTACTGGAGAGTTGCGAGAAACAGTAATCAACGGAACCAAGAAAAATGTATCCAAAAAAACAATTGATACATTTTCTGCTCTAAGAATTTACCCTGCGGGTTCTGTCGCTATGGCAATGTATGGAGCCACTATTGGTAGGCTTGGCATATTTGGGGTAGACGCCACCACAAATCAGGCATGTTGCGTTATGACCGCGTCAGATGTGATTGACAACAAGTATCTTTTCTATTGGTTATGGGCATTTCGACAGGACATTATCAACTTATCTTCCGGCGGTGGACAGCCAAATATTAACCAAGAAAAAGTTGCGTCTTTAAAAATTTCTGCGCCGATAATTGACGAACAAACCCAAATTGCCAATTTCCTCGATCACGAAACCGCCAAAATCGACACCTTGATCGAGAAGCAGCAGCAACTGATTAAGCTGCTGAAAGAAAAGCGCCAAGCAGTGATCAGCCATGCGGTGACCAAAGGCTTGAACCCGCAAGCCCCCATGAAAGATTCAGGTGTGGAGTGGTTGGGAGAAGTGCCGGAGCATTGGGATGTTATGTTTATTAAACACTTATCTCAGGTAAAACGAGGGGCAAGTCCTAGACCAATAGATGATCCAAAGTATTTCGATGATAATGGGGAATATGCTTGGACTCGAATTGCAGATGTTTCAAGTGCAGGAATGTATCTTACTACTACAACACAACGCCTTTCATCTTTAGGAGCTTCGTTAAGTGTGCGATTGGAAGCTAATGAGTTATTTTTAAGTATTGCAGGGACAGTAGGTAAGCCTTGTATAACAGTCTCAAAGGCGTGTATACATGATGGATTTGTATATTTTCCAACCTTGGATATCAATAATAAGTTCCTATACTATATTTTCGATGCTGGTCAAGCTTATTTAGGCTTGGGAAAGATGGGGACTCAATTAAATCTCAATACTGATACTGTCGGTGGTATAAAAATTGGTTTGCCTCCTAGGAATGAAATTGAACAAATAATTAAATATATAGAACATCAGAATGTTAAGCATGACAAGTTAATTGAACGTGCAGTTGATTCTATTCATTTAATGCAAGAACGTCGCACCGCACTGATTTCCGCAGTAGTCACAGGCAAGATTGACGTGCGTAACTGGCAAGCGCCAACATCTCAAGAGCAAGCGTTGGAACAAACTGCCTAAGCTATGCGCCGCTTCCTAAAGGTAGTGGCTTTTTCAGTTTGGTTGGCTAACAAGAATTAGAAGAATTGAATATGGACACAACACAAGAACGGGTATTTCAGGATGACATCATCTGCCAGATGGTGGCGAATGGCTGGGTGCAAGGCACGGGCGAAGGCTACAACCGCGAATCGGCGCTTTTCGAGGCGGATGTGCTGACCTTTATCAAACAGACGCAGCCGAAAGAGTGGGAGAAGTTCTGCAAAGTCTTCCCGACCGACTCAGAACGCCACTTTCTTGATGCCTTGGTTACGCAGCTTAAAAAAGCTGACGAGAACGCTACGGATCGTGCGTCACGCACCTTTGGTACTTTGGGCGTGTTGCGTCATGGTTTGAAAATCCGCAATGCCCGTTTTGAATTGTGTCAGTTTAAGCCCGAGCATCACCTCAACCCAGAAACCTTGGCGCGTTACCAGCACAACATCTGCCGGATTGTGCCAGAGCTGGTTTATAGCCCGTATGCCACGCAAGCGGAATTTGAAGTAACCGGCAAGCAAGCAAAACGCTGGCGCATTGACTTGGTGCTGTTCGTTAACGGTTTGCCTGTTGCGACTCTTGAATTGAAGTCCGAGTTCAAACAAGCAGTCGAAAATGCCATTGCGCAGTACAAACTGACCCGCTTACCGAAAGATCCTGCCACCAAAAAGCCAGAGCCGCTTTTGAGCTTTAAACGTGGTGCGTTAGTGCATTTCGCGGTCAGCCAGTATGAAGTGTACATGGCAACCAAGCTCGCGGGCACCGATACCTTCTTCCTGCCGTTTAACAAAGGCACGCATGATGGCGGTAAGGGTAATGACATTCCCGATCTTTCTATTCCAGAACAAGTAAATCGCTACGCCACCGATTACCTGTGGAATGAAGTATTAACCCCAGACAACCTGCTCAATATTATTGGGCGCTTTATCCATCTTCAAATCGAAGAAAAGGAAGACTGGGAAGGGCGTAAAACCAAGAAAGAGACTCTGATCTTCCCGCGTTACCATCAGTGGGATGTAGTCACCAAGCTGGTTAATGCCGCGATTATTGAGGGCACAGGTAATAAATATTTGATCCAGCACAGTGCGGGCTCGGGTAAGTCCAACTCGATTGCATGGACAGCCCATCAACTCTCGACCTTACATGATGAAAAGGGTAATAAGCAGTTTGATTCGGTGATTGTGGTGACGGACCGCACCGTATTGGATGATCAGCTCCAAGACACCATCTATCAGTTTGAACATGCTGATGGCGTGGTAGGGCGCATTAGCCGTAAAGAGGGGGATGGCTCGAAATCCGAGAAGTTGGCATCGGCACTGGAAACCTCGCAGCCGATCATCATCGTGACCATTCAAACCTTCCCCCATGTGTTAAAAGCGATTGAGAACTCAACATCATTGAAAACCCGCCGCTATGCGGTGATTGCCGATGAAGCGCATTCGTCACAAACAGGGGCAACCGCTCGCCAGCTTAAAGAAGTGTTGATGACCGATGAAGTGGACGATGATACGGAGCTGTCATCAGAAGACATTCTTGATGCCACCGTTGCAGCGCGTCGCGGCAGTGCCAACTTGAGCTATTACGCCTTTACCGCCACACCTAAGCCAAAGACGCTGGAGTTATTTGGTCGCAGGCCGGATCCCGAGCAGCCAGCGTCGAAACGTAATTTACCCGTGGCTTACCATATCTATTCCATGCGTCAGGCGATTGAGGAAGGCTTTATTCTTGATGTGCTGAAGAACTACACCAACTACAAGGTGATCTATCAGCTCAAGCAAAAACTGGAAGCGGAAGACAAAGAGGTCGATGCAGGCAAAGCCAAGGTGAAACTCAATAATTGGGTTCGCCTACATGACCACAATATTTCGCAGAAAGTGAAAGTGATTATAGAGCATTTTAAAAAGAACGTGATGGGCTTGTTAGGTGGTCAAGCTAAGGCCATGGTAGTGACCAGCTCGCGTAAAGAAGCGGTGCGCTACAAGCTGGCATTTGATAAGTATGTCTCTGAACATGGTTACGCGGGCATTCGCGCCATGGTCGCCTTTTCAGGTGAAGTGGAGTTTAACGCTGCTGACCCAGACAGCACGGCGTTTATGGAGCAAAAGTTCACGGAGCTCAACATGAACCCTGACCTTAAAGGGCGTGAAATGCGTAAAGCCTTTAACTCAGACGACTATCAGGTAATGCTGGTGGCCAATAAATTTCAGACGGGCTTTGACCAACCTAAACTCTGCGCCATGTATGTTGATAAAAAGCTCGCGGGTGTTGAGTGTGTGCAAACGCTTTCTCGGCTTAACCGAACTTATCCGGGTAAAGCCGAAGGCGGTACTTTCGTGCTCGATTTCTACAACGATCCGCAAGATATTCTTGATGCGTTCCAGCCTTATTATCAAGTAGCAGAGCTTGAGGATGTTACCGATCCTGACAAAATTTTCGATCTATCCGAGAAGCTGCGTGCCAGTGGTATTTTCCTATGGTCGGAGGTTGAGCAATTCGTTGAGACCTTCTTTACCAAGAACAAATCTAATGCGGCCATTAGTAATATCTGTAAGCCTGCGATTGATCGCTGGCGCAAGCGTTATACTTCTGCGGTAGAAGCATACATTCAGGCTAAGAACGTATTTGAGCGCACCAAGCAAACAGGCGATGCGGTGTTAATCGCTAATGCGGAGAACACCTTTAAAGAGTGCAAGCAGGAGAAAGACCGCCTAGAGATTTTCAAAAAGGATTTGGGCAGCTTTGTGCGCTTCTATGAGTTTATGTCGCAGATTGTGGATTACGACGATAAAGAGCTAGAGAAGTTGAGCCTGTATGCGCGTCACCTGCGCCCAATGCTGCGCGAAAAAGTCATTGAAGACGATGAGTTAGATCTGGGCAATGTGGTAATGAGTCATTACCGTTTGTCGAAGATCCGTCAACAGGACATTCAATTAAAGGAAAATACGCCTGAGTACAAGTTGCACCCAAGCAGCGATGTCGGCACAGCCAAACCAAAAGACAAGAAAGAAGAATTCCTGTCTCATATTATTGAGCGCTTGAACGAGGTGTTTGTCACCGACAACCTGACTGATAAAGACATGATCAATTATGCTTTTACGGTACGTGACAAGCTCACAGAGAACGCAACAGTTATGAGCCAAATCGCCAACAACACGCGCGAACAAGCCATGTTAGGCGACTTCCCGCGCGCCATTGATGATGCCATATTAAATAGCAATGAAGCACATCAAGATCAGATGATGCAATTGTTGTCTGACCCAAATAAAACCAAACAATTTGCGCGGGTTATCTTTGATATGTTGAGCGGTATAAAGTCATCCTAGAAAAAGTTTCAATATGAAGTTCAAGATATAAAGAGAAAAAGGGCGATAATTCATTGATTGTCGTTCCTTTTTACTTCAAATCATGACAATAAATTCAAAGGAAACCACTCATCGTGATGTAAATATGGAATGACTCACGCTTTTTTACTATTTTCTAGCGCTATTTTTAGCCTGCTCTTTTACACTACTGCCGTCATTCATTTTGCAACTAGGACTCTTTATAAGGTTGTTAGATGATTTAAAAGTAATCATTTTTAAGTTAGTTAGGTATAAAAATTATATCCTATCTGTAATCACCCCCTAAAATAGCGGCATACCATTTTAGAGTTCTTCAGCATACACTGAGTGAATCAGGGAGAACTTGCTATGAAAAAATCACGCTATACCGAAACACAGATCGTGAAAATTTTGAAAGAAGTCGAAGGTGGTCGCCTTATTAAGGAAGTCTGCCGAGAATACGGAAGATCTGATGCCACTTAATGACAACTGGAAATCTAAATATGCGGCATGGAAGCATCAGACGTCAACGTTATTGGAGAGAGCGCCGCCGCTTGCTTAATAGTTTACCCTTGGCGTATGAAGATTGGAGTTATTGATTCTATATTGTTTCGTTATGACGAGAATTATCCCGTAATTTGTTATGGAACGCATCCAATGAATGACCAAGACATTATCACTAAGGCAATTACTGAAGCTAAAAAAATGAAAAAGGCTCTGGCCAAGAAAATGGTGGATCATTTGCCACAGGAAGAGTCTGCCGTGTCAGTTTTTATGGCGGGTTCTCCGGGAGCAGGAAAAACCGAAACAGCACGTAATATGTTGAGCATTTTTAAAGCTCAAAGTGGCATGTCGCTCGTTCATATTGAAAATGATGAGCTTCGTAAAGAGTTCGCCGATTATCATGGTGATAATTCACCATTGTTCCAAAGAGCTGCTACTCTTCTGGTAGAGGCGATTCACGATCGTGCGTTACATAAGGACGTCAGCTTTATCCTAGATTCAACATTGTCTAGCTTTGAGAAAGCCAAAGATAATATCGAACGTTCTTTAAGGCGTGGGCGGTTTGTGCAAATTATTTTTGTCTATCAGGAGCCAGAACAAGCATGGCGCTTGGTTAAAGCTCGAGAGAGGGTGGAAGGGCGAAGAGTTCCAGAAGAAGTCTTCGTGACTCAGTTTATGCAATCACAACAAGTGGTTAGTGAATTAAAGCAAATATTTGGCTCTGATATCGACATTATGTTCATTGAAAAAAATATTGACGGTAAGAATGAAAGGCCTCATTTTAATGTAAGTGATATTGACGCATTGTTACGTAAAAAGTACAATCGCGAATCTCTAGAAACCATCGTCGGATTAAAACATTCATAAGGAGGAAAGGATGATCGGTACTAAACGTGAAAAGGTTAAATCCACACCTTTCTCTGATTTTATTCGTCATGCTTCATCAAGCGAGAAACGTAAACTCTTCGATAAAGTGGTAAGAAAAACGATTAAAGAACAGCAAGACATGATCGCAAAAGCAGATCAAAGCGTTTGCCGTTAAAAACCTAGCATAGAGTCTGATAAAAGCCGCATTAAGCGGCTTTTTTGTTTTATAGCATCAAGTAATTGTATTATGGTGCTCGAGATAATAAAAAAGCCACCCGAAGGTGTAATGCCGATCAGTTAAGACTAAAATGATCGGTTGAAGGATCCATCTAACGTGTCAAAATCCGAGTGTATTCATGCACTCGGATTTTTTTATGTTTTTAAGACAAGCACTTAACCAAGTACACAAATTTTCTGCTGAACAACTTTCGGGGTTATCTGACCTACTTTCCCCTGAACTCATTTCGCAATGTTTAGAAGATACCGGAATTACCACAGTTCGTAGACGAAGATTGCCTATGGAGATGATGGTATGGAGTGTCGTTGGGATGTCTTTATATCGTCACTTGTCTATGGAGAAAGTTGTGTCGAAACTGGATATCCTCCTTCCAGGTAAGAAGCCATTTGTTGCTCCAAGTGCCGTCATCCAAGCCAGACAACGGTTGGGCTCCGATGTCATGAAATCCGTTTTTACTCAAACACAGAAGATTTGGCATGATAAAACGCCTCATCCAGACTGGCATGGACTCACGCTTCATGCTGTCGACGGCGTCGTCTGGCGAACGCCAGATACGAAAGAAAACGGTGAGACATTCAGTCGGACTCGGAATCAAAAGTGCTCGTCCGAATATCCTCAAGTGCGCATGGTCTGCCACATGGAACTGACTAGTCATCTTCTAAATAGCGCTTCGTTCGATTCCACATCAACAAGTGAAGTGGACCTAACAACGGAGCTCATAGAGCAATCACCAGATAATAGCCTGACTATCTTCGATAGAGGTTTTTATGCGCTAGGGCTTTTACACCGTTGGCAGACAACAGGGACAGAAAGACATTGGCTAATTCCCATGCGTAAAGGGGCGCAATACACGACACTTCGCCAATTAGGACGTGGTCAAGAGCTGGTTGAGTTAACGCTATCCCCACAAGCGAAGAAGAAGTGGCACGATGCACCAGAAACACTCGAGGCTCGATTAATCACCAAGACGATAAAGGGGAAGGAAGTTCGGTTATTAACCTCAATGACAGATCCCTTGCGTTACCCAGGGCAAGACATAGCCGAGCTATATAGCCATCGGTGGGAAATCGAACTTGGTTATCGAGAAATGAAGCAATATATGCTGCAAAACACCCTAACCCTAAGAAGTAAAAAGCCTGAGCTAGTAGAACAAGAATTATGGGGCATGCTGCTGGCTTACAACTTACTTAGGTTCTTGATGTGCCAAATGGCTTACGATCAAAACAAGGTCATGCCTTACCAGATAGGGTTCAAACAAGCTTCGTTGTTCTTAATAGGGCAATTACAGCAACTGCCGTCAGTGGCACCGGGAAGGGTCCCGGAGGTGATGAATTACATCTTAGATATGGCTGAGAGTTTTACGCTGCCAGAAAGGAGAGAACGAAGCTATCCAAGAGCAGTAAAAAGAAGGCCCAGTCGCTATGCGACCAGGCCTTCTAAAAGATGTTAAATGCCTCTTAACTTACAAGCATTACACCCGAAGGTGGCTTTTTTAATGATTTGGTGGGCTGGCGGGAGTTGAAATGGTTTCTCACTTTTCATAAATTCAGTAACTTATAACGATGTTACCAATTTGGTGTTGCATCAAATGTTACATCAATTTCCTGCTTCAAAAGGAACTGAACCCGCGTCCATGTATTACTAAATCATTTAAAAATGCTAGCTTGTTATAGCAATTTAATCTAAAGCAAGAGCGCTGATACTGAGTATTTTACCCAGCCTCACCATCTATTAGTAGCGATTTTAACACATCGGGAGAAGACGGTAGCATTCCGACTTTTAAGCCAAATGGTTTGAATACCTTGTTGAGAATCTCTGTATTGTAGCTGCCCCGATCATTCTCTATATCTGAGAGTGTTTTTCTTGAGACATCGACAAGTCTTGCGAACACATCCTGTTTGAGTCCCAGTATATTAATGCGTAAACTTTTCAACGCTTGGCCTTGTGTTAGCTCTCCAAGCAATAAGTGTTTGATGATTTTGTTTGCCTCTGTTTTGCGTTCTGCTGCACTTACTGCTTTGGCGTTTTTTGAGGTTTTCGATCTAGTCGGAGTATTAAGTTGCGATCGTTCTTTGGTCGAATGAGTTGTATCCGTCCCAGTCTTGGGCTGATGTTGATTTCGCTTTGCTCTTAGACGAGCAACGGTATCTTGTACGGACTCTTTATTGCTTGGCTTATTCATAGTAGCCCCCATTTAGTGAGCTTTTCTGATATATGATTAAGTCCAACGGCTGGCATCTCTAAGATTTGTTCTGGTACTCCTCGTAATGCTAGTCTCTGCTTTAAATCAAGGCATTTACTTGCAGTAACCTCTAGTTCTTGTAATAACACTTCTTTTGGCACGAGATCAGATAAGGTGTCCGCTATTCCTACGAAGTCGTAAGTTCCGCCAACCTCTAGTGGGGCTTTCCATTTTGTTGTTCTTGGAATACCTTCAGGATCAGCTTTCATTGGTGCGAAGTCGTAAACGGGAGCAAGCTTTATGACTCCATCACCTTTTAAGAATGAAGTGTTTCTGCCATGGTTATCACTATTACCAAACAAGATGTTGAGTAGATCTCTCTTCACCCATTCAATGACGAAAGCTTGGGTATCAAACCTATACCCTTGGTGTTTAACCATATTGCTTTCAGTAATTTTTTCTATGAGAGTTCGGATTGTTGTTTCGTGATCAAGAGTGACCCCAGCGCCTTTGTTCAAAATGGAATACACAGATTCCATGCCAAATCTCTCTATTTGTTGCTCATTAATTTGAACGTCAAATCGAGGAAGCCACAAGGAAGGGTAGTTTAATCCTTCCTCCAAGCGCATACCGTCGGTGGAGATCGTTTCAACTCCCATTTCAGTTAGCTCGTGGTAGAAGTAGAACTCAGCTCTTAGAATATTACAGTCGATGGTGCTTCTTGAGCCTCTAGGGTACTTTACTAAGTAATGTAAGTCGTGGTTACTATTGTCATCTTGGTATGGATCAATCCATATTTTTTCGCTGCCAGATCCATGATCGAAACCACATCGGAGGATCAGCTTTGGCGCCTCACCTCCTGCCCCTGTTGCACCACCTGCGGCTGCCCCTCTTTGCTGTGCATAGTCGAGGAAATCACCTGCTCGATTTTTAACATCATCAACAGAGAAGTAGAGGTTGTCTGCTACTTCGTAGCGCTCAGGAAGAGAGTCTTTTATTCTTAAGTTACCAATAGGCGACATTGTGCCAAACTTGAGCAAAACATAGTCTTGTTCATCAGAACTAAGGTCTTCAATATCTAGGTGTTTGACCCAGTATCGTCTACTAGCGCCACTAGGCATAATATCGTCTAGAAACTTTAACCATCCAGGTTTACCCATGTCATCAAAAAAGAATGAGACAGGGTGGTTTAGTGACACCGCGTGAAAGTCATCTTTATCGTGATGTTCTAGCGCATAGTCGCTGAGGTAGTTGAGTTCAGTCACTCGGAAATTATGTTGGCTACTTTTAGGGAATGAGATGATACCAATATCTATCCATTCACCTCTGATAAAAGCTTGTACGGTTAGTTCTTCCATCGACAACACCTCTACTTATAAATGAGTAAAACTTTACTCTTAAAGTCATTTTTTTTCAAGTTATGAGTAAAAGTTTACACATTTATGTGTGGCGAGGTTCTTTATGAGTAAATGATTACGCATAGCTTGTAAGTCAAAATTGTTGATGAGCAGAATGGATTATTTTAGCTACGAAAGCTACGAAAGCTGCGATAGGGAGTGGGGAGTTAATTATTTGTTCAGTTATGCAGGTTGTTCATAATAAATGAACAGTTGCCTTAAATGAACAAAGTGAATGAGGAGATTAAGAATGGCTGCTACATACAAAAATACAGTTAATACACTTTAATGCGCGTAAAAGTGTTTGAACGTTACTTTTTAATGCGCGTAAAAGTGTTGTTTGCTGTGCAGATAGATGATGAACCTGTACATAATTCCTAGGGTCTTATTCACAAGGTGAGCAATTAGTGAAGTGAGAAAGCCCTAGCGGACTTTCAGATGCCGAAGTTTATTGCTGGCTAGCTCTTATAGGTAATGAGCTTTATTAGTAAGTAATCCACTGGCTAAGCGAACTGAACCCTTGGGGTTACAAATAAATGTGGTCCTACCGTCCGCAATGACTTTCTCTACTGCATCATGTTGATGTCCTGCCACCCAATACCTAGCTCTTGAGATCAACGCATTACTCAACCCTGCATGGTAGTAAGGAGCATAAACACTGTTGGCATTTGCTTCTACGGCGAAAGCTTCTTTGGAAGGAAGATGATGTGAAACAACAAGATCAACTTTTTCTGGGAGGTTATTAACGAACGCTTTGTACTGCTCTTCAATCATTTGATGGCTGATGTACTTTGTATCATTCATCAGTTCTGAGTACGCATCAATCAGTGCAGACGAGTATGTGTGGATAGGAAACCAAAGAGTTCCTCCATAAATGCGACATCCATCTAAATCTATTGACTCATTATCCAGAAAAAACAAATTCTTAGTTGTGTCACTATGCACCTTAAGCTTTGCTATTGGGGACGATCTACTGTCTGTGGAGCTTATTGAATCTTGTTTGTGCAGATAGCCAGAACGGTAAGATTTACTTTTACTGCTGTACCACTCGTGATTTCCTGCAACGAGGACAACGGCTCTAAAGTAAGAGCAAATAACATTTTTTACATACGCAATGCCATTGAGCGCATTGGCGGTATCACCTGCAATAATCAAGACAGCGTCATTATCGAAGTTATGCCAGAAGCTTCGATGGATGCCGTGTAAATCTAAGTGCAAATCAGATACCGCGTAAAATTTCAATTTATCCACCTAATAGGGGGTTGTAGAAGCCGAAGCCTCGGTTTCGAATAGTATATCTTGAGAAGATGCAGAATTGGCAAGCAGTTCATTTTGGAATAGCAAAAACTGCCCACTATTGCTTTTCTCCATTAGCTATGTGAATGCTATTTAACTTGAGCCATGCTTTCTTCAGGAAGATAGGTACAAGCGAAAGTACAGATGAACATCACAGGCGTGGGTGATTAAAACTAGCAAAATCACGCAATCTTAATTAATCTGATCTCATAATTGTTAGATTTTGAGATGAAAATCATGTCAGGTAAGTATTTATCACCGCCAGAGTGTCCGTTTAGGACGATTGGTGACGTTTTGTTTGAGATTGGTAATCAAGGGCTTAACCCTAATGACTATGCAGATTTCATCAATCCATTATCTGATGATTACCATTCATTTAATGAGTTTAGGCGTAGGGTAAAGTCTGGCTTGGAAGTCAAGTATTGTTGGTGGCTAACTCGTTTGTCCCGAGATAGAACTTTGATTGAGCTAACACCATTAGAAGACAAGCCATTGCCTCCTGGCTTACCTGAACAAGTGATTCAAGCACTATTAAACTCTCCTGACTATATACAGCATTGCAGATACAATAACTTGCACGAGTTTGGTCGCGTGTTATCACAGATTGATCGACATACTACGCATAGCGCTATGCTGGGTATCCTAGAGCAAATTGGTGAGCGGGCGCATTTTGAGCATTTAGCGAATAACCTTGTGGATGATGAAGCGATATCGAGTAGTCAATTGGAGGGCGCTGCTACGACGACAATCCTTGCGAAAGAAATGATTAGAAAAAAAAGGAAGCCTCGTACTGACGATGAACGAATGATTTTTGGAAATTTTGACTTAATGCAAATCGCTTGGGAGCTTAGGGATGAACCGTTCAGCATTGAGTTAATCAGAAATTTACACAGCGCTGGAACAAAAACGCTAGAGCAAGAAAAATATACCTCAGGCTTATTTAGAGCGACGGATGATGTTGCGGTTGTTGATGCTGAAGGGGAGGTTGTTCATCAACCACCTAAACACGATGACATTGAAAGGTTGCTCACTCGGGTCGTGAATTGGTTAAATGCTAATGGCAGCGGTGTTCATCCTGTTATTCAAGCCATCACACTTCACTTTGTCATCGGTTATGTTCACCCGTTTCGAGATGGTAACGGGAGAGTCGCTAGGGCTTTGTTTTACTGGTATATGTTTAAATCTGGTTATACAG
This sequence comes from Vibrio zhugei, assembly GCF_003716875.1. NCBI lineage: Bacteria > Pseudomonadati > Pseudomonadota > Gammaproteobacteria > Vibrionales > Vibrionaceae > Vibrio > Vibrio zhugei. The sequence continues at coordinate 2,049,835 of NZ_CP033078.1, read as the reverse complement.
GCTTCCGTTATATTGCGATATCTGCATTGCTTAAAAAAGCTCCAATTCAATATGGTATGAGCTATCTAGATACGGAGCACGATAACTTAGACCTAACGTACTTTATTAAATATCAGCTGAAAGTTATCAGTCGCGCCATTGATGAGTTTGTTTCCGTTTATGAACGAGCGGCACATCGAATGCAGGAGTTGGAAGAGCGATATTCTGGTTTAGAAGATATTGAGAGAAAGATCATCGGGTTTGTGTCTGGTGAGCCTCGTTACCGTAAAAAGCCAACGGTAACAGCGAGGGAAGTCGAAAGTTTACTAGGTATTAGCTACAACAGCGCGAAGCAAAAACTTGACGGTATGGCTACAGCAGGAATTCTAAAATCTGAGAAAATTGGTAAATCCACAGAATATTTCTTAGCGTGAAAATTGAAATTTGAACAAGGCACCGTGTTCGTTTGAATTGCCACTAAGATTTAGACACTAACTTTTAGTGTCTAAATCTTAGTGGTTTGTAACTGTCTGAAATTAACTGTTTTTCTTGTAAAGAATTAAGATTTTTACTGAAGAAACTTCTAAGAGGCTGGCGAGAGTGTAATTGTGCTACAGCTGTGTGTACGGCAGGCATTTTTATGAGCGAGGCTGATAGGAAAAACGAGGCTAAGGCTACAAGAAGTGATAACGAGCAAGCTGAATCAAAGGATAGTGAGGTTGCGCTAAATGGATTTCTTGGCTTGCTTGATCACGCTATCTCTACCAATACTGATAAGCTGGTTGAAGTAACTGAAGTCCTCAAAATAGAACTGGAAGAGAGCGTCGGTGACTACCAATTTGGCCTAGACGGGAAGTATTAAGAACAATCACCATTCGAGTCTGCACAGCATAAAGCTGTGCTAAGTAAGCGGCATGCGCCGCAGAAACGAGTGGTGGACATCATGCACAATAGCTTTCTTGCAGTGTATTCTCTAATTCTTTGCCGAGAATAATCTCAAAGTCAGTAAATACAGCAATAGGGAGGCAAGCGCTGCCTTTTTCCACGAACTGGATGAATCCTTTTGATGATAAGTCATCGAGTGTTCGTGAGAGTTCGCGGATATGATGACCGCTAATCTCTGCAAGCTCAGCTAGATTTTCAGGCTTTTCTCTACTGATCAGAAGCATTAATTCGATATTCTCATTACATAGTAGCTTTGAAGCTTCATTTAGTGACGTGAACCAAAAAGTGGGGAGATTCTTGCTATAGTTAATGTTGCCTGCGGCCAAATTAATCATATGCCTACGAATGAGATCTTCCGATGCAACCCCAATGCGAGCTTTCATGAGTATCCTTCTCAGAACGAAGTAATAGAACCCTAGTGTATACGACGCTGTTCTGAAAGAAAAAGTGGATAGTTATAATTGCTATGCGAATGGATGCCACTTTCATGATCGAGAGGTCAAGAGAAACAACGATGTCCAATTCTCATCGAACCCCTTTCGATTCAGCGACCTAAGGTCTACGAGCGATCTCTAAAAGCAAATTTCTATGGTCTAGGAGTGATCCTCTCCTGATGGATGCGACCATAACCTATTGTATTTAAGTTATTATTTCTTAAAAAGGATCTTGGTCTACGTGCGATATCAAGAAGCAATTTTCTGTGGTCTACGAGCGATCGTATCCATAAAAGCCGAGGTGCAGGAGCGAGCAGAACGAGATACGTGAGTGGTTAGAGAGAATAGAAGAACAACTATACCAAAGTACTATAAATACTCATTAACTCACTGATAATAATAGAAATTATAATATTTTACGATCACGTAACCTTTGATCGATCATAAACATCGTTGGGTAACGATTCAAAAATATATCTTAGAGGTCAAGGAAAACAACGATACCAGAGGACGCCACTTTCATGATCGAGAGGTCAAGAGAAACAACGATGTCCTATTCTCATCGACCCCCTTGCGATTCAGCGACCTAAGGTCTACGAGCGATCTCTAAAAGCAAATTTCTATGGTCTAGGAGTGATCCTCTTCTAGATAGGTATGTCTTTAAGTTATTGTATTTGATTTATTATTTCTTTAAAGGATCTTGGTCTACGTGCGATCTCAAGAAACAATTTTCTGTGGTCTATGAGCGATCCTCTCCATAAAAGCCCAGGTGCAGGAGCGAGCAGAACGAGATACGTGAGTGGTTAGATAGAATAGAAGAACAACGATGCCAAAGTACTGCACATGGTCATTAACTGACTGATAGTAATGGGAATTGTGATATGTTGCGATGACGTAACCTTTGACCGATCATAAACATCGTTGGGTAACGATTCAAAAATCTATCTTAGAGGTCAAGGAAAACAACGATACCAGTGAATGCCACTTTCATGATCGAGAGGTCAAGAGAAACAACGATGTCCTATTCTCATCGAACCCCTTTCGATTCAGCGACCTAAGGTCTACGAGCGATCTCTAAAAGCAGATTTCTATGGTCTAGGAGTGATCCTCTTCTAGATGGGTGTGTCTGTAAGCTATTGTATTTAATTTATTATTTCTTTAAAGGCTCTTGGTGTGCGTGCGATCTCAAGAAACAATTTTCTGTGGTCTACGAGCGATCGTATCCATAAAAGCCAAGGTGCAGGAGCGAGCAGAACGAGATACGTGAGTGGTTAGATAGAATAGAAGAACAACGATGCCAAAGTACTGCAAATGGTCATTAAATCACTGATAGTAATGGAAAATGTGACATTTTTCGATCACGTAACCTTTGACCGATCATAAACATCGTTGGGGAAGGTTCAAAAATCTATCTTAGAGGCCAAGGAAAACAACAATACCAGACGACGCCGCTTTCATGATCGAGAAGTCAAGTGAAACAACGATATCTGAATAGCCACCGATTTTATAGACATGCTTCGGTTAGACTCGTTTCTGCCCCAAAGTTTGTCAGAGCTTGTTTCTTAAATAATGCCGCCAGTCGCTCTTCAGCTTACTTTTCCTAATGTCATAATGATCTTTGATGAGTTGTAAATGAGACTCATAAATTCGTTCACAATGGGTGAAACAGCACATTGGTATGTTCCGCCTGGTTGCATATCGTGGGCTAATTATTAAACTAAGCTACTTAAAATGCAGCTTACACTAAACGAGCGACTACACATGCAGTCCAAAAAACAGAATCTTATTAGCAAAGCGTTGAAGCTCAGTATTATTGGGTATGGTTGCGTATTGCTTGTTTGTTCTCTACTTATCCTTTCTTACTTTCTTGAGTTGGAATGGATTTATCGTCCAGTCGCTAATGGTCCCGCGACTCATCCCTTGACCACTATAATGCTACTAGTGTTGTCACTAGCTGGTGTTTTAATAAGAACATCGACTAAGTGGGCTGGATTTTTATTAGTCTTTGCTGGTATTTGTTTGGTTACACGTCTTCAGCAAGAATTGACGGGAAATAACATTGTCGATGAAATCCTTAGCCTGAATGCTACTTTTTCCCACTTACTAAACATGTCTGCACCGATGAAAATGGGTAGTAACACCACATACATGCTTAGCTCCATCTTCATTGCATTGGTTTTCATGTTAAGGCAACGGTTTTGCTACCTCACACAAGTGATAGCGATTTGCTCCATTTTTTTACCACTACTATCGGTGATCGGATACCTCTACAACGTTGATAATTTTTATGGCCAAATGTCTCCTACAACGACTGTATTAGGAATGGTGCTGAGTATTTCAACCATATGCTTAGAGTCTAACAAAGGCATTGTACACGCATTGCTTGCTCCTACTTTTGGTGCCCGTATTGTTCGTTGGCAATTGATTATAGGTGGGGGGATATTCTTAGTTGGTGGGTACACAATCACTCATATACAAGAACAAGAAAAGGCGATTGCTCTATATGTCGTTTCAGTATGTTTTTGTTTCATTCTCATTATGTTAGTAAGTGCGGTGTCATATGAGCAGTATGACAAGCAACGGAGAGCATTAGAAGAAGAGCTTTCTGTTAGCGCTATTACGGATAAGCTAACGAATGTAAATAATAGAATGGCCTTAGATAAAGATATGAGCCTTCTTGTAAACAAACGTCCAGAACAAAAAAAGGAAATTTCAGTTTTATTGATAGATGTCGATCATTTTAAGACATTTAATGACACATATGGGCATTTAGTTGGTGATAACGTGCTTAAAACGGTTGCTCAGACCTTAAAGGCTAATATACGTAATACAGATTCTGTATATCGCTACGGTGGTGAGGAGTTTGTTGTAGTGTTATTGCAGTGCGAACTACATGAAGCTGCCCAGATAGCGGAGAAGCTTAGAAAGAAAGTATGTGAAAAAAATTTAAGTCCTATCTTGGAAGTAACTTCACACACACACATTTCGGTATCAATTGGTTGTTCTAGTTTATCTCAAGCTAATAGTGCTGATGAGGTTTTCAAACTAGCTGACAAGGCTTTGTATACAGCAAAAGAAAATGGTCGCAATCAAGTCTGTATTGGAGAAATAATCAATAAATGCCAATTTGGAACGTGATGCATCCCAGTTTTTATAATCTAGTCACGTTGAATACTATTTTGCAATTGGACACAGTTAATGCTCCAAATGCTAACTTAGCAAATCATCAACCCCGTTTTGTCCAGCCCCTTCACAGTGCACAAGCACTAGTAGGGCCGCGCAACTCAAATTTGCCCCAAACCTTGCTAGCAATGATGATTCGTTCAATCTCATCATGGAAGTTTGAACTAGATTTTGTTATCCAAGTGATGCCTCAAGGTATGGGTTTTGTTAGTTTGACTAATGAGTTAGTATGAGATAAATTGTTAAATTAAGGCTGGATGGAAGCCTGCTCACTCCAATAAGGCAAACTCTTTCGAGAACCATAACCCTAAATTATATATTTTTTTCTTATTTATTTCGGCGGGAAGAAGAAAATTAGGAGTGGATTTACTTAGCTTTTCGTCTAGGTATATAAGATCATGAATATTACTCAATCTTTCATTTCAAATGTCAAGAAATTAGCTAAAAAGATTCAAGTTGAACTAGGTGTTAAGCACACCCAAGCACTTGAATTAGCAGCACGAGAAGTTGGCTTCCCTAACTACCATTCACTATTACAGCATTCGAAAAAAGCTAACAATCATAGAGCTAATATAGTTAATGCAAATAAAGGTATGGATGGGGTTAATCAAGAGTTCGCTATGGCTCAGGGGAATAGAGGTAAACAGCTTAATCCAAATCAAAACAGCTCTCTATTGGTTATATTTGATGATGATTTGATGGTAAATGAGCTAGAGTATGAAGGCACCACTCCCAAACTTATTAGACGTAACTTTAAGGCCGAGTATCTCGATAAAGGCTTTGCAACCGATATAGGTGCAAGGATACTAAGTTTCGCTGAAGTTAAACACCGTGACTTGGATATAGGCTATGGTTCGCAATTACACCAGTGGGGATACATCTGTGTTGAGTTCTTACGAAACAGAAACAATCCTTGGACTATTGAAGACGCTAATGAAATTGCGAAAGAGCGCATAGGTTCGAAATTTGGCTCTTGCTACCGTGAATTCTTTTTCATCGATGGAGAATATGTAAATAACCATGTCTATGATGAAAGAACTACAGCATTAGACCTCGAAAACGATAGACAGTACCATCCAGCAATCGATGGCTATCATGACAACTATAGCTAAGTGTTAACTTAACTAGTCCACTTTGAGTCAGTTGTTCTTCCTAGCTGACTCATCATTGCCCCATTTCTTGTTACCACTATCCCTTTCTAAGTTGTAAGAAAGTCATTTTCAATACTTGAACTTATGAAAGGCAAGACCAGAACTCATCGCTTGTCCTTTTTCCTACACTGACAGAACTGTTAGTAACCGAATGAAATATATTGTTTTAGTTGGATTTTGGATATGTATCACTGAAATTGTCCATATGCTGGCTATGGTTGAGATAGTTGGAAAATCAACCATATGCGGATAGACACGAATGATTAATGGTATCAGTAAGATAAAGAGCCTTCGTTCGTTTGGAATCTACGAGAACCATACGAATGTTGGGTGTGATGAGTTTGTGAGGTTTAATCTTATTTATGGATGGAACGGCTCTGGAAAGTCAACGCTTTCAAGATTGTTTAGAAGTATTGAGAATAAGTCTTTGAATAGCTTGTCGTATGAAACTCCGTCTTTTGATATTGAGTACAGTACTGACGGAACGAATGTAAATACTTTGACACAAGCTAATATCGAGACCAATCCACTCAACGTTCGAACGTTTAATAATGACTTTATTCAAGAAAACATTGATTGGAGCGGTACGGTTAAGAGCATACTTCTAGTTGATAAACAGAAAATCTCAGAGCGTAAGCAACTTGACCAAAAGAAAAATGAGTTGAAGCAAAAACGAGAGGAGTCGAAGAGTGCCACCAAGACCGCCAGTGATTTAGAAGCCGAAATTAATAAGTTCCTCTCAGATACGGCGAAGAGCATCAAGATAAGCTTGAAAGTGATTGGAACAGATGACCGTAAGTATTTGAACTACAACAAAACGTCACTTGAGAAATTAATCACTTCCGACCCAACGGGGGTTAGTGACACAGACTCAGTACTTTCAGAGGAAGACATTGTTCATCATACGAAATCTGCCTCTCCTGTTGAAAAACCAAAAATTTCTTTGTCGATTTCACCTATACAAACAGACTTTTTTGAAAGTGATTTTAATGCACTGAAAGCATTAATGCAGAAGACCGCTGTAAATGAGGTAATAGATTTTTTAAAAGAAAACCCTGATGTCCAAACGTGGGTGTCTACTGGTATAAGTTTGCACGAAAAGCATGAATCAAATGAGTGTCACTTTTGTGGAAGTACGCTAACTGAGTCTAGGTTGACTTCGTTGAATAATCACTTTAGCGAGGCCTTTAAACTGTTAAAGGAAGAAATTGCGCAAGCTGACAAGTACTGCAAGTCGTTACCAGAAATCGATCTTCCAGCTGTAGATTCTTTTTTCGAAGAGTTTCAAGCTGCTTATAAAAAAGCTATAGCTCCACTCGACGAAATTAGAAGAAAAGTTTCAGACATTGTAAAGGGCTGGGAAGATTGCCTCGTCCAGAAAACAAATGACCCTTTTGATGTTTCTATGGTAGTTGTAAATGTCCCTCAGAGTCTTATTGATGAATACAACAATGCTGTTGAAAGTATCAATGCTTGTGTGAAAGAGCATAATGACAAGTCAGGTAATTTCCAAGCTGTGACAGCGACACACAAACAAGCTCTTGAGCTACATTATGCTGCGGAGAAAGTTATTGATTTCGACTATGACATGAAGAAAAAGGCGTTAAAAGCGGAGCAGGATAAAGCTAAGAAAGTAAGTGATGAAATTACAGCTATCAATACAGAGGTAGTAAGGCTTGAGGCTGAGCTGTCAAATGAATCTATTGCGGTAGACCCTTTCAATGATGAGCTTGCTAAGTTCTTGGGGCGTACAGAACTTAAGCTAGAGTTTGATGCTAAAGAGAAAGGGTACAAAATATCTCGTAATGGCACTGGTAAGCTGGCTAATAACTTGAGTGAAGGTGAGAAAACAGCAATAGCATTCGTGTATTTTGTGACAAAACTTAAAGAGCATGATAACGATATCAAAGAAACTATAGTGGTTGTTGATGACCCAGTATCTAGCTTTGATTCAAACCACTTGTTCCATTCGTATTCATTTTTGAAAAAGCACTGCGAGAACGCTAAACAGCTATTTGTAATGACACATAACTTCTCGTACTTCAAGTTAGTCAGAGATTGGGTACTCAAGAAGAATAAATTCCCCAAGGGTAAAGACCCAATAATTAAATCAAGAGCATATACAATTGAAAGTACGTGTGACGGTGTTCGAAAATCTAAAATTGTAAGTGCTGGCGGTACGTTGACGGAGTACAACTCTGAGTATCACTACTTATTCTCAAAGCTGTATTCATTCAAAGACAAAGCGAATTTGGATCTTGATGAAGTATACCTGTGCGCAAACTTATCGAGAAAACTACTCGAATCATTCTTGTGCTTCAAGCTCCCTAAGAAGAGAAGTAACTTTAGGCAGTTGGTAGATGATGGTACGCGAGGGTATTCAGATATCAAGTCAGAGGATGTTGAAAAAGTATATCGCTTTATAAACAAGTACTCGCATAACCAAGAGATAGAACTGGAAGATAATGCAGATAACTTGTTAGGTGAATCACCCGCTATTTTGAACACAATCCTAGACATGGTTAAGACAATAGATGAGCACCATTACAATGAAATGGAAGCGGTAGTAACAGCTTAAGGTTGGTTGATTGCGTTGTTCACGTCTTGATGCAACGTTATACCCTCCAGTGAATTACGAGGAATTATGGCAAGAATTTGGTTTTCTCCTGGTGACCTTGCCGATCATCTCCATGAGATAATAGGTTACAAAGCAGGTTTAGCTAGTTCAATTGAACAGATGTGCGATTTACTGTCAGGTACTGGATATGCTGATGATATATTGAGATCTGAAGGTAATGGGCTTGCTATTCGCTCTGAAGATTACGAGGATTTATATTACCAACTTTTATATAAGGTTGGTGTTACTGATACCCCAAGACAAGGATTGTTTACACAATCACAGTTCTTCATAAGAGCAATGAAAGAAAAAGGTTTAGATTACATTACTGATCTTCAAAATATTTACAGTAAACATTATAGACTGGGTGTAGAACTAGCAGTAAAAAACGGTCAAAGCTCTGTTGATCCTATGCCAATGCTAGCTGAAGCAATGGAAAGGTACGGAAAAACTGGAGCGAGTGACCTTATTGAATTGATGAAAATGTACGACGCTCATTTTCAGAATAGCCCTCATACTGCAGGGAGGTGGGAAGAATGGAAAGATATAGTCGATCTAAATGATTTATTCGAGAAACATCAACCTGTAGTTTCACATGGCACTTTCTTAGATCAACGCTTCATCAATTACCTGTCGAATAACTTGGCTAAATTGGGTGAAATCCACTGGCGAAAATTCGAAGAATTAATTAGTGAGTGTTTTAGTCAATCAGGATATAAAGTTGAACTTGGACCTGGTACCAATGATGACGGTGTTGATGTTCGTGTTTGGAATGATTCTGCTCAAATACACCCTGAATTTATCATTCAATGCAAACGGTATAAGTCGAAGATCGATAAAGTAACAATAAAAGGCTTATATGCAGACGTTTTAGAAGCGAAAGCAACAACGGGCTTACTAGTTACCACATCAGAATTTAGTCCAGGGGCTAGGACTACTATTTCAGCTCGAAGCTACCCAATTAAGGAAGTTAATGGGGAAAAGGTTTCTGAATGGATAAAAGCGCTGAGAACTCCAGGTTCAGGAGTTATCAGGATATAACATACAACTATAGCTTCAACATACTTTTTCTAATCTGACAGAAACGGATTGGAGTTATACATCTAACTCGTTTCTGTCCAAAAGTGAGTTGTGTGGTTTTTGGGAGTACCAGCATCTGCCTACTTGTGATTCGTCACTATTAAGTGCGTGTTTCTTCCAACCCTTTTCAAATCTCGAATCGCAGCTTCTTTTTTCGCAATTCGCAGAGGCCGATCTGAAGTTATAGTATTGTTGATAATATCAATAGCATCACGCTTCGTATGTGTGAACTCGATAACGCCGTAAGGTGTCTTAAACTCTCCCTTGCGTCCAGTCGTCATGATCGTAATTCGATCAAGCATTACTTGGGAAATAACACTGTATTCTGAGAGTGCCGATTCTAGAGAGATGTAGTTGTACTCTCCTCGTCGCAAGCATTTAGCAATGTATTCAATGGTATAACCGTCCTTATGACGACTGTATGAGAATACATAAACCCCGTTGCACACCCGCTCTAGTACTCCAGCTTTCACCAAACGAGGTAAACTTTGCTGGAATGCTGTAAGTGAATCATCAAAAAATAACCTCCTGAGGTCACTTTTTCGATAAACGTGTATGCCTCGCTTGTCAAACTTATACAGACGCTCCAAAGCGGTCTTAATCTTCACTTCAATACTTATAAGTAGTCATAAAAAGTAATTTTAGCATATATTTTTGTCTACTTGTGATTGAGGCTAAAGCACATCGGTAGTCGCTGATAGCCTAGTGATTCCTGACTTGTTTTTCCGAGTTAGGATCCTAACTCGGAATTTTTGGGATGAATATGGTTACTTTGAGACTAGGGGAAATAGCTGTACTAAGCGCAGCCAGATTCCGATATTCATTCTTGGTTAGGATCCTAACGTGGAATACGTAGTGATGAATGTGGTTGCTGTGAGGCTAGGGAAACCGAAGCACTAATCGTAGCCAGATTCCGATGTGTATTTTCGGTTAGGATCCTAACTCGGAATTTGTAGTGATGAATGCGGTTGCTATGAGGCTTGGGAAATAGAATCACTAATCGCGGCCAGACTCCGATGCTCATTCTCGGTTAGGATCCTAACCGAGAATTCATAGTGATGAATATGTGGTTCTTTGAGGAGAGAAATCGCAACACTAATAGCCCAGAATCTGATCTTTTTCATTTTTAGGTAGAAGTTTAACTAATTATTATTTTTCTAATTTAATAATTAAAAAAACAAACGGTTTTTATTTAATAATTAAATGTTAATGTGATTTTTAAAATAGTGATTAAAGGTCCTTTACAAAGAGAATATTACTTGATAAATATAATAGTCATTGAATTTATCTATATATATCAAGAGGGTTGTCGATATGTCTCAAGTTTTGGTTTATTCTAAACGTAATCGTGAAATGAGTTATCTATCTGCAAGAGAAGAACGTGAAACTAAGCCAAATAGATTTCAAGTCGTTTATAATGATATTTCGGATGAAGAAGCATTACGTAGAGCAAACTCTATTAATTTAGATGAAAAGAACAATGTTCCTCAAGTTCGTTTAAAAAGACAACCTATTAAGGAAGAGAAAGAATGCCGAGTGCCTGGCTTATATGGTTGTAACCGTTATAAGTCAAGAAAAAATGAGACATTCAACGTGTTCTAACGTTGTTCTTTTTTTGCACAACGTTAAAGCCTATGGACTTGTATCAGGCAAGTGATAAAAGCCTTAAAAATTCCGTCATTAAAGCAGGTGGCAAGAGAATTTGCCAAGATTGGCAATCAATGTGCCAATGCTGGCATTGAAAGTGTCAGTAGTGGCAGAAGAACTTTTTCAATAATTTAATCTTTCTTCGTCATAAACTTCCTTTTTTAAAAGGTCAACCTTATATTAGAATTATAACTTTATAATAGTTATAACAGTTATAATAGTTATATCATAAAAAATTAAATAAATAAAATTTAATTTTTTATGTTGGATTTTAATGTCAAGGTGTTTTTAAACTGAATTTGTTTTTAATTATATATAAATAACTTTAGAGTAATGATATTTGCCTATGCGTATTAATTTATTTACTCGATTTTTATTAAGGCAAAGGTGGTTTGCCAAAATTATTGACTAGTCAACTTTAGCGAGATGTAAACACCCCTGTAGTATCAACAAACATCCGTTTTCTGATACCAGACGGGAATGAAGTGTTTGCGGTCTCATAAAGTAGGGTTCGGATTTTTATGATACCCAACCGATTGATGATACCAATTGTGATGCCAAAAGGAGTGAATAGTATGGGACGGACATTCGCTTATTGTCGTGTATCGACTAGCGAGCAAACTGTGTCAAATCAGATCTTAGCTATCAGAAATGCTGGCTACGATGTTCAAGAACACCGAATTGTACATGAAACAGTTTCTGGTAGTGTGCCAGCAACAGAACGACGTGAGTTCAAAATGTTGATTGAGCATAAACTAGAGCCAGGGGACAAACTAGTTGTACTTAAGCTTGATCGACTTGGAAGAGATAACATCGATGTTCAGCATACGATCAGTATGCTGTTAGAAAAAGGTGTTACGCCAATTTCTCTGGATCTGCCGACCGCTGATCTAAGCTCGGCGGAGGGACGATTGATGCTGCAAATGTTCTCAGCATTTGCTGAATTTGAGCGAAACCGTATTCGAGAGCGGACGCTAGAGGGGCAGGCTAGGGCTAAGTCTGAAGGTAAGCGTATTGGTAGACCAGAAGCACTAACCACAACTCAAAAAGTCCAAGAATGTAGGGCAAGAGGGCTGAGCCAATCCAAAACAGCTCATGCTCTAGGCATCTCCGTCCCTACGGTCAAGCGGCATTGGAACAAGCGGTTAACTGAAAGTATTCAATGAAGAACAATGTTCTATGATACCGAGAGGCGGAGATCTACCAGTAGTAGTTATTAGCTAAGAGGTTTTAACGATATTGCAAGAACCTTGTTCTTGCTTAGAGCAAGGCTACTAAGATATCCCGCTGATATTTGATACAAGAACATTGTTCTGACTGGAAAATCGGATAACCTCTCTGTTAGTAAACGACGCTGATAGAAAGGGATGCTTGTGAGCTTATTCATCAATACTCAAAAACTAACGGTAGCAAAAGAGGATCACTTAACTGAGTTCTTCGCTGCGGCGTTAGGGTCTTCAGAAAGTTTCAGTCGAGCGTTTGTTAGGTTGATTTTTGGAGACGAAGATAACAGATTGATCTGCAAGGTCGAAACCCAAGTTATCTATCCTGGATGCCGACCAGACATGCGTCTGATATTAAGTGATGGTTCAATTGTTCTTTGTGAAAATAAACTCGATGCTGCCGAAACGATCGGTAATGTTGAGAGTGGCAACCTTTTACAATTGGAGCGATATCTGCAATTGCCTGTGGATCATGTGATTTATATTCGCTCTGAGTTACTGCCGCCTTCATACCAAGTTACGAGCCATCCTAAGTATCTATCGCCGATAGAAAGGCCTCATTATTTGTGGCGTGATATTTACCCTTTGTTATGCGAAGACTCCAATCCAATCGCCAAAGAATTACGAGATGGTTTTAAGAGCATGGGATTTGTTCCTGCTCACCCAGTGATTGGCGATCTGACACGTAATGCGCCAAGAGAACAGAGAGAGAATTTCTCTAAGTTTTGGATGCCGACAACGACTGCGGCCATTCAACAAGGTTGGAAAGTAGCAATTGGAGATGTAGTAGAACGATACTTTTACCATGAAACAGCAGAGCTAGCTCGGGAGGTGTTCGTAAGTCCAATAAACCCTACCCGATTTCTGATTCGTTACACACCGCAAATATCTCAATGTGACGCTCTATTAAGTGCACTAGATACCGTTGAAAGTGAAGCCGAAGCACTAGTAGTGGTAACGAAAAAAACGGTACCACGAGCGAGTGGAATGGTCACTGTTATAGATGTTGAAACTCCTATGAACAATGTTCTACCAGCTCAACTAAAAACAGTGGAACAGATAGAGTCTAAGCTCAAAGCGTATGTATTGCCTTATCTCACGCTAGCTTTTAAGTAACACCTGTTTTGATTTTATGTGAATAACTATCTCGACAGTGAGATGATGTTTACTTGGAACAATGTTCTTATCGCAATCTTAAAATAGTAAAGATTGGGTATTTGATTAATCAATAAAAAACTGTGGAAGAACAATGTTCCGAATGATAAGTCAGAGAACCTTTCTTTTAATAAGAGAGGCTTCAGAGAGTAGTGCTTGTGGAGTTAATAATTAATACTCAATAACTAGCCTTCTAAAAATATAATTAATTAAAAGTCCTGAAGAGTAGTTTTGCAATTAATAATAAAAAGGCCGAGATAGACTCGACCTTTTTATCCAACGCTTAACCGCCAGTTGACGCGGAAGTAACTATCTATTAGCGGATAAAATAGTGATACATTTACTTGTATTAAAACTAATTTTTCTTTAAGCCACCAGTGAGGTGGAAGAAATTACTTTTACTTTTAAAGGTTAAGTAATATTAGTTTAAATATATCTTTAAGCCACTTTCTAGATAGAAGCTCTGCTTCTTGTTACGTGATTTAATATAAAAGATTGTTTTTTCTTAATCAAGAGTTTTTTCAACTTGACTCAAAAGTTTTTTATGTATAATAAAAACTATATTTTTCAAGTGGGTGGCTCGTAATTAATATGATTATACTATGAGCTTATTTAGCACAAAGTTGTATTGACTCAAGACTTTATTCAACCCCTGATTTTATAGATCACTATAGCAGTGAGATTCTCAACTCAGAACAATGTTCTCTGAGTCGCGAGTGTTACAAACGGTATTGGTGAGCTTGCTATTGATACTGCGAGAACACTGTTCTCGCTTAAATTATCAAAACCTAAAGATTGCGTATTTGATTAACAAATAAAAAATGCTTCGAGGAGAACGATGTTCTACTCAAAGCTTGTTACTCGCGACTTTGGGTAGCTGAATCAGTCTGCTTTTTCTACAACCATGCCACTTTGCTCTGCAAAGTGAATCAATCGAGTGATATTGCTGAGGCTCCACTGGTTGGTGATGGCTATCACCTCGTCGTTAGGCAGCGTAATCAGCGCGTCCTCATCGCTGTGGAAACGGCTAATTCTACCTTGAGGGATATCATCCGCTAGGATGGCAATGCGTCGTCTTACTGGTTCGTTAAATGCGTTGAGCACATCATTCAGGCTTTGCGGCTGATGCTTCTCGATCCAGTCCGTGACTAACGCTAGCGCGAGGTGACGCTTTTTATAGGTATGGCCGTTATAGCGATACTCTGAGTAATCTTTATCGCCTTTTTGAACGCTTGTGCGCTGCTCGGCACGCTTCTCGCGGAACTTCACCTGGTACTCTTCTACCTCGGGTACAGGGATGATCTGTTCGGCATTGATCAGTACATCTTCTTTGTAGCGATAGGGCGTGAGGCGCACACAACTGATATCGATGCCTTTGTCACGCAGCCACAATACAGAAGTGGTGAGTTCTTTACCGAAATCTGCTGAGGCTAAAACGATTCGAACATCGTTACCAAAGTCATCCAAGCTGTTTTCATCAAGATCGACAAACTCCAGAATGGCTTCGCGGGCATCAATCTTTTGGCCTTCTTTCTTCAGGTACTGGGCATAGTAGTCACATGCTTTATCGAACGTTATGGTAGAGATCATTGCTGCATAGCGTAGCGCTTGCAGCTCCATATGCGCACCGATTTCATCCCGTTTAAGCTCAATGACCACTAAGTTGGCATTTTTATCGATGGCTAACAGGTCAATACGGCGACGGCTGTCTTCCCAGTCTGAAAACTCTTCTGATATCACCAAACAATCAGGTGCGATGGAATCAATACAGCCTTTCAGCGCTTCTTGTAAATCGTGCCGTTCTTGCAGCCCTTCGGCTGCAAAAGTGGTTGGTGTCAGTGCGGTGAGGTTTTTATTGGCGATATTGTATAGGCTCATGGTTATACTGCTTGTTCGACAATAGTATTCGTTAGCAATAGTTGATTTGAAGTATGTTCACTGAAACTTTGCTTTAAAAAGTCGCACATAGCCATCAACTCATTTAATTTAGCAACAATACGCGCTTGCTCATTCAAAGGGGGTAATCCAACGACTATAGGATAAACTTTTCTTCCAGAAATTACAGGTTGAGCCGTTGCACTATCATTTTCATTCAGATTAGTGGCCTTCAACAACCAAAATAAAAATTCTAAGTTCAAGTTAGAATGAGAAAACTTTGTCACAAAAGCATTATCAGTTACCCATGCTTTTTTCGGTGTCAAGTGGACTGAACCACAGTAAAATCCAACACGACCTATAACAATAGTTGGTTCTGATACATTGTTTTCGCTGTGATAACCAGTAACACCGTTCCCTCCATAAACAGGAATCGTTCCATTGGAATCCATTTTTTTTGCGGTTAAGTTTTTACCCGAGGATATCTGGATAATCGACTCCAATCTTGTGAAAACCCAGCCAGTTGGTAGAGTCAATGGCTCTTCAGATTCAGATATGGGCTTAGTTAACCTTACTTTTTTAGGACTATCGCCATCTTCCGCAATTCTTTTCAGTAACTCAGAAGCTGGTTCATCGCTTGGATCTTGCGGAACCAACTTACCCATCACGGCAAGTTGTAGAATGGTTTGCTTAAGTTGGTCGATACTCTCTTCAGTCGTGAATAAGGTATCGAAATGCTCACTGATTCGCGCCCAGTTTTGCATTAACTCGTCAGCATCGGCAGAGTTGGTGAGTGTGTCCAACAGAGTCGTTACCAGCACTTGATGCGCTTCAATGCTGGCTTCGGTTTGTTGCTCAAGCTGGTCGCAAAGCGCCATTAGCTCATCGACTTTGGCGACGATTCGGTGTTGTTCTGCGGTAGATGGCAATGCGATAACTGTGTTAATGATCTTTTCTCTTGAGATGTTTGGCTGTGCTCCGCCTGCTCCCATGCCAATCAATCTAGCTTTATAAGCCTTAAGAAGAGTTAAAAGATATGTGTTACTTAAGCCAGTAAATGGTGTACAAGCACACACTGCTTGGTTTGTAGTAGCTCGAACGGAGAGTATTGCAGTCTTGCCAATTGTTGCTCCATACATTGCTACTAGAACATCACCAACATTGTTATATCTAACAGAAGTTTCTGACAAAGCCAGTTCGGTGATAGTTTCCTCTGATTCCGAAATATAATCCGCTTTTAACTCTCCAGATTTAAACCAAGGTATCCCTCCATCATAGTACCCACTATTGCTTCTTTTAGGTGTGGAGCCTGAACCCCATTCACCATATTCATTTAAGCGGATCCACGACCATCCATTTGGCAAGTCAAAAGGCTTTTCTTCATCGCTTATATTGGGGAGTTTCTTTGGCTTTTTAAGCTTCTTTTCTTTTACCAATTGAGCCTTTTCTTGCGCAATACGCTCAAGTAATACTGAAGCAGGCTCATCATTAGGATCTTGAGGAACGAGTTTGCCGCGAACTGCCAGTTCTAAAATCAGTTCACGCAGCTTTTTAACGCCATATAGCTCTAGCTTCTTACTGTTGCCACGTCCAGAGGACGATTTGGTTTTTACTGCTGAAGTCCAGATATCAATATGCTCGGTAATCAGGTTTTCGACTGCCATTATTACTCTCCACCTTGCATTTTACCTTGAGTGGTAGAGCTAAGCGCATCACCAAGAATGCCTTTCAGTTGGTCACGTAGTGCGTTAATTTCTTGCTGTTGTTGATGATAGCTCGCCAGTAACTCTTCAGGATCATGGCTGACTACTTCGTCCTGATACGGGTTTTTAATATCAAGGTTAAAATTGCGCTCGATAATATCCTCAATCGATACTTTCCAAGCTTGCTTGGTCTCGATGCGGCTAGAGAATCCATCGGCCTCGTTGCCCCACCAATCGATCTCTTGCTGGAACTCTTCAAACTTCATTGGTTTGGTTTTGCTGTAGTTCTTCACGCCTTTTGGATAAGGGTGCTCATAGAACCACACTTCTTTGGTCGGTTGGCCTTTGGTAAAGAACAGAATGTTGGTCTTAATACCAGTGTATGGGTTGAACACGCCATTAGGTAAGCGAACAATCGTGTGCAGGTTACACTCTTCTGTCAGCATCTTTTTGATTTTGGTTTTTACACCTTCACCAAACAAGGTGCCATCAGGCAGCACCACACCTGCGCGGCCATCTTTATCCAATACTTCCACAATAAGCTGCAAGAACAGATCGGCGGTTTCACGAGTTTGCATTTCGGCAGGGAAGTTCTTTTCAATCCCGTCCTCTTCTGTGCCGCCAAACGGTGGGTTAGTCGCAATCACATTGATATTGCTGTCCCAGTTTGAAAGCGGCTTGTTAAGCGTGTTGCCGTGCTTAATCTGCACAGGGACTTCGATGCCGTGGAGCATCATATTGGTGATACACAGCAAATGTGGCAGTTGTTTCTTCTCTACACCATGGATTTGCTTTTGCAGCGTTTGGTGGTCGGCTGTGCTGGTCACGTAGTTTTCTTTGACGTGATCGAAAGAGCAAGCCAGGAATCCACCCGTGCCGCAGGCGGGATCCATAATTTGCTCACCCAGTTTAGGGTCAAGACGATTGACGATAAAGCGAGTCACAGCGCGAGGGGTATAGAACTCACCCGCATTACCTGCGCTTTGTAGGTCGCGTAGGATTTGCTCGTAGATATCACCAAACAGGTGGCGTTCTTTAGAGTCAGTAAAGTCGATCTCGTTGAGCTTGTTAATCACCTGGCGCAGCAGTGTGCCATTTTTCATGTAGTTGAAGGCATCACTAAAAGCTTCTTTCACCACAAAACCGCGTGGGTTGGTGTCTTTCGGTGCGGTTAGGTTTTTTAACGTCGGGAATAGGTCATCATTGATGAATTCCAGCAGTTCATCACCCGTAATACCTTGGTTATCTGCCGCCCAGTTGCGCCATAGGTACTTGGCTGGGATGGGTTCGCGGTAATCATCTAACTCGAACTCTAGCTCTTCTTCTTGAGCATCAAACACTTTAAGGAATAAAAGCCACGACATTTGGCCTAGACGCTGCGCGTCACCATCAACACCCGCATCTTTACGCATGATGTCTTGAATAGACTTGATAACTGAACTGATTGACATGAAGTTCTACTACTAACTGACTGAAAAAATTGGGGCAGATTATAGCATTTCTACGTCAATGTGAGTACTGAAAAGGGGAGAGGTGATGCCCAATAACGGTGGAGGTTAGTGGGCGTTTATATCTATGATAAATATATAAATCAATGTCTTACTGGTTGTTGATTCATGCTCTCTTTGCTCCGTAAGGCAAGGTACAACACCCAAGTGATTAGCGCATCAGCAGTAATGCCCAAGCCGAACATTATGGCGATTCGTTCAAGCGTAGGTACAAAGATACCGATTTGATAAAGCACAAAAGCACAACCGTAAAACAAGGTGTTTACGATAAGTGATTGATACAGCATTAAATCCGTGCGTCCAATACCATAAAAGTAACTGTCTATGACATTGTTTAAACTGAAAATCACATAGAACCCAACCATTAGCCAAACTAGACTGGTGATTGATTCTGGGTTCTCTATCCCCATTACATTGGCTATAAAGCTGTTCCAAAGCGGTGTGGTGAGTATCCAAACAGCAATAATTCCTAACGTTATCCAAAGGTAGCCATTGACTCGCTCAGATGTTAATCCATTGTTTGTCGCAGCATCTTGCTTAACCAGTTGCCCTAATGTCAAAACGGGAAGTAGTAGCCAGCCCCAAATAAATTGATTAGCAACCCAGAATGTTCCCGCTTGTTGTACTTGGTTAATAAGCTGAAGAATCATGACAATAAAGGCAGTATTTCGCACGAGTGACTCAAGCCCTGACTTCCATCCAATCTTTGCCCATTCTTTGAGCCATTGCGATTGATCTCCTTCAGAAAACTTGAAGCTCAGAGTGATCCCTGATTTCGATAAATAAATCAGGGCAAATAGTGCGAGAAGACTATTGACTACGATATTACTCAGAGCAATACCATTCACTCCTAACTGAAGGGAGTAAGGTAGTTGACTGACGAAGACGCTGTCACAAAGGACAGTCATGAGCATTTGTACTATTAGGAGACCATACAGCGCCTTTCGTTCATTTCTTAGGACTAGAACCAAAGACAAAAAAGCATAGAAGCTAGAGAGCAAAATAGCGGCAGATTCCAATCGAATGTATTGGATCGTTTGGGCCAATAATTCAGCCTGTTGCTGCATAGCATCTACAAAGTTCGGGGCTAGCCACAATACCATTAAGGTCACCACAAAGTAGCAAATTAAGGTAACCAAAAGAGATAGACTGGCTCGTTCACGAAAAGCTTCATTACTATGAATAACTCTGCCTAGAATAAATGCTAGAGGGATAAGTAATGCTTCGCTGAGGACTTCATATCCTACATTTAGCCATGCAACTTGTGCTGCAATGCTAAAAGTCCATGGGCTAGGGATGCTGCCCAAGAAATGGATTCGTGTAGTTGAGTAGATTAATGGTATTAAGCTTGTCAGAATCAGCACTAGCCACAGTTGGTAGTTGATTGTTTTTATTTGATGATGTTTCAATTTTTAAGCCTTGTTATCTTCACTAGGGACCTCGTGGAGAAAGCGACTCTCCACAGAGAAATAGCCATTACTTTTAATCAGTTGTTTATTTCTAAGCCGTTCGAACAGTGTGATGAGGTACTGATAAAGCTCAGTATATTGCGCTGTACTGATATGAGTTGCTGAGCAGTTAAATACTTGCCATGGGAAATTAATCAATGTTGTAGCGGCATGTTTGGGAAGGTAGTTGTGTTTAAACTCACGTAGCAATAAATGTTCTAGCTGAACACAATAGTGCTGGATGATAGAGCAGTGAAAGTGGTACTTGTAACTGTCGTTGTTAGCGATAAGGTTCGGCAAGGAGCAAAATAAAAAGTAAACCTGAGCGGCCAACTCTTTGGCTTGCTTTCGCTCGCTTGTATGTGTTTTGGTAACGGCGTCTAATTGTTCTGCAAGGCCAAGATCACCCTTTAAAATAGTGAAGTGAACGTTGTAGATTTGTGACTCACGATAATAAAGAGAAATGTCAGACAGCGATTGGCCTACAACGATTTCTATAAGCAAACGGTCTTGTGTTCTAAGAGTGATTTTCGACCCCAAAATATCGGTATGAGCCAATTGTTCACCGAACAATCTGAGGAGTCTTTCATGCCAACCCTGAACCGAAATCGATGACTGAATAAATAAATCGATATCAGAGCGCTTTGTTAACTGATTAGCCCCCAAGCTTCCGTAAAGTAGAGCTGTAGGTACGCTTGTATCTGTGCTCAATACTTTATTCAGCTTACTGACCCAAGTGTGTTGAGATAATGGGAAGGCCGTCCAGAAGGCATCAAAGTTATCGGAGAAGTCAAAACAGTAAGACTGCCAAATTTGTCTTTGCCAGTGAGTTTCTAGTTCCGTCGGTATGGTTTTATCTTTCAAAAATCTAATAGTTTCATCAACAGCTTGCAGTTTTTTGTAGGATGATGGGTAAGGGATTTCTGAGTATTTCTCGTCATCAATTGCATTGATGCTCTGCACAATATCTCTAGTGCAACAGACTAATATGCCTGTTTTCCTATCTAATTGATTGGTAAGAAGGCTAGCCGTTTGACCGTATCCTATAAATTCAACAATCGCGTTTTCCTGTTGTTTAACCGCAGCAAGGAAATGCTCACAAGCGAGTTGCTCACCTTGCTCGGTTCCATCGCCAAAGCGAATTCGATACTCATCTAATGATAAATAAATGAAATCAGGCAAACGTCCTTGTATTTGTTTGCTTAAGGTTGTTTTGCCTGAATTTAGGTTACCAAAAATATAGATATGCATTGTGACGTGAGGTCGTTAACCAAGCTAAAGAAACTCTAGCTTGGTTTAAATGGTGATTAGGCTGATTGATAAATCTCAGCTTCCAATTCAGAAATCGCTTCTAAGTATTGCTCTTTTCCGCCAAAGCACTTTTTGACGATTTCAGCAGGGCGTCCCATCTCGTCAAAAGGCTTAACTTTGAGTACATGAATATTCTCAATCTCTTGAACGCCTTCGTCTGCGTACTTGTCCAGTAAGTTGCTCAACACCTGCTGAGCCGTTTCACCGTACTTAGTGAAGTAGTTGCGTTTTTTGACGTTGTCAGCGCGTTCTTTTCTGGTGAGTGCTGGTTGGTCATACACGACATGACAAATCATGTCGAATGGGTCGAGATCTTTGCCGACTTCCAGCTCTAATGCTTCCCAGATGATGCCTTCTTCTGCCAGTTCATCGATGATTGCTTGCTTTTTATCGGCATCTTGCCAGCGCTTAACAAAGTCATCCATCGACGTGAACTGTTTTGCCATCGTCTTGCGGGTATAGTCTTTGAACGATTCGGTTACGAGTTTTCCGTCGGCATCGTAGTATTGAACACGTTCGGCAATGGCCTTAACCGTTACATCGTTGACATGGAACTTTCTAACTCGGTTTTCATCCTGCCAATCATCATCGGCATCACTACCGTCAGAAGGAGATGAACCTGAGTCGTATGGAGTTTCTGGTTCTTGGATGCTTTCAGGGTCGATATCTTCCCCTTCAAATGGATCATCTTGTTCAAGTTCATCCTCACCATCGATAATCTCATCGAGTCCATTATCGGTATCGAAGTCTTCTGGTTTTGTCTCTTTAACTCGCTCAGGGACACCATCAAAGCGCTCATCAGCGAACAGTTCAGTCGCTTTTTTAAAGTCGAGGATAGTAAACCATAGCTTTCCGTAACGATCATCAATACGAGTACCACGACCGATGATCTGCTTAAACTTAGTCATCGACTGAATGCCTTGGTCAAGAACAACCAGTTTGCAAGTTTTTGCATCGACACCTGTTGTCATGAGTTCTGAGGTGGTCGCGATAACAGGGTAATCCTTTTTGGGGTTGATGAAGTTATCAAGCTGAGCTTTACCGATTTCATCATCACCAGTAATTTTCATTACGTATTTTTCATTTTTAGCAACTTGCTCAGGGTTGCAGTTGATTAGTGCTCGGCGCATACGTTCCGCATGGTCAATGTCATTACAGAACACAATGGTTTTAGCCATCGGATCGGTGCGCTTTAGGTAGCTGGTGATGGTCTGTGCAACAAGTTCTGTGCGCTCATCAATGACCATAGTTCTGTCGAAGTCTTTCTGGTTATAGATCCTGTCTTCGATAACTTCACCATGTTTATCGACTTGCCCTTTGGTTGGTCGCCAACCTTGTAAATCTACATCGATATCCACACGCACAACTTTGTATGGGGCTAAGAAACCGTCTTCAATTCCTTGTTTTAGAGAGTAGGTATAAATGGCATCGCCAAAGTACTCGGTGTTAGACACGATATCGGTTTCTTTTGGTGTCGCGGTTAGCCCTATTTGAGTCGCAGAACCGAAATACTCAAGAATCTCGCGCCATGCGCTGTCCTCAGCGGCACTGCCACGATGGCACTCGTCAACGACAATAAGGTCAAAGAAATCAGGATCGACCTGTTTGTATGCTTTTTGGTGCTCTTCTGGGCCAGTTAGAGCTTGATACAAAGCTAGATGGATTTCGTAAGCGGGATCGACTGTTCGACCAGTGACTTTGGTCATAGCGGTGCCAAACGGCTGGAAGTCGTTGGTCTTAGTTTGATCGACCAGAATGTTTCTGTCCGCTAGAAATAGGATGCGTTTTTTGGCTCGGGACTTCCATAGTCGCCAAATAATCTGGAAAGCAGTGTAAGTTTTGCCCGTACCTGTTGCCATAACCAAGAGTACACGGTTTTGTCCTGCTGCGACCGCTTCCACGGTTTTGTTTATCGCTTGTAGCTGATAGTAGCGCGGAGACTTTCCGCTACCGTCATCATGGTAATCTTGAGTAATGACTGGAAGGTGCTCGGCTTTGTATCCTTTCCAAACGCAGTACTTGTCCCATAGTTGCTGAGGTGTCGGAAAATCTTCAAGTCGAATTTCAGTTTCGAGTTGAGCTGGGTTGGTTTTGTCGTGGAAGATAAAACCGTCGCCATTTGAGGCAAAGACAAAAGGGACTTCAAGTAGGCTGGCGTAATCTAGACCTTGTTGCATACCTTTGCCGATTTCATGCTTATTCGCTTTTGCTTCGACAACGGCTAGAGGCATGCTCGGTTTATGGTAAAGGACGATGTCCGCAGACTTAACCTTTTTCCTCGCCGCTGCCTGACCACGAACAATGACCTTACCGTCACGCAGTTTAACTTCTTGACGGATTTGAGACATATCATCCCATCCTGCATCTTTGATAGCAGGAAGAATGAATTTCGTGATGATGTCGGTTTCAGATAGCTTTGATTTATTGATTGTCGATTCCATGCGATTAGCCAGCTCAGTACAAATGCATTTCATGACTATACCAAAGGATGCATAAAAGCAGAAAAGATACTGACTTATCAGTGAAGTGGGTAACGGTATGCATGAAATACCAGATGCTATTCGTGGAAATAGTTATCCCGTTATGCAATAGCATAACGGGAAGTCAGTTAAGCAACGATATCTAGAGACTCGGTACTTAATCTAGTGTAGCTACGCGCCCTTTGAGTCAGAGAGATTTTCGCTTTATTTGTTGTTCCGCTAAATCTACCGATTTCAAAACCCAGAGACTTCATGAGTTGCCCAAAATACAGCATCTTTTTATTTGTCGTGCTGTTTTCGTTGAGTGATAGTGGGATGTGAGTATCTTTGTGCAGTGTCCAATTGACTAATTCCCGATTTTCGATCATCAGATTAACAAACCCCAAAATCTGCTCCCTATGGATCATGATAGAAGGTGATTGAGAATTAAGCTGGTGTCCGTTGAACAGACCCTCATTGATTAAATTCGCCAAGCGGCGATATGTTGAGTACTTGCTGTTATCTTCGTTTGGCGCTGGAACAGAAAATAGCTTGTCGAAGAGCTTTCTGTTCTTAGAAAACAGGAAATGAAATTCGACATCTTCTTTTGTGACTTCAGTCAAATGATAGTAGCTTTTAATTGTATGCTTCGAGATGGCTGCGTTGTCACTGGCTGTGCGCTTATCAGCCATCATAAGCCGCTTCACGTCATGCTGGGTTAAATCGACAGATTGCATAATGGCGTTGACCAACGCCTCTCTGTAAGCTTTTAAATATTGCTTGTTCGTTTTAGACCCACAGCTCTGTGAGTACACTGAGGATGGTAGCGGATCAACATGAAAGCCGAGTTCCTTCAATGTTAGCCATAGATGTAGCCCCAGAGGTGCGGTGAACTGTGATTTCACGTTACCGAATGCAATCTCTAGGTGGTCTGTTGGCGCTGAGTGAATATTCGCATTGTAGACTCTTGCCCTTGTCGGGCGGCAGAAGAAGTCTTGATGGGCATCTACGGTGAAACAAATCTCCTTTGCTTTACGGAATCGACGTGCGAAGTTAACTAGTTCAAATGGATTTAGTGTTTTGTCACAGAATACGACAACTCTATTGGCAAAGTTTTTGACGATTGAGAAGCCTGACCCTAGACAGGGAGAAGCGATAATCGCTTTGTATTTGGAGATTTCTTCATTCGGGTTAGCCAGAAAAGCACGTTGTGCGTCCATTCCTTTATTCTCCCCGTGAATGACTAGCACACCGTCGTTTAGAGCCGCAGTCTCACTATCTAAACCTTGTTTGTCCTCATAACCAAGTTGTTTAACTACTCCTCGAAGTGTCACTAGCGAGTCAAAGAGAAACACCTTGTCCTCCAACAATTTAGACTTGAGTTCATCCTGACTATAAAGATACTGATTTTTATCTGTGATAACTGCTTCAATTCCCAGATATGGATTTTTGTCGCACTGGATTAAAGTCACGTCACCTCGTAAATCCTTCAAGAAGCCTAAACTAATATCGGAAAGATCAGCATCGCCCACAATGACTTGTGGAATGGAGCGAATAATCTCAGACAAGCAATGAAAGACGCGTTGTTTAGGCATTTGTAGTGAATGCTCCGAACACACGACAGTTGAAATTACTTTCTCAAACTCATCAATAATCAAGGTATCAGCATTGTGGCAATATGCTTGGATATGTGCTTTCCACACACTATTGACGACTAATCCCATCGCTTTCGACTGTTCAAGCTGAGTTAAGTTTTGAGTGGTATAGCTGACCGCATGATTTTGAATGCAGTATTGTTCTACTAAAGCCATCAGGTGAGAAAGATATACCACGGATTTATTGTTTTGCTCAGCTAGCTGAGTAATAGGGCCAAAGACGTGTTTCGTTTTACCAGTCCCTGTTGCAGATTTAATCGCAAGGGTTCGCTCATTGGCTAGCGCTTCACACACTTCTGGACAGTCGAGAGTTGAAGTACGGATTGTTTTCGTCGGCGTTCTAAGCTTCATAAAATCTTGAACTGATGAATGATAGTGGTGTAGCTGTAGTTCAAGGCAATCTAAAACTTTACTAAGGAAATTATTGTCTTTGTGAAGATAGAAACGGTAAGTTCTCAAGCATGATTTAGCATCGGAACAGATCAGAGGAATTGTACGGACTAGTTTTTTAGCTAGCCAGTCAATGATTTCGTCACCCCGCATGCCGCAATTCGTCAACTGATAGCAAAGAGATAGATACTGGATTGTATCGTTGTAGTCTTTCAGACTGTAGAGTCGCTTTGATGCTAAATCATAAAGATCACACCTAGCGTCGCGATAATTAATCATCATGAAATCTACAGCTTGAGCAGGGAGCTTTTTTGAATCAATGATTAACTTGATGTTATTGAAGCCAGCATCACGGTAATAGCGGATAACTTCAGCCAGGTTGTTTTTGTCGTTGCGAACAGCAACGACCCTGTACTTGTCATGATCGAAGCTTAGAGACTCGCCGTTAAGAATGGCGACTGAGCAGGACTCTGTTGAACGAACCAGTGTATGTTCTGAGGCTTGAGATTGCGCGATAACGTTCATTTATTCTTATTCCTAGTAGAACGTAAAAGTGCAAAGTTTCTAAGTAATATATATAACTAAAGAACTCTGCACTTTTACCAGCATGCTAAAGCATGCAGTAAACAATTGATTTATTTGTGCTTAGTGAGAGTTTTTAGTTATGCGGCTAATGCATAGAGACTGTTGTCGAAAAGAGACTGTCTTTGCTCAACAAGATGAGAAACAGTTTGCTGTAGATCTTTGCCTAGTGCCATGGCTGCGATAATTGCATCGACCTCATGAGACAAGAAACCAACAGAGTTTGCACCAAGGGGAATTGAAGGTGGGAATGTTCCATCGTTAATTTTGCGGTGGAGAGTCGCTCTTGAGAAGGGTACGCGTTGTAGAACGTCAGATTTACGTACGATTTTGATTTGTTGTTCAGTCATAACTAACACCTTTGTTATTTTTTAATTTTTCGTTTGTGTTAAAGACCGCTGGCCAGCGACGAAATTGAAGTTATGACAAGTTACTGGTCAAAAACAGAGGGGGGTTTTGACCAGTTGTTGATTTAGAGAGTGTTTCTACTTATCTATTTGATTTTAAAGGTTTTGCTGATGAAAAGAAGTTGGAAAATACGGCTTCCGCTTCAAGATCATCAGAATATGACAAACTAGGCAGTTTGTTTATGGACTGAGATGAGTAGTACTTCCGTAGGTTATCTCTGTAACGTTTAAACTCATTATCTCTTTCAAAAGAAACGATATCTGATAATCTATCTATCCATGGGTAATCGGATTTTTTGTATAATTTCAGATGGTTATCAAAATTCATTAAAGATTGTATCGAACTTGGTGTTTCTTTTGATGGGAAACCTGAGTAATGAAGATGGGAATGTTCAACTACCTCATCAAAGCACGAAACCATGTCAAGGAAAAATTCCTTGTAAGATGATAAAAATGTAATGTCAAACTCGAAAATTCTTATCATGTTTTGATGGACCTCCCTTTTTGATTTGTTTCGCGCTTTGTAAAGAGTTAGCTCTGTTTGTTCTTTGTTCAGTTGGATAAAAGAGTAGTATTTTTTCTTGACTTGGCTTTTAGAAAGCTTAGTGATCTTTGTCACATTTGCGATTTTTTCATAGATCTTTTCTAAAGATTTTTCAGGAAAAATTTCTTTACCTAGCAAAACCATCCGATAAATATCCTCATCATCAATCTTTTTAGGCTTTTTGCTCTTTGTTAAGCCTAACTGATCTGAGTAGTCTCGCATTATTTGGTTAATTTCTTCGGCGTTTTCTGAACATAAAATATCTAGGGCAGCTGCAAATGTGTCATCGATTAAATACTGCAATTCTGTATAAACTCTTTCACTAGGCGCAGATTCGATTAGGCTAAATCCAAGATAGAGAAGAAAGAGAGCTGTATTTTCAGGAGTTTTTGTCCTGTCTTTAAGAATTCGTTCCCTGTGTTTATGTACAAATTTGTAGAGTGCAGAATCTTTATACGAGAGGTCATCATATACTTGACTCATTGCTTTATCCCTTTTTCTTAGCAATGGTATTGGTGTTTTTAGAAGCATCAAGTATGAAGTTGCTCCACCATTCCATTATCTTACGACGCTCCTGAAGGTACTCAGCATTGTTGTAGATGTCACGAATCGTGTTCTTGTCTACGTGTGCTAGACACAGCTCAATAGCATCTTTGTTGAAGCCCTGTTCGTTGAGCGCTGTACTGCCAATGGAACGCATACCGTGACTTACTAGCTTTCCTTTCATTCCTGCACGTTTTAGAGCTGCGTTGACGCTCTGACTGTTCATGTGCTGGTCTACTGACTTTGAACTGGGGAATACATAGCGTTGTCCGTAGGAGATGGGCTTCATAAAGTTTAAAAGTTGAATCGAAGCGTCTGAAAGAGGGATTTTGTGGTCGCGCTTCATTTTCATTTTATCTTTGCTAATGACCCAAAGTTTGTTTTCGAAATCAATTTCACTCCATTCAGCGGCAGCACACTCAACAGGACGGGTCAGGGTGTGGAGTTGGAATTCAAAAGCGCAGCGGGTGGCAAGCTTGATATTGGCTAACGACATCGCTTGCATAAGAGTATGAAGTTCGTCTGGGCTGATAGTACTCATGTGATCAGCTTTCGACTTTTTAAATGCATGCTTTATCCCGAATAATGGGTTGGACTGAATTTTTCCGCAATTCACCGCGTAGTTCATTACTTCATTTACTCGCTGACATACTCGTTTAACTGTCTCTAATGCGCCCTTTGCTTCTACAGGTCGTAAGACTTGAATTACAATTGGGGCAGTTAGCTCACTTATCGGCATGTTACCGAGGTTGGGAAAGATATGTAGCTCCAGAGATCGCCAGATATCGTTGGCATAGTCTTCCGAAACGTCATGCTTTTTTACTTCAAACCATTCTTCGGCAACTGATTTAAGAGTTGATGACTGAGCTATCTGTGCGGTAATGAGTTGGTTATCCCTGTGAGTTTTTGGATCAATACCTTCAGCGACCTGTTGGCGCATCTCTCTTGTTTTTTCTCTCGCGGACGCGAGAGTTATGTCGGGAAATGCACCAAGGCTGATGTTCTTACGTTTTTTAGTTGTTGGGTGGATGTAGTTGAAAATCCAAAGTTTTGCGCCATTGGGCTTTATACGTAAGTACAGACCGTTGCCATCGGCAAGCGAATATTCTTTCTCTAAGGGCTTAGCTTTGGTTACTTGAGTTGGTGATAAAGGCTTGATTTGCTTAGCCATTTTAATAGTTCCTTTCTGATGTAACACCACTTTGTGTTGTTATTGGTTAGTGTTACGCAGAATGTTACTAAATGACTGAGATTAAGTGAATCTTGATGAGACGGCCTGAACCACTTAAAGCTAGATGGGACAAGGGATTAGAAAAGAAAACGGGACGTCCTGAGACGTCCCGTTACTAGTGATTGGTGGAGCTGGCGGGAGTTGAACCCGCGTCCGAAAATCATTCATCTTTGGTACTACATGCTTAGTCGATCTTTAATTTCGCCACCCACCTGCGAACCGACACGCGAATGAATGACTAACCTGAATTATATCTCGCGATTCATCCCTCAGGTGGGGGAATCCACGCCAGCTTGTTTTGGTTTGATCTTTTGAACTCCCCGTCCTACAAGCAGAGGCTAGGGCAAAAGAGCTCTCAGCAGGTTATTAAGCTGCTAGTGCGTAGTTTTCGTCGTTTGCGACTATTTTTTTGCGGTTTGTTAACGAGGCCTACCGCACCTCGGCATGCACCTCAGACTGCAAAATTCCCGTCGAATCCTGAATCAGCCCCAAGTGTTAGGATGATAGTAACAGATTTTTTGAGTCTGTCTACCATCTATTATTCAAGTGGTTACTATTAACGCATTCCACTCTTCATAATTCGTGCTTTCTGGCGTTGCCAGTCTTGTTCTTTCAATGTTTCGCGTTTGTCGTGCAGTTTTTTGCCTCGTGCCACGCCCACTTTAATCTTCGCCCAAGAGCGAGACCAGTAGAGTGACAGTGCAATCAGCGTCATGCCTTCACGGTTAACGCGGCCGAACAAATTATCAATTTCACGGCGTGATAGCAATAGCTTGCGCACGCGCGTTGGGTTGGCGACCACGTGAGTCGAGGCTTGCTGTAGCGGGATAAGGCTCATACCTGAGATAAACGCCTCTCCGTCTCGCAAAAAGACGTAACTTTCTGCGATATTCGCTTTGCCTTGACGAAGTGATTTCACTTCCCAGCCTTGTAGCTCCAGCCCTGCTTCTACTTCATCTTCGATAAAGTATTCATGGCGAGCTTTTTTGTTAAGCGCGATGGTATTGCTACCCGCTTTATCTTTTGATTTTTTCTTTACCATAGTGGGCGCATTATACGGATTAGTTGAAGTTATGAAAATGCTTTTCTTTCGAAATAAGCTCCGATGTAGCATACGGGCATGAGCGCGTAGAAACAAGCACTTGTACGACATGAGACGTTATTTACGTCACATCATGATTGTTTAGAGAGATGAGGGCATTGGCCGCGCTTTTCAAGTGTTGCTGAGAATGGGAGTTGGATACTTGAGCCTGAGCGGGGTAGGCAGTACAATCTCTCTTTGCCGGAATATTCTGAGGAGAAAAGATGAATCAAGTAAGTCGTTCTGCGTTAGTCTCGTTTAGTGCAGAGCAGATGCTTCATCTGGTTAATGATGTCGAACGTTATCCAGAGTTTTTACCTGGATGTTCAGGCGCGCGCGTGGTCGAGTCTACCGACGAGATGATGGTCGGTGCTGTTGATATATCAAAAGCAGGCATCAAGAAGACTTTTACCACCCGCAATGATTTAACCCATGAGAATACCATTCTTTTAGAGTTGGTCGATGGGCCATTTAAGTCGTTGAAAGGGGGATGGTATTTTACCCCGCTTGATGAGCATGCATGCAAAGTAGAGTTACGTTTAGAGTTCGAATTTTCCAGTAAGATGATTGAAATGGTATTTGGAAAAATCTTTAATGAATTGACCAATAATATGGTTGATGCGTTTACCTTACGTGCGAAGCAGGTTTACCCATCATGAGTCAAGATAACGCGATGATACACGTGGAAGTGGTGTATGCACTTCCTCATGAGCAACGTGTGATTAATGTCATGGCGAAGCAGGATATGACGGCAGAACAGATCATCGAACAGTCCGGTGTGCTTGATATGTACCCAGAGATTGATCTTGATAAGAACAGTATTGGTGTGTTTTCACGTAATATTAAACGAGATTCGACGGTACGCGATGGTGACCGCATTGAAATTTATCGGCCTTTGCTGGCGGATCCCAAAGAAATTCGGCGTAAACGTGCAGAGCAAGCCAAGAAAAAAGCATAACGCTGGGTATCACCGCTCAATGTCATGGGCATTGCTCTATGTGGTGCGGTTATCCGGCCATGGCCTCCGGTAGAATAGGGCTGGCGAATGAACACAAAAAAGCTCGTTGATGAACGAGCTTTTTTACTTATTAGGCATCAGAGATTAATTCATCCCTTCATAAAAGTTTTGGCTGACATGATAGTCACCAGAAACGTTAACGAGCTTATCGTTCTCATTAAATTTCACGATTAAGTCTTTCTGTATGTTTTTTTCGTGCCCATGGGTATGAGAATAGATGTAGTACCAAGTATTGGGATAGCCATTTTCGACGAGCATAGGAGTGCCTAGCACATAGCGGACTTGGTCTTTAGACATACCAAACTTGAGTTGGTTGATGTCTTTTTGGTCGATATAGTTTCCTTGATTAATATCTATTCTATATACCAAACGTTCAACAACGGAGCAGCCTGAGAGGACTGTTAGGGCTAAGGGGAGGGCGATCAGCCACTTGGTTAACTGCATATTCAAATATTCTGTACTTATATAGTAATGGGCTCAAAAACTCGACTGATAATAAACAAGCTCAGAGCAGAAGTAAAAACATCATCTTCTTCCTGAGCTTATTAAGACTACGAATTTTGAATTTGGTTGCAAACTTACGCTAAAAAATCATTTCCTAGCGTAAGTGATACGCGATTCTCATCCATTCGCGCGCGCTTCGCAACTCATTTATGCCGCAATTAATAGCTCTTTTGCATTTGCCAATGTGGTTGAGGTGATTTCACTGCCGCCAAGCAGGCGTGCTAATTCTTCAATGCGCTCGTCATGAGAGAGCTTGACCATCTGTGTCTCGGTCATACCTGATTTGGTTTGTTTGGCCACGAACATTTGGTTGTGGCCACAGCCTGCGACTTGCGGTAAATGGGTAACACACAGCACCTGTGTGGACTCTCCCAATTTGCGTAACATTTTACCGACCACGGCCGCAGTTGGACCGGAAATTCCCACATCCACTTCATCGAAGATCAGGCTTGGCGTGTCCACTTTCTGTGCGGTGATCACTTGAATGGCCAGTGACATACGGGACAGTTCACCGCCAGAGGCGACTTTAGCAATCGGCTGTAAAGGTTGCCCTGGGTTGGTTGAAACCAAGAAAGTCACGGCATCAAAGCCCAGTGGCGATGGGTGCTCTTGAGCGTTGATTTCAATTTTGAATTGCGCTTTTTCCATGCTGAGTTCATGCATGCTTTGTGAGATCAGTTTATCGAGCTCTTTTGCGTAGCGATGGCGTGATTTCCGCAGTTTTTCTGCAATGGTTACTAAACGTTGATATTTTTCGGCCACATCTGCTTCGTATTCCGCCATTTTTTCATCTGAGCAATCGAGTTGTTCAATTTGCAGCAACAAACCTTGGTGATGGCTATACAGCTCATCGGGTTGAACTTGGTGTTTGCGTGCTAATGACATGATTTTGGAATAACGAGATTCGACATACGCCATGCGCTCAGGATCCACATCGATGCCATCCAAATAGGCGCGTAATTCACTGTTCGCTTCTTCAAGCTGAATCATCGCATCGGCGATCATATTCGGTAAGCTGGCGAGTTTTTCATCCAACTCGGCTAAATCGACCAGAGTATTACTGGCGGTTTGTAGCATGCCGATAGCATTGACTTCGTCCCCTTCATACAGAATGTCGATGGCTTTTTGACAATTGATCGCTAACTCACCGCTGTTGGATAAGCGTTTGAATTCATTTTCGAGATCCGCAAATTCGTCTTCACCAATCGCCAGTTCATTCAGTTCTTTAATTTGGTATTCAAGCAACTGAAGCTGGGCTTGGTTGTGTTGGCTGTTTTCTTGCAGTTGGCGTAATTGATTGTTGGCTTGGCGCCAGTTTTGATAGGCAATACGCGTTTTTTTCAAAAGCTCAGAGTGGCCGGCATACTGATCCAGCATCGCCAGTTGATGCTCGTTTTTCATTAGCTGTTGATGAGCATGTTGGCCGTGAATGTTAATCAGCAGTTGGCCTAGTGATTTGAGCTGGGAAAGAGGGACAGGACTGCCGTTAATAAAGGCGCGTGAACGGCCTTCTTTGGTAATCGTGCGGCGCAATATACAGTCTTTATCATTGCCATCCATAAGATCGTTGTCTTCCAACCACCGGATTGCATTGACGTTGTTGTCCAAAATGAATGTGGCACAGACTTCGGTTTTTTGCTCGCCTTGACGGACAATGCCCGCTTCAGAACGCCCACCTAAACAAAGACTTAATGCATCAATGGCAATGGATTTACCTGCGCCAGTTTCACCGGTAATGGTGGTCATGCCAGCGGCAAGATCGAGTTGAAGGGATTTAACAATAGCAAAATTATTGATACTTAAATTAGCCAGCATATTCCTGCACCTGTATAAACAAACAACACTGTATAGGTGAACAGTATATACTGTTCACCTATACAGTAAAGTTATACAGGCATTTTCTTTTTAAAAGACGACAAATTGTGATCGATCTCTAAAAGAGTTTGCTGGACCAACCGAGTTTATTTCGCAAAATACGGTAGTAGTTGTAATCCTTGGGGTGAATCAGTTTCAGTGCGTTAGGGCTTTGATAGATGTGCACTTCATCTCCGGGGCTGACGGGGAGGGTGACTTGACCGTCACAGCTGACTTCCTGATTTTGCATATTATTCGGAGAGACGACTAACTTTATGCGCCGTTTGCTGTCTACCACTAAAGGACGGCTAGATAAGGTGTGCGGAAACATCGGGACGAGCGTAATGGCATCGAGCCCCGGTGATAAAATCGGCCCACCCCCGGATAATGAATAGGCGGTAGAACCGGTCGGAGTTGAGACGATTAAGCCATCAGAGCGCTGTGAAAACGCGAAGTTATCGTCGATGTACACTTCAAATTCGGTCATGCGTGCCACTTGACCAGGATGAAGCACGGCTTCATTCAATGCCGAATTGTGACTTTTTATTTGTCCATGGCGGTGCACTTCGGCTTGCAGAAGGAAGCGTTGTTCTTCGATGTAGTTGCCTTCAAGCACTTGTGTTAACCCTTCACACACCTCGTCCGGTTTTAAATCGGTCAGAAAGCCGAGGTTGCCGCGGTTAACACCGATGACGGAAATATCAAAGCGAGAAAGAACGCGTGCCGCGCCGAGCATGTTACCGTCACCGCCGACGACAATGGCAAGGTCGGCTTTTTGGCCTAATTCGAGTAATGAGGCAAACTGTGTGTCGGGAATATCGGGTAAAATCTCAGCAAGGCGTTCATCCACGAACACTGGATAGTTGAGTGAAGTAAGCCAATAGTAAAGCTCGTTATGAGTTTGAATGGCATGTTTGTCACGAGGTTTACCTATGATAGCGATCACTTCAAATGGTTTTTTCATATGCTTTCCAACCGAATAGGGCTTGAATCAGAAATCTTCATCCCCATAATAAAGGCAAGTCATACTTTTATGCGAATTTTTGTGTCACGAAACAGACGAGAATTCGATTCCTAACCACATAGAGAGTGGAATTCTGGAGATATCATGAGCAACGAAGAAAACAAAATCCAAGAAGAAGAGCTACAACAAGAAACGACCGTTGAAAATGTTGAAGCTGAAGCGGTTGGCACAGACGCCGATGTTGATTGGAATGAAACCGTCATCAATGAAGATGGTGAGGTTCTGGAAGAAGAAAGCCAAGAAACCAAAATTGCTCAGCTAGAAGCGGCGTTGCACGCGAGCCAAGAGCAATTAAAAGAGCAGAAAGATGCGGTACTGCGTGCGAAAGCCGATGTTGAAAACATGCGTCGTCGCTCTGAGCAAGAAGTCGACAAAGCGCGTAAATATGCGTTGAGTCGTTTTGCCGAAGAGTTGTTACCCGTCATTGATAATCTTGAGCGCACCATGCAAGCGGCCGATGCTGAGAACGAAGCGGTCAAACCTTTGTTTGAAGGTGTTGAGCTGACTCATAAAACCTTCGTTGATACGATTGAAAAATTCGGTTTAACCCCAATTAATCCAGAAGGCGAAGCATTTAATCCTGAATTACATCAGGCGATGTCCATTCAAGAAAGCCCCGATCATGAACCGAATATGGTGATGTTTGTGATGCAAAAAGGCTACTTGTTGAATGGTCGTGTGGTACGTCCTGCCATGGTTATGGTGTCGAAATAAGTGCCTCGTTCACTCTTTGAGTGAAGACAGTTGAAGTAAAAAGTCGGTCGGTACCGGCTTTTTTTATTGGTATTTCTGGGTTTCGTTCAGTTAAGGCCTTGAATCGGTCTTAAGAACTGAAAAAAATCGAGAAATTTGAATTTTTTTTCTGTGGTTCCCTTGAAAAGGATATTTACGCCCTTATCTATGGGTCATAGAGAAGCAAACTTGATACGTTTAGTTTGTGAATCGGGTGAAAAACCCATTCTCAGTTCCCCCACTTTGGGGATATAACCAAACGAACATAGAATTATTCGGAGATAGCTCGATGGGTAAAATCATTGGTATTGACTTAGGTACTACAAACTCTTGTCTTGCAGTGCTAGATGGTGATCAACCACGCGTCATTGAAAACGCAGAAGGTGAACGTACAACTCCTTCCATTGTCGCTTATACAGACGGCGAAACATTGGTTGGTCAACCGGCTAAACGTCAAGCGGTTACTAACCCTGAAAACACGCTATTTGCTATTAAGCGTCTAATCGGTCGTCGTTTCGAAGACGAAGAAGTTCAGCGCGATATTTCAATCATGCCTTACAAAATCGTGAAAGCGGATAACGGCGACGCATGGGTTGAAGCGCGTGGCGAGAAAATGGCGGCACCGCAAGTTTCTGCTGAAATTCTGAAGAAAATGAAGAAAACAGCAGAAGATTACCTAGGCGAAGAAGTGACTGGCGCAGTTATCACTGTTCCTGCTTACTTTAACGACTCTCAACGTCAAGCAACAAAAGATGCTGGTCGTATCGCAGGTCTAGATGTAAAACGTATTATCAACGAACCAACAGCAGCAGCATTGGCGTACGGCCTTGATAAAAAAGGCGGCGACCGCACTATCGCTGTGTATGACCTTGGTGGTGGTACGTTCGATATTTCTATCATCGAAATTGATGAAGTTGATGGCGAAAAAACTTTCGAAGTATTGTCAACCAACGGTGACACTCACTTAGGTGGTGAAGACTTCGATACTCGTCTAATCAACTACTTGGTTGAGCAGTTCCAAAACGAACAAGGCATCAACTTAAAACAAGATCCGCTTGCCATGCAGCGTCTAAAAGAAGCCGCAGAAAAAGCGAAAATCGAACTGTCTTCAGCGACTCAAACTGACGTAAACCTACCTTACGTTACGGCTGATGCGACAGGTCCTAAACACATGAACATCAAAGTGACTCGTGCGAAACTTGAGTCATTGGTTGAAGACCTAGTACAACGTTCACTTGAGCCAATGAAAGTGGCTCTAGCGGATGCTGACCTATCGGTAAGCGAAGTGACTGACGTTATCCTTGTGGGTGGTCAAACACGTATGCCAATGGTAAGCAAAGCGGTTGCAGACTTCTTTGGTAAAGAAGCGCGTCGTGACGTGAACCCAGATGAAGCGGTTGCGATTGGTGCAGCAGTTCAAGGTGGTGTTCTTGCGGGTGATGTGAAAGACGTTCTTCTTCTTGACGTGACTCCTCTGTCATTTGGTATCGAAACCATGGGCGGTGTGATGACGAAATTGATCGAGAAGAACACAACGATCCCAACAAAAGCGAACCAAGTGTTCTCAACAGCGGAAGATAACCAAAGCGCAGTAACCATTCACGTACTGCAAGGTGAACGTAAGCAAGCGACATACAACAAGTCTCTTGGTCAGTTCAACCTAGAAGGTATCAACCCTGCGCCACGTGGTGTGCCACAAATTGATGTGACTTTCGATTTGGACGCGGACGGTATTCTTAATGTGTCAGCGAAAGACAAGACCACAGGTAAAGAACAGAAGATTACTATCCAAGCTTCTGGTGGTCTAAGCGACGAAGAAATCGAGAAAATGGTTCAAGAAGCAGAAGCGAACAAAGAAGCGGACAAAAAGTTCGAAGAGTTAGCGACTGCACGTAACCAAGCGGACCAAATGATCCACGGTACTCGTAAGCAAATGGAAGAAGCAGGTGATGCACTTCCAGCAGACGACAAAGAAAAAATTGAAGCGGCAATCAAAGAACTAGAAACAGCACGTAACGGCGAAGATAAAGCTGAAATTGATGCAAAAGTTCAAGCGCTTATGACAGCATCTCAAAAACTGATGGAAATTGCTCAACAGAAAGCTCAAGCACAACAAGGTGCTGAAGACGGCGAGCAAGCTCAATCAGCAGACGATGACGTTGTTGATGCAGAATTCGAAGAAGTGAACGACGATAAAAAATAATCGTTGGTAAACGCTAGATTCAATTGAGGATGTGTCGACGCAGACTGGATTGAATGAAAGCTTCGAATTGGCTTACGATTCCCTTTAACGAGGGAATCATAAGTAAGATACGGGCGTTTGAGGTGACTCTAACGCCCGTATGCTGTCCACATAGTGTGGCTATAGATAAGGCGAAAGGATACGGTGAGCAAGCTCTTTTCAGAGTTTCGAGCTTTATCTATATCGATACAAACACCAAGCGGGTTTACCCGTTTGTAGTAACAATTGGTGATCAAGAACATGTCAAAACGTGATTTTTACGAAGTATTAGGCGTGAGCCGCGATGCCTCAGAGCGCGACCTGAAGAAGGCTTATAAGCGCCTTGCAATGAAATACCACCCAGACCGTAATCCTGGTGATGATGAGTCTGCCGTGAAGTTTAAAGAAGTAAAAGAAGCGTACGAAATCTTGACGGATCCGCAGAAAAAAGCGGCGTATGATCAATACGGTCATGCGGCCTTTGAACAAGGCGGTGGCGCAGGTGGATTCGGCGGCGGCTTTGGCGGCGGCGGTGCTGACTTTGGCGATATTTTCGGTGATGTGTTTGGTGACATTTTTGGTGGCGGTCGTCGTGGCGGCGGTGGTGGCTACCGACCTCAACGTGGTTCGGATTTACGTTACAACATGGAACTGACGCTTGAAGAAGCGGTTCGTGGTTGTGATAAAGAAATTGAAATTCCAACGCTGGTTGATTGTGAAGTCTGTGATGGTTCTGGCGCGAAGAAAGGGTCTAAACCTGAAACGTGTTCAACCTGTCATGGCCACGGTCAAGTACAGATGCGTCAAGGTTTCTTTGCGGTACAACAAACCTGTCCTACCTGTGGTGGTAAAGGGTCAATTATTAAAGATCCTTGTCACTCTTGTCATGGTGAAGGCCGTAAGCAGAAAACAAAATCACTGCACGTGAAGATCCCTGCCGGTGTTGATACGGGTGACCGTATTCGTCTTTCTGGTGAAGGGGAAGCGGGTGAGCACGGTGCGCCAGCCGGTGACTTGTATGTTCAAGTTCAAATTAGAGATCATGCTATTTTTGAACGTGACGGCAATAACCTACGTTGCGAAGTGCCAATTAGCTTTGGATTAGCCGCACTGGGTGGTGAAGTCGAAGTCCCCACACTGGATGGTCGCTTGAATCTGAAAGTGCCGGAAGAAACGCAAACTGGCCGTATGTTCCGTTTACGCGGTAAAGGTGTGAAAGGCGTTCGTGGTGGCCCAGTGGGTGACTTGATCGTTAAACTGGTTGTTGAAACGCCAGTCAAACTAGGCGCTGAGCAAAAAGCGTTACTGCGTCAACTAGAAGAATCGTTTGGTGGCGAAACTGGCACGAAACACAAGCCTAAATCTGATGGCTTCTTCAAAGGCGTGAAAAAGTTCTTTGATGACCTAACCAGCTAAGCAGATTGAACATGCTGATTGATGAAAAACCAACGCCTTGGCGTTGGTTTTTTTATGCCTGTTATCTTGGCCAAAAGCCGTGTTGTGTGATGAATTACCAACAGGATTTGGGCTCATGCTCTCCATTACTTCGTACGATCAGAGCGTCATAGTCATCAGCATGACAGGTATCGTGTCGCTGGCGACCTTGCGGGGAGGCGGTAATCGAGTAGCTAGACGGGTGCGCGGTAATGTGGATGATATACTGGCTGCTCGGCGTATTGCAGAATTTGGTGCATTGCCCTTGTTCGGTAATGCTCGCAATGGCTTGTGATACAGACGCGTGACCATCAATGTATAACTGAATTCTGGCCATATCGAGCAGCGCTTGGCGGCGATGGCTGCTTAACACATGCTCTTGATACGTTGGATAGGCCAGCGCACTGAGCAGCGCAATGATGCTCAGCACTATCAGAATTTCGATCAACGTCATACCATGGCGATGATGATAAGCACGCTGACGTTTTATATTTCGATGCATTTCCCACCTCCCGGCTCAGACTCAGCGATGTCCCGCTTGTACTTGCTATTCTCGTGACTTTACGGAGTTTGAGGAAAGGCCTATGCGTTTTTTTCGGGAGTTATCTCGCGGAATGACCTTGATTGAAGTCGCGATCGTCTTAGCGATTATGGGCGGGACATTGTGTTTGTGTTTTCCCTCCATACAGCAAAGTAAACAATCACTGAGTGCCTCCGCTCTGGCGGATGAGTTGGTGATGTTTATTTCTTCAGCGCAGCAGCTTGCTAACCAGCGACACCAGGATTTAGTGATACAGAAATTACCAGTAAACGGCGCAGGCTCATCCACTTGGCAATTGCAAGTGAGTCCTCAAACGCCCTCAATGGACACGCCTTTACTAGTGCTCGAAGGGGATCTGTTTCAGGGTGTGGAGGTATCACTGCACTACAGCGCGCAGCAATTATGGGTAGACGGTTTTCGCCATAAGCTCAGTAACGGGCATATTCGTATTGTCGACCGAGAGGGACGCTCCCTATTACGAGTGGTGACCTCCTACGCAACCGGAAGGATTCGCGTTTGCGCACAGGAGGCGAGCCGTGCTTATCCGCAGTGTTAACTGTCATGGTTTCACGTTACTTGAACTCATGATTGCATTGGCGTTAGGCAGTATGGTCATCGGCAGTCTTGGTGCTTTTTTCGTTCAGTTAGAACGTAGCACTCAGTCACAGCAACGACAGTTACAGCTTCATCAACAAACCCAGTCTATTTTGACCACCATCAGTCAGGAGTTAGGACGTGCTGGTTATCAAAGACATACCGGGGGAGTGGCGACATTTCTCGGATCTCAACGCAGTGTTAAGGTGAGCTCGCAGGGCGACGAGTTAGGTATCGTATATCAGTTACCTAACTCGCAATCGAGTCCAGACTATGTGCACTTGGTTTATCGTTATCAAGCCTCTGATCAGCAATTGGTCTTGTGTGATCATCTGGCTTCCTCAAGACTGTCGTTTCGTGATGTGCGGCGTTCGACGCGCTCAACCCCTTGTTATCAGGTTGTTGATACCCAGCAATATCGAATTACGCACTGGCAGGTCACCAGTCAGTTGTATCGCTCAGCGGTGGGGAGCGTCATACAACAAGTGGCGATCGAGACTACGCTTCAGGAGTCAGGCGATGATGGACGAACGGAATCGCAGCGTATGACTCGGCTGGTAATTAATGGAGGCAATGGAGGCAGCGATGAGCCGTAACGTGACACAGCAAGGGGCGGCGTTGCTGTTGATGGTGCTGGTCATCTTGGCACTGATGCTGCTGGTCAGTTTGGCGCACTACCGCGCCTTGTGGTATCACATTCAGCAGATACACAAACAGGTCGCCACTAGCCAGCAACGCTGGCAAGCGAGAGCAGGAGTCGAATGTGTCACCACGGCTGTGCTTAGGCGTTCCCAAGCAAGCGCAATGATCGCTAAGCAGGGGAAGAACGGGATGTCATCGGCTGACATTACGCGCTGTCAGTCTATCACTGGAAGTCGCATCACGGTGGAGTATGGCGCTGATCGCTGGCGGATCAGAAGTCAATCTGGCCAACAGCAGGTGATCAATAGTGTGGTCTTCGATGAGGTGCAAGCGCAGCGCTTAGCGGGCAGTTATTATGAAAGGTAATCATTCCTGTGCTGGGGTGACGTTACTGGAAGTGCTGATGGTGATGGCATTGATGACGACAGCAACATTGGGGTTACTCTCGCTGCATCAACAGATGAAGGTACAAGCGCATTTAGCGCAGCAATGGCAACAGGCAGAGCAACTGGCGAGTGAGCAGTTGACCTTATGGCAAAAAGACGCGCTGCTCCAAGGTACGGAGTTCGTCCAGCATTGGCACGATGGTGAGCAACATAATGGGGTATTTTCTTTATCTTGGACAATGACCGAGCCGCTAGTGCAGGGCATTTATGTCGTGCAGCTTGATGTGCGCTGGCAGGACAGTCAGCAGCAGCCTCATTTGTTGACATTTCGCATGGTGTACAGTGTTGCAGACTCGCCAGGACCGCCGCCGATAACGCGCATCAGAGGGGCAGAGATAAAAAAAAGCCTGCTTAGACCAAGCAGGCTAAAAAACAAACCATCAATTAATCTTTAAACAGTTGGCAGGCATGGAAAGCCAAATGCTCGTTGATAAAGGTTTGAATAAAAAAGTAACTGTGGTCGTAACCAGATTGCATTCGCAATTCCAGCGGGACATGATGCTCTCGTGCAGCGTGTT
Organism: Vibrio zhugei; assembly: GCF_003716875.1. Taxonomy (NCBI): domain Bacteria; kingdom Pseudomonadati; phylum Pseudomonadota; class Gammaproteobacteria; order Vibrionales; family Vibrionaceae; genus Vibrio; species Vibrio zhugei. The sequence goes on along the minus strand of NZ_CP033078.1, from coordinate 2,008,156 downwards.
GTAATGCTTCTGGTTTAAGCTGCTCTTCCAAGAACCCATCTGCATCGCCTTGATCCACTAGAATCGGTGTGGTGACCTGATGAGTTTTGATGAGTTCAACCGCATCGTATTCTTGCCACGTTGTCTTATCTTCACCGAGATAGTGACGGAACGCTTTTTCGCCCCAAGGCACCACCGTTGGATGGCAAATCGGACTGAATGCAGAAATGGATACGTATTTGTCTGGGTTTTTGATACCAATGGTCAGCGCGCCATGTCCACCCATACTATGACCGGCAATCGAGCGCTGGCTCGTCACGGGGAAGTTTGCTTCCACAAGTTGCGGAAGTTCTTCAACAACGTACGAATACATTTGGTAATGCGTTTTCCAAGGCTCTTGTGTGGCATTGAGATAAAACCCAGCGCCTAAGCCAAAGTCATAACTTTTCTCTGCATCATCAGGGACTGATTCACCGCGAGGGCTGGTGTCGGGAGCGACAATCGCTATCCCCAGCTCTGCGGCTTTTTCAAATGCCGCCGCTTTTTGCATGAAATTTTCATCCGTGCAGGTTAACCCTGACAACCAATACAACACCGGTACGGGGTTCGCCGCAGATGCCGATGGCGGAAGAAAAATGGCAAAACGCATCTCGCAGTTTAATACTGAGGACGTATGCTGATATTGCTTGTGCCAACCGTCGTAGACTTTGGCTTGGCTTACATTAGTCAAATCCATGATAATTCCTCAGACGGCGCGCGAGGCGCCGCCGTGATGTGCACGATTAAAAGTGGACAACAGAACGAATGCTTTCGCCTTTATGCATCAGTTCAAAGGCGTCGTTGATGTCTTCGAGTTTCATGGTGTGGGTAATGAATTCTTGTAAGCCGAATTCACCCGCTAGATAGCGTTCCACAATGTCTGGTAGCTCAGAGCGGCCTTTGACGCCACCAAATGCGGAGCCACGCCATACTCGGCCAGTAACCAATTGGAATGGACGGGTGGAAATTTCTTTACCGTGCCCTGCAACACCAATGATGACCGATTCGCCCCAGCCTTTGTGGCAACATTCCAGCGCTTGACGCATGACGTCGACGTTACCGATACATTCAAAAGAGAATTCCACACCGCCGTCAGTCATCTCGACAATGACGTCTTGAATTGGCTTATCGAAGTTTTGTGGATTGATGCAGTCAGTGGCACCCAGTTTTTTCGCTAGGTCAAATTTACGTTCGTTAATATCGATGCCGATAATTTGTTTTGCGCCCGCCATACGAGCGCCAATGATGGCAGACAAGCCAATGCCGCCAAGACCAAAGATCGCCACGTTGTCACCTTTTTGCACGTTCGCGGTCTTCGTTACCGCGCCCATACCGGTGGTTACACCACAACCTAACAAGCAGACTTCTTCTAGTGGGGCCTCTTTACTGACTTTGGCCAGTGAAATTTCTGGTAGCACGGTGTACTCAGAGAAGGTTGAGCATCCCATGTAGTGGAAAATTGGCTCGCCGTCTTTGTAAAAACGCGTGGTACCATCAGGCATCAAGCCTTTACCTTGAGTCTCACGGACTGCTGAACATAGGTTGGTTTTGCCAGATAAACACATCTTACACTCACCACATTCTGCGGTGTAAAGAGGAATGACATGATCGCCCACTTCGACGTGAGTGACGCCTTCACCGACCATTTCAACAATACCGCCACCTTCATGACCGAGAATTGCTGGGAAAACACCTTCTGGATCGTCACCTGATAGGGTGAATGCATCAGTATGACAAACACCTGTCGCGACGATTTTAACCAATACCTCGCCTTTGCGTGGCAACATAACATCCACTTCTTCCATCTTAAGTGGCTGGTTTGGACCCCACGCAACCGCGGCGCGAGATTTAATAAATTTATCCTGTGACATTGATGTTTTCCTTATGAAGTAATGGTACTTAATCGGCTTTCACAATAGTAAAACAGTATAGTGGATTTCATTTAAAAGATAATTAGGGCAAAATAAGAATAACTTTTACAAAATTGTAATAATAAAAATGGCAAATTGGGAAGGGGTTAATGAATTTGTGACGGTGGCAGACACGGGAAGCTTTACTCAGGCCGCCTTGCGTCAATCGACCTCCGTGGCGAACATTAGTCGGCGTGTCAATGCATTAGAGCAGCGTTTAGGCGTCAAACTGTTATTAAGAACCACACGACGAGTGTCATTAACCGAAGCTGGGCAGTTGTATTATCAGCATTGCCGCTCATTGGTTGAAGGGCTGGCTGAAGCCGAATTAGCGGTGACACAAATGCAGGCCACGCCGAAAGGCAAAGTTAAGGTGACCGCGCCTGTTACCTTTGGTGAATGGAAAATTGCCTTACTGCTGCAGGATTTTTTGCAGTTGTATCCGGATCTGGAATTGGAACTGGTATTGACTAATCGTAAGTTAGATTTAGTCGCAGAACACGTCGATGTGGCGATTCGCTTGGGGCAGTTGGAAGACTCGAGTTTTATTGCGCGTAAATTGTGTGAACGGCAATTGTTTGTCTGCGCCACCCCAGACTATCTAGGACGTATGGGCGTGCCGCACACCTTATCCGAGCTGCAACATCATCAGTGCTTAGTCGGCACCCACGATCATTGGCGGTTTAACGTTAAAGGCAGTGATCGTACGATGAAAGTCAGTGGACGCTTGTCGTGTAATAGCGGCTTTGTGTTATTGAATGCGGCATTAAAAGGTATGGGCTTGGTGCAATTGCCGGATTACTATGTTCGCCCATATTTACGCTCGGGAGAGCTGGTGGAAGTGCTGGATGGTTTGAAAACCGACAGAGAAGGGGTATGGGCCCTGTATCCAGAAAACCGGCTGTTATCGCCGAAAGTGCGCTTGTTGATTGATTATCTCGCTGAGCATCTGGAGGTGTAGCTTTGTTGGAAATTGTTTATAATACGCGCCCCAATGATCAAGGCATTTTTCGACATGACTGACTCGCACGCCACATTTAGTCCACAAGATCACGTGTATATGCAACGTGCGATCGAGCTGGCTCATCAAGCTGAACTGGCTGGCGAAGTGCCGGTAGGAGCGGTATTGGTCAAAGACGGGACGATCATTGCTGAAGGGTGGAACCGCTCGATTGGCGATCACGATGCGACGGCGCATGCGGAAATTCAAGTGATCCGCAAAGCGGGGCAGGCGCTGAATAACTATCGGTTATTGGATACCACATTATATGTCACGTTGGAGCCTTGTCCGATGTGTGCCGGCGCGCTGCTGCATAGCCGCGTCAAACGGATTGTCTTTGGTGCGCCGGATTTAAAAGCGGGCGCAGCAGGAACCGTATTGAATTTGTTTGAGAATGAAGCCGCGTATCACTATGCGACCATTGAGTCTGGCTTATTAGCCGAGGAGTGCCGAGCCCAGTTACAGGCCTTCTTTAAACGTCGTCGCAAAGAAATTAAAGCGCGGAAACGCGAAGAGCGAGCCGCGTTTGTTGAGCCGCCTATCAATGGACAAGACAAATAACATAGGTGTGAAGTCTGGCTGAAGAGGGAAGCAAACGCCCACTGATGTGGGGGTTTGCTCTATGGAATTAACAGCTCATTTGTACATAAGAGTGGTGGCGCGCGAAGATTTTCCGTTTATTGTTGGTTTGCATTCTTCGGCGTCTGTTTGCTGCAATTGTCTGTTTTTTAAATAAATTTGATTGTTTACGTTTTAACATAAAACAACCTCCTGTACGTCTAATTCCAGTATGATTGTAATCTCGTCTTTCGTCATTGCGTGGCGCGATTGATGGGATCGGCTGAACAACCCCACCATGAGCGAATTGCTGACCGCATCACGGACTTAAGAGGTATAGGTTGGAACAACATATACCTTTGTCACATGAGTATGCGGCCATGCAAGCCTATCGATAAGATAAGAATTGAGATAAAGATTATCTGCGGTTAATCGTGTGTTCTTAGAAGGGGACAAACGCCCAATCATCACGAGAACTTCCTACTGTTTTAGGGTTTTTTAGTAGAAAGATCAAGTGATAATTTAATGACTGAAAGTCAGTCTCATGGTTTCTCTGTTGGGCTCACAGTTTCATTGGATGGCGTATCGTCGCTTTGGTCTACATCCGCACTGTCATCGTCCAGATCATCGGGCAATGGGGCCACATTAATGACTTTCAAATCATCGGTATTGCTGTCGCTTGGCGCGCTAGGGTGTTGCTCGAGATGACCGGCAATACTTTGATAATAGCGACGGATATTTTCAACGTAGGCAAGCGCCTCATCGCCGCGCGCATAACCATAGGTAGTATTGGCGAAATATTTTTTCTGGCGCAGCTGTGGTAAACGGTCTTTGACATCTCCCCATGAGTTTGGATCGCCACCTTGTTCACGCGTTAAGCGCCGTGCATCCATCATATGCCCATAGCCCACATTATACGAGGCGAGAGCAAACCAAATTTTTTCATGGCGCGATATGGAATCAGGGATACGACTGACCATGCGGTCAAGGTATTTGACGCCACCACGAATCGACTGCTCGGGGCTCAGACGATTGCGCACGCCCACGCTGCGCGCTGTTGGTAATGTCAGCATCATCATACCACGTACGCCAGTGGGGGATTTGGCTCGTGGGTTCCAGTGTGACTCTTGATAGGCCACCGCGGCAATTAAGCGCCAATCAAAATCGCCGGAATATTTCTTAAACAGGGGCGCCCATTTGGGAAGCCGACTGTCTAAAGCACGAATGAACGCACGGGTATCGACATAATCAAATGTGCCAATGTGACCGATATATTTCTCTTCTATCGATGCCAGATAGCCTGATTGTTTCAGATCCCCAAAAAATTCAATCATTAACGCATACAAACTTTCATCATCAGAGCGGCGCATAAACCATGATATCGGTTGATCTTCGGTCATTTCAAAGGCTACGGCGAGATCAGGATAAATACGTTGAGCAAGCGAGACTTGCACTGAATCTGCGACGGTAAAGGCCAAGCTGCCTTTTGACACTTGACGAAGTAAATCATTAATATCGTTATTATTATCGACTTTATAGTGAAAGTTAGGATAACGCTGCTGAATATCCGCTAATGTTTTTTCGAAGTGAGAATCTTTCACCACATGAATCAGCGATGCGGCTTGTTGGGCGCTATCAAGCTGGGTTTGATGGCTAATCAGTTGTTTGATATTGCGTGGGCGCCATTCCCCTTTTTGGTAGATCAACTGCTGGGACACATAATAGTAGGCGGGGCCGGCACGGAAGTGCTTTAAGCGTTGTTCCGATTGACTTAACCCCGCGGCAATAATATCGATTTCACCATTTTTCAGCGCAGGGAATAGGCTCGCCAGACGATAGGCGGGTTTGATTTCCAGTTTGACACCCAATTCGCGCGCAAACTCACGGGTGAGTTCATAGTCGAGTCCTGCGGGGCCATCGGTCCCGATATAGTAAGACAATTGATTGTTTAAGGTGCCGACACGTAATACGCCGCGTTCACGGATTTGATCCAATTCGCTTTTGGGTTCTGAGTCGATTTGGCAACCCGATAACGTGACTGCAACAAGAATTAAAGTGAGGCAGCGGGTGAAAGTGTCAGGGAAAAGCGTTGTCATGAATTTGAGATCTCTCGCAGCGGATAGGGACTTTATAGCAAAGTCGGCTCATTTGGCAAAGTTCTGACAATCCAATACGCCAGATATGTTCCCCATTATACCAATTCACTAAAATTTTTGTGATTTTCTCAAAGATTTTGTGCCAAGCCCCGTGAATAGGTAGCCTAACGCGTGATAACACGGGGTGTATTGCGTCACTGATGCTGTATTGCGCGAGGGAAAACCAAGTAGAAGACGTCAATTCTCAGTAAGAGAGAGCGTCACATCAACATGGGCGACATTCAAAATTCGAAAAAAAATGACGCAAACGGTTGCTTTTGGTGTTACGTCACAAAAAAAAATCCTCTATAATGCACTGCAATCAACGAGATGAAATCGGTTCTCAGTTTAATAAAAAGCAACAACCAACTGTTTTTTATTGAATTTATTAAAATTTCTATCACACTCACTAGTCAATAGAGACCTAAGCACATGAGAATTTTGCGTGGTTCCCCAGCTCTTTCTGAGTTTCGTGTACAAAAGTTACTTGAAACGTGTCGTGAATATCAACTCCCTGTCACCGATATTTATGCCGAGTTTATGCACTTTGCTGAGCTTAATATTGAGCTTGATGAACAAGAAGTTGAAAAATTAGCTCAGTTACTCACTTACGGCCCAACCATTCAAGAGCATGAACCACAAGGCTTATGCCTGCTTGTCACGCCTCGTCCCGGCACCATCTCTCCTTGGTCTTCTAAAGCTACTGATATTGCACACAACTGTGGATTGCAGGCGGTTGAACGTCTTGAGCGAGGCACGGCATACTATGTGACTTGTGACGCTGAGTTATCGGACGAGCAGTTGATGACGCTGCAAGGCTTACTGCATGATCGCATGATGGAAGTGGTGTTTACCGATTTCTCGCAAGCTGAAGCCTTGTTCGGTCACGCTGAACCGGCGCCAATGACCGCGGTTGATATCTTAAATGGCGGACGTCGTGCACTTGAAAAAGCAAACGTTTCCCTTGGTTTGGCGTTGGCGGAAGATGAAATTGACTACTTGGTCGAGAGCTTTACCAAGCTAGAGCGTAATCCCAACGATATTGAATTAATGATGTTCGCTCAGGCCAACTCGGAGCATTGCCGCCATAAGATTTTTAATGCCGATTGGACGATTGACGGTGAGAAGCAAGATAAGTCCTTGTTTAAAATGATTAAGAACACCATGGAGATGCATCCTGAATACGTGTTATCGGCTTACAAAGATAATGCGGCCGTGATGGAAGGCTCCAAGGTAGGGCGCTTTTTTGCCGACTCTACAACCGGTCAGTACGGATACCATCACGAAGACGCTCACATTTTGATGAAAGTCGAAACCCATAACCATCCAACAGCCATTTCACCGTGGCCTGGGGCATCAACTGGCTCCGGTGGCGAGATTCGTGATGAAGGTGCTACCGGAATTGGTGGGAAACCGAAAGCGGGATTGGTCGGTTTTACTGTGTCTAACTTACGCATTCCTAACTTTGAGCAGCCTTGGGAAAGTGACTTTGGTAAGCCAGGTCGCATCGTCAATGCTCTGGATATCATGTTAGAAGGGCCTTTGGGTGGTGCCGCCTTCAATAATGAATTCGGTCGTCCTAATCTATTAGGTTACTTTCGAACTTATGAAGAAAAAGTGACGTCTCATGCTGGCGAAGAAATACGCGGTTATCATAAACCTATTATGATCGCGGGTGGGATGGGCAACATTCGCGATGAGCATGTCCAAAAGAAAGAGATTCCTGTCGGTGCGAAACTGATCGTGCTTGGCGGACCTGCCATGAACATTGGCCTTGGTGGGGGCGCGGCCTCTTCGATGGCTTCGGGGCAATCGGCAGAAGATTTGGATTTTGCCTCGGTACAGCGTGAAAACCCAGAGATGGAACGTCGTTGTCAGGAAGTCATCGACCGTTGCTGGCAGATGGGTGAAGACAACCCCATTGCCTTTATTCACGATGTTGGTGCTGGTGGCATTTCGAATGCCTTACCGGAGTTAGTGGATGACGGCAACCGTGGTGGTCGTTTCCAATTGCGTGATGTCCCCAATGATGAGCCGGGTATGACACCACTTGAAATCTGGTGTAATGAATCTCAAGAACGTTATGTGATGGCGGTCGCGCCAGAGCACATGGCGTGTTTTGATGCCATCTGTAAGCGTGAACGTGCCCCTTATGCCGTGGTGGGTGAAGCGACGCAAGAGCGTCATTTGACGTTACAAGATACGCATTTTGACAATACCCCGATTGATATGCCTATGGACATTCTGTTGGGTAAAGCACCAAAAATGTCGCGTGATGTGACAACATTGAAAGTCACCAGTCCAGCCCTCAACCGAGATGGCATTGCGATGAATGACGCCATTGATCGCATTTTACGTTTACCTGCAGTCGCCGAGAAAACCTTCTTGATCACCATAGGTGACCGATCAGTGACTGGGTTGGTCGCTCGCGACCAAATGGTTGGGCCTTGGCAGGTGCCAGTCGCGAACTGTGCCGTGACTGCAGGAAGTTACGATACTTACCATGGTGAAGCAATGTCGATGGGAGAACGTACTCCAGTCGCACTGCTTGATTTTGGGGCTTCTGCGCGTTTGGCTGTCGGGGAATCACTCACAAACATCGCTGCGACCGCCATCGGTGATATCAAGCGTATTAAATTGTCGGCAAACTGGATGTCTCCGGCCGGACACCCCGGTGAAGACGCTGGCTTGTACGAAGCCGTGAAAGCCGTTGGTGAAGAACTCTGTCCGGCTTTGGGCTTGACGATCCCTGTTGGTAAAGACTCGATGTCGATGAAAACCACTTGGGAAGACAATGGTGAGAAAAAAGAAGTGACCTCGCCGTTATCGTTGGTGATGACCGCTTTCGCTCGCGTGGAAGATGTTCGTCAAACCGTTACTCCTCAGTTACGCACCGACAAAGGGGATTCGCACCTCATTGCCATCGATTTGGGGAATGGGAAAAACCGCTTAGGGGCGACAGCTCTTGCGCAAGTGTATAAACAGCTTGGGGATACGCCTGCGGATGTCGACAGCGCGGAACAATTGAAGGGCTTCTTTAACGCGATACAAGAGCTGGTCATTAACGAGCGTGTGGTCGCGTATCACGATAAGGGTGATGGCGGTTTATTTGTGACGTTAGCGGAGATGGCTTTCGCTGGACACTGCGGTATCAATGCAGATATTAGCGCATTGGGAGAGGATGCACTCGCAGCGTTATTTAACGAAGAGCTTGGCGCGGTGATTCAGGTTCTCGATACGCAATTGGATGAGGTGCGCGCCGTATTGGCACGCCATGGTCTGAGCGAATGTACGCACGTTATCGGTACGGTCAATGCATCGGATGATTTTGTCATTACCCAAGGTCATCACGTTGTGGTGGAACGTTCACGCACTGAACTGCGTAGCATCTGGGGCGAAACAACCTATGAGATGCAAGCGCTGCGTGATAATCCTGCCTGTGCGAAGCAAGAGTTTGACGCGAAGAAAGACAACTCGGATCCGGGACTGAATGTTGCGTTAACCTTTGATGTCAACGAGGATATTGCTGCCCCTTATATCGCTAAAGGCGCGAAGCCGCGGATGGCGGTACTACGTGAGCAAGGCGTTAACTCTCATGTAGAAATGGCTGCCGCGTTTGATCGTGCTGGGTTTGAGGCTCAGGATATCCACATGAGTGATATTTTAACTGGTCGTGCCGTGCTTGAGGACTATCAAGGCTTGGTTGCATGTGGCGGTTTCTCTTACGGTGACGTGTTGGGCGCTGGCGAAGGTTGGGCGAAGTCGGTATTATTCAATGCGCAAGCTCGTGAACAGTTCGAACGTTTCTTCCAGCGCGATGACACTCTGTCCTTAGGGGTATGTAATGGCTGTCAAATGCTGTCGAACCTGAAAGACTTGATCCCAGGTGCGCAGTTATGGCCACGCTTTGTGCGCAATGAGTCGGAGCGTTTTGAAGCCCGCTTCTCATTGGTGGAAGTTCAAAAATCCGATTCGATTTTCTTTGATGGTATGGCGGGATCACGTATGCCAATTGCGGTTTCCCACGGTGAAGGCCGAGTGGAAGTGCGCGATGCAGATCACCTGCAGGCGATTGAGCAATCGGGGACGGTTGCGTTGCGGTTTGTCGATAATTTAGGTAATGCGACACAGCAATATCCGAATAACCCGAATGGCTCACCTAATGCGATGACCGGTTTAACGACGCAAGATGGTCGCGTCACCATTATGATGCCACACCCAGAGCGCGTATTCCGTACTGTAGCGAACTCATGGCATCCTGATGACTGGGGTGAAAATAGTGCTTGGATGCGCATGTTCCAGAACGCTCGTAAGCAGCTGGGGTAATAGCACCGCGCCGATAAGAATGACAAAGCCCTGCCTGTGAAGCAGGGCTTTTTATTATAAACCGCGAATATCTTGGATGGACGGTGTGGCGATACGCCCAAAAAGGCCGGATGACAGCCAAGCATCAAGATAAAAAGCGGAGGCGATGTAGCATGTTATGACACGTATCAATGTTTATCGAGAAAGAAAGAGACACAATTGATTGAAGCACAGGGTAAATCCATAGAATGATAAACTGTGCACCATCTACCTATCCTAAGATGGGGGAGGCTCCGCCTGATGCTTAAGTAACGTATCAGGCGGTTTTTTTATGTGAGGCACGAAGAAGGTTCTCATTTCCCGTTATAGGGAAAAGCCCGCTGTGATACGGGGTTAGCGAAATTGCCCAACATCTGGTAGGTATTCAAACCCCGCACTGGAGAGCTTATCGAGTAAACGCTGGCGATCCATATCGTAAAAAGTGATGAGCTTTTCTAGGTCGCCATCAAAATCGTCACGTAGCTTAGTATTGACGAGACTGAAAAGCATGATTGGATCCATATTGGCATAGTTGTCTAGATTCATGACGCATCCTCAAAATCAGAAATGAGTAAATTGGCCGCAGCAAATGCCGCGCGCTCACGAGTGGCCTGATCCAGTGTCTCATCCGCTGCAATATCATTCAATGCCTTGAGGGCACAACCAATGGCTTGAGACACATAGCCTTGGTCACCACTACCGATTTGCGCGTAAAGCGCTCGAACTAAATCACAACAATCATACACTTGCATAAATTTTCTTCCTTAAAGGATAACCTATCTCGACTATACCTAAGCGTACGTTGAAGACAAGCCCAGTATATTGCGCTATCACAAACAATGACGTATTTGCATGAGCTCGCAAGCAAGTATGCTCTATTGGCAAAAGAATACAGACGAAAAAAAAGCCGACCATGTCGGCTTTTTATCACAATCACGGTTAGGCGATAACGGAGTGAATGTGTTCGATGATGCTGTCCATTGCCACGGGAGTTTTTTCTCCGGTGCGGCGGTGTTTATATTCGAAGTTACCCTCGTCCATACTACGATCACCGATGATAATGGTATGGGGAATACCAATCAGTTCCATATCTGAGAACATCACGCCAGGACGCTCTTTACGATCATCAAACAGGACGTCGATGCCGGCTGCGGTCAACTCCGCATACAGTTTCTCAGCGGCGGCTTTTACGCGTTCCGATTTATGCATGTTCATTGGCACGATAGCCACTTGGAAAGGCGCAATCGCATCTGGCCAGATGATGCCAAATTTATCGTGGTTTTGTTCGATAGCAGCAGCCACAACGCGTGTGATACCAATACCGTAACAACCCATTTGCATCACTTGGCTCTTACCATCAGGACCGAGCACGGTCGCTTTCATTTTCTCTGAGTAGTTGTCACCCAATTGGAAAATATGACCGACTTCGATACCACGTGTCAGTTGTAGCGTTCCGTGACCACATGGACTTGGATCGCCTTCCACCACATTACGGATATCGGCAACTTGTCCTAATTCAACATCACGGCCCCAGTTGATACCGAAGTAATGCTGACCATCGATATTGGCGCCAGCGCCAAAGTCACTCATGACCGCGACCGCGCGGTCAACGATTAATGGAACAGTCAAACCAATCGGTCCTAGTGAGCCTGGGCCTGCACCGACAATCGCACGAATTTCTTCTTCTTCCGCCATTTCAAGAGGGGAAGCAATTTCAGGTAAGTGTTCGGCTTTGACTTCGTTTAGTTCATGGTCACCACGAACCATTAACGCAACGATTGGCGCTTCCACTGCATCAGAGGCTTTGAAGAATAAGGTTTTTACCGTTTTCTCGATAGCGATACCGTGTTGGCTGACCAAGTCTGCAATGGTTTTAGCATTTGGCGTAGCGACTTGCGTCATTGTTTGTGTCGGAGCATCAGCTTGCGCTTGCGGGGCAACCGCTTCGGCTTTTTCGATGTTGGCCGCGTAGTCAGAGTCGGTGGAAGACGCGATCAAATCTTCGCCGCTTTGTGCCAATACATGGAACTCGTGAGAGCCGCTACCACCGATTGAGCCTGTATCAGCCAACACGGGACGGAAATCCAAGCCCATGCGGTTAAAGACGTTACAGTAAGCCTTGTGCATTTCTGCGTAGGTTTCTTGTAGGCTGGCTTTATCAAGGTGGAATGAGTACGCATCTTTCATGATGAATTCACGAGAGCGCATAACCCCAAAACGAGGACGAACTTCATCGCGGAATTTGGTTTGAATCTGAAACAGGTTCATTGGCAGCTGTTTGTACGATTTGACTTCGTTACGCACCATGTCTGTGATGACTTCTTCGTGCGTTGGACCCAGTACAAACGAGCGATCATGACGGTCAGCAATACGGAGAAGTTCGGGACCGAACTTATCCCAGCGTCCAGTTTCTTGCCATAGTTCAGAGGGCTGAACCACGGGCATCAGCGTTTCAACAGAGCCTGCATGGTTCATTTCTTCACGAACAATGTTTTCGACTTTACGCAAAACGCGCAGACCAGTAGGAAGCCAAGTATAAAGACCTGAAGCTAACTTACGGATCATACCTGCACGTAACATGAGCTGGTGGCTCGTGATCTCTGCGTCGTTTGGAGTCTCCTTCAGGGTAGAAAGAAGATATTTACTGGTACGCATTTATGGTATCCGTTTTTCAAAGTGGAATGGAATTGCCGCGATATGCATCGCCACAACAAATACAATTATTTTCCCCTAATAATATCAGTCAAATGCCATTGTCAAAAGGGCTCTATTGCGGTTACACGCACTAAGTTGTCGATAACCGTGAATTTAACATTAAAATTGTACAAATTTACCGCATATTCTTTGGCATCCGGTTTGTTTTTCTTATAAGCCGGCCTTGGATCTTGTGCGAGCACTTGTTCAATCACGTTTTGCACGACGTGTTTATCGGGGATCGATTGCAGCATCATCTGTGCACAATCACTGAACAACACTGGGAGTGTGTGGGGAGCTGAATCCGCGTAGCCACCTTGTGCATCAGGGATGGCATCGGAATAGGGAATGTAGGGTTTAATATCAATCACCGGCGTCGCATCGACAAGATCGACACTACCGACATCAAGATAATATTGATCGCCAATTTGGCTGATGCCTCTGAATTCAACGGCTGACATACCAATGCCATTCGGGCGAAATGTCGAACGTGACGCCAAGACACCAATCCGTTCATTGCCGCCTAGGCGCGGCGGCCGCACGGTAGGTTTCCAACCTTTTGCCAAATTTTGATCAAATAAAAACAGTAGCCAGAGATGACTAAATTGTTCGATACCACGAATGGCTTCTGCGCAATTGGTCTCGCCCAATAAACGAATACGCGCGGTTGCCGCGGGCACCAGACGGGGCTGGCGAGGCACGGCAAATTTTTCTTGGTATGGGCTTTCAACGAGACCGATAGGGGAGATAGTGTGCATACAGTTAGAATAACGACGTGATCAACAAGCGCTTAAAATAGCACAGTTGCGACAAGAGATCCTTGGCCTAAATAGTCAAAGCGTGGCGACCCGTGTCAGCAAGCAACCACGTCATACTATGCCTTTCATCGCAACACAGCCTTTAGCCGCATTAACGGTGGTGTTTGGCGAGAAAACGGTCCAGCTGGTTAGCGAATTCTCGCCGTTCGGTTTGCGAGAGGCCCGCTGGGCCACCTGTTTGGATACCACTTGAGCGCATGGTATCCATAAAATCACGGATATTGAGGCGCGCGCCAATGGTATCTTTCGTGTATAACTCGCCACGTGGGTTTAAGGCGTGGGCTCCCTTGGCCAATACTTCGGCGGCAAGCGGAATATCAGCGGTGATCACCAAGTCGCCGACGTCGCAGCGTTGCACAATTTCATCATCTGCGACGTCAAAGCCACTTTGCACTTGAAGCCGCTGAATATTATGTCGGTTGGGAAGTGGAATGGCATGGTTGGCGACAAAAGTGCAGACAACACCTGTCCGCTCCGCCGCACGAATTAACGTCTCGCGAATCACTTTAGGGCAGGCATCGGCGTCGATCCAAATTTTCATGATGAGTGTTCCATTTGTTGTTCTAGCTGGCTAAGACGCTGTGTTAAATCCGCCACTTGTTGTTCTAATTGGGTAATACGGGCATCGTCACTCGTAGGTTGTGCGCGCACCTCTACTTTTGGGAGGCTCGCGCTGCTCTTCCAGCGACGAACGGCGCTGATCAAGGCTGGCATCGGGACTGACGTGGTTAAGCGTGCCTTAAGTAATGCAACACTGGGCGTTTTTCCTTCTTGCTCTAATTGCGTAAAGACCTGTTGTAACTCGTCTGATACGTCTTTGGTCAGCATGAGAATTCCTTATGGTGATGAGACACCCTATGATAAATACAAATTGCGGCTAGCAAAAGTAGATTCTCATTGTAAGAGATCTCTCACTTTGCTTGTAAGAAAATAAGAATATAAACAGCTAGAGTAAAGACACGATAACATTATCCTTATGATTTATATTAGTATTTTTTTAGTCGTTGTAAAATAATCATAAAATAACGTTTCTACCCAGTTGTATCTATATCCTAAAGGGGTAAATTGGTTGCGTCGCAAGGGATTACGACATAAGACTGAACGCTTTGGATGAGCGGTTTTAGGATAAAGCGACAATGACGGAGCTCATTGTGCAAGGACATTTAGGAAAGGCGTACGGATTCGTTGATGGAGCAGGATGCCTCATCATAAAGGATTGAATCAGGACGATATGCAGGATGCTCGGACACCATCAGGATGATGGCAAGGACACCGCTCAAGGAACAAGTGATGGACGCGTCTCAGGAACGAGCCGCATGAAGGATTCTTAGGACACCGCTAAGCTGGCGATGTAGGGATTAGGCAAAGGGATAAGCCACTATTATGGATGATGCATGGAGCAATACATGCGGCCGGAATGCTGCGAGTGAGAATAAGGCCCCGATACGGTTGTGTCGGGGCTTTTCTTGATTATAAAAAAGGATGAAGCGAGCGTCAGTTACGCACGATTCATAGTAAAAACAACACTATAATGATGTGTTCGATAGGCTTTTGATGCCATCGTATTGAAGAACAAGGATTGTCCGTGACGGTAGTAACCCGCAGAATGCTTTTAGTGCCTTATATTGAGGCGTTAGAATCTGAGTTTCTATTATTAAATTGCTCTGAAAAAAATCGTGCGTTTATGAATGGGCCACTTACGGTCTCATTAGCACGGCAAGCCTTCCAACGGCTACTGTATGAAGTTGATACTCAAGCAATGGCTGTGCTCAATAACGTGACTCGCGAATACATGGGGCATATCGGCTTAGATATGGTCGATGATGAGGTCGCAAGATTAACGATTTTGTTTGATCATTCCCATTGGAATCATGGCTATGCCAGTGAGGCGATTACTGCGTTTTTACCGCATATTTGTCAGCAAAAACGCATTAAAACGGTGCTTATGAATGTTCCGGTTCTCCATACGGTTGGCCTACAACTGATGAAAAAGCTCGGATTCATGCAAAAAGCCCAGATCGCCGATGGCTTTCTGGGAGATTATTATCAATTCGAATGGCAATTTGTCGCTAGGTTGCAGGGGGCAAATGATGAGGCGGTATATAGACCTGTTGTGAACGAAAACCGTTCATAATTAAGCGACCTTGATAGCAATCATCACCTAAGGCTGAAAACTCAAAGAAATAGGTTGAGTGCCAGTGCCATTGGCCCGACGGCGTACGAAGTCGATGCTGGCCGAAGGCGACACTGACCACTTGCAAGTTCAACTGTGCACATTTTTGCTCAATGACGCGGCGCGCGATTTCCGATTGGCGCCGCTGTTGCCAAAAGATAAAACCGACCATCCCGATGAGTAGTAGTCCGAATAATCCTGTTCTCATCCGCTCTCTCTTTTTTAGATTAAGCTTTCGCTGCGCGTTGCAACTCAAGCAGTGCCGCGGAAAGCTCCGGTGACGGGCTCGTATGCAGTAACGGGAGTAAAACCATACGCAAGCTTGGTAGCATGACCAGATCGGCAAACAACTGATTAAATAACGGCTGATTACCGGTTTGTGCTAAACGGAGCAAGAAGCGTTGCGCTCGTCCTCCATCTGCGAGGACATGCCACGATCGGCCAGCCAATCCAATTAAGACTTCTTGGTGACTTAACTCGGTACGCGCTAATAGCGTGTCCGTCAGTGTGACTAATTCTTGATTGGGGGCGCCTGCTAGCGCACGCACGAGAGCGGCAATTAAGAAAATATCGGGCTCACCACTGTCGATGTGTTGCTGCGCTTGTTCGAGTAAACGTTGCGCCAATTTGTCAGGTAACTCAATGTGCTCTAAGGCCCCCAGTACGGCGTATAGCGGCTGAGAGGGTAAATGAGTGAGTGCTTTACGTAAGCTGACCCCATTGTTTTCTTGATGCAGCCGCGCGCACATATCGGTAATGCCTTGCAATCCGATCGTTTGCCAGTTTTCCCAACCTAAGCGACCAGAAAAATAGCATTGTGCGTGTTCATAATACTGGCTGCATGGCAGCGCCAATTGCGCACGGATGATGCTATGGAACATGGCCATCTTATCGTCATTGGGTTTGAAGGTGTACGGGTTGTTGGTCAGCTTTTCCTGTTGTTCGTCAGTGAGCTCGTTATCCAAACGTGCGCCCATTGCTTCCAAGACATATTCGATGAATTGCGTGACATGAGGCTGCTGAAGTAGGCCGCGTTCATCGAGTTCAAATTTTAAAAACCATATCCAGGGTTGGTGGCTGTTATCCCAATACGCGATGGCGAACTGAGCGCTACGTTGTACCGGATAAGGATAAGGCTGTCCTCCGGACTCAATTCGCTCAAATGTGGCATTATCGATGGCTTGAATACGTCGGCCGAGGTCAAAAATGGCGTATTGATTGCCGCTGGTTTGCAGCATTTTACTTAGCGTTTGGATGGTTTCCATGGATGTTTATGGTCCTACAGAGATGTACTGACGCCATAGTACCTGATCCAGAGGCGAGAACAAAATGATCTCCATCCATTGCATTTCTCGCCCAAACTCATACTATGCCCCTTCGCAAACGAACGTGAGGATAATTCGCGTTTTTGTCTCCTATACATATGTTATTTAGGTCGTGAATGAGTAACAACTTCGGTGAATTAACGTTATTACTGCAAGAGCTTCAGTTTGAATTAGAACGCACTGGATTGTGGCAGAGTACATCGCCATCGTCGCAAGCATTGCAAAGCACTCAGCCTTTTGCTGTGGATACCTTAGCGCCCCATGAATGGCTTCAATGGGTCTTTTTACCGCGCATGCAGGCGGCTTTAGCGCAAGAGCAAGTCCCTAGTGGTTTTGCGATTGCCCCGTACTTTGCCCAAGTATGGCAACAACAATACGAATATCGTTCGCTATTGCGTCTATTGAACTTGATTGATGAGGCGTGTCGCTGAGATGGAATTGGAAATATTATATCGTGATGAGGCCTTTATTGCGGTGAATAAGCCCTCGGGCATGTTGGTGCATCGCAGTTGGCTGGATCGTCATGAAACCGAATTTGTGATGCAGACATTACGCGATCAAATCGGTCAACATGTCTATCCTCTGCATCGACTAGACCGCCCCACGTCGGGTGTGTTGTTATTTGCTCTCTCGAGCGAGGTGGCCCGTGAGGTGATGCCGCTGTTTGCTGGCCATGAAATCCAAAAAACCTATCACGCGATTGTACGCGGTTGGATTAGCGAGGCCGGTGTTTTAGATTATCCGTTGAAAGAAGAGTTGGATAAAATTGCCGATAAGCATGCCGCTCAGGATAAAGAGCCGCAAGAGGCATTGACTCATTATCAGCCACTTGCGGAGGTGGAAGTGCCATTCTCTACGGGGCGGTTTGCGACGACGCGTTATGGATTGGTTGAGCTGAAACCCATGACAGGCAGAAAGCACCAGTTGCGCCGCCATATGGCGCACCTTCGCCATCCTATTATTGGTGACACTCGACATGGCGAAGGGCGTCATAATCGCTTATATCGCGAGCAATACAATGCCCACCGGTTGATGCTACATGCGACCCATTTGTCTTTTTGTCATCCGTATACCCAGCAAGCAATGACAATCACTGCAGGGTTTGATGATACATGGACACATTTGTGTTCGACCTTCGGTTGGCCATTGCCACAGTAGCGGCATAATCTTGCCTGTAGGCACTGAAAACAAAAAAAGCTCAGAGTATTCTGAGCTTTTTTACACGAGAGCGTGTCGTCATTATCTGCGCTTATTTACTGAGCAAGATAACGGCGAATCGAAGCTTCAATACCAGAGGCATCAAGACCAAGCTCTGCATACAGTTCTTGTTGCGTGCCTTGTGCAACAAAATGGTCTGGTAAGCCCAACGTCAGTACGGGTAACAGACGTTTTTCTTGCATCAAAAATTCAATGACGCCAGAACCGGCACCACCGGCAATGGTGTTTTCTTCCAGTGTGACAAACACATCGTATTGCTCGGATAGCTCGCGCAGTAAGGCTTCATCTAACGGCTTAGCAAAGCGCATATCCGCCACGGCCGCATTGAGGTTTTCCGCAGCTTTCATTGCTTCAGGTAGGAAGGTGCCGAAGTTCAAAATGGCGACTTTTTCTCCCTCTCGGATCCGGCGACCTTTGCCGATTTCTAGCTCGGTAAAGGTTTGTTCTATCGGGACACCCGCCCCAGAACCACGAGGATAGCGAACGGCACTCGGCCCTTGATGACGATGTCCTGTATACAACATTTGGAGACATTCATTTTCATCCGATGGTGTCATGATGGTCATGTTTGGAATACAACGCATAAAGCTGATATCAAACGCACCTTGGTGAGTTTGGCCATCCGCACCGACCAAACCCGCGCGGTCAATAGCAAACATTACCGGTAAGTTCATAATCGCCACATCGTGAATCAACTGATCATAACCACGCTGCAAAAAGGTGGAATAAATCGCGACGATAGGGTGGTAACCACCGATGGCCATGCCCGATGCCAAGGTGACGGAATGTTGCTCGGCAATGGCGACATCAAAATACTGTTTAGGGAACTCTTTTGAAAAACGTACCATGCCTGAGCCTTCGCGCATCGCGGGGGTGATCGCGAGTAACTTAGGATCTTGCGCCGCCATGTCACATAAGAAGTCACCAAAAATAGCAGAAAAAGTGGGTTTACTGGACGATGTCTTGGGCAGTGTTTCTTGATTCGGATCGAATTTTGGCACGCCATGATAGCCAATCGGATCTTTTTCCGCAGGCTCATAGCCTTTGCCTTTGGTGGTCATGACATGTAAGAACTGAGCGCCTTTCAAATCACGCATATTTTTCAGCGTTTTGATGAGTTCTAATACATCGTGGCCATCTACAGGGCCGATATAATTAAAGCCTAGCTCTTCAAATAATGTTCCGGGAACGACCATGCCTTTCAGGTGTTCTTCTGTACGACGTACCAACTCTTTAATCGGAGGCAGGCCGGACAGCACTTTCTTGCCGCCTTCACGCAGAGAGGTATACATATTTCCAGACAACAGTTGCGCAAGATGATTGTTCAACGCGCCGACGTTTTCTGAAATCGACATTTCATTGTCGTTAAGGACCACCAACATGTTGGGGTTGATGCCGCCTGCGTGGTTCATGGCTTCAAATGCCATACCTGCAGTAATGGCACCATCGCCGATCACACTGACGACTTTGCGATCTTTCCCTTCGTGTTCAGCCGCGATCGCCATGCCAAGACCGGCACTGATCGAGGTTGAGGAATGACCCACTGACAAAGTGTCATACTCACTTTCTTCGCGCCATGGAAACGGGTGTAACCCTTCTTTTTGGCGAATGGTGCTCATTTGCTCACGCCGACCGGTTAAAATCTTATGGGGATAAGCCTGATGGCCGACATCCCAAATCAGCTGATCGTTCGGGGTATCGTAGACATAGTGTAATGCAACGGTCAATTCAACGGTGCCTAAGCCGGAAGCAAGGTGCCCGCTGGATTGACTGACGGAATTTAATAAGTACGTACGTAGCTCATCACAAAGCTGAGGCAAGACCTCCTTTGGCAGGCCACGCAAGTCAGTCGGAGTGTTAACGAGAGCTAACGTTGGATATTTTGAAATATCAAGAGTCATAGTTATGCGCGCTTATAGTGTTAGTGTTTGCGCTCGATAACGTATCGGGCGAACGCTTCGAGATACTCTGTGTTATAAGGAATGGCTTCGAGTGCTTGAAGTGATTCCTCAAGGAGAGCTTGCGCTTTTTCAATGGCACCGTCCAAACCGAGTAATGCTGGATAGGTACTTTTGTGTAATTGCTGATCTGAACCCTGAGGTTTTCCTAGGGTTTGTGTATCACTGATGACGTCCAGAATATCATCCTGAACTTGAAAAGCGAGTCCCACGGCTTGAGCATAGGTATCGAGTTGCGGTAAGACGGCGAGGCCTTTCTCTCCGGCAGCCAATGCTCCTAAACGTACGGCACAACGAATTAATGCCCCTGTTTTATTGCGATGGATATGCTCCAGTTCATTCAGCGGAACAGCACGGTTTTCGGCGGCTAAGTCCAATGCTTGTCCAAGACACATGCCTTGGGCGCCCGAAGCTTGGGCAAGCATTTGAATCATCATCACCCGCTGGGGTTCACCCTGAGCGGATAACGTTCCCTCAGCAAGAATACTAAATGCGAGTGTTTGCAGCGCATCACCGGTTAAAATCGCGGTCGCTTCATCAAATTTGATATGGCATGTTGGCTGCCCACGACGTAGCTCATCATTATCCATCGCGGGTAAATCGTCATGGATTAATGAATACGCATGGATGCATTCAATCGCCGAGGCCGGAGTGTCTAATTCGCTCAGCTCGCAACCGAGCATTTGGCCCGTGGCGTAAACTAAAAAGGGGCGAACCCGTTTGCCACCCAGTAACAAACCATAATTCATTGCTTGTATTAGCGGTGAGTCGGCGTTGGAGAAGTGCTTTAGCCACTCGTCAAGCTGCTCATTATTTCTTTGCTGTAAAGAGGTTAATGCCTCATTCATCACGATGTTTACATCCATTATTCAGGCGAATCGGTAAAGTCACTCAGTGCCTCGGTGTCACTGTTATTAAGTAAGATACTGACGCGTTGTTCAGCACTATCTAATTTCGTTTGCCCGGAGCGAGCGAGTGCGATGCCACGTTCAAATTTTTTCAGCGCATCATCAAGTGCAAGCTCACCATTTTCGAGTTGATCGACCAATTGATCGAGTTCACTGATGGTGTCTTCAAAGGACATGTTTTCCGGTTTTTTGCTCGCCATAATCATTTTACCTTAGGAAAGATGCACGAAAGTTACCTTAGGGATAACTAAGGGTCAAATTTAACCGCATAATTGTGTCACAAATCCCTGCTATTCGTTAGCGTTCGCGGCAAGATTTTTTGACTTATCGATGTGAATCACGCAGTTTTTACTGTGTTCCATAGCAATCTGCCGCATTTATGTAATGCTTGCTAGGTAACTTATGTTTTTGTAAAAACCATCGGTACCGTCAACCATGGTATGATTATTGTATAACTTAGCGATCGCAATGGTCAGTATTGCTAACGTATGACGGGTCGTGGCGCCCGTTAATGTAAGGGTATTCACATTCACTGATGTAAAGTTGAAGTAATCACGATGCCGATGACAGGATCGAATAGAATTGATTTAAAGATTTGATAACTTTGCCGATACAGTAGAATCAATACTGGGGAATGAACAGTAGCATGAGGAGTGCTTCGTGGATTTAGCAACGCTATTAGGCCTGATTGGTGGCTTAGCTTTTGTAATTATGGCGATGATCTTAGGCGGAAGCATCATGATGTTCGTCGATGTCACGTCTGTACTTATCGTGGTTGGTGGGTCGGTTTTCGTGGTCATGATGAAGTTTACCATGGGACAGTTTTTTGGTGCCGCGAAAATCGCCGGTAAAGCATTCATGTTCAAAGCCGACAACCCAGAAGATTTAATTGCAAAAGTCGTTGAAATGGCCGATGCAGCCCGTAAAGGCGGCTTTCTAGCGTTAGAAGAAATGGAAATACCGAACGCGTTTATGCAAAAAGGGATTGATCTTCTGGTCGATGGTCATGATGCCGACGTTGTGAAAGCGACCATGCAAAAAGACATCGCATTAACCAATGAACGCCATGAGTCGGGAGCGAATGTGTTTCGTGCATTTGGCGATGTGGCCCCTGCGATGGGGATGATTGGTACTTTGGTTGGGCTTGTTGCGATGCTGTCCAACATGGATGACCCAAAATCAATTGGTCCGGCGATGGCGGTCGCGTTGTTGACCACGCTTTACGGTGCGATCTTATCGAACATGGTGTTCTTCCCCATAGCGGATAAACTGGGCCTACGCCGTGAGCAAGAAACGTTGAATCGCCGCTTGATTATGGATGGTGTGCTTGCCATCCAAGACGGACAAAACCCGCGCGTCATTGATAGTTACCTCAAAAACTACCTCAATGAAGGTAAGCGCAGTTTAGACGTCGATAACGAATAGTGGAGTGATGTATGGACGACGAAGAACAACCGTGTAAATGTCCTCCACCAGGGTTGCCGTTGTGGATGGGAACATTTGCTGACTTGATGTCATTGTTGATGTGCTTCTTTGTACTGCTTCTCTCGTTTTCTGAGATGGATGTACTGAAGTTCAAACAAATCGCCGGCTCAATGAAGTTTGCGTTTGGTGTGCAAAACCGTTTGGAAGTGAAAGACATTCCGAAAGGGACCAGCATTATTGCACAAGAGTTTCGTCCGGGACGACCTGAACCGACGCCGATCGATGTCATTATGCAGCAGACCATTGATATCACTCAGCAAACGCTAGAGTTTCAAGAGGGGGAGTCGGATCGTGCTGGTGGCGCACAGCGAGACGCTGGCAAGCTCGACGGTGGTCAGTCTCCCGAAACCGCCACTGAAAATAATCAAAACTCGGAATCTCAGCAACAGCAGCAACAATCGAAAGCCATGAGCGAAGAGGAAGTGGATGCGACAGTTGAGAAAATTAAGAAAGCGTTGCAACGGGAAATTGAGCAAGGCGCAATCGAAGTGGAAAACTTGGGGCAGCAGATTGTCATCCGCATTAAAGAGCAAGGCGCTTTTCCGGCAAGCTCCGCATTTTTACAACCCAAGTTTCGACCTCTAGTGCGTCAAATTGCCGAACTGGTGAAAGATGTGCCGGGAAAAATTCGAATTACTGGTCATACCGATAATCAACCGATCGACTCTGAGTTGTATCGTTCTTTATGGGATTTGTCTTCACAACGTGCGGTGTCCGTGGCGCAGGAGATGGAAAAAGTACAAGGCTTCGACCATGACCGGCTGCAAGTCCGTGGTTTAGCCGATACCGAGCCTCTGGTGCCAAATGATACGCCTGAACATCGTGCGGAAAACCGCCGAGTGGAAATCAGCATTATGCAAGGTGAGCCTTTATTTAGCGATCCGGTCTCCTCGGGGAATGCCAATAAGGCCGGTGCGACTACGCCATAACCCTCTGAGCCAGCAATAAAAAGCAGAACATAGGTTCTGCTTTTTTTATAACCTTTCATCATCTGCCCAATATCGTGTATAATGCCGCCCCCTTAGCGGTAGCGCTGGATGTATGTCTACTTTTGATGATAAAAGTAGCTACCTCGGCTGACCAAATGTCTAATCTATAATGCGAATACACACCTATGAAATTTATTGTTAAGCCTCATCCGGAAATTTATGTCAAAAGCGAATCTGTGCGTAAACGCTTCACAAAGATTCTAGAGAGTAATATTCGCATCATAGTCAAACGCTGTACTGAATCGGTGGCGGTGTTTAACCGTCGTGACCATATTGAAGTTGCGGCCGACAGCGATAAATATTACGCAGAAGTGCTACAAATACTGACCCATACTCCGGGGATCAACCACGTATTGGAAGTCAAGCAGACGGAGTTTACCTCGCTGCATGACATTTATGAGCATGTGTTAGAACAGAACAAAGACGCGCTTGAAAACAAGACGTTTGCGGTTCGCGCGAAACGCCGTGGTAAGCACGAATTTTCATCGATTGAGCTAGAGCGTTATGTGGGCGGTGGCCTCAACCAAGCGGTGGAAAGTGCAAAGGTTAAACTGAAAAATCCAGATATCACCATTAATATCGAAGTCCGCGATGAACTGTTAAATCAAGTGATTGCGCGTCACCAAGGGTTGGGCGGTTTCCCCATGGGCACTCAGGAAGATGTCTTGAGCTTGATCTCTGGTGGCTTTGATTCTGGTGTGTCGAGTTATCTGCATATCAAACGCGGCTCAAAAGTGCATTACTGTTTCTTCAATCTTGGTGGCCCCGCTCATGAGATTGGCGTGAAGCAAGTGGCACACTATTTGTGGAATAAATACGGTTCTTCCGCGAAAGTCCGTTTTCTTTCTATTGATTTCGAACCTGTTGTGGCCGAAATCCTTGAGAAAGTAGACGATGGACAGATGGGTGTCGTGCTTAAACGTATGTTCATGCGTGCCGCCGCGATGGTGGCTGAGAAGTTTGGTATTCAAGCTTTGGTGACAGGAGAAGCATTAGGTCAAGTATCGAGCCAAACGCTCACCAATTTGCGTTTGATTGATAATGTGACCGATACGTTGATCTTACGACCGTTGATTACTTGGGATAAGCAAGACATTATTAACGTGGCGCGTCAAATTGGTACGGAAGATTTTGCCAAAACCATGCCTGAATACTGTGGGGTTATTTCACGTAAGCCGACGGTAAAAGCAGTAAAAGGTCGCATTGAAGCGGAAGAAGCCAATTTTGACTTTAGCATTCTCGATGACGTGGTGTATAACGCCCGCCAAATGGATATCCGCGATATTGCCAAAGAGTCACAAGAAGCGGTGCCTGAAGTGGAGATGGTAACGGATATTAACGAGGCCGCTATCGTGCTGGATATTCGTAGCTCGGAAGAAGAAGAAGAGCACCCACTGGAGCTGGAAGGGGTCGAGGTGGCCCATATTCCGTTCTATAAGTTATCGACCAAGTTTGGTGATTTGGATCAGTCAAAAACCTACCTGCTCTATTGCACTCAGGGGGTGATGAGCCGTTTACAAGCCCTGTATCTGAAAGAGCAAGGGTTTGATAATGTCAAAGTCTATCGCCCATAACGCGAGCAGTTGGCAAGGTCGCTAACGTATTAACGCTGCTGACATGGTCCGCAGCGTTTTTTTATGTGCCATACGACGCTACGAGCCTAGAAATGGGTGATGACAAGACGGGGCGACGAAAGCATATACAGCAGATAAAAAAACACCGCCTGAGGAGGCGGTGAACAAAATTGACAGACAGGTCAAAATAAATACAGGAAGTATGTTTTGTACAGCGGATGACTGCACAGAACAGATTGGTAGAATCTACCTAAACTCGATAAAGTACGAGTTTGCAAACACAACATCGTAACAAATTCCAATTAATTTCAGAGAAATTAAGCCGTTCAGGTCTTTGCTACGCCGAGCAATATAGTTTTTCTCTGGCTGCTACGCAACGAACAATTTATAATGTTTCGAATAAGAAAAACTAATCCTTAATAAGGCGATAACTATGGGAAGACGTCTACCTCCGTTAAATTCTCTGAAAGTGTTTGAAGCGGCCGCTCGTCACTTGAGTTTTACGCGCGCCGCCGACGAGTTGTTTGTGACGCAAGCGGCGGTGAGCCATCAGATTAAAGCCCTCGAAGAGTTTTTAGGGTTAAAGTTATTCCGTCGTCGTAATCGCTCATTATTATTGACCGAAGAAGGGCAGGGGTATTTTGCCGATATCAAAGATATTTTTAGCTCGATTGGGGAAGCGACCGATAAGTTATTAGAACGCACCGAAAAAGGAGCGTTGACCATCAGCTTACCACCAAGTTTTGCGATTCAATGGCTCGTACCAAGGCTGGCTGATTTTAATCGTGAAGAGCCGGATATTGATGTACGGATTAAAGCGGTCGATTTGGAAGAAGGCTCGTTAACGGATGATGTGGATGTGGCCATTTATTATGGGCGAGGCAATTGGCCAGAATTACGCTGTGACTTGTTGTATCAAGAGTTTTTAATTCCCTTGTGTTCTCCCAGCGTTTTGCTTGGCGATAAACCACTCAATGAGTTACATGACTTATCCCAGCATGTGTTATTGCATGATACGTCACGTCAGCATTGGAAACAGTTTGCCAAACAAAATGGTATCGAAGGCGTGAATGTGAATCATGGGCCGATCTTTAGCCATACGACCATGGTATTGCAGGCCGCGATTCATGGACAAGGGATCGCGCTAGGTAACAATGTATTAGCGCAGCCAGAAATGGAAGCCGGGCGATTGGTGGCACCGTTTGACGCCGTGGTGATGACGCCCAATGCGTTTTATGTCGTGTGTGATGAAAAGCAAGCCGACATGGGGCGAATTGCCACATTCAGAGACTGGATGATTCGAACCGCAAGACGTGAGCAAGAGGAAGTATTAGATGAGTAATGAGTTTCAATGGGATGGGCCTCAAACAGGTCCTGTTTTTGTCTTTGCCCACGGCGCTGGCGCGGGTATGGATCACGCCTTCATGGCACAGGTTGCCAGTGGCTTGGCCGAGCATGGGATTCGTGTATTACGATTTAATTTTCCGTACATGATCCGCCGCTTAGAAGAAGGCACGAAGCGCCCACCCGATCGCGCCCCCAAACTCTTGACGGCGTTTTCTGAGATTATCGAGCAGCACTGTGATGGTCCTGTTGTCATTGGCGGGAAGTCCATGGGGGGACGCATGGCTTCTTGGTTAGGTGAGCATGAGCAAGTGGCCGGCATTGCCTGCCTTGGTTTTCCTTTTCACCCACCGGGCCGACCAGAGAAATTTAAAGGCGAACACCTTGCTACGTTGGCGAAACCGTGTTTGATATTGCAAGGTGAGCGTGACACCTTTGGTAAAAAAGAAGAGTTTGCGGATTTTGTCCTGAGTGAGCACATTCGTTATCAATTTATCCCGGATGGCGATCATGGATTTACACCACGCAAGCGATCGGGGTATACCGAAGCGGGCAATATCGCGCTTGCCGTTGAGACATTAAGTCAATTTATTCGAGAGATTTATAATGAAAAGTAAGCAGTTACTCACCATTGGTGGATTGTTTTCCGGTATTGGCGTGTGTGTGGGCGCCTTTGCCGCGCATGGGCTAAAAAAAATGATTACCCCTGATATGGTGGCGGTTTTTCAAACCGGAGTTCATTACCAATTTATTCATGCCGCGGCACTTTTAGTGTGTGGTGTCTTGTTGGCGTTACCGATAAATACCGTTTATTCACGAAAGTATTTTTGCCGAGCCGCAATTTGCTTTATCATCGGCATCTTTTGCTTTAGCGGCAGTCTGTATGCGCTGGCTTTAACCAGTGTGAGATGGTTTGGTCCCATTACGCCTCTTGGCGGGGTGTTTTTTATTGTGGGATGGATCTTCTTTGTATTGGCTGCTTTGAAAACTAATGAGGTAACGTCGTGAAACAGATCATGCTGTATTGCCGCTCTGGATTTGAGAAAGAGTGCGCCGGTGAAATACAGGATAAAGCTACTCAATTGGGTGTATTTGGCTTTCCTCGCCTAAAAACCAACACGGGATTTGTCTTATTTGAATGCTTTCAGGAAGGCGAGGCAGAAATATTGCTGGAGCGTCTTGATTTTCAAACGTTGATTTTTTCTCGTCAAATGTTCGCCGTGGCAGCTGAGTGTAGCGACTTACCGAAAGATGACCGCATTTCTCCATTGCTTATGAGCTTAGCAGAGCAAGAGAATTGGCCCGCCTGTGGTGAGCTGCGTGTGGAAACCCCCGATACCAACGAAGCGAAAGAGTTACTGAAATTCTGTCGTAAATTTACGGTGCCATTGCGTCAGGCAATGCGCGGTAAAGGGTTACTGCTCCCCAAAGAACACAGTAAAAAGCCTGTCTTGCATGTGTGTTTTGTCGCTCCTGGGCATTGTTACGCGGGGTATTCTTATCCGAATAATAACTCGCATTTCTACATGGGCATTCCGCGTCTTAAATTTCCTAGCGATGCGCCAAGTCGCTCGACGTTGAAGCTAGAAGAAGCCTTTCACGTGTTCATTCCGCGCGCTGAGTGGGATGAGCGTTTAGCCTCAGGCATGTGGGCAGTGGATTTAGGTGCTTGCCCGGGTGGATGGACCTATCAGTTAGTGAAACGCTCTATGTTCGTGCATGCCATTGATAATGGCATGATGGCGGAAAGCTTGATGGACACAGGACAAGTGACTCACCACATGGTGGACGGTTTTAAATTTGAGCCGCCGCGTAAAAATGTGACTTGGCTGGTTTGTGACATGATTGAAAAACCATCTCGAGTCGCGCAATTAATGGGTGAGTGGTTAATTCACGGTTGGGCGAAAGAAGCCTTGTTCAACTTGAAATTGCCAATGAAAGGTCGATACGATGAAGTTCTTGATGATATCGAAAACTTGAAGATCTTTTTGAAGCAGCACGATGTGAAGTTTCGTTTGCAAGCGAAGCACTTGTATCACGACCGTGAGGAAATCACGGTGCATGTGCAAGTATTAAAAACCATTTCGCCATGGTAATCATTGACTGATTGAATTGTCTGATTGCATTGACTGATTGTATAGAAAAAAGCGCCTGCATCTGCAGGCGCTTTTTTATTGGGGCGGAATATAGCGAATGTCTTGCAAGTTAAATCCGAGTTCGATATCGGTTTTTAGCATGGCGACTTGTTTGCATGTTCTGGCTGACTCAATGTGTTCATCGAGTTTTTTGCGGTATTTGGCCGCTAGAGCCTCGCTTTGATAGGCTTCTTCGATCGAGGTGAATTCGGTTAAAATCTCTTTTGCTGCTTTCGGCCCGATACCGGGAACGCCAGGAACTTGGCTTGAGCTGATGCCTGTTAGTCCCCAGTAGTCAGCGAGTTGCTCTGGGCGAACCCCAAATTCTTTATGGATGAAAGGGGCATCAAGCCAGCGGTGTTGAAAGTAGTCGCGAATTTGCAGGGTAGGTGACAATAATTGGCAGTAACCTTTGTCAGTCGAAATGATCGTGACCTTTTCATCATGTTCGGACACTTTACACGCCAAGGTCGCGACCAAGTCATCCGCTTCATCGCCACTGGATAATAGCGAGTCGATTCCCAAGGACCACCATGCGTCTTGAATGCGCTCTAAACCTTGCTGTAATGGTTCAGGCATGGGCTTGCGCCCCGCTTTGTAGCCGGGTAAGAGCTCTGCACGCCAGCCTCTGTCTTGTAAGTAATGATCGAATACCGCGATAATATGAGTCGGCTGTGACTCATCAATAATGCGCGCGAGCGTTCGGCTGGTGGTGTCGATAGTTCGCGCAATGTCACTGGGATCCGGTTGAACCGAATGATTGCGTCGAATGAGGTTTAAAGCGTCAATAATAACCAAGTGCAGTGACATAGAAATACAAAAATAGAGGCTGATAGCCTCTATTTTAATGATCTGACTTCAGATTACTACCAAAGGTAGAGCAGACCGTGATTATTGAACAATTTTGTAGCAAGGTTCATAAGCGGAACCGCCGGGCAGTTTCATGCGATCTTGTGCGACGAACGCTTGTAACAGAACGTCCATTTTTGCCATGAGTTCAGAGTCACCATGAATCTCGAACGGCCCATGTTTTTCAATTTCCTTGATCCCTTCCGCTTTGACGTTCCCAGCCACAATCCCGGAAAACGCACGGCGTAAATTCGCGGCAAGCGTTTGTTTTGGTTGGTCGAGATGCAAATCTAGGTTGGCCATGTTGTCATGCGTGGGTTCAAATGGCATTTGAAAGTCTGGCTCGATTTTCAACGACCAGTTAAAGCTGTAGGCGTCTTCAGTATCTTTGCGGTGCTGACGAACCAGCGGCATGGCTTTTTTCATGATGCGAGCGGCTTCGGCAGGATCACCAATGACGATTTGATAGAGACTTTGCGCTTCTTCGCCCAATGTATCACCGATAAACTGATGAATGGAATCGAAGTAAGCTTCACTTTCTTTTGGCCCCGTTAGCACAATAGGTAACGGCTGCTGCTTGTTCTCAGGATGCATCATGATGCCAAGAATATACAGTAATTCCTCAGCAGTTCCCGCGCCCCCAGGGAAAATGATAATGCCGTGTCCCATGCGCACAAACCCTTCCAGACGTTTTTCAATATCGGGCATTATAATCAGTTCGTTCACGATTGGGTTCGGCGGCTCTGCGGCAATAATTGATGGTTCGGTTAGGCCTAGGTATCGCGACTCGGTATAGCGCTGCTTAGCATGACCAATCGCGGCGCCTTTCATCGGCCCTTCCATGGCGCCCGGTCCACATCCGGTACATACGTTGAGTTCCCGTAACCCTAATTCGTTGCCCACTTCACGCGTGTATTGGTATTCGGTTGGGTTAATCGAGTGGCCGCCCCAACAGACGATCAGATTGGGGGTAATTCCGGGGATCAGTCCTTTGGCATTACGTAAGATGGCAAACACCAAGTTTGTGATATGAGCCGGATCATCGGAATGCTTGCGAGCCGTGTCGCCCATGTGGATATGGACGTAAACAATGTCTCGTAATACCGAAAACAAGTGTTCCTGAATTCCTTTAATGATTTGACCATCGACAAAAGCGTGCTCCGGAGGATTGGCCAATTCGAGCTTGATACCACGTTCCCGTCGTTTCACATTAATATCAAACGGACGATACTTATCGAGCAACTCTTTGGAATTATCGGTATGGCTACCGGAATTGAGAACCGCCAAGCTGCAATTTCGGTACAGTTGATAAAGTTCACTTGAAGCGGTGTTTTGTAGTTGTTCTACTTCCAGTTGCGACAACAAATCCATACTGCCTGCAGGACTGACTTGTGTGATCATTCTGGTCTCCTTAGGAAAGGATAAAAAAACCACCAGATTGGTTAACGCTAGGCGTCGGCGATAGATTAACGGAGTGGCGGCGAATAAGTTATTGATATAATGTACTTACAACAATTTAGTGTGCATTAGCGATGAAGGAGAATGAGCTTGAGGTCGAGGTGTGACGAGGCGCACACTTTTAGTGTGGGTTTGCTGGTTTTTTGAGCGATTTATTACGAGGGGCGTTACAGCCAGATTAATTGACTGGGCTTAACTTCATGCTTCGCGGTTAACGGATTACTCAGTTGCTCGATGATGGCTTCTGGAGTATCTCCTTGTTCAAACGCTTTGCTGGCGGCACTCAATGTGATTTTCAAGCTGCGATCTCGAAATTTAAACGGCAACGCTGCGACTCTGTCCTGAATGGCTTCGATGAGTTCTTTGGCCTGTTCATCACTGCGACTGGGGATCAGCAAAATAAACTCTTCACCGCTAAAACGGGCTAAAATGTCACTGCTCTTGAGTTCCTGATTGATCGCGCGTGAAATGATTTTTAGCGCTTTATCTCCCGCGGTGTAGCCGAAGTGATTATTGACATAACTAAAGTCATCGATATCAAAAAGAGCCATCCGCAGTGGGTGTTGATTACCGATCCAGCGGCGGTATTCTGTTTCTAACATTTCCATGAATGCGCTGCGATTATACACTTTGGTCAATGCGTCTCGGCGCAGCCGTTGGTTTTGTGCATCAATACGGCGTCGGTGTTCCTTCGTGGAATCATTGAGATTGTCAATTTGACGTTTCGCATAGGCCAGTTGCTCTAACAGAATTTGTTCGCGGGCTTCTGCAGAGGTATAGCGGTCGGACAGTTGTGAGAGCTCTGTCATCATCTTTGTGGTATGCAGGCGCAGTTTTTCTGGGTCTTGTTCGTCCGCCAGCGACACGTATTTATGCTTAATCAGCGTTCTCAGTTGATTGTTGATCTCTTTGCGCTGTATAAAGATATCACGTGACTTATCATTGATTTGTTCGGTATTAATACTGATGCGGCCAATATAGTCATAAGATTTTTCGAGAAACTGCTGTGCTATTTGCCGCTCTTGATCCGTCCCTAAAGCGACCAGCTTGAGGACATCTAAAGTCAGTTCAATTAACTCATCACCGCGAGTATCGAGCAAAAGCTTGGCTCGGATATCGACGAGACGCTCGCCATATTCGCCCTCAAAATCCAGCTCAGTGATCATGTTTTGCAAGGCTTCATTTAAACGGGCGACTTGCTCTTTACTGGCGCTTTTATGGGTCGACTCTAACGGTGCTTTTCCACCGTTTGCGAGCAGTATTTTTAGCGTAATTTCATAGATATGCAACAACCGCCGTGCTTTCTCGGCCGGTAACGAATGTTGTGCATTGGATGAAGTATGGATGGCAACTTGCTGAACATCTTTTCGGATGCGATCGGGAAGCGTTGGGGTGCTCAGTAACGCTTGGATGCTACGCTTAATTTGAACGTCAAGACTGGCGATATCGTTGCCTAGTGTCGAACTTTGTTGCATTAAAAGTGCTCCATTACAACATGATATATGAGCTATTTACCAATAGACTCATTGAATCAACGTCGCGATCGCGACCATAATTATCATTCAATCAACTCTTTTGATGGCCGTTATAAAACGAAGAGTTTGACTCACTCAAGTGTGATGAAAAACTGATAATGACATCAGTTAGCCTGCCCATTACTGCACGGAGTCAGGGGCGTATAATAACAAAAAAAAATTATTTTTCATCTTGTCAGTATTTCTTTATGAAAAAAAACTAAAATTTCATTATCTGTTTAAGGGATTGCTCATCTTTACAAGATGACTGGACTTTGACCAGCCCTTGCTGAATGGCATGTTGGCAAGCGCGACGCATATCACTGGCAGCAAAGCTGGCTGCTGGCGCATTATCAATGGCGCGGAAATACACCCACTGACTGTCTTCAGCTTGAGTGGTTATTTTTTGCGCGAGTTCGGTGGCCAATAACAAAATATCCAAGAGTTCTTTATCATTGATGGCGGTATAGGCGCGCGGTAAGAAGGGGTAGTCGGCGATACCGACGCTGATTTTTCGATTGATATCAAGGTCGGTATTAAATTCATTGATCCACCCTTGAATACGTTCCACAACGTCTTCGACAGGCTGATTCCTATCACTATTGCGCTCAATGTAGAGTAAGTTGGAATCGGAGAAATGGTAAAGGCGTTGATCATCCGCGAGCTTAGATTTTAAGAACGCGCCAAACTCATGCTCCATTTCTAACCCGCCGCTGTAGCCTTGCTGCAGGTACATACTGCCAAGGAAGGGGATATCAATCATGACAAAACGCAGGCGGTCATTGAGTGGCTCATCAATTAACTCGCCAATATGCCACTCTTCAAAGCTACGACTGCTTTTTTCCAATGAGGTGGCCAGCTTGGCATTGAGCATGCGTAGGTTGCGCAGGCGTGAGCGTGAATGCGTGAATAAGCTTGCGTTGAGTTCTTCAATTTCATCTTTTTGCCGTTGAATGACATGCCTGCGGCGTAACATAAATAACAGTAAAATCGACGCGGCAATGAATAAAGCAAACGCCAGTTTTTGAAATTTGCTGTACTCACGAGTGAGTGTTTTTAATTGCTGCTCTTGTCTTGCCATGTGCAATGTTTGTTCGACGAACTCTTTCTGTTGGCGGAAGGCATCTTCACTAATGCGATTCAGCTTTTCTTGATTCAGGCGTGAAAGACGATTGTGATACTTAATATTTTGCAATGCTTGTTGAAATTGACCTGATTGCTCATACCCACGTGAGAGTAATAAGTAGGCCTTACTTTCTAATGCGGTACTGTCGACACTGCGGCTGATTTCCAGTGCTTTACGAGCAAATTTGAGCGCATTTGGGGTGTTTTTTTCATGAAAGGCGAGGCCTGACTTGAGTAATGCCGCCTGTGCTTTTAAGAAGGCGGCGTTACTTGAGCGAAGCAGTTGCTCTGCTCGCTGCAAGTACTGGGCGGATAAGGGATAGTTATACAATTCTAAATAGGTATCCGCGAGCGCCAGACGGGTTTCGATGATGTGATTTGGGTTCTTATCACTGCTTTCATGGTCAATTGCATTAAAGTAATGCACTAACGCGAGGTTGTATTTGCCTTGCAAATAGTAAATATCACCCATGCGTTTGAGCACACTGCTGATGAGAGGGGATTGCTGATATTTACCGTAAAAGTCGGCGGATTGAGAATAGTAAATCAGGGCTTTATCGAGGACGCGACGTTCAAAAAACAAGCGGCCTAATAAGGAGTTGGTTTTCGCCAGTAGAGCGCCTGAGCTGTGTTCTACTGCTGTCCAATAGGCGCGCAACAATTCTGATAAGGCCATATTGTATTGCTCATGGTTAAGGTAGTGGCTCCCAACCGTGATGTAATACTGAATTTCAGTTCGAGGCGAGTGACTCTGCTCGATATAGTCTTTTTGCTGGGCAAACAGCGTATTGGCTTGCTTGATGAGTCCGGCATTGGAGGCGACTTCTGCTCTTAACATATGTATTTTATAGTTGATTGAGCGAGAGACATGATCGTGACTCTTGATGGCATCAAACGTCGTGGTGATGGCATTAAGACGTTGATTGGCGGCGGCGGCACTTTGTGTATGGCGCCAATGCAGGCGAGCGGCCAGCAATGCCACTTCCAATTTTTTATAAGGTAAATCAAACTCTTCAGCTAATTCGCGTGCCAGATGAATAGATCGAAATGCGCCTTTTAAATCTTGTAAATTAAACTGCGCTTCGGCGAGCACTTGTAGTGCATTGATGCTGTTTCTTGGCGTACGTACTTGAGTGTCCGATTCATCCCGAGCAATGGTGGTCGGGGTTTTATCTTGCGACTCGGTCAGCCGGCGTTGCGAGAGGTAATCGCTGACCAATGCCTTGGCTTGCACCGGGGACAGTTCTACCAATTTTTCGGCATCGCGTAATGGCTGGTAGGCCGAAATATCGGCCATTGCCCACTGTGATGTCATCAGTAAAAGAAGAGTAAGCCAAGGTTGCCAGCGAAAGTACCTCATGGGTAAACAGAGTCCTTATTATTGACGAGCAAGTCGCGAGTTGTGCGTCGGGCCAATATTGTGGGTTGAGCGGAAGGGATTAATATCTAATCCGCCACGGCGAGTATAACGCGCATAGACCGTCAGTGATTGCGGTTGGCAATAACGTTGAATATCGGTGAAAATACGCTCGACACATTGTTCGTGAAATTCGTTGTGTTCGCGGAAGGACACAATATAGCGCAGCAAGGCTTCACGGTCGATTTTCTTACCGGTGTAGCGAATTTCAACACTGCCCCAATCGGGTTGATTGGTAATCAAACAGTTCGATTTGAGTAGGTGACTATTCAGCCTTTCGGTTACAATCGTCTCACTGGTTGCGCCATCTAATAAGGTATCGTCAAATTCGTAACTGGTGATCTCAATATCCTGAGCGTC
This sequence comes from Vibrio zhugei, assembly GCF_003716875.1. Taxonomy (NCBI): domain Bacteria; kingdom Pseudomonadati; phylum Pseudomonadota; class Gammaproteobacteria; order Vibrionales; family Vibrionaceae; genus Vibrio; species Vibrio zhugei. The sequence goes on along the minus strand of NZ_CP033078.1, from coordinate 1,972,847 downwards.
AATGTTTTCACCTTGCATATTCACAATCGGCTGATTGGTAAAATGCGTCACAGGGAAGACGTCTACCGCGACGGGTTCACCCGCACATGCCGATAGATCTTGGATTAAGGTTTGGCGTACATCTTCGACAGAATTAAATCGTGTTTGATTAAAACTGTTGAGGTAGAGTTTAAACGACTTAGACTCAATCAAATTTGGGCTGGTGGCGGGTAATGTTGCTTGCGCAACGGCCACTTGTGGTAAGCCTCGTGAGTTTAGCCAAGATAATTCATACAGGGTCCAGACATCACAGCCTTTAAAGGGAAGTTCTTCACCTAAATGAAGATCGTCACGGTTTAGGCTGCGTGGCACACCTTGTAACAATGTGGCATCGTATTGAGAGGTATAAGCGGTGCCTTTACCCAGTGTTAATCCAGTTAACTCTTTCGCGTCAGAATATTTACTCATTTTTTGTCGTTACTTCGATTAGAATACGGGGAATTTTACGCAATCCCGACGCCACTGTCATTATTCGCAATAGGGGAAATGAAATATGGAGAATACAATGGCTCAGCAAGCCAGTGCATTATACCACTTTAGTCAACGATACGTTGCACAATGCCAAGCTATGAATGATCAATTACCCAGCAATGATGACTTGATAGATTTACCTTCAGCGTGTGTACAACATCGCACACCGGATTGTGTGTATTGGACGCCGGTATTACGCGATACCATAGCGAGCTTCGCGAACGTAGAAAATGCTCTGGAGTTAACGCTGCACGCTGACGTGACGGAGTTCTATGGCACGCAATACGCCGCGGATATGCCTGCTTTGTGGGAGGGCAATCCTTTAACGCTTCTCCAAGTGTGGAATGATGAGGATTTTACTCGCTTGCAAGAAAATATAGTGGGGCACTTGGTTATGCAACGCCGTTTGAAACAAACACCGACGGTCTTTATTGCCTCTACCGATGACGACATGCAGGTCGTTTCCATCTGTAATCTTAGCGGAAACGTGGTGTTGGAAACACTCGGTGACAACACTCGCCGTCCGTTAGCGGAAAACCTCACTGAATTTTTAGCTCACCTACAACCGGTTGTTTAAACGTCTATGTATGTTGTTGAATTAGAATTTGAATGCTTTGCGGATACCACGATCACGGCGGTTGATAAAGCCATAAACGGCCTTATGGAAGCGCTGCGCTATAATGGGCAAGTCTTGGGACGTGAATTTCCGATGATTATGGGCGAGGGCGAATTTTCGGTGCGCGCTGTGTGTCCCGAGCAAGACAGTTTGCATTCGAAATACCATTCAGATTTTGTGAACACGTGTTTGCAGCGGCTGCATGATGCTTGTCTTGTGGGGCCAAAAGTCCGTTTGTTGGGGCGTGACTTGAATTCTGAGCAAGCTGCCGAATCTGACGTACCCAATTGGCAAGTGCTGTATACCACGTATGTGCATACTTGTTCTCCCTTGCGCAGTGGTGAGACTTTATTACCGATTCCACTGTATCGACAAGCTCCGACGTTTAATGGCGACCACAAATCGGTCGTAAAGTGGCAGACGGAATGGCAAGCATGTGATGAGTTGCAAATGGCGGGCAGTTGTCAGGCAGAATATGCGGCATTACATGAAATCTGCGATACGGACAGTGATTTGTTCATTCGTGGTTGGGATATTCGCGGGCGAATCGAGTATTTATCTCAGGTGCCAACGTATTACTATTTGTATCGTGTGGGGGGCAGCAGCTTGGCTGAGGAAAAAGCGCGTTGCTGTCCTAAGTGTGGCGGAGCGTGGTTACTAGAAGAACCATTGCACGATATTTTTCATTTTAAATGCGATTCATGTCGTCTTGTGTCGAATATTTCTTGGGATCATCTCAAGTCTTAATGTTTTGGCCAATGAGGCGTGAAAAAAAGGTTGGCGTTATGCCAACCTTTTTTATTTGTGTATCACGCTGATGATTAGGGAGGTAATTACCAGCCCTTAACCACGCCACCTTTGAATTGTTTTTGTGCCGCTTGGTACACTTCATCCGTTTGGTAGGCTTTCACAAACTCTTTCACTTTTTTGCTATCAACATTGTCTTTACGTGCCACGATAAGGTTCACGTAAGGCGACTCTTTACTTTCCACAAATAGACCGTCTTTTTGTGGAGTTAGGTCGATCGAGCTAGCAAATGTATTATTGATGATCGCAATGGTCACATCGTCCAAAGAGCGGGGTAACTGAGAGGCATCAAGCTCAACAATTTTCAGGTGCTTTGGATTAGAGACGATATCACGGACGGTGGCTTCTAGGCCTGAACCATCACGTAATTTAATCAACCCTTGTTTTTGCAGCAGCAGTAATGAACGGCCAAGGTTAGTTGGGTCGTTTGGCACTGCAATACGATCCCCGTCTTTGACTTCATCAACGGATTTGATGGTTTTAGAGTAGCCTGCAATAGGGTAAACAAAGGTATTACCTGCAATTGCTAGCTTGTAACCACGGCTTTTGATTTGTTGATCCAGATACGGTTTGTGTTGGAACGCGTTGACATCAACGGAACCGTCTGCCAATGCAGCATTGGGCGTAATGTAATCCGTAAACGTGACCAATTTTACGTTTAAATCGTATTTTTCTTTGGCGACTTTTTTCGCAACTTCAGCTACTTGTGCTTCCGCACCCGCAATAACGCCAACTTTGATGGTTTGATTGTCCGACGAGTCTTGACCACAACCCGCGAGCACTAACGTTGATGCAGTGACTGCAACTGCAAGCAATGCTTTAACATTAAATGTCATATTTATCTCCTGTAAAAATCCAATTTTTATTATGTTTTATCGGTGATCGACTCTGCGGACGATAGCATCACCTAATGATTGTATCATTTGTACTAATATCACTAACATCACAACAGTGACGGCCATAACAACGACGTCGTATCGATAGTAACCATAACGAATCGCGACATCACCGAGGCCACCGCCACCGACCGTCCCGGCCATTGCGGAGTAGCTGACCAGTGTGACTAAGGTTACCGTCACGGTATTAATAATACTCGGCATCGCCTCAGGTAACAGCACTTTGTAGATAATTTGCAGTTGGCTTGCGCCCATTGATTGTGCGGCTTCAATTAACCCAGATGGGACTTCCATCAAGGCACCTTCGATCAAGCGTGCAACGAAAGGAATCGCTCCAATTGTCAGTGGAACAATCGTCGCCGTGGTGCCGATAAACGTTCCGACAAGCAATTTGGTCAAAGGAATGATGGCGACCATTAAAACAAGAAATGGCACCGAGCGACCGACATTGACGATGGCCCCTAACACACGGTTCACTTGAGGATTCTCAAGTAAGCCATTTTGTTTTGTTGTATGTAGAACCACACCAAGTGGAATGCCGACGACAAAACCGATGATGCCTGAGGCCAAGACCATGTAAATGGTTTCCCAGGTGGCAGTTAAAATGAGTTCACTGTTTTGTGACACCCATGATACGAGTTCATGCATTGAGGTACCCCAGTACTTCTACTTTCACTTTGTTGTTGCGAATAAATTGAATGGCGGCTTCTGTGTTGTCTTTATCACCTTGAATTTCAGCTAACATCATGCCGAACTTCACGCCTCCGGTGTAATCCAGATCTGAGTTCAAAATACTCACATCGATATTAAATTCTCTGGAAACCTGAGAGACGACAGGGGCATCAACACTTGCGCCAGTAAACTCTAAACGCACGAGTGGATGTGCGCCATGATGCGCTGTTTGACGAAGACGTTCAGCAATGTCTTCGGGCAAAGAGAGATCCAATGTCGAGCGAATGAATTGGTGAGCCAATTCGGTTTTTGGATAAGCAAAAATGTCCCCGACGGTGCCTTTCTCAACCAGCTCACCACCACCAATAATGGCCACTTCATGACAGATACTTTTTACCACATCCATTTCATGAGTAATCAATAAGATAGTAATATTTAAGCGACGATTAATTTCTTTTAGCAACGCGAGAATCGATTGTGTGGTCGCCGGATCAAGGGCACTGGTCGCTTCATCACACAATAGGACTTTCGGATCAGACGCTAGGGCCCGAGCAATGGCCACTCGCTGCTTTTGTCCGCCGCTTAGATTGGCAGGATACGTGTCACGCTTATCCGCCAAGCCGACTAAATCAAGGAGTTCGACCACTTTTTTATTGATTTCTTCGTCACTTTTTTTCGCTAACTCTAGCGGCAGTGCCACGTTACCAAACACGGTGCGTGACGATAATAAGTTAAAGTGCTGAAATATCATGCCGATGTTGCGGCGAGCATTGGATAGCTGTTGTGAGCTTAATTGGGTCAGATCCGTACCATCGACAATGACCGAACCTGTTGTTGGTCGCTCTAGCATATTGACACAGCGTATCAGAGTACTTTTCCCTGCACCTGAAGAGCCGATGACACCAAAAATGGTGCCTTGTGATATGGTGAGGTTAATGTCTACTAAGGCAGGAATCTCCGTATCACCTTGGTAGAAAATCTTATTAACATTCTTTATTTCAATCATGTAAAAACCTGTGCAGGGAGTTGAACAACCCGATATTAACTGCGATATCGTTTCACAGAATATTATGCTGTATTGCGTGAAGCCAGATAGAATCCTATGAGTTATAACTAGTCAAGTCAATAGATATTTTTACGTCTAGACGGCTAAAATATCTTAATCCGCGTTTATTCATTATTTGATGGTGATGAAAGAAAAGAGCTGTGCAATAATTATGATTATTCTTAACGCTCAATTGAGAGAGTCATTTTGGCTAAACCAGCAGTATTTTTAGACCGTGACGGTGTGATCAACGTTGATCACGGTTATGTCCACGATGAACATGATTTCGAGTTTATTGATGGTGTGTTTGATGCAACACGTGAATTGCAAGCCAAGGGATATTTGCTGGTATTGGTGACCAACCAATCTGGTATTGCTCGTGGCAAATTCAGTGAAGATCGCTTTTTATCACTGACTCAGTGGATGGATTGGAACTTCGAAGATAATGGCGTGGCATTTGATGGCATTTATTACTGTCCTCATCATGCTGAGTTTGGCCTCGGTGAATACAAACAAGAATGTGATTGTCGTAAGCCAAAACCCGGAATGTTCTTATCTGCCCGCGATTTCTTAGAGATTGATATGTCGAAGTCTGTGATGGTCGGGGATAAAACCGAGGATCTCATGGCCGCCGCTGCCGCTGGTGTTGGTACTAAAATTTTGGTACGAACAGGTAAGCCTGTCACTGCGGAAGGTGAAGCTTTGGCCGATGTGGTGTTAGACAGTATTGCGCAAGTCCCCGCGTACTTAGAACGATAAAGCGCAGACGCGCGAGTGTTTATCGAGCGGTAGGCCACTTTTCGGTGGCCTTTTTATTTGGCCGTCATACATAAGACATAAAAAAACCAGCTCAATGAGCTGGTTTTTTTATTCAATATGGTGGAGGAGGACGGATTCGAACCATCGAAGGCGGAGCCGGCAGATTTACAGTCTGCTCCCTTTGGCCACTCGGGAACTCCTCCAGGAGGTTTTTATACTTAACGGATGTTTTCCCAACACAATCAATCAAGTGCTCTTCTTACGAAGAAAATATGGTGGAGGAGGACGGATTCGAACCATCGAAGGCGGAGCCGGCAGATTTACAGTCTGCTCCCTTTGGCCACTCGGGAACTCCTCCAGGAGATTTTTATACTTAACGGATGTTTTCCCAACACAATCAATCAAGTGCTCTTCTTACGAAGAAATATGGTGGAGGAGGACGGATTCGAACCATCGAAGGCGGAGCCGGCAGATTTACAGTCTGCTCCCTTTGGCCACTCGGGAACTCCTCCAGGAGGTTTTTATACTTAACTGACGTTTTCCCAACACAATCAATCAAGTGCTCTTCTTACGAAGAAAATATGGTGGAGGAGGACGGATTCGAACCATCGAAGGCGGAGCCGGCAGATTTACAGTCTGCTCCCTTTGGCCACTCGGGAACTCCTCCAGGAGATTTTTATACTTAAACGATGTCTTCCCAACTCATCCCTCAAGTGCGGAGCGAATCATAGCAAACTGTTTGAAGCTGTAAACCCTTTTTTTAGTTTTTCGCGCCAAACGCTGTCTTTTTGGACAAAGCTGTGCGTTATTGATCAACTTTTCAGCGAGAGCGTCTGTGGTCAATCAGAAAGGTGAGCAGAATCAGACAATAACTCACGGTTAGATGAGCAGATAAACCGACATAGAATGAGAATTTCATGCAGGAATGGCGCGTCTTGTTATTGGTCTATCAGGGAGTTAAAGAGGCCATGCATCGTTTTTAGCCAATTAAGCAAATTGAGTCTTATTTAAAGCAAGGTAATGGTTGTACTCGGAAGGGCAAAGCGCTAATTTATCCCCAAGGATTCTCACGCACCCATATTCTTATTGTGAATAATAGAGGTGGATTTCATTGATAGAGCATGGCGTCATTATTTCGGTAATTAGTGCTTTATGATAAACATCAATTTATGTAGAATACCAGCCATTACGGTGACGAAAACGTTTGCGTAGCGTCATTGTCCGACTTTACATCAACTTTCAGTTAATCTGAATCAGGAGATACAGATGCTTAAACGTGATATGAACATCGCTGATTATGATCCGGAGCTATACGCTGCGATTGAAGAAGAAACTCTTCGCCAAGAAGAGCATATTGAACTTATTGCTTCAGAAAACTACACCAGTCCACGCGTGATGGAAGCACAAGGTTCTCAATTAACCAACAAATATGCGGAAGGCTATCCAGGCAAACGGTATTACGGTGGTTGTGAGTTTGTTGATAAAGCGGAAGTGTTAGCCATTGAGCGTGCATGCCAACTCTTTGATTGTGGTTACGCCAATGTGCAGCCTCACTCTGGCTCGCAAGCAAACAGTGCCGTATATATGGCATTATTAAATACAGGCGATACTGTACTAGGCATGAGCTTGGCTCATGGCGGTCACCTAACACATGGCTCACCGGTTAACTTTTCTGGTAAGCAGTACAATATTGTCCCTTATGGCATCGATGAGTCAGGTCAGATTGATTACGATGAAATGGAAGCGTTAGCCGAGAAACATCAGCCAAAAATGATCATTGGCGGGTTTTCTGCGTACTCACAAGTCGTGGATTGGAAACGCATGCGTGACATCGCAGACAAAGTCAATGCGTACTTGTTTGTTGATATGGCTCATGTGGCTGGTTTGGTGGCCGCAGGGGTTTATCCAAGCCCATTACCTTATGCCGATGTGGTTACCACCACAACACATAAAACACTGGCTGGCCCTCGTGGTGGCTTAATTCTTTCGAATGCAGGTGAAGAGATTTATAAGAAATTGAATTCAGCAGTATTCCCTGGTGGTCAGGGTGGGCCTTTGATGCATGTTATCGCTGCGAAAGCGGTGGCGTTCAAAGAAGCAATGGAACCTGAATTCAAAGCCTACCAAGAAAATGTCGTGAAAAATGCGAAAGTCATGGTCGCTCAATTTCAAGAGCGTGGTTACAACATCGTATCCAATGGCACAGAAAACCATTTGTTCTTGGTTGACCTAATTAATAAAGACATCACCGGTAAAGAAGCGGATGCAGCGTTAGGCGCAGCGAATATTACGGTGAATAAGAACTCAGTGCCAAACGACCCTCGTAGCCCATTTGTGACTTCTGGTATTCGTATCGGTACTCCATCGATTACTCGTCGAGGCTTTACTGCTGACGATGCCAAAGAGTTGGCAAACTGGATTTGTGATGTGCTTGATAACATCAACGATTCTGCTGTGATTGAAGCAACAAAACAAAAAGTATTGGCCATTTGTAAACGTCTACCTGTTTACGCTTAATCAGCGATACCATAAGAAAAAGCCTGCATTGATGCAGGCTTTTTTATGGTTCATCGCGGCTTTCCGGGGAAAGCCGCTTTTATCTTTAAAAAGAAGTAATCAGTATCTCGATAGCCGTAACCCATTCGCTTGATTAACTTTATCTTGTTGTTTATGCCCTCGAGCGTACAGGTATTGAGTGGATAGCATGCAGAAGCAACGATGCCATGAAGATAAGGTTTGAGCTTTCTTGCGAAGTCCATAAGCGGCTTGATCCCGCTTTCTTGAACTTGCCCCCACCATACGTCCCATAAGTCTCTCGCTTCGCTTTCTGACTGGCATCGCCATAACTCTTTAAGCTGAGAGCCAAGTAAATACGTCACCATTAAGTCCTTGTTCATACTCAGTATCTCACTTAGGTAGCTCTCCTGCTTACTGTCTAAGTTGCCTCTGTTTTTAAGGAGAATCCAGCGAGAGCGCTTAATCCATTGGCGTGCTTTCTTGTCTTGTTTGAGTTGATTCGCTTGATCAACTCTGACTCTATCCATCACTTCCCGACCAAATTTGGCGACCACATGAAATAAGTCGTACACAATGCGAGCGTTGGGGCAATGTTGCTGCACTTCGAGGTCGAAAGCCGTATTCATATCCATCGCAACCGCCTCTATGTTCTGGCAATACTGACCAAGTAACTCAAAGAAGGGACGGATATCTTGTCGACTTCGTCCAACGCCTATCCACAGCACTTGATGCGTCTTAGCATCCGCGATAACGGTGGCATAACGATGTCCCTTAAAGAGCGCAAACTCATCCATGACCAGTTGTTTCAGCTCGGCCCAGTTGACCTCTGGCACCCCATTTTTTAGTCGGCGCTTATCTATCTCCTTAATCGTGTGCCAATGAACGCCCGTCATCTGGGAAATATGCTTAATAGGAAGAAGAGGCAGCAACTGTTCAATATAACTACGTAAGCGGTTAGTTAGGCGCGCAAAAGGTTCAAGCCAAGAAATAGATTCGGTTTTGATACCACAGTCAGGGCACTTGATACGCCTTGTTTGTACGGATAGTTCGACAGGTACGCCGAGCATCATCGCTTCCTTAATCGTTCGCCACTGATAATCATGTATGGCTTGAACATATTGCCCACATGAACACCGAGCGGTTGTGCTGGGTTTGAGAGTAATGGTGATAAGAGAAGACGTTTGAGCAGACTTTACGACATGAAAGCCTTCCCAAAAAGAGGATAGAAAAGTATGATTCATCATGAAAACGGTAGTTTGTGTATGATTTTTGTTTGGCGACTAAACCATATCACTTTCTACCGTTTTTGTTTTAAATTCCCACTAATCCGCGATGAACCTTTTTTATTGGGAACAAGGTTCAACGATGCGAACAGACGTTATTTAGAAATGCTAATGAGCGTTCCCGATTTACATTTGAACATGTAATATTTGCGGGTCTCATTGAACTGTCCTAAGCCTTCGCCACTGCAATAGTTGACGTTGATGTCTCGCATTGTTTCTAGCGTACTTTCGCTGGCAAGCGAAAATTTTGATTGGTCAGCGCAGACAATACGAACTTGGCCGTCATCACTCACCGAATAAATTTTGACATCCGTATTGCACAGTTCAAAAGACGCTTCTTGATAATTATCTCGTTGTTCATTCGATGCACAACCCGTTAACAGTGCGCTCACTGCCATCATGGTTACGAGTCCAAGCTTATACATGACACCATCCTTTTTGAATTGCTTATCATCATTGTAGTCAATATGAACAAACAGGGTAAGAAACTTCTGATATAACAGCAAGCGCTTAATCACGAAAAAAGCCGATATGTAACGCATATCGGCTTTTATTCATGATTAAATGGCTATTATATTATTTAACTTCCATTCCTTGTGCTTGTAAATCCGCATGGTAAGAAGATCTTACGAAAGGTCCACAAGCGGCATGGGTAAAGCCAAGCTCCAAGGCGATTTCTTTCAATTCTTCAAACTCTGCGGGCGGCACGTAGCGGGCAACAGGTAAGTGGTGACGGCTTGGCGCTAGATACTGACCTAACGTCAACATGGTGACACCATGGCTGCGTAAATCTTTCAATACTTCAACCATTTCTTCTTTTGTTTCACCTAAACCCATCATCAATCCAGACTTGGTCGGGATATCTGGGTGCTGCTCTTTAAAGCGGCGCAGTAGTTCGAGTGACCATTTGTAGTTCGCACCTGGACGTGCCTTGCGATACAAACGTGGAATAGTTTCTAGGTTATGGTTAAAGACATCGGGTGGGTTATCTTTTAATAACTCTAGTGCAGTATCCATACGACCACGGAAGTCAGGAACCAAGGTCTCAATGCGGATATTGGGGTTTTGCTCACGAATCGCTTGGTTACAGGCTGCGAAATGTTGGGCACCGCCATCGCGTAAATCGTCCCGATCGACGGAGGTGATAACAACGTATTTGAGCTTCATATCCTTGATGGTTTTAGCCAGCTTGGTAGGCTCTTCTGCATCAGGTGTTAATGGTCGGCCATGAGCCACATCGCAGAAAGGGCAACGACGAGTACAGATAGCACCCAAAATCATGAACGTTGCTGTACCGTGAGTGAAACACTCTGACAGGTTAGGGCATGAAGCTTCTTCACACACTGAATGCAGATCATTTTTGCGCATGGCGTCTTTGATATCACGAATACGTTGCGTATCTCGTGGCAATTTGATCTTCATCCACTCGGGTTTACGCAAGATTTCAACGTCTTCATTCGGCATGTTTTTTACTGGGATCAGAGCCATTTTATCCGCATCGCGGTATTTGACCCCTTTTTCCATTTGAATAGGTTTACTCATGATTATAGGCTTCTGTACTAAATTCGACTTTATTGTATTTCAATAGGTTTACGAGCTCTTTTATTAAGATAGGTTCGACGTCATGCAAGGTGGTTGACGGAATAATATCACTTAACTGTATCATTTCTAACCCGGCATAACCGCACGGATTGATTCGTAAAAATGGGGATAGATCCATATCAATGTTGAGTGCAAGACCATGAAAAGAGCACCCATGACGAATACGCAATCCAAGCGAGCAAATTTTCTTGTTGTCCACATACACGCCGGGCGCATCAGGTCTGGCAGACGAATCAATACCATACTGAGAGAGGGTATTGATCACGATATTTTCGATATGAGAAACCAATTGACGAACGTTGATCGACTTACGACGTAGGTTGACGAGGAAGTAGACGACCAATTGACCCGGCCCATGATAAGTGACTTGTCCACCACGATCACTTTGGACGACAGGAATGTCTCCGGTATTAATCAGGTGTTCTGGCTTACCTGTTTGACCTTGCGTAAACACAGGAAAGTGTTCCACGAGCCAGACTTCATCTTGAGTGTCACTGTCACGATGATTGGTAAAATCCTGCATGGCTTGCCAAACGGATTGATAATCCTGTTTACCTAACTGTCTAACAATCAGCTTACTACTCATTTTATTATCCAGTGGTGTAAAAATGCCGGTTATTATAAACCTCATAAGCGCGACTCACTATGCTTATAGAGAATTTTTTTAACAAACATTAAACACTTAATTTTTAACTATATGATAAATAATGAAAAAGCAGCTTTACGCTGCTTAAAAAAAAGTGTGTAACTTTAAACAATAGTTTAAGTTATAGAACCATGCGGACGATCTCTATGTCACCCAGTTCTTTATATAGCGTTTCAACTTGTTCAATTGATGTGGCATTGATAGTGACAGACACCGCATGATAATTGCCTTTAGCACTTGGCTTTACTTTTGGACTGTAGTTACCAGGCGCGTGACGTTGAATGACTTCTAAAACCAAATCCGGAAGCTCGGGCTTTGCATAGCCCATGACTTTATAGGTAAAGGAACAGGGAAATTCCAACAGGTCTTTTAATTTGGCATCAGAATTAATGGTCAGCATAAAGCGCTCCAAAGTGACAGAAAGTTAAGCAGCCCAGAATAGTACAGTCATTCATAGCGGATCTCAAGTAAACAAAAAGCCGCACAAGGCGGCTTTTTGTATCACAATGACAAGGGCTTAAAATAAGCCATTGAACATTAGAATAATGTAGTCCCAAAGACGGCTAAATAGGCCACCTTCTTTGACATTTTCTAGGGCAATCAGTGGGTATTGCGCCACATCCTTACCGTCGACTTTGTAGTACAGTTTACCGACCACATCGCCTTTTTGAATTGGCGCTTTCAGTTTTTTGTCTAATACAAAGCTTGCCGTAAGATCTTTGGATTTACCACGAGGCAATGTCACGTAAGTATCTTTATTAACGCCCAGCGCGACTTTATCTTTGTCACCCATCCAGACGCGTTCTTTAACAAACGTTTCGCCTTTTTTGTTCGGTTCCACTGTTTCGAAGAAACGGAAACCATAGCCCAGAAGTTTTTTACTTTCAGCTTGGCGAGCGTTAGCGCTTTTCGTTCCCATTACTACGCTGATCAAGCGCATTTTACCTTCTGTCGCAGAGGTCACTAGGTTATAGCCAGCATGGCTTGTGTGGCCGGTTTTCATACCATCCACGTTCATGCTTTTATCCCACAACAGCCCATTACGGTTGTATTGTGTAATGCCGTTAAAGGTGAATTTCTTCTCTGAATAGATTTTGTATTCGTTTGGCACATCGCGGATGATCGCTTGCGCTAGGATGGCAAGGTCATGCGGTGTGGTATACAGGTTATCGTTATCCAAGCCATGCACGTTCGCATAGTGAGTGTCTTTCATGCCGAGGGTGTTAGCCCAAGCATTCATTAAATCGACGAACGCATCCGTTGAGCCAGCAATGTGCTCTGCCATTGCAACACATGCATCATTACCCGAATCGATGATAATGCCTTTGTTGAGCAGACCAACTTTCACGGTTGTGCCCACTTCAATGAACATTTTTGATGATTCGGGGAAGTTTTTCGCCCATGCATTACGACTAATCACCACATCGTCATCGCGGCTGATGTTGCCACGTTTGATTTCTTGACCGATAACGTAACTTGTCATCATTTTGGTTAAACTGGCGGGAGGAAGCTTCTCGTTCATGTTTTTTTGCGCCAAAATTTTGCCAGAATGGAAATCCATTAAAACATAACCTTTAGCGGCAACTTGAGGAGCATCGGGAACGACAACAGGAGACGCAAATGCGTTACCTGAAAGACTAGCTGAAAGCGTAACAGTCGACGCTAGAACAGTATTTAAAATGGCTTTTTTCATGATGAGTATGACTTATTTTCTTAATTGTCCGTTATCTTATCAGAAATGATATTTAAAACAGCCCCCAGAGATGACTTTCGGGGGCAGTTATTAGCTATCAATGCGTATTGATGTAATTTTTAACGAATGCGGTCTTATGTCCCAAGGATTTTACTCTGGTAAGAGTATCTTGAGTCAGCGTATAGTCAACAAAGGGACCTAAAAAAACGCGATAGCTTCCAGTTGTGCTATCGATAAAACTGCGCACTGATAATTTTTGACTCATATTCTTCGCTAAAGTTCGCGCATTTTTTTCATTTTTTGAAGATGACAGCTGAATGTAATATTTCTGTGCATATTTTGCTGGCTTTTTAGGCTCGCTTGTTCCGGGGGTAATAACGTCTAAACGCACATTGGCTGTGCCCGTTTTAAGTACCCCTAATTTGAAGGCTGCCGCATAACTTAAATCAATAATGCGGCCGGTATGGAACGGGCCTCTATCATTGACCCGTACAATGGCCGTCTTACCATTGTCGGTATTGGTTACTCTTACAAAGGAGGGAAGTGGCAGCGTTTTATGAGCCGCCGTCATGGAATACATATCATAGACTTCACCATTTGAGGTGCGGTGACCATGAAATTTAGAGCCATACCAAGACGCTTTCCCCGTTTGGGTAAAGCCCTTTGGATCTTTGATAATATGGTATCGCTTATTATCGAGCGTATAGTCTTTATTACCACCAAGGCTGTAAGCTTCGCGTTGTGGATGGGCGTCTTCGATATGCTCAACCGAAATCGGCGCGTTAGGAGCAACATCACTGCTCATCGAGTAGCGTCCTGCTGGAGTAGAGCTACACCCAGCTAAAATTAGTGCGAAGCATGCCAATGGCCAGAGTCGTTTTGTCATTAGCTTGCCTTTGAAAATGCTTTTCTGTGTGTGTGAATGGACATCAAAATCCCAAATCCTGCTAGTAGTGTCACCATAGATGTACCACCATAACTGATTAACGGCAGCGGAACGCCAACAACAGGTAAAATTCCACTCACCATACCGATATTGACAAACACATACACAAAAAAGCTTAGCACAATACTGCCTGCCATCATGCGCCCAAAAGCGGTTTGTGAGTTATTTGCCAGTATGAGGCCGCGTGCAATAATGAAGAGATAGACACTAAGTAATACCAATACGCCGATGAGCCCCCATTCTTCTGCGATCACCGCGAAGATAAAGTCAGTATGACGCTCAGGTAGGAATTCCAATTGAGATTGAGTGCCATGGAGCCAACCTTTACCCAGTAAACCGCCAGAGCCAATCGCGATTTTACTTTGGATAATATGATAGCCCGCCCCCAGTGGATCCGATTCCGGATTGAATAAGGTGCGCACTCGGGTTTTTTGGTATTCGTGCATCAAGAAAAACCACAGCACTGGGATAAACCCCCCAACGGCCATTGCGGCAGCAATAATGATTTTCCAACTGATGCCAGCAAGGAAAATCACAAAGATGCCTGAGGCGGCGATTAAGATCGAGGTGCCCAAATCCGGTTGCTTGGCGATCAAAATGGTGGGCACAAACACCATGGCCAACGAAATAAACAAGGTTTGCCAATTTGGCGGCAATTGGCGAGCACCGATATACCGTGCCACCATTAAAGGAACCGCCAATTTCAATAGTTCCGAAGGCTGAAAACGAACCACGCCGAGGTCGAGCCAGCGTTGCGCCCCTTTAGAGATCTCCCCAAACAGCAACACCCCCACCAAGAGAATGACCCCTACGGTGAAGAGTAATGGTGCCATGCGCTCGTAAGTGCGAGGGGGAATTTGTGCGGTCAGAATCATGATGGCGAGTGCCATCACCATGCGCATCCCTTGGCGTTCCATCATTGCCATGTTTTGGCCACTGGCACTGTACATGATGACCAAGCCAAAAAACATTAAGACAATCACCGCCAGCAACAGCGGTAAATCAATGTGTATACGATTGAAGAAAGAGCGACTTTCAGTCGTGGGATCCATATTCATTACTTATCGCCTTTGTTGTTCTTAATGAGTAAGCGGTCAAAAATCTTACGAGCCACCGGCGCGCCGTGGCTTGAACCACCGCCAGCGTTTTCAAGCACCACTGTGACAATGGCTTTCGGATTTTTTACCGGGGCAAATGAGGTATATAACGCGTGATCACGAAGGTGTTCGGCGAGTTCATCGGCATTATAAGATTGACCTTCCGCCAGACCAAAGACTTGAGCCGTTCCTGATTTCCCTGCACTGGTGTAAGGGGCGCCATGGAACGCTCGTCGTGCGGTACCACGTCGACCATTGTTGACCAAATACATACCATTAATCGCAATGTCCCAATATTTTTCAGGAACATGTTTGATCGGTGGGTAGGTGACGATTTCCGCATCTTTACGGGTTGAAAATGCGTTACCATTATTGATCGTGGATCGCAGTAGATGCGGCGCAATCACTTCACCGTGATGCACTAACACGGAGGTTGCCTTGGCAAGCTGCAATGGTGTTGCGGTCCAGTACCCCTGACCGATGCCAACAGGAATGGTATCGCCCTGATACCAAGGCTTATGGAAACGGGCTTGTTTCCACTCACGTGTTGGCATATTGGCTTTACTTTCTTCGTAGATATCAATGCCCGTATAGTCACCAAAGCCAAATTTCTTCATCCACGTTGAAATGCGATCAATCCCCATATCATAAGCGACTTGATAGAAGAACGTATCCACTGATTCTTCCAATGCTTTTGTGACATTGACGGTACCATGCCCCCAACGCAGCCAATCGCGGAATGGACGTGTGTGGGAATTAGGAATACGCCACCACCCTGGATCATTACGTGTGGTTTGCGGTGTAATGACGCCTTCGGTCAGTGCGGAAACCGCCATAAAGGGTTTAACCGTTGAACCCGGAGGGTAAATCCCAAGGGTCGAACGATTGACCAGTGGACGATCTTTATCATGGAGTAAGTGATTGTATGCTTTGCTTGATATGCCGTGCACAAAGGCGTTGGGATCGTAGCTCGGGCTTGATACCATCGCCAGTACCCCGTTATCTTTGGCATCCAATACAATGGCTGAGCCTCGGCGCCCATCCAGCAATTTAGAGACGTACAATTGCAAGTTGATATCGAGATTGAGCACAATATCTTTGCCCGGTGTAGGGGGCACATATTTTAACGTACGAATGACTCGGCCGCGGCTGTTTACTTCGACTTCTTGGTAACCCGCCGTGCCATGTAGGATGTCTTCGTAATACCGCTCTACGCCCAGCTTGCCAATATCATGGGTGGCTTTGTAGTTAGCGCGTTTACCTTCTCGAGACAAACGGGCAATGTCTCGGTCATTAATGCGAGAGACATAGCCGAGTACATGGGTAAGGACTGAGCCATAAGGGTAATACCGTTTCAGTGCCGCCGTGACTTGTACGCCAGGAAATTCGTATTGGTGGACGGAGAAAACCGCTACTTGTTTTTCGGTCAACTGAGACAGTATTGGCACCGATTCAAAACGGCGGGTATGACGTCGTTCTTTGTTGAAATCCTGTATATCGTCATCAGTGATCGGCAAGATACGTTGTAGACGCGCGATGGTCTTATCCATATCTTTGATTTTTTCTGGAATGATCTCGAGGCTATAAACGGGGCGGTTTTCCGCGAGCAAGTGCCCATTGCGATCGTAAATTAAGCCGCGGTTGGGTGATATGGGGACGATTTTAATACGGTTATCGTTGGAGCGTGTTTTGTAATCCTGATAGTCATTCACCTGAATGTTATATAGGTTACCTATCAACACGCCAATCAGGATGATAATGCCTAAGAATGAGACGACAGCACGGTTGCGAAACAACCGCGCTTCAGCTTTATAATCTCGAAATTGGCTACGTTTACGTAACATGAAGGCCTATTCTCGGTGATAAGGATGGTTAGCGGTAATACTCCAAGCTCGATAGAGACTTTCAGCCATCACGACACGAACCAGTGGATGAGGTAGTGTGAGTGGCGATAAAGACCAAGATTGCTCGGCGGCTTGTTTGCACGCTGGGGATAAGCCTTCGGGCCCGCCAATAAGAATGGAAACATCACGAGCGTCGAGCTTCCAGCTTTCTAATTGACCTGCGAGTTGCTCTGTGTCCCAGCGTTTACCGGGAATATCCAGCGTGACAATGCGGTTGCCTTTCGGCACAGACGATAGCATCGCTTCGCCTTCTTTTTGTAAAATTCGCGCAATATCGGCATTTTTCCCACGTTTACCCGCCGGAATTTCAATCAATTCTAATGGCATGTCGTGTGGGAAACGGCGTCGATATTCCTCGAAGCCCTCCGTTATCCACTTAGGCATTTTATTGCCAAC
This sequence comes from Vibrio zhugei, assembly GCF_003716875.1. Lineage (NCBI taxonomy): Bacteria > Pseudomonadati > Pseudomonadota > Gammaproteobacteria > Vibrionales > Vibrionaceae > Vibrio > Vibrio zhugei. The sequence goes on along the minus strand of NZ_CP033078.1, from coordinate 1,955,458 downwards.
CGCGATAAGTTGTATTTTCAATGGATCAGCTCCAAAGCTTTTCTAATTGATACATTTCGCGTTGTTCTTCTTGCATGATATGCAGCATGGTATCGCCAAGATCCACCACAACCCATTCACCTTCGTCTTCGCCATCAATACCCAATAGGCGGATACCTTGTTGGTTGGCTTGCTCGGCCACGTGGTCGGCAATGGATGACACATGGCGTTTGGACGTGCCAGTACAGACAATCATCACATCAGTAATACTGGATTTTTCACGAACATCGAGAGTGATGATATTTTCAGCTTTCATATCATCGGCTTTGTCAGCAAGAAATGCGGTTAAATCGTTGCGTTGCAAATTAGTATCCTCAAACATCAATCAGGAATAGAAAAGGTCGAACAGTATACCATGTCTTGTTATTAAGACGGTATGTTCACATGAGTCAGACAACACTCTAAGGAGATTTGTTGCAATCGTGGCCATACCGACTGTTCATATTGAGTTTTTGTCAGTATTTCGCATTGAGCAAGTAATTTTACCAATTGGCGTAATTTTTGCGCGTTGAGACGCTGGAGGGCCGCCGAATAAATCGGGCGTTTGTTATTCCAGACACGAAAACTTTCCATCACCGTACTGATGGATTGGTGAGTCAGCGCATGTTGCATCTTTATGAGCTGGAGCAGTTCTTTTTGTAAGGTTCGTAATAAAATGATGGGTTCTGCGTCTTCCGATTGCAGTTGCGCCAAAATACGCTGGGCACGTTGCGCTTTCCCTTCCAGTAACGCATCCGTCCAGTGAAAGGGGGTGTAATGATTATGCCTGCTGAGAGAAGCCTCAAGTCGCGCTGCAGTAAGTTGGCCGTCTGGGTAATTGAGGGCAAGTTTTTCTAAACTTTGCACTAAGGCCAGTAAATTCCCCTCATGCCATTGGGCGAGCATCTGCAGCGCATCCCGATCAGCAACAAGATTGAGCTGGCGACAGCGAGCAGAAACAAATTGTGGCAAGCGACTCATGTCTGGAGTTAAGCAATTCACCAAGCAGCCATTCACTAGTAACGCTTTACACCACGCTGCATTTTCTTGGGCGCGTGTGATTTTAGGACCACTCACGAGCAAGATGATGTCAGGGTTGAGTGCGTCAGCCAATGATTGGAAGGCTTTGGTTATCGTGGCATTGAGTCCAGATTCAGGCAAGGTTAATTCAATCAGTTGTCGGCTAGAGAATAAACTCATCGCGTGACAGCAATCAAGCACGTCATTCCAGTCGAGATTGGCGTCGACATTGAAGCGATGTACTTCATCAAACCCTTGCTGCTTGGCACAGGATTCAATCGCCGCTTTAGACTCTTGTAGCAGGAGAGGTTCGTTACCAAACAGCAGGTAACACCCATAGAGCTGTTTGGATAACGAATCGGCCAGTTTATCGGCGTAAATCTTCATAAATCGGATTACTTACGTCGTTTAATTGATTTCATCAGAGTTGGATAAGTCAGAGGCGGCTTTTTTCTGACGTTTCTCTTGTAGGCGTTGTTGCTCAATTTCGTCTTTTGTCAAAGTATGGCCGTTTTTATCAAGCTCCATGGTGCCCGCTTGGATATTGGCTTTTAAACGTGCCATCTGGCGGATAATTTGGTTAGCCGCAGTATGACGCATTTCGTTTTCAAGTTTGTCTTGTTCTACAGATTTCGCTAACGCACTCAGTGGGTTATCAAGGTAGCTGCGAGTCACGCTGGTGGTAAATTTGCGATCGCCAATATCCGGAATGGTCACGGTATAGTTCACTTGATAGGTTAATTCGCGTTCCGCTGTACGAGTATTTTGATAAAGAGAGAGTGTACGTTCAGTTGTGCTCTCACTGTCGAGGTTCAAGTTAGGCACATCCGTCGCAGGCGGCACGATGTCAATAGAATTCATGCGCAGTTGACGATGGACAATTCGTGTCAGCGTGCTGTATTCATCATAACTGGTAAACGACATCGTACTAAGCGCGTCGGGGACATCATAGTCGCCACGTAAGTGGAAGCCACAAGCGCTGAGCAAGGTGGTTAGGACTAAAACAAGCGACAGTTTGATTGGAGTAGAGTGTGTTAAACGCATTGGTTATTGGTTCTCTATTATCGAAAGACTTATCTTAATATATTGTGCAATACATAAAGATAAAACTCCCGTAGGACAAAATAAAGTGGCCCTAGGGCCACTCTTCATAGGCGCCGTCTTGCTACGCACATAACAAGACGGCACTCGTGCTTAGTTCGCCACGATATTCAGCAATTTACCCGGTACGTAAATAATTTTACGAATGGTTTTCCCTTCGATAAATTTATTCACGTTTTCATCGCTTAGGCCAAGTTCTTCAACTTGTTCTTTCGTTGCATCAGCGGCGATGGTCATCTTACTGCGTAGCTTACCATTAACTTGTAAAATAATAAGCTTTTCATCTTCGACTAATGCGTCTTCATCAAAGGTTGGCCAAGTTGCATGATCGATATCCGACTCACCAAGTGCTTCCCACATTTCAAAACAGATATGCGGTGTGATTGGCGCAAGCATGCGCACAATCGCTTTGAGTGCTTCGTCCATAATCGCGCGGTCTTGCTCATCCGCTTGCGGCGCTTTAGTGAGCTTGTTCATGAGCTCCATAATCGCGGCAATGGCGGTGTTGAAAGTCTGGCGACGGTCGATATCATCACTGACTTTCGCTATCGTTTTATGCACATCACGACGCAAGGCTTTCTGGTCATTGCTCAAGGCTGACTTGTCTACCACGCTGGCTTGGCCATGTTGCGTATGCTCATGCACTAATTTCCATACGCGGCGCAAGAAGCGGTTCGCCCCTTCCACCCCAGATTCTTGCCATTCAAGCGTCATATCCGCTGGAGAAGCAAACATCATGAATAAGCGAACGGTATCCGCTCCGTATTTATTGACCATTTCTTGCGGGTCGATGCCATTGTTTTTCGACTTAGACATCTTGATCATGCCGGAGTGTTCTACTGATCGGCCTTGATTATCAACGGCTTTCGTAATGTGTCCTTTACCGTCACGTTCCACTTCAACGTCAGTTGGCGATACCCATTCTTTGGTGCCTTTTTCATTCACGTAGTAGAACGCGTCCGCTAATACCATGCCTTGGCACAGCAGTTTTTTGAACGGCTCGTCACTGGTCACATAACCCGCATCACGCAATAATTTATGGAAGAAGCGTGAGTAGAGTAGGTGCATACAGGCATGTTCAATACCACCAATGTATTGATCGGCCGGCAGCCAGTAGTTGGCTTTCTCTGGATCAAGAATGTCGTCTGCATGCGGTGAACAGTAACGCGCGTAATACCAAGACGATTCCATGAAGGTATCAAAGGTATCGGTTTCACGGATAGCAGGTTGACCGTTAAATGTGGTCTCGTACCAGTTTTTATCCGCTTTTATTGGGCTGGTCACACCGTCCATCACGACATCTTCAGGAAGCACCACTGGCAACTGCTCTGCGGGTACTGGGTGAACTTCGCCATCTTCGGTGGTCACCATTGGAATTGGCGCGCCCCAGTAACGCTGACGAGATACGCCCCAGTCACGGAGACGGAAGTTGACGGTTTTCTTACCTTTACCTTCGCTTTCAAGTTTTTGCGCGATGGCATCAAAAGCTGCGGTGAAGTCTAAGCCATCAAATTCGCCCGAGTTAAACAGAGGCCCTTTTTCTGTATAAGCAGCCTCCGAGGTGTCTGGCGCTTGGCCTTCCTCGTTAAGAATGACAGCTTGAATATCGAGACCGTATTTAGTGGCGAATTCGAAGTCACGTTGATCGTGTGCAGGAACGGCCATCACGGCACCCGTTCCGTAATCCATCAATACAAAGTTCGCGACATACACCGGCACTTCACGTCCATTTAATGGGTGAATCGCGGTGAAGCCCGTTGCCATGCCTTTTTTCTCCATGGTCGCCAGCTCGGCTTCGGCCACTTTGGTATTTCGGCACTCGTCGATGAAGGCGGCAAGCTCTGGATTGTTTTCAGCCGCTTTGGTTGCCAGAGGGTGACCTGCCGCAATGCCAACGTACGTTACGCCCATGAGGGTATCTGGACGGGTAGTGTACACTTCGAGATTTTGCTCATGATCTTTGACAGCAAACGAAAGCTCGACGCCTTCGGAGCGACCAATCCAGTTACGCTGCATGGTTTTCACCATTTCAGGCCAACCGTCCAGATTATCGAGGTCATCGATCAATTCTTGTGCGTAAGCGGTGATTTTGATGAACCACTGTGGAATTTCTTTTTGTTCTACCGGAGTATCACAACGCCAGCAGCAACCATCTTCCACTTGCTCGTTGGCAAGAACGGTTTGGTCATGTGGGCACCAGTTTACTGACGAGGTCTTTTTGTATACCAAGCCTTTTTCATACAACTTAGTGAAAAACTCTTGTTCCCAACGGTAGTACTCTGGGGTACAGGTTGCGAATTCTCGGTTCCAATCATAACCAAAACCTAACAGCTTAAGTTGGTTTTTCATGTATTCGATATTTTCGTACGTCCAAGGTGCTGGCGCGGTTTTGTTTTTCACGGCCGCATTTTCAGCTGGCAAACCGAACGCATCCCAACCAATTGGTTGCAGGACGTTCTTGCCTTGTAAACGTTGGAAGCGAGAAATTACGTCACCGATGGTGTAGTTACGCACGTGTCCCATGTGGAGTCGACCACTTGGGTAGGGGAACATTGAGAGACAATAGAATTTTTCTTTGTTAGGGTCTTCATGAGCGATGAATGTTTCATTGCTTTCCCAGTGCTGTTGAACTTTTTGTTCAATATCTTGCGGGTTATATTGATCTTGCATCGATGATATCCGGTTATCTTGGAAATTGTGAGTTCAATTAGAATAGTAACTGATAGATCGTCATAGAATACCTAAAGGACGTCAGTACAACAATAGCCAATCCACTTTCAAAGGGGTGACTTATGCCAAAACACAAGAGTGAATACGAAACACTGATGAAAAATGTGGTGGACTCATTGAAAAAAAGCCCCACAGAACTGCATCAAATCATCGAAACGTCCAAGGAAGTGATGCATGCCGCCTCTGACATGACCAAAGACGAATGGGCATTATTGTCCGCTTATGTGGAATCCGATATCAAAGAGTTTGCCGAATCGTTTGAAGAAAGTAAAAGTGGCCCGTTCTATCTGACGGTCACCAATTCGATTTGGCAAGGGCTAATGGATATTACTGATACCACCAAGGTTGAGTGGTTAGAATTGACCCATGAGCTCGAAAAGCGTGGGTTGTATGAAGAAGGGGACATGATCAGCTTAGGCGTGCTCGTGTGTGAAAAATGTGGTCAGCGCACCGAATATACGCATCCTTCACAAGTGATTGCCTGTACGGCGTGTGGCAATCGAGCCTTTCATCGCCAATCTCTCACCACAGAATAAAAAAAGCCCCCTCACCATAGATGGAGAGGGGGCCTTACGTTTATGCTTCGTCCGAAGAACGTGGGGTGGGACGTTTTTTACGACGTTGCCAAGCCCAAATCACACTGATGAGTACCCACAGATACAGAGGCCAAGAGCCCCAGATATAGTAAGGGGTTTCCCCTTCTGTTGGATGGATGGTGGCGGTTAAGACACCTGTCTCGAACTGCGGTAGCTCGTGGGTGATTTGACCCAAATAATTGGTAATCGCGGTCACACCATTATTGGTCGAGCGGATCAGCGGTTTCCCCAGTTCCAAAGCCCGCATTTGTGCAATTTGCATGTGTTGCAAAGGTCCAATGGAGTGACCAAACCACGCATCGTTCGATAACGTCAGCAAAAAGTCCGTGGTGTCATCAACGTTTGCCCGTACTTGATTGCCAAAAATGATCTCGTAGCACAGTGCTGGCGCAAACGAAAATCCGTTCGCAATAATGTTCGGCTGCACGTAAGCCCCTGCGGTAAACGAAGACATGGGTAAATTAAACAGTGGCGCTAATGGGCGCAAAATGCTTTCAAACGGTACAAACTCGCCAAATGGTAGAAGGTGATGTTTGTGATAGCGAGCATCAATATCATAACGGTAGCCATCGCTTGGCGTTTTACCGAGCGTTAGAATACTATTATAAAAACGTTTCTGGTCATCATAGTTGATGACACCAGTGATGATACTGCTGCCTTTGATATTTGTCACATGGTCTAAATTACGCAGAAATGGCTTAACATCGCGCTCAATCGCAGGAATGGCGGCTTCAGGCCAAATGATGACGTCGGCATCCCAGTTTTGGCGAGAGAGATCAACATATTTATCAATCGTCGGCCAGCGGTGGTCTGGTTGCCATTTGACAGCTTGGTCAATATTGCCTTGAACTAACGCGATTTTTGCCGAGCGATCGTGATCTGGGGTGACCCAGTGCGCGGACTTAAGACCAAAGCCGGCGGCAAAAATGACCACAGGGATCAAGGTGTATGACCAAGCTTTACGCAGCCAAGCGCTACTCAAAGCCGCCGCACACACAAGCAGTAATAGTGTCAGTAGCTCAACACCGCCGACGGGGGCGAAGTAAGCGAGGGGGCTGTCTGTTTGACTGTAGCCCAACCATAGCCATGGAAACCCCGTGAACACCCAGCCGCGCAGCCAATCACAGATCAACCAAAGAGCAGGGGCGGCAAGAAATAAGCGAGTATGATGGCGACGGGCAAAGAAACGATTCAATCCCCAAGCAAATAATGCAGGATAGATCGCAAGATAGGCCGCGAGCAGCGCGGTTAGGGCAAAGCTGGCGATTTTGGGGACGCCACCAAAGGTATCGATACTGACATGAACCCAACTGATACCTGTGCCAAATTGTCCTAAGCCCCAAAAGAAGCCAAGCCAACCCGCCTGTTTGGCGGTTTTATTATCAAGCAGTATCAGTAGCAGGCATGGGCTTATCAGTGCGAAAAGCCACATATGAAATGGAGCGAAAGCTAGGGTGGTGCAAGCGCCGATCAAAGCGGCCACAAAGGGCCACTTTAGGCGATAAAGACTCTGTTTTATCATCTGAAATTGCTCTAGGCTCGGTCACAAGCCAGGGTTAGATTACTCTTCGGTCGATTCCGGTTGCGGTGAACTATCGGGGATGGTGACATGAATCTGTATCACGCGGCGGTTGTCAGCCGAGGTCACTTTAAAATTATAGTGCTCGATTTCAACCACTTCTCCTCGATTAGGTAAATGACCAAAGGCGGTAGTAACTAGCCCACCAACGGTATCGACTTCGTCATCATTGAAGTTGGCAGCAAACGCTTCATTAAAATCTTCAATGGTCGTTAATGCATTGATAGCGTAGGTATGCTTGCTGAGCTTGCGGATGTCTTGTTGTTCTTCTTCATCGAATTCATCTTCAATGTCGCCAACAATTTCTTCCAATACATCTTCAATGGTCACCAAGCCAGATACGCCACCAAACTCATCTACGACAATGGCCATGTGATAACGTTCCTCTTGGAATTCCTTTAAGAGGCGATCAACCCTTTTACTTTCTGGCACAACGACGGCCGGGCGTAAGACTTCTTCGATGTTAAATGGTGAGCAGCTAGATCCTAAGTACTTGAGTAAGTCCTTCGCGAGCAGTAGGCCTTCGACATGATCTTTGTCTTCGCTAATGACTGGGTAGCGTGAGTGTTGTGCGTCGGTAATCAACGCAACAATGTTATCCAGAATTTCATGACGCTCAATGGTCACCATCTGGGAGCGAGGAATCATAATGTCCCGCACACGCATATCAGAAATTTGCATAACGCCTTCAAGCATTCCACGCGTATCATGATCAATCAGATCATTAATTTCGGAATCTCGAATGACATCGACCAGTTCTTGCCGATCTTTCGGGTCACCCTGAAAAAATTGGCCTAAACGCTCAAAGAAGGACTTTCTACTCGGACCTTCAGAACTTTGCGAGTTATCTTCGTTCATTGTTTCTCTGTTAACTAATGCTATCAGACGTGTGATAGCGCACATGATACTCCCGCACTATTCAGGGAGTGACGTTTTCTCAGCAGCATAAGGGTCATCATAGCCCATGTGTTGCATAATATCAGTTTCGAGAGACTCCATGATTTCGGCTTCGTCGTCTTCGATATGATCATAACCTAGCAGATGTAGACTACCGTGTACAACCATATGCGCCCAGTGTGCGTCCAGAGGGGTATTTTGCTCTTTTGCTTCACGCTCAACGACTTGACGACAAATAACGAGATCCCCTAACAAATCTATCTCGAAACCTGGGGGCGCTTCAAAGGGAAAAGACAGGACGTTGGTGGACTTGTCTTTGCCTCGATAATCCAAATTCAGTTGATGACTTTCTTGCTCATCAACAATGCGAATGGTCACTTCCGCTTGCTCTTTGAAGCGGCTGACAGCGTGAGTTAACCAGCGAGAATACTCCGTCTCGCTGGGTAATTGGTCGGCGCTATCACAAGCAATTTGCAAGTCTAATTCAATGCTCATGATTGGTCAGATTCCTTTAAGGCAGCGCGCATGGCTTCTATTTCGGCTTTTTGTGTTTCAAGTCGTTTCTCTTCGCGCTCTTCACGGCGACGCTTTTCAAACTCTTTGCGCTCTTTTTGATCTTCCGTTTCCCATTTTTCGTAAGCATTGACGATACGAGCAACGACTGGGTGGCGTACCACGTCGTCAGCTTGGAAAAAGTTGAAGCTAATATCTTCCACATCGTTGAGAACTTCGATGGCATGGCGTAAGCCGGAACGCGCTCCACGAGGTAAATCGATTTGCGTGACGTCGCCCGTAATGATGGCTCGTGAGTTAAAGCCGATACGGGTCAGGAACATCTTCATTTGTTCGACCGTGGTGTTCTGGCTCTCATCTAAGATAACGAAAGCGTCATTGAGAGTACGACCACGCATGTAGGCGAGGGGAGCAATCTCTATCACATTGCGTTCGATGAGTTTTTCCACTCGCTCAAAGCCCAGCATTTCAAACAGCGCATCATAAAGCGGGCGCAAGTAAGGATCGACTTTTTGGCTAAGGTCACCGGGTAAAAAGCCCAGTTTTTCACCCGCTTCTACCGCAGGACGAGTCAATAAAATACGACGAACTTCTTGGCGTTCCAGCGCGTCAACGGCTGCGGCGACCGCCAAATAGGTTTTACCGGTACCCGCGGGACCAATACCAAAATTGATGTCATGGGTGACCATGTTCATCAAGTAATGCGCTTGATTGGGTGTCCGAGGTTTGATGATACCTTTTTTGGTCTTAATGACGACTTCTTTGCCGTATTTGATCGACGATTCAGCCTCTTCAGGGTTTTGCTCTAACACGCCCGATTCTTTTATGGCTAAATGGATCTGATCAGGTTCGATATCTTGCTGATGACCGCGCACTGGGGCGGTATCGACATATAACGTTTTAAGAATATTCGCAGCCGCTTCAGCAGTATGGGGTTTGCCGACGACAGTGAAAAGATTATTACGGTGATTGATTTCGACACCCAAACGACGTTCTATCTGTTTGATATTATCGTCGAAAGGACCGCATAAGCTGGCTAGACGTTGGTTGTCTGATGGTTCGAGATTGATTTCTACGGTTACTGTTTTATTGCTCAAATTAGCCTCTCATTGTGTCATGGAAAAGGGCCCGATTACGACCGGGCACCTAATGACAATTTATACGAGCTTATGGAGTAAAAGTCGATACCCCTAGCTCATCTTCGCGACGTGTCTTCGCTTTCATCTCTGATGGCGAGACGATACTGCGAAGACCCATTTCTTTTTCGGTACGGATCAACTCACCACGAAGGGAGTTGGTGAAAACATCGACAATCTTCACATCAACAAATTGGCCGATAAGATCCGCGGAACCTTCAAAGTTCACCACACGGTTGTTTTCAGTACGGCCACGCAATTCCATCAAGTTTTTCTTCGATGGACCTTCTACCAAAATACGCTGCTCTGTGTCCATCATGAGACGAGAGTAGCGCATGGCTTGCGCGTTGATTTGTTGTTGCAGTTCTTGTAAACGGGCTTTTTTCTCTTCTTCAGAAACGTCACATGGATAGTCTGCGGCTGGCGTACCAGGACGTGCTGAGAAAATAAAGCTAAAGCTCATATCAAAATCGACATCACGAATGAGTTTCATGGTGTCTTGGAAATCTTTATCAGATTCCCCTGGGAAGCCAACAATAAAGTCTGAGCTGATTTGAATATCAGGACGGGCTTTACGTAGCTTACGAATAATCGATTTATATTCAAGACCGGTATGAGGACGTTTCATCATGGTTAAGATGCGATCGCTACCACTTTGTACCGGTAAGTGTAAAAAGCTCACTAATTCAGGCGTATCTTTATACACTTCAATAATATCGTCACCAAACTCGAGTGGGTGACTGGTGGTAAAGCGAATACGGTCAATACCATCGATAGAGGCAACTAAACGCAGCAGCTCTGCGAATGAGCAAATATCGCCATCATGAGTCGGACCACGATACGCGTTCACGTTTTGGCCGAGTAGGTTAACTTCACGGACACCTTGCTCTGCCAATTGGGCGATTTCAAATAAGACATCATCCATCGGACGACTGACTTCTTCACCACGTGTGTAGGGAACAACGCAGTATGTACAGTATTTAGAACAGCCTTCCATGATGGATACGAACGCCGTCGCCCCTTCAGCACGAGGCTCAGGTAGACGATCGAATTTTTCAATCTCAGGGAATGAAATATCCATAACCGGCGCAGAGTCGCCTTGCGACTGTTTGATCATTTCAGGCAAACGGTGCAGTGTTTGCGGACCAAAAATAACGTCTACATAGGGTGCACGTTGTCGAATGTGGTCACCTTCTTGCGTTGCAACACAACCACCCACACCGATCACAACCCCTGGTTTCTTGTCTTTTAAATTCTTCCAGCGACCAAGCTGGTGAAAGACTTTCTCCTGGGCTTTTTCTCGAATGGAGCAGGTGTTCAGTAGTAGGACGTCTGCTTCCGCTGGGTCTTCTGTTAACTCATAGCCATTTGCCGCGTTCATCAGATCTGCCATTTTTGATGAATCGTACTCATTCATCTGGCAGCCCCAGGTTTTTATTAGCAGTTTCTTACTCATCTCACTTTCGCTCGTTTAATAGTTCATCTGTTTAATTATACCTAAGCTACCTTTTTGCAGTATAGCTGGGCAAAGAAGCTTAGGTATGGTGTGTAATCTTACCAGCCTAGCTTTAGTAAGCGGCGTATTGTACTTCTTTCAAAAGGCACTGACTAGTCATGAAGCAAAATCTCTTGTACGCCTTGGTAATCCTCGCTTTTAGCCACAAAATGAGTGTGGAAAAGTGAGAAAATCAGTCGCAAAATTTATCCGTAGACGTACAATGGAATGGTCGTAATCACTTGCAAGAAAGTAGCGTATGAAAAAGTTTGATGTGGCAGTTATCGGTGGAGGCATGGTCGGTGCTGCAGTGGCGTTAGGATGGGCCAAACAAGGGCGTCGAGTTGCGCTGGTGGAAGGCGTGGCTGCAACCCCATTCTCAAAAGAACAACCGATGGATGTGCGCATTTCGGCCATTTCACAAAACTCCGTGTCCTTGCTAGCCTCACTCGGGGCATGGGAGGCGATTCAAGCGATGCGTGTGTGTCCTTATCGCGGCTTGGAAACGTGGGAGCAACCTCATTGCCGTACGCGATTTCATAGTGACGATTTGGGGCTGTCAGAGCTCGGTTTCATGGTCGAAAATCGCGTGATTCAACTGGGTTTGTGGGCACAATTTGCACCGTTAGAAGCCTCTGGGCACCTTGAGGTTTATTGTCCGGATACCTTAACCAGTATGACGTTAACCGACGAGTGTGATGGTCGTTTATTGTCTTTGGAGTCAGGGGAAGTGATTGAAGCGCAATGGGTGGTCGGAGCCGATGGCGCCAATTCACGGGTACGTATGGCGGCTGGGATCGGGATTACGGCTTGGGATTATCGCCAAGACTGTATGTTGATCAATGTTGAGACAGCGACGCCACAGCAAGACATTACTTGGCAGCAATTTTTCCCCACAGGTCCACGTTCTTTGTTGCCATTGGCGGGGCATCAGGCATCCTTGGTCTGGTATGACAGTCCATCGCGCATTCGTCAGTTGAGTCACATGACGCCGACTCAGCTTGGCCGAGAAATTATGACGCATTTCCCTGATGAACTGGGCGAGGTGACGGTACTTAATCATGGCAGTTTTCCTCTAACTCGCCGTCACGCACAAAGCTACGTTAAAAATCGTTGTGTGTTAGTTGGAGATTCGGCGCATACCATTAACCCATTAGCGGGCCAAGGGGTTAACTTGGGCTTTAAAGACGTGGCGACCTTGTTAGCGCAAACGGAAGAGGGCGATAAGCTGACTGAGAGCGTATTGCGCGGTTACGAGCGTCGGCGTCGTCCAGATAATCTTTTGATGCAATCTGGGATGGACTTCTTTTATAAAACGTTCAGTAATTCTTTACCGCCGTTAAAGCTCGCTCGTAATGCGATGCTGAAAGTCGCTGAGCACAGTGGCCCGATTAAGCAGCAGCTGTTGCGTTACGCACTCGGTTTGTAAACCGGGTGTGGGTCATACGCGAGTAAACAGGCATAAAAAAACGCTGCTCTGAGCAGCGTTTTTATTGACACGATAAATCGGTTATTTAGTGACGCGTAGAACCGGCGTTTCACCAACAACGACTGAACCTGATAGTTTGTTCAGCTCTTTGATTTCATCCATGTTCGAAATCACAACAGGCGTCAATGTTGATTTTGCTTTTTCTTGTAGAGTCGCAAGATCAAATTCGATGACTGTGTCACCCGCTTTCACTGTTTGGCCTTCTTCAGCGATACGTGTAAAACCTTCGCCTTTCAGTTCAACTGTGTCGATACCGAAGTGAACAAATAGCTCTACACCATCGTCAGACTCAATTGAGAATGCGTGGTTAGTTTCAAAAATTTTACCGATAGTACCGTTCACAGGAGCAACCATCTTTTCGCCTGATGGTTTGATTGCGATACCGTCGCCAACAATTTTCTCTGCGAATACCACATCTGGCACGTCTTCGATGTTGACGATTTCTCCAGAAAGAGGTGCGATGATTTCAATTGCACCTGCATCAGCGCTGTCGTCAGAGACCAGCTTTTTAAGTTTATCAAACAGACCCATTGTGTCGTGCTCCTAACGTTTTAAAAATAAGTGTCTATCGGAGTATAGTATACCAATGAAAGACATTAGACGACTAGTTTTCATCATCTAATGTCTTGGTATCACTTTAATTATTGTGAGTTTTGGTCGATAAATTGTTGTACACACTCATCGATTTCGGCCGCCGTTGCTAATGAAAGTGCTTTATCAGCCATTGCTTTCACATCAGCAAAGTTGGTATTGCGAATGATTTTCTTCACTTTCGGGATAGAAATACCACTCATTGAAAACTCATCAAGACCCATGCCGAGGAGGAGGAGTGTTGCGCGTTCATCACCCGCTAACTCACCACACATACCTGTCCATTTCCCTTCCGCATGAGAAGCATCAATGACTTGTTTGATGACGTTCAGTACGGCTGGAGACAGTGGGTTATATAGGTGTGAAATCATCTCGTTACCACGGTCAACGGCCAGAGTATACTGGGTTAAGTCGTTGGTACCGATAGAGAAGAAAGACACTTCTTTGGCAAGATGATGAGCAACTGCCGCTGCGGCTGGTGTTTCTACCATCACGCCGATCTCAATGTTCTCATCAAACGAGTAACCTTCGCTGCGCAATTCGGCTTTGTATTCTTCGAGTGCGGCTTTCAACTCACGAATTTCTTCAACGGAAATGATCATCGGGAACATGATACGCAGTTTGCCGTGAGCGGATGCGCGTAGAATACCACGTAGCTGTGCACGTAGAATTTCACGACGATCTAAGCTGATACGAATAGCACGCCATCCAAGAAATGGGTTCAACTCTTTTGGTAGATCCATATATGGCAGGTCTTTATCGCCACCAATATCCATAGTACGGATGATGACAGAATGACCAGACATGGTTTCTGCCACTTCTTTATAGGCTTCGTATTGCTCTTGCTCGGTTGGCAGAGAGGTACGGTCCATAAATAAAAATTCAGTACGGTATAAACCGACGCCTTCACCGCCGTTACGCTCAATACCGACACAATCTTTCACGGTACCGATGTTGCCGCACAGTTCGACGGTGTGTCCATCAGTGGTTTCTGCAGGAAGATCTTTTAACTTCGCTAATTCTTCTTTTTCTGCGAAGAAATCTTCTTGTGCTTTTTTCGCTTCGGCCAATTGTTCATCGCTTGGATTGACGATGATCTTGTTATTGATGGCATCAAGAACCAGCATATCGCCAGATTTCACTTTCGATGTGATGTCATTGGTACCGACCACTGCAGGCAGTTCAAGTGAACGCGCCATGATAGAGGTGTGTGATGTACGGCCGCCGATATCACAAGCAAAACCTAGGACGTAATCTAGGTTGATTTGGGCTGTTTCAGAAGGCGTTAGATCGTAAGCCACAACGATGACTTCTTCGTTGACTTCACTCAGTGAGACGATATTGATACCAAGCGCATTTTTAACAAAACGATTACCGATATCACGGATATCGCTGGCACGTTCTTTAAGGTATTCATCATCGAGTGATTCTAGTGCAGACGCTTGTTCTTCAATGACGGTGTGAATCGCGTTATCCGCGTGCATTTTATCGTCTTTGATTAGGGCGAGGATTTCTTCTTCCAGCTCTTCATCTTCCAAAAGCATGATGTGGCCTTCAAAGATGGCTTCTTTTTCTTCACCGAACGTTTCAAGCGCTTTTTGTTTAACGACTTCTAGCTGTTGCGCTGATTTATTACGAGCGTCATAAAAACGCTGAACTTCTGATTCGACTTGGTCGTCAGAAATGGTGTGAGTATTGAGGACAATGTCATCTTCTTGAAGTAGTAGTGCTTTACCAATAGCAATACCAGGAGATGCTAGGATGCCTGAAATCATAGCCTTACCTTAAACTGGTGATGTGTAAATTTGAAATGTCTGCATATTTTCCAATATTGGGAAAAATATGGAGTAGTGTTTTCATAAAGGCCACCCATTAAACCGGGTGGCCCTTTAATGAATGAATCGCGAATTAATGCAATTGATCCATTAGTGCAACAAGATGATCAACCGCTTCTTGAGCTTGAGCACCTTCTGCAGAGATAGTCACTACAGTGCCTTTTACTAGGCCAAGTGTTTGTAATTTGAATAGGCTTTTTGCGCTAGCGCTTTTACCGTTTGATGATACGGTAATGTCAGCGTCAAACGCTTTCGCTTCTTTAACGAACTGCGCCGCTGGACGAGTGTGAAGACCATTTTCAGCAGTGATTTCTACTTGCTTCTCGTACATGTGATATACCCCGGTTACATTATTTTTTTGTATGAGTGTTAACCTGTATAGCTTACCCTGATAGACATCAATGTGCCAGCGACAGCTGCACGCAAAACTATCAAACGTAGTAGGTTACTGTAAACGCCAACGTTATTGAGGTTGGTCATGAACATAACACTGTTGTTTCGCCTCTTTATTTTGAAGCGGAAAATAAAACAGCCCCGATATTACCAAAGGGTGAAGCATAATCAACAAAAAAGCCCCGAGTCGGGGCTTTTTTGAGTCAAAATTTGATTTAGATGCGCATTATTCGCCATTTTCTTTTTCAGAGAATATGCCCGCAAATAAGGCGGTAGACAAGTAACGTTCGCCAGAGCTAGGTAGGATGGTGACGATGGTTTTCCCTTCATATTCAGGCAGTTCTGCAAGTCTATTCGCTGCAACGACGGCCGCGCCTGATGAAATCCCAGCGAGAATACCTTCTTCTTCCATCAGGCGTCGAGCCATGGCAATGGCATCATCAGAAGTCACGGTTTCGACGCGATCGATGAGAGATAAATCTAAGTTTGCAGGAATGAAGCCTGCGCCGATGCCCTGAATTTTATGAGGGCCTGGTTGAATGTTTTCTCCGGCCATCGCTTGAGTGATGACAGGGGATTCAGAGGGTTCCACCGCGACGGAAGTGATGTTTCTGCCTTGCGCTTTGAGATAACGAGAGGTCCCCGTTAACGTACCGCCAGTACCAACCCCTGCTACAAACACATCGACTTCACCGTCAGTCGCTTCCCAAATTTCTGGGCCGGTGGTTTTCTCATGGATAGCTGGGTTTGCTGGGTTATCAAATTGCTGCAACATGAGGTATTTTTCAGGGTTGCTCGCGACAATTTCTTCTGCTTTGGCAATCGCGGCTTTCATGCCACCGGCAGCAGGCGTTAATTCGAGATTCGCGCCTAACGCTTTGAGTAACTTACGGCGCTCTAGGCTCATGGATTCAGGCATCGTCAATGTCAGTGAGTAGCCACGAGCTGCGGCAACAAAAGCCAGTGCTATACCGGTGTTACCACTGGTCGGCTCCACCAATTCGATACCGGGTTTTAGCGTCCCTTTTTGCTCGGCGTCCCAAATCATGTTGGAACCGATACGACATTTCACGCTGAAGCTTGGGTTACGTGATTCAACTTTAACCAGTACATTGCCTTTACTGACTTTATTCAAACGTACCAGTGGTGTTTGGCCAATGGTCAGGGAGTTATCTTCGTAGATTTTACTCATAATGACGATCCTTCATTTCACATTGTGATGTGCTTGTTCTGTTGACGCGAGTATCGCACTAGGATAGGCACTTCAACATAAGGGTAAAAGATTTAAAAGTTATATGATATACGGTTGGTTTACTGGCATAGGCATCTCACACCATAGGTTTGTCTTTGTATTGGTGGCGAAATTCGTTAACCCACATATCGGTAGCACCGCAAACCGCAGCCGGTACGACGAATAAATTGACGACCGGAATGGAGGTTAGAAGAGAGACAATGATGCCAAAACCGTAAGCTTTTCCTTGTTTTTGCTTCATGCTCATACGCATAGAATTGAAATCGATTTTATGATTATCAAATGGATAGTCGCAATACTGTATGGATAAGGTCCAAGATGTAAACAAGAACCATGCGATTGGACCAACGGTTTGACCTATCGCTGGAATGAACAAAAGAATGAATAAACCAATGGCTTTGGGGAGCACATACATGAGTTTGCGCCATTCTCGCGCCATGATGCGGGGAATGTCTTTAATGATATCAAGAAGTCCTTCATCGTTAAGCGGTTGATTGGTCAGTTTGAGTTCTACTTTTTCCGCTAACAGGCCATTGAATGGGGCGGCAATAAAATTAGCGATGGTTGAGAAAAAATACGAAAAAGTCGCTAATATCGTAATGGCGATCAATGGCCACAACAAATACGATAGCCAAGATAAAAAATCTGGAAGGTAGGACATCCATTGGTCAATCCATCCGCCGAGATGTTCAAATAAGAAGTACAGTGAGCCGCCGAGTAAGATCAGGTTGGCCAAGAGAGGCAAAATAACGAAGCGGCGAATACCGGGGGAAAAAGCGATTTCAATACCGTGAAAAAAATAGCCAATACCAGTGCGTTGTTTTGTTTCCATTGCGGTTTTCCGAAGATGAATTTAACGAGTTTAAGGTGAGATTGTATTGTATATCAGTCGTTGAGTCATAAAACCACGATAAAAATGGCGTTTTCATAGGAACTTCTTACATTAAGTTGTTCTAAATGGGAGGCGAGTTTTGGTAAAGTAGTCAAAATCAACTGACAAGCCTATCTTGCTCAACCACGTTCAAATACAGGCACTAAGCTCAGAACCCAAAATCGAGAAACTGAGAGTTAAAAATGCAGGAATTGCGAACCGTACTCATCTTTGTCGGCGTGCTAGCGATAGCCGCGTTATTATTTCATGGTCTATGGACGTCAAAAAAAGAAGGTAAATCCAAATTTGGCGAGCGTCCTTTAGGGAAAATTGATGTAGAGGAAGACGCCAAGACGGGACGGAAGACATCCCATGCCGTGACGCAAAGTGACGAATCTAAGACGCCCGGTTTTTCTTCGATGGAGTCGGAGGCAGAGATTGACCCATTAATCTCCAGTGAGCCTGATATTGATGACATGCCATCACCCGCGCCATCGGTTGAGGTTGAGCCTGAGTTGACCAGCGCACCCCAGCACGATACGCCTCCAGTTTGGGATGACAATACCCGTATTGATGAGATGCCGTCGGCGGAGCCTGCGACTGAGACAGAGACTCAAGCGACCCAGCCAGATACCGCTGATGATGGGATGCCAGAGGTGTTGGTACTGAATGTGCATTGTGCTGGCAACGAACCGTTTGTCGGGACACGCCTTTTTGATAGTATGCAGCAAAACGGCTTACTGTATGGTGAAATGAATATTTTCCATCGCCATGCCGATTTATCCGGCACTGGGAAAGTTCTGTTTAGTGTGGCGGATATGATGCAACCTGGTACGTTGGAGCACGATGATCCAGATACCTTTACCACGAAAGGCATTTCTTTCTTTATGACGTTACCGTGTTTTGGCGACCCTGAGCATAATTTTAAGTTGATGCTAAGAACCGCACAACAAATTGCTGATGACATGGGAGGTAACGTGTTAGACGATGGCCGTAATCTCATGACGCCTGATCGCCTAGAAAAATACCGTCAACAAATCAAAAACTTTAAACACAACAACGCCTAAGATTAAATCTAGAAGAAGGCTCCTGTTACGGAGCCTTTTTTCATCATTCGAGAGAATAATTACGATGCAGACTGTCGAACAACGACTTGAAGAATTACGCCATTCCCTGAACTACCATGCAGTCCGTTATTATGTAGAAGATGCCCCGAGTATTGCGGATGCGGAATATGATCGGATGATGCGAGAATTATTAGAGATAGAAGCGCAGCACCCTGAATGGATCACGCCAGACTCACCCAGTCAACGTGTCGGTGGGCAACCGCTGGACGGATTTGAGCCTGTTGCTCATGAAATTCCCATGCTATCGCTGGATAATGTGTTTGACGACGAAGAACTGGACCGATTTTTCCAACGTATCGCGGATCGATTACCCTCGGCAAAAGGCGCTAAAGTGTGTTGTGAACCGAAGTTGGATGGGTTAGCGGTCAGTCTTTTATATGAGGACGGTCGTCTCGTTCGCGCGGCAACGCGAGGTGACGGTGCAACGGGTGAAAACATCACGGAAAATGTCCGTACGATCAAATCGATTCCATTAAAATTATCCGGTGAGGGATGGCCGACACGCATTGAAGTGCGTGGTGAAGTCTTTATGCCGAAAGCCGGGTTTGAACAATTAAATGCCTTAGCGGATAAGCGTGGTGAGAAGCGTTTTGTTAATCCGCGTAATGCGGCGGCGGGCAGTTTACGCCAATTGGACTCGCGGGTAACCGCAAAGCGTCCACTCGCCTTTTATGCCTACAGCGTCGGTGTGATTGAAGGCGGTGAGCTGGTGGGCAGTCATTATGAGCGTTTCTTGCAGCTTAAAGGCTGGGGACTGCCTATGAGTCCAGAAACCAAGCGAGTTGACTCAATTGCTGAGGTTAAAGCTTTCTATCAAGATATTATGGCACGCCGTGCCGAGTTGTCTTACGAAATTGATGGCGTCGTGATGAAAATCGATGACATTGAGTTACAACAGGCATTAGGGTTTGTGGCACGAGCGCCGCGTTGGGCCATCGCCTATAAATTTCCAGCTCAAGAAGAAACCACAGTACTGAATGATGTTGAGTTTCAAGTTGGACGTACGGGGGCCATTACGCCCGTCGCCAAGTTAGAACCTGTATTTGTCGGTGGGGTGACGGTCAGCAATGCCACGCTGCATAACGCCGATGAGATTGCTCGTCTTGGGGTGATGATTGGGGATACGGTTATTATTCGCCGCGCCGGCGATGTGATTCCACAGATTGTGTCTGTCGCACTTGAACGACGTCCCGAGCATGCTCGAGCGATTGTGTTTCCGGATGCTTGCCCAGTATGCCAATCGGAAGTGGAACGAGTGGAAGGGGAAGCCGTTGCACGATGCACTGGCGGGCTGGTCTGCCAAGCACAACGCAAAGAGGCATTGAAGCACTTTGTGTCACGTAAAGCTTTAGATGTGGACGGGTTAGGCGATAAAGTCATTGAACAACTCGTTGATAAAGAAATGGTGAAAACACCAGCGGATTTATTTACCTTATCGGCAGGACGCCTAACGGTACTTGAGCGTATGGGCCCTAAATCGGCGCAAAATGTTATGGATGCGCTTGAGGTTTCCAAGTCGACGACCTTACCTCGTTTTCTCTATTCATTGGGCATTCGTGAAGTCGGTGAAGCAACGGCCTTAAACTTGTCGCTGCATTTTAAAACCTTATCTGCTGTCATGGCGGCGACGGTTGAGCAACTCATTGAAGTTCAAGATGTGGGTCACATTGTTGCTTCCCATGTGCATACGTTTTTTGAGCAAGAGAGTAACCAAGCGGTTATTCATCAGTTGCAATCGTTAGGCGTGCATTGGGATGAGCAGACAGACATGGCGAACGATGAGACGGAGCAACCACTGGCGGGAAAAACCGTGGTACTCACCGGCAGTTTATCGCAATTAACACGAGATGAAGCGAAAGCGGCTTTGCAATCACTCGGAGCGAAAGTGACTGGCAGTGTGTCGAAGAAAACGGATATCTTATTTGCCGGTGAAGCCGCAGGTTCGAAATTGACGAAAGCACAAGAGCTCGGTGTTGAAGTGCGGTCAGAGCAAGATCTGATTGATCTGTTAGGGTAATGAGTTTGTTAGTGTGGTATTAGACTGCTGCGGGAGTAATCGTTGTGATGACCATCAGTGATGTGGCGAAAAAGACGGGATTAACGGCTAAGTCAATTCGTCTTTATGAAGAAAAAGGCTTGATCACCCCTCCAGCGCGTTCTGAGAGCGGTTATCGCGTTTATCACGCGCAGGAGGTCGCCGATTTACAGTTGATCGCTCGGTGCAAGCGCGTGGGATTCAGTTTGGATGAATGCAAGCACATGGTGATGTTGGCCAATGATCCGCACCGCCAAAGTCGTTTCGTTAAAGAGCAAGCGCAAGAGAAGCAGCGCCAAGTCGCGAAGAAGATTGCTGAGCTGCAAGAAATTCATGCCCAGTTGAGTGAATGGATTCACGCCTGTCCCGGCGACGATCACAGTGCTTGTCCGATCATTGACAACCTCAAGGGGCAATGAACACTGACACCATAACGAAAAAGATCCAATAGCGAAAAAGCCCCATGAGAGGGGCTTTTTTATTGCTAGCGCTATTCTGGTTGGTTTTGATCAGTAGAGACGCGAATACAACTGGCGACGATAGCGACTGGCGAGAGGGTTCCCTTGACCTAGAGCACTTAAGATATCCATGAAGGTTTTTTTCATATCACCGTCTAGTGTATTGAGATCGTTTTGTAAAAATCCCCAAAGTAATTGGAGAGCGTCTTCATCACGTGAAACTTCGTGATAAGAGATCGCAAGCTTGTTCGCAAGCTGTGCATCGTGTGGCTTTTCTGCATAAGACGCTTCTAAAGCCTGCAATTCAGGGCTGTTAGCGGCATTTTGATGAAGTTCTAACTTCGCACATAGTTCGTTATAGTAACTGTCTTGGTATTGCAGCGGAATGTCTGCCAGTAAGCTGGCTGCTTGCTTGAATGACTGAGACGCAAGGTAACAATCCGCGAAAGCCAGTTTTATGTCACCACGCTGTTGCCATTCATCGGGAAGGCTCTGCAATAAACCCAGTGCTTGGGTATGTTGGTCTTCTGCGATGAATTGCAGGGCTTGTTTGGCATTGCGCTCATCTTGACTTGGCAAATGGCGTGCGAGCATTGCTTCAATGGCATTGAGCGGTTGTGGCCCAGAGAGACCGTCAACAGGTTGACCATTAACGAATAAAGCAATGGTGGGGAGTGCCTGAATACCAAATTGGGCAGCAATGGTTTGTTCTTCTTGGCAATTCAAAATAGCGAGTTGCACAGCGCCCGCGTAGTTTTGACTCAGTTGCTGAATATGAGGCAATAACTCTTCACTTTCTTGGCTCATTGGTGCCCAAAAGTAAAAGAGAATAGGGGTCGTAGCAGAACTTTGGATCACTTCGTGAAAGTTCTGTTGATTAACTTGAATAACTTGAGGTGCTTGCATGACAAATCCTTATAACTCGACGCATGTCCTATACATGGGGGAAGGCCGAGTGAAATTCAAGTTAATCATCGATGTCATAGGGTGAAATGAGAACCTTGCTTCCTTAATCGACTCAGGAAGCAGTGGGTTCAGGGCGCTTGGTCATCAGAAGGCGATGAATAATACGACAACGACGACGACACCAAGCCAATTACATTGATTGAATGTCATAAACCGTACTCAGTTAAGTGGAACTTACTCATCACTTTCCTTGTGATAGAGCCCTATTATGAGGCGAGTTTATGAACGCTTAATGACAATTTACATGCTTAGGACGCTTTTTGTACGATTTTATCGATCATTTTTCCAGATAAGAGACGTTTAAGTAGCGCTATTATCTTGGTCGGACGAGTAATGCGATAGCGCAATTTGGGGTGATTGGATTCGAGTGCGTCGAGCAAAGGGGGTAAACAGGCTTCAGGAGGCAATGCTTGAGCACTCTTCGACTTGCGGCTGGACAGGCGAGCGATCTGCTGCTGATAGGCTTGAGCATGAACACTGTTGTTCGCATCAATCCAGCGTTGGAATGCTCGTAAACAGTTGGCTCGAAACTGCGTTTCGATGGCACCGGGTTCCAATAAGGCGACACGAATCCCCGTATTTG
Organism: Vibrio zhugei; assembly: GCF_003716875.1. NCBI lineage: Bacteria > Pseudomonadati > Pseudomonadota > Gammaproteobacteria > Vibrionales > Vibrionaceae > Vibrio > Vibrio zhugei. Next base: position 1,932,773 of record NZ_CP033078.1, on the reverse strand, counting down.
CAAGTTCTAAGCGTAAAGTATCGGTCCAACCTTCAATGGCAAATTTGGAGCTATTGTATGCGCCGCGGTAACTCATGGCGACGAATCCCAATACAGAGCTGTTTTGCACGATGCGAGCATCGTCAAACTGACGAAAGTGTGGAATCAATGCTGTGGTCAGGTGATGCCAACCAAAAAAGTTTGTCTCAAATTGTTCCCTGAGCCCGTCAGTGGGCAAATCTTCTAACGCGCCAGCTAAGCCATAGGCGCCATTATTAAATAAGGCATTCAAGCGCCCTTCGGTTAGTGTGAGCGCTTGTTGTATGCCATTGTCAATACTGGCTGTATTCGCAAGATCGAGCTGAATACAAGTTAACCCTTCGGCTTGTAAGCGCGTGACATCGTCTAACTGGCGGCACGAAGCGATGACTTCATAGCCTCGTTTTTGAAGGGCATGAGCCGCAGTATAACCAATCCCAGTGGAGCAGCCAGTAATGAGTATTGAATGAGGCATAGATGTGAAGAGTCCTTACCAGACGTTAGTGTGTTTGATGAATCAGGTGTTTGAGCGCGGGTTCAAGGCGACAAAAGTGAAATTGAAACCCGAGGTCGATGAGCTTTTTGGGTTTGACCCGCAGGCTGTCTAACAAGAGTTCCGAGGATTGTCCCATCACCAGTTTAATCGCAGATGTTGGCGTAAAGAGAATATGCGGTCGCTTGAGAGTGTGCGCTAGGCATTGACTGAACGCTTTGTTGGTCACTGGGTGTGGCGCTGACATGTTAAAAGGACCACTCGCGCTTGGGTGTTCCAGTAAATATACAATCGCACGAACCATATCGATCATATGTATCCAAGGAAAGTATTGGCGTCCACGCCCGATAGGCCCACCCAGTCCCAGCTGATAAGGAAGTAACATCTTTTTCAACGCGCCGCCTTCGGGAGAGAGTACGACGCCAGTGCGCAGTAGACAGACTCGCGTTTTATCACTCTGTGCCCCTAAAGCAATTTTTTCCCAATTTGAACAAACGTAATGGGAAAAACTATTGTTATGACCTTCAACCGTCTCGTCAATCACATCGTTTTTATGATCGCCATAGTAGCCAACTGCTGAACCGCTGATAAAGGTATGAGGGGGATGTTCGCTGGCTTGAATTAACGTCACTATCTGTTGAGTGATTGCCCAGCGGCTATCACAAATACGACGTTTCTGTTGTTTAGACCAGCGTTTGTCGGCAATCGGTTCGCCCGCTAAATTGATGACCGCATCAAAGTCATCAAGAGAGCGATACGCATCCAATGATTCGATGAAATTCAGATTGGCTGAATGGATATGTGAGAGTTGATGTTGGGCCGCGACTGGATCGCGTGTTAGCACCACTAAGTGATGAGTCATGATAAGTTTCAGTAACTCTTTACCAATTAGGCCTGTTCCTCCCGTTATGAGAATCTTCATTGTCTCTCCCTATCTATCAGTTGTATGCCCAAACGAAATCTCTATAGAAATCATACTCTACTTATGAGGTTCTCGCTAAGATTCTGACAGGATGTTTCCATAAAAGTGCGGCTGAATTAAGGTGTTCGTGATTCATTGCTGATACATCATCACAGCAAGGCATCAAAAAGAGAGACAGTAACCCATTACATATGCACAATCACGCCGTCAGTAAGAGGGCGATGTGAGTATGACGCTATCGATATGTTTTTTTATTGAGTCACGTGTTAGTGACTGAATAAAATTTGCGAACCATGACTTAAGCTGGTTAGCAGTATGGTTTTGTCATTAATAATATCGATCCGGCGACTTTGCTCGGCATCCATCTTGAAAAACTGCGTGATTAGCTTCACTTGTTCAGTGGTGAAATCACGGTTTTGGCTATTCGACACGTCTTTAAATTGTTTGGGTGTGACTAACAAATAGTTATCGCTAACATCCCAATTACCCGTTTCTGAAATATTAATGATGCTATCTGGGGTCGTCTTTTTCCCAGCGTATAACGACATCACCGATACCCGTAAGTAAGTACCATTGGGTAAGTATTTCATATTTGAGGTGACATCCACGCGTGTCAGTGGGCCAACGGTGCGTTCTTTTTCTAAGCGAGTCACGATGTGGGCTTGCCATTCTCGTGAGGACAACAACTGCTCTACTTTTAAATCGCTATCGAAGTACAGCCAAGCTGAAAAGGCATAGAAGAGAAACAGAATGAAAAGTACGAATTTTTTCGTCATTGAATTAGGCCTCTGACTACTGACAAATCTGAGATAAATCGTGCTGGTCAGCTAAGATCTTAACAGTAAAATTTTGTGATGAATGCTTAGGTTGATGGATGTAATTCAACACCAATATATTATCGTTTCCGCCGGTGGCGATCACTTCAATCGGTTGATATTCACCGGAATGATTTTTACTGTAAGTGTCCACACAATGTCGGATTGAAGGTAACCAACTGCTTAACTCTGGTTGATTGATCGGTGCGTTAACTTTAATGCCATCGATATCCGTGATGTGTCTTAACTTGGCCTTTGTGGGGCTGACTAATATCAGAGCGAAAATAGGAACAAGAATGGCAATGATTAACGCAATTTTCGCTAACGGGCTGACTGGCTTATTATTGTCATTTTTATCACTAGAGTGTTCGTGGTGATGGCTACTGACGAACTCATGATCGGAGTCGAGATAGTCCTCTACGACCGATTCACCTTCGTGAGGAGCGTCAAGTGAGACGACGGATGTCGTATCATAAAGCGCATCAGTGTCTGCACTCTCGTGCGCAAGTGAGTCGGTTAATTCTAATTGATCGTCAGTATGTTCGGATAATATTGCGACATTACAAATTAATTGATAACCACGTTTAGGGACGGTTTTGACGAATCTTGGCGATTTAGTCGAATCGTGTAGATTTTTTCGTAAGGTCGAAATGGCTTGAGTTAAGCTTGAATCATCGACTTCAAATCCCTGCTCCCGCCAAACAAAATCATGCAATTCGTTTCGAGAAATGACTTCATTCGGATGTTGTGACAGCATGAGCAAGATACGACTTTCATTACTACCTAAACGAACCATTTCGTCTTCGGCTTCTTTATCAACTAATGAGTTACTCGTCGGGTGAAAGATAAATCTATCTTCGAGAATGAACTTTGGACCTATGCTACTCATCGATATCTTCTTTTATAAGTATTAGATTTTTTGACTTTTATCCTGAGGGGATAATCCCTGTCAATGAGTTAATTAAGAGTTAAGACTATAGCATTTTTTAGCTTCCTTTATAAAAAATTATACAAAAACTTATCGTTTCCAAATAAATTTTTCTGATTTTTTAATCGCTAGGCTTGAATTTATAGCGTTAAGCCTCATCTATAAAAGCAGTCCTTAACCTGCTGTGTTCTTCGGTGGAATACAGCAATGTGTTTATGAAGTAATGGAGCAATTATGAGCGACACTGCAACAGCAAATAAAGAAACACGTGGCTTTCAGTCAGAAGTAAAACAGTTACTTCATCTCATGATTCACTCTTTGTATTCAAACAAAGAGATCTTTTTGCGTGAATTGATTTCGAACGCGTCTGATGCCGCTGACAAATTACGCTTTCGTGCCTTATCGAATACTGAACTTTATCAGGGCGATGCAGATTTAGGGGTCAAACTGTCATTTGATACTGACTCTAATACCATCACCGTCTCCGATAATGGTATCGGGATGAGCCGCGAAGATGTGATTGAAAACTTAGGTACGATTGCCAAGTCTGGTACGGCTGACTTTTTCGAAAAATTGTCGGAAGAGCAAAACAAAGACTCACAATTGATCGGTCAATTTGGTGTTGGTTTCTATTCTGCCTTTATTGTTGCTGATAGTGTCACTGTACGTACGCGTGCCGCGGGTACCGATGCGAGTGAAGGGGTTGAATGGCACTCTGAAGGTGAGGGTGAATACACCATTGCAACCGTGAACAAAGAATCTCGTGGTACCGACATCATTTTACACCTTCGTGAAGAAGGCAAAGAATTCCTTTCTGAGTGGCGTTTACGTGACGTGATTTCGAAATACTCTGATCACATTAGCATTCCTGTTTACCTGCAAACCGCCGAGAAAGATGAAGAAGGCAAAGAAACAGGCGAAACCAAATGGGAACAAGTCAATAAAGCACAAGCTTTGTGGACACGCTCGAAATCAGACGTAACGGATGAAGAATACCAAGAGTTTTATAAACACATTAGTAACGATTTTGCCGATCCGTTAACTTGGAGCCACAACAAGGTAGAAGGTAAAAACGATTACACCAGCTTATTGTATATTCCATCGAAAGCCCCTTGGGATATGTTTAACCGTGAACATAAGCACGGCCTAAAATTATACGTACAACGCGTCTTTATTATGGACGATGCGTCGCAATTCATGCCGTCTTACTTGCGCTTTGTCCGTGGTTTAATCGATTCAAATGATTTGCCATTGAACGTGTCACGCGAATTATTGCAAGACAACAAAGTGACGCAATCGCTGCGCAGTGCGTGTACGAAACGCGTGCTAACCATGTTAGAGCGTTTAGCGAAAAATGACGAAGAGAAATATCAAGCGTTCTGGAAAGAGTTTGGCTTAGTCATTAAAGAAGGCCCAGCGGAAGATTTCTCAAATAAAGAGAAAATCGCCAACTTGCTGCGCTTTGCTACGACGCATACTGAGACCAATGAGCAAACGGTCTCTTTAGCCGATTATGTGTCTCGAATGAAAGAAGGCCAAGATAAGATCTATTACCTAACGGCAGATAGCTACACGGCAGCGAAACACAGCCCGCACTTGGAGCAATTCAAGTCGAAAGGTATTGAAGTTGTCTTGATGTATGACCGTATCGATGAATTCTTGATGAACTATCTCAATGAATTCGATGGTAAGCAGTTCCAATCGATTACAAAAGCCGGTTTAGATCTGAGCCAGTTCGAAGATAAAGAAGAGCAGGAAAAGCGTAAAGAAACTCAAGAAGAGTTCAAAAATGTCGTTGAGCGCGTGCAAACCTATTTAGGCGACCGTGTTAAAGAAGTTCGCACCACCTTCAAGTTGGCGAATACACCAGCCGTTGTGGTCACCGATGACATGGAAATGGGGACGCAAATGGCGAAACTGCTAGAAGCGGCTGGTCAAGCGGCGCCTGAGGTGAAGTACATCCTAGAACTGAACCCTGAGCATGCCATGGTGACACGTATGGCCGATGAGCCAGACGAAGAAGCCTTCGGTCGTTGGGTTGAGGTCTTGCTTGGGCAAGCGATGCTAGCAGAGCGAGGCTCAATGGAGGATCCGTCACAGTTCCTCACCGCAGTAAACCAACTTCTGGGTAAATAATTGGCCCAACAGTCAAGAAAAAAGCTCGCGATATCGCGAGCTTTTTTATGTCAACTATCAGTAATAATAGTGAGAATTCAGCGCAGTTGGTCGGTTTTTTCTATGAGACGCCTCATTTTCAGGTGTTTTCTATGATAGAATCACGGCCCAAACGTTCATGATGAACCCGTGTGTCCGAACACACGGCTAAGAGCGGAGTTCTTTTTATACCGAAGTTTATCGTATAAACCAGTGAGCTTCGGTATAACTCGTTAGTTTATTAAGAGGATCAAACATGCGCATCATTCTTTTAGGTGCTCCAGGTGCCGGTAAAGGTACTCAAGCCCAATTTATCCAAGAGAAATTTGGTGTTCCACAAATCTCTACGGGCGATATGTTACGTGGCGCGATTAAAGCCGGAACGGAATTAGGTAAAAAAGCGAAAGCGGTTATCGATGCAGGTCAATTGGTGTCTGATGATATCATCTTAGGTCTTATCAAAGAGCGTATCGCTCAACCTGATTGTGAACAAGGTTTCCTATTGGATGGTTTCCCTCGTACGATTCCTCAAGCTGATGGCTTGAAAGAAATGGGCATCAACATCGATTACGTGATTGAATTTGATGTCGCCGATGATGTGATTGTTGAGCGCATGGCGGGTCGTCGTGCCCACTTACCATCAGGCCGTACATATCATGCGATTTACAATCCACCGAAAGTGGAAGGTAAAGACGATGTCACTGGTGAAGATTTAGTCGTTCGTGATGATGACAAAGAAGAAACCGTTCGTGCGCGCTTGAATGTATACCACACACAAACTGCACCGTTGATTGAGTACTACAGTAAAGAAGCAGAAGCTGGCAATACTCAGTACTTGAAATTTGACGGTACGAAAGCCGTGGCTGACGTTAGCGCTGATATTGAAAAAGCACTATCTTAAGCACAGCAATCAATGTGTTAGTTTAAAAGCGACCTTAGGTCGCTTTTTTTATACGTGTATAGTGAGGTAATATATACGTTCACTTGTATTGAACCAGCGTAGAAGGACAATATGGATAACAATAAAAAAGTCGGTGTTTTGCTGGTGAATTTAGGCACACCTGATGAGCCTACTGGGCCAGCTGTAAAACGTTTTTTAGGAGAATTTCTTCACGACAAGCGGGTTGTGGATTTAACCCGTTGGTTATGGTGCCCTCTATTACATGGCATCATATTGCCCATTCGCTCCCCGCGTGTGGCTAAGTTGTATCAATCCATTTGGATGGATGAAGGCTCACCCCTTATGGTGTATTCCAGACGGCAACGTTCTAAGCTGCAAGAGCGGTTATCGATACCTGTGGCACTTGGTATGAACTATGGTCAACCAAGCATCAAGCATGGTATTCAAGAGCTGCAAGGACAAGGTGTCGAACGTATCATTGTTCTCCCTTTGTACCCACAATATTCTTCATCCACCAATGCGGCGGTGTTTGACCGCATGGCAAAAAGCCTGAAATCGATTCCCGTTTTACCGGACATTACCTTTATTCGCGATTATCACGATCATCCTGCTTATATTAAGGCATTAGCGGATCAGGTGCGTGAGACTTGGAAAACGCAAGGTAAAGGAGAGGTTTTATTATGTTCGTTCCACGGCATTCCTAAGCGCTATGCCGACAATGGTGATGTGTATCCTTTCCATTGTTTGCGAACCACCGAATTGCTCAAAGAAGAGTTAGGTTTAGATGCTGAATCCATCATGATGACGTATCAATCTCGCTTTGGGCGTGAAGAGTGGTTACAGCCGTACACGGATAAGACTTTAGAAAAACTCCCCTTGCAAGATCGCAAGGATATCGATGTTTTCTGTCCTGGGTTTTCATCGGATTGTTTAGAAACACTTGAAGAGATTCAGGAGCAGAATAAAGAGATCTTTATGAATGCGGGCGGGCAGCAGTTCCGTTATATCCCTTGCTTAAATGACAGCGACTCTCACATTGATATGATGTCTGCAATCGTTCGTCCTTATTTGTTGCAGAACTGATGGTGTGTCACACATTGTCTCTTTAATAAAAAACCTCGCTACGGCGAGGTTTTTTTGAATGGATTGCGATATTCGCGGGCGAGTGACTTAAGACGCCGTGGCTTCTTGCATCGCCTGCGCATTATTACCGCGAGTGATTTTCGTCAGTTTCGGAGCAATGATGAAGGTAAACACCGCGATCGCCGCTGTGGTGTAACCAATTTTACCGAAGATATCGCTATAGATAACCAATGATGCGTGCGCATCCTCAATACCTTTCGGTGCAGAGGTTAAACTTGCAACCCAACCTGCGATTACCGCCGCTGTGGCTGAGGTTAAAAACCACATGCCCATCGCAAAGCCCATCATGCGTTGTGGCACTAATTGGGCAACCATGGCTAATCCTAGTCCAGAGACAAGCAGTTCACCGATGGATTGGAAGAAGTAGCTTGCAACCAGCCAATTTGAACTGATGATGCCTTGCTCATTTGCAAAGTTGCTGCCCCAAGAAAGCACAAGGAATGACAGAGCACACAGCACCATACCTGTTGCAAATTTATAAGGCATGGACAAACGCTCACCGACTTTACCGTAAATGATGGCAAGTACTGGGCTGGCCACCATAATCCAAAACGGGTTCAAGGCTTGGAATTGTTCAGGCTCGGCAGAGAAACCCAGCAGAGAGTGGCTCACGTTGTGGATTGCAAAGAAGTTCAGTGATGTCGGCATTTGGAAATAAAGAACAAAGAATACGACACCTTGAAGCATCAGAATAAACGCGACGAGCATTTTTTGACGTTCAATCCCTGTAAGGGCAAAGGCTTCTTTAAAGTAGAAAAACAAAATGCTTAAACCCGCAATCACCAGAATACCATGTGCGAGCGTCAAGTGTTGCAGTAGGTAGGCACACACAAAACTTGCGATTACCGATCCAACGATGACAATCATCAGGTTACGTTTTTTCACAGGAGCGAGGTCTGCAGGAGAACCGACTGATTTCAGCATTTTCAAACACGCGATAAAGTTTAGCGCGGTGATCAGAAGGCCAACGGCACTCATACCAAACGCCAGTCCGTACCCCAATTTTTGTGCAACCAATGGGCTGAGAATCATCGAAATCAAAGAGCCGACATTGATTGCCATGTAGTAAAGAGTAAATGCACCATCAAGGCGGGGATCATTTTCGTCGTAGACTTTGGCGAGAAGGCTGGATGGATTGGCTTTAAACAGTCCATTGCCCACAGTAATAAAGCCCATGGCGATATAAATGAGGGTTGGTCCACCGATATCTTGTCCAGCGGTCGATAAACCCAGTAAGGTATAGCCGAGCATCATGACAATGGCACCGAGTGTAATGGCGCGTTTCGTCCCAATGACTTTATCGCCAATCCAGCCTCCTGCGGCAACGAAACCGTAGATAAGCGCTGAAAAAGCACCGAACAGAACGAAAGAGGTGGATTCGTCCATGCCCATGATTTTTACTAAATAAACGGTAAGGATGGCTTGCATCCCATAAAAACCAAAGCGTTCCCAAAATTCGATAGAGAAAATGAGGTAGAACGACTTAGGTTGCTTGAATACATTCAAGTCAGACATATGAAAATTCCTGTAAAGACCCTCGGAAGGGGAGGTGTAACGCACTAAACATAGGCACCCTCAAGTTGAGCGATAGTCCCTAAAATTTACTTTAGAATAGTGTCACTGTTTTAGTGTAATTATAAGTTTATTATTCCAATGATATATATACAGAATAGTTTTTTAAGCCGCAATGATTTTAGTTGCTGGAATTTTAATCTATACCGTTTTTTATTACCATAATCAGGAAGTTATAAAATTTTACAAATTAGTGTGATGACTAGCAAATTTAAATTGCAAAAATAAAATGTTTACATTGATATTCTGTGAGAGGTATTGACCGAGATTGTCGTCTTGGCGATATCGAATCATGCCATGTATGGTTGTGATATCGCATCGTTAAAGAGATGTGTTAGGATCTTAAAAAAACGTAATGGTTAGGTATATGAAATCTTGGTATCTTTTATATTGTAAGCGTGGCGAGCAGCTCAGGGCTAAAGGAAACCTAGAGAATCAAGGGGTAGAGTGCTATTACCCTGAGGTAATGGTGGAGAAAGTGCTCAGAAATAAACGGAAGACGGTGAAAGAGCCATTATTTCCTTCTTACGTTTTTATCTGTTTTGATGTGGATCTAGGCCCGAGTTTTACCTCTATCCGTTCGACACGAGGTGTGGTTGATTTTGTCCGATTTGGCGCTCATCCCAAGTGCATTAACGAGCAAATGGTGAATGATTTGAAATCGCTTGAAGAGCAAGAGCTGCTGGTCGTGAAAAAACAGGTGCCACAGAAAGGTGAACCGATGGTTGTCACGGGTGGACAGTTCTCAGGTATTGAAGCGGTCTATCAAGAGCCTGATGGGGAAACCCGCTCTATTATGTTGGTTAAAATGCTCAATCAGAATGTTGAGTTGAGCATCGAGAATAAAGATCTGAAGCCAATTAGAGACTTATAGACAGTGTGATGTCGTATAGGTCATGAAAAAAAAGGGGCGATATCGCCCCTTTTTTATTAACGTACATCACGTTAATACGCTTCGTTATGTACGTTTTGCACAGCACGACCAGACGGGTCAATGCAGTTCTTGAAGGATTCATCCCACTCGATAGCTTTCGCACTCGAGCACGCTACTGATGGCCCCCCCGGCACACAGTGAGCGGCTGATTCTAGTGGGAATAACTCTTCAAAAATTTCACGATATAAGTAGCCTTCTTTGGTGGTTGGCGTGTTATATGGGAACCGGAATGCGGCCGCTTCCATTTTTTGGTCGGAGACTTTTTCTTCTGCTTGCGCTTTGAGTGCGTCAATCCAGCCATAACCGACACCATCCGAGAATTGCTCTTTTTGACGCCATGCGATAGAGGCTGGCAAATAGTCTTCAAAACATTCCCGTAAGATGTGTTTTTCGATTTTGCCGTTGCCGCACATCTTATCTTTTGGATTTAATCGCATCGCTACATCAATGAATTCTTTATCTAAAAACGGTACGCGGCCTTCAACGCCCCAAGCGGCTAATGATTTGTTAGCTCGCGCGCAATCAAATAAGTTCAAGGCGAGCAGCTTACGTACCGTTTCCTCATGAAACTCTTGAGTGTTCGGTGCTTTGTGGAAGTAAAGATATCCGCCGAACAGTTCATCCGCCCCTTCACCAGAAAGCACCATTTTGATGCCCATGGCTTTGATTTTTCGTCCCATTAAAAACATCGGCGTTGAAGCGCGAATGGTCGTTACATCATAGGTTTCAATGTGGTAGATCACATCACGAATCGCATCCAAGCCTTCTTGAATGGTGTAGGTCATTTCGTGATGCACGGTACCGATTTGATCGGCAACTTCTTGTGCTGCTTTTAAGTCCGGAGCGCCTTCAAGTCCTACCGCGAATGAGTGTAGCTGTGGCCACCAGGCTGTGGATTGTTCGTCATCTTCGATACGCATGGCTGCAAATCGTTTGGCAATTGCAGAAGTAATCGAAGAATCTAAGCCACCAGACAGTAAGACGCCATATGGAACATCGGTCATTAATTGGCGCTTGACGGCCGCTTCGAGGGCTTCTTTCAGTTCTGCTTTGTCTGAGGCATTATCTTGCACTGCGCTGTATTCAAACCAGTCACGTTCGTAGTAACGTTGTGGGGCGCTATCTCCTGAACGGTAAAAATGACCGGGAGGGAATTCACTGATGGTTTTACACACAGAGGTTAAGGCTTTCATTTCTGAGGCGACATAGTAGTTACCCAATTCATCATAGCCTTGATATAGAGGAATAATACCAATGTGATCACGCCCAACCAGAAACTGATCGTTGTCTTCATCGTAAAGGACAAAAGCGAAAATGCCGTTTAACTCTTCCATTAAGTCTGCGCCTTTATCTTGATAGAGCGCGAGGATGACTTCACAATCTGATTCGGTTTGAAAATCGTACACGCCTTCGTAACGAGCGCGGATCTCTTTATGATTGTAAATCTCACCGTTGACGGCAAGGACAAGTTTTCTATCTGGGCTATATAACGGCTGTGCTCCGCTATTTAAACCAACAATAGCAAGGCGTTCGTGCGCAAGAATGGCATGATCGGCGGTGTATATACCTGACCAATCCGGCCCACGATGTCGGAGTTTTTTCGACATTTGCAGAGCTAATGGACGCAGCGCTTCTGCATCGCTTTTAATATCTAAGATCCCAAAGATAGAACACATACCACTTTCCTTTTTGAATACCACTTCATCTCATGTATTCAATTTGCCACTTTGATTAAAAAAAGCAACTTATTATTGTGGTTAAATTTATGAAATAGAACATAAGGTGAATAGCATTTAATAATAATTGGTTTTAATTAAATAATTTCTATTGTCTGGTGGTAAATGCAACGGATTGCGTGAAAAAAAACGTAAGAAAGTGAATGGGTCGGTGGAATAAAACGGCGGATGAGAGGCACATGTCGCACCTCTCATCGACAGACAGGTTAAGAGTGGGCCGCAAATTCAGTCTTGAGCTCATCACATACGTGACGTGCAAATCCAGTTCCTGCTTCGTTATAGACGTTGTAAGCGGCATGCGCACCTGCTTCGATCAACTCATTTTTCTGGTCGTTATACTCCGCGATAGCGGCGATATTACCTTTGAAGTGATGAGCTTTGAGAAGATCCAAAGCGATTCTATTGGCTTGGTTATGTGGCATGGCGAGTAAAACGAGTTTGACGCTATCTTTGACCAAAATACGTTCCCAAAAATCTGGGTCGGTCGCATCGCCGGTAATCACATTACGGCCTTCTATTTGATGTTTGGCTGATGCATCAGGTGTTAACTCGATGCCGAGACAGATATTGCCATAACGCTGATGCAATTCATCGTATGCCCCTGAGCCGATCCGGCCCATACCCAAAATTAACACTTGAGCATTCCCCGGGTTGATGATGCCATCTTTAGGGTTGAGCCTGTCAACACTCTGCGGTTTCACCCAGTGTGAGGTTTTTTGATAGAGCGCATGTCCTTGACGACCCAAAGGCGCCGCCAAAATAAAGGAGAGGGGGACCGCGATCGCGATGGTGACCATAATGTCATTGGGTAGCCAACCTAATTTAAATGCGATGCCTGCGACAATCAGTCCAAATTCACTGTAGTTAAATAAACTTAGAGAAGCGAGCAGAGACGTGCGTACGCGCAAGCGATGGGTGTGGAGAACCCAAAAGTAAAGTGCGCCTTTTAATGGCAGTAACAGTAGCAATAATAGAGCCAGCAATAAGCCTGTCAGAGTTGGGTCGGCAGATAAACCAATGTTTAAGAAAAAGCAGACTAAGAACATTTCTTTTAAGTTAAAGAGTGATTTAGCCAGTTCTGATGTCTTGGCATGGTCTGACAGCAGCATACCGAGAATGATCGCGCCTAAATCTGGTTTTAGTCCAGCCCATTGGAATAAGCCTCCCCCGAGAACGAGCGCGGCAAAAAAGCCAAATAACACCAGCATTTCACCATGACCAACCCAATCCATCACTTTGTGCAAGAGCGGCCTTGCCAAAGGCAGTAAAAATAAGAAGACCGCATACCATTCAGGCAGTTTTCCCGTGGATGCTGACAAGAAAATCACGGCAAAGATGTCCTGCATGACGAGAATACCAATGGCAATGGTGCCGTAAATGGCGTTCATTTCCCCTTTTTCTTGGAGTGATTTTACCGCAAACACGGTGCTCGAAAATGACAGAGCAAAGCCGATCAATACCAGTTGGCCAAGGCCGAGTTCGGCGATGGATCTGAGACCCAAAAACTGCAACGCCAATAAACCCAACGTAAACATTAAGGTCGACAGCAGGTTGTGTAAGGTTGCACTTAGCCAAATTTCTTTAGAGATTAAGGTTTTGATATCCAGCTTTAAGCCGATGGAGAAAAGTAACAGTGTCACCCCTAAGTCAGCGAGTTGATTGATGGTGTCATTCGATTCATAACCATAGGCATGCAGTGCAAACCCGGTAATTAAGAACCCAACCAGTGGGGGGAGGTGGCACTTAACGACCACCAAACCGGCGATGAACGCCGCGAAGATAAAGATCAATTCCATAATAGTTTCGACGAGTATTAACGCTGCATGGATAGGATAATGAATAGCTTAGACTATAGATCACTGTGCTTGAACATGTCTGACTTTCATAACACAGATGGGATTAATCTAATAATTTTTGCAGTAAATCACCATTTAGCATCGCCCGTTTAATGAGAGCAAAGGCATTCAGTGCCGGATGGTCATCAATACTGGATGGCACGATGGTGAGTTGCTCACGGAATGCGTGTAAAGATTGATGAGAAATATTGCGTTGTAGAGCCGGGTAGACAATGCTTTCGGCTAAATTAATTTTTCCTGCAATGACAATCTTTTGTGGGTTAAACATATTGACGGTCATCGCAATCGCTTTTCCTAAGTCATTGGCAGCTTGGGTAAGTGCCATTGTAGCCAGTTCATCGCCATTATTGGCATGGTGACAAATGGTGTCTATATTGAGCAATTCATTATGCGGTAACGACGACGGATAACCTTGTTCCAAGCGTCGGCGAATGTGTTGAATGATGGCTGGCTCTGAAGCGATGGTTTCTAAACAGCCAAAATTGCCACACTGGCAACGTTCACCCAGTGGATTGACCTGAATATGGCCTATTTCTCCCACATTCCGGTTATGCCCTAAAAATACTTGCCCGTTGACGATGATGCCGGCTCCGACACCATGATGGACGCTGACGACAATCGAATCATAACTGTCTTTACTGGCGCCAAAATAATGCTCGGCTAAGGCGAGGGAGCGTACGTCATTTCCGACAAAACAACTGATTTTAAAATGGTTTTCGAGGATGCCGACGAGAAATAATTTCTCGTCTTCAATATTAATATTGGGCATGTATTCAATCACCCCATCTTCTGGGTTAATGAGCCCAGGGAGGACGATGCTGATGGCGATGAGTTGCGCGATTTGGTGTGCGTGACGATGTTTAAAATCGTCGATAAAGCGTATTAATCCACTGACCAATTCTTCTTGCATGGTATAGGCAAAAAATTGTCGTTCGAGGATTTTTTCTTTTCCTGATAAATCGTATAAACCCAGATAGATGTAGTCGCGGCCTACTCGCACAGCAATCGAGTGGAATGGCGCCACTTCAGTTGTGAGGGAAATCGCGCGGCGTCCGCCCGTAGAGGCTTGTTGAGCCACCTCTTTAATCAAGCCGCGTTCGAGCAGCTGGCGAGTAATTTTAGTCACGCTCGCCGGAGCAAGCTGACTAACGTCGGCAATTTGAATCCTTGAAATAGGACCTTGTTGATCAATTAAACGATAGACAATTGCGCTGTTTAATTGTTTTACTAAATCTACATTACCGATTTGTCCGCCAGTCATTCTTAGTGTTTTCCATATTGTCCGTTTACTACTGTGGCGTCTACATTCAAGTCACAGTCAAAAATTGCAAGATTGGCGATATATCCCGGTGCAATACGACCGAATTGTTTATCTATACCAATGGATTGCGCTGGGTATAGTGTAGCCATACGTAGCGCTTCATCCAGTTCTATCCCCACATATTTGACGGAATTTTTGATTGCCTGATTCATGGTCAGCGCCGAGCCACCCAGAGTGCCATTTTCATCAATGCACTTACCATCTTTGTAATATACTGTTTTACCGACAAAAATAAAGGACTCTATATCAGCACCAGCAGGGGCGGTTGCATCAGTCACTAAGAGTAACTTGTCTTTTTTGAGGTGTTTGGCTATCCGAATATTCGCGAAATCCACATGGAACCCGTCGGCGATGATCCCGGCATAAACACTGGGAGTATCATAAACCGCACCCACAGCACCAGGTTCACGCCCAGTGATAGAGGACATCGCATTAAAAAGATGAGTGGCGGAGGTCATTCCTGCCGCAAAGCCCGCTTTGGCTTGCTTATAAGAGCAGTTAGTATGACCTAAAGATACCGTAATTCCGGCCTGTGCAAGTTGACGGATATGGGCGGCATCGTTCATTTCTGGCGCCATAGTCAGTTGTGCAATCACATCGTGATTCTGACACATGAAATCCACCATGGATTGGTTCGATTGACGAATAAAGTCAATATTATGAATGCCTTTTTTCTCTGGGTTGAGGTAAGGACCCTCTAAGTGCAGACCAAGCACATGATGAGGATGTTGATGCATATAATCACGCGCGACGGCTACCGCCTGTTGCATATTTTCATCCGAGGACGTTATCAAGGTTGGAAGAAAGTTGGTACAGCCGGACAGCAAATTGGCGCGGTGCATGGTGTGCAATGTCGCGGTGCTGATCTCGTCATTGAACATCACGCCGCCACAGCCATTTAATTGTAAGTCGATAAATCCAGGTGAGATATTTGCACCATTCACATCGATGACCGGCATAGTTTCTGGAAGTGCATGACGAGGAATAATGTCATGGATGATGTGATCGCTAATGATGAGGCCATGATCTGTCAAAATAGATTCGCCAGTAAAAATTGTGCCATTAACTAACGCATATTTCATTTTTATTCCTTCACTTCTCTAATTTTGATGATGTTGCCATGCTTGCAACAGTGGCCAATGATAAGGCCGATCGTTAAGCAGTGTGATATCTAACGATAAATAGTCACCAGACAGTTAACATAAGGATTAATTATTCTGTCAGTTTCATATACTATCGTCATTTTTATCATACCGCGAAGTATTCATATTTTACACAAAAAAATAAGTTGTGGTAGTTAACCGAATTGTAAGATTTTATTTGCGCTTTATGGTGATCATTGTCACGTTATCATGAGTATTTTGTTTATGTTTTCGTACATCTGCCTACACTATGCGTAACTAAATTGAGCAAGTAAAAAAAGTAACTGACTGAGATACGGACATCTAACTGGAGAATTATGACGTGAACATTTTAGGATATGCACAAAAGCTAGGTAGAGCTCTTATGTTACCTATCGCGACGCTTCCAGTCGCAGCGTTGCTGCTGAGACTGGGACAAGGTGATTTACTCGATATTCCTTTTATGGCCAATGCTGGGGGGGCAATTTTCGACCACCTACCGTTGCTATTTGGGTTGGGGATCGCCGTTGGATTATCGATCGATGGCGCTGGTGCGGCAGGTATTGCTGGTGCGGCAGGTATTGCTGGTGCGGCAGGTATTGCTGGTGCGGTCGCGTACTTTGTTCTCACTGCGACAGCGAAAACCATTAACGCAGAGAATGATATGTCTTTCTTTGGCGGGATTTTCGCCGGAATCATTGCGGGCCATTCGTACAATGCCTTTTATAAAACCAGTTTACCGCAATGGTTGGCTTTTTTCTCCGGTCGTCGTTTAGTGCCTATTATGGCGGGGCTTTTCTCTTTAATCGCTGGTGGTCTGTTAGGCTTTGTGTGGCCTTACGTGCAGTCTGCGTTAGATGCGTTAGCTCACGGTATTTCTTCTTCTGGGTCTTTGGGAGAATTTGTCTACGGTGTTCTCAACCGAGCGCTCATTCCGGTGGGATTACATCACGTACTTAACTCGTATTTCTGGTTTGGTATGGGGACCTGTCAGGAAATCATCGTCTCTAATGCGCATGCCGCCGCGAATGCATTAACAAACATCACCAAGTTATGTGTCGCGCCGGATATTGCGAAGTCTTTGGTGGTTGGGAATGAACATACTTTCCATTTTGTCAATTCGGTGACACCGGATGTAACCGCTGTGGTTAACTCGGTCACGGATACCATAAAAACAGGCGACTTGAACCGCTTCTTTGGTGGTGATTTAAGTGCTGGTCGCTTTATGAATGGTTTCTTCCCTGTGATGATGTTCGGTCTGCCGGGCGCAGCGCTAGCCATGTATCTGTGTGCGCCAACAGAAAAGCGTGCGCAAGTCGGTGGTATGTTATTCTCCGTTGCATTTTGTGCTTTTTTAACTGGTATTACGGAACCTTTAGAGTTTTTATTCGTGTTCTTAGCGCCAGCGTTGTACGCGATTCATGCGGTCTTCACTGGGCTTTCAATGGTGATCGCCAATGCGTTTGGTACGCTTGATGGCTTTGGATTCTCTGCGGGTTTACTCGATTTTGTCTTAAACTGGGGACTGGCAACCAAACCACTAACACTCTTGTTCATTGGTTTTGGGTTCTTTTTCCTCTACTTCATCACGTTCTATGTGGCCATACGCGCCTTCAACCTTAAATCACCGGGCCGTGAGGACGATGTTGCCTTAGGAACACAGCAAGGTAAGCCACAAGGTTCAACCAGCAACCAAGAGTTAGCTAAGCAGTATCTGGCTGTGTTAGGTGGCCATGACAACGTCGATAATATCGATGCGTGTATTACACGTCTACGGCTAACAGTGAAAGATAGCGGCTCCATCGATGAAAGTGAGTTGAAAGCGTTAGGGGCGATGGGCGTGGTCAAACTCAATAAAACCAGTATCCAAGTGATCCTAGGTCCAATGGTGGAAATCATTGCGGGTGAGATGAAAGATATCGAGCAAGACTAGTGTGACTTGTGCTGACTACTATCGACAAAAAGCCCTTGTTTAAGGGCTTTTTTTGATGAACGCGCAGCTTTTAAACAGCCACTAAAGAAATAATTGCAAGAAACGCATAGTTTCTATTGTGCATCTGTAGAGAATTGTGGATCATTACTGGCATCATCGTCATTGTTGACCCAGCGCCGCTAGGCGATAAGTGAACGATACATTTTCTGACAATACTAAATAAAATTGAGGTGCTATAGATGAGTGAAGCTGAGGCTCGTCCATCGAACTTCATTCGCCAAATCATTGATAAAGATTTAGCGGATGGTAAACACACTAGCGTGCATACTCGTTTTCCGCCAGAGCCAAATGGTTATCTGCATATCGGGCACGCAAAGTCGATCTGTTTGAACTTTGGTATTGCTCAGGACTATCAGGGACAGTGTAATTTACGCTTTGATGATACCAACCCTGAAAAAGAAGATCTCGAATACGTTGAGTCGATTAAGAAAGACGTCAAATGGTTAGGCTTTCAGTGGGCAGGAGATATTCACTATTCTTCTGATAACTTCGATAAGCTTTACGAATATGCAGTCGAACTGATTAACAAAGGCTTAGCGTATGTTGAAGAGCTAAGTCCAGAGCAGATTCGTGAATACCGCGGAACGCTAACCGCGCCGGGTAAGCACAGCCCTTATCGTGATCGTCCAGTTGAAGAGAATTTGGCGTTGTTTGAAAAAATGCGTCAAGGCGAGTTTGCGGAAGGTACTGCGTGCTTACGTGCAAAAATCGATATGTCATCATCATTTATGGTGCTGCGTGATCCTGTGTTATATCGGGTACGTTTTGCCTCTCACCATCAAACCGGTGATAAATGGTGCATTTATCCGATGTACGATTTTACCCATTGTATTTCTGATGCGTTGGAAGGCATTACGCATTCTATCTGTACGCTTGAGTTCCAAGATAACCGTCGTTTGTACGATTGGGTACTCGAAAATATTACGGTGGACTGTGTCCCGCACCAATACGAGTTTAGCCGCTTAAACTTAGAATATACCGTAATGTCCAAGCGTAAACTCAATCAATTAGTGACTGAAAAGTTAGTGGATGGTTGGGATGATCCACGTATGCCTACGATTTCAGGTTTACGTCGCCGCGGTTTTACCCCAGGCTCGATTCGTGAATTCTGTCAACGTATTGGTGTGACTAAGCAAGAGAACTTAATTGAGTTTGGTTCGTTAGAGTCGTGCATTCGTGATGACCTAAATGAACATGCGCCACGGGCAATGGCGGTCTTGGATCCTGTGAAAGTCGTGATTGAAAACTACGACGCTGATCAAGTCGAAACGTTGGTTTTACAGAATCACCCGAACAAACCAGAAATGGGGACTCGTGACGTACCATTTACGCGCGAGGTCTTGATTGAGCGTGAAGATTTCCGTGAAGAAGCGAATAAGAAATACAAACGTTTAGTCCTCGGTAAAGAAGTGCGTTTACGTGGTGCGTATGTCATCAAAGCCGAGCGTATTGAAAAAGACGCGCAAGGCAATATTACGACGATTTACTGTACGTACGACAATGAAACCTTGGGTAAAAATCCAGCAGACGGCCGTAAGGTGAAGGGTGTGATTCACTGGGTTTCGGCGTCTCATGGTTTGCCAGCTGAAATTCGTTTGTATGATCGTTTGTTTAACGTGCCTAATCCTAGCGCGGCTAATAACTTTGCTGAGACGATTAATCACGATTCTCTGATTGTGAAGAACGGGGTTGTTGAACCCAGTCTTCAATCAGCAGAAGCGGAATTTGGGTATCAATTTGAACGTTTAGGCTATTTCTGTGCTGATAACAAAGACTCATCACCGCAGGCGTTAGTCTTTAACCGTACTGTCGGTTTGCGTGATACTTGGGCAAAGATTGAAGCTAAGTAACGTGTTACACTCATAAGTGTTAAAGCCAGCCAAGTGCTGGCTTTATTTTTGCCTCATGATTCAGGGATAATGGCAGACTACGAAATGAGAAAAACTCATAATAGTGTGAGGCCTATACGATAATTGAGCGACTAAATAATTTTTTATGCGTATTTCTATAGTTTTACCCCATTATTCCGATATATTAAGTAGATCGGTATTTATTTTTTAAAGCACATAGCTGAGCCTTATATGCGTCAACTTCTTAAACGTTTGCTAATGCCCTTGGCAATAGCCGCCGTGACTCAGATTTCTTTTGTACGTGCTGAAGGGATTCGTTTAATTGGTCCAAGCGGCCAAGTTCAGTCTTCTCCCCAGTTCAGTACTAATGTGGAGCGCAACTCCGCATCGGCAGAGAGTCAACCTGCGAAATTTTTTGGACCCACGACGTCAAGCGAAACGCTTTGGTCGATCGCAACGAAATTGCGTCCTTCAAATCAAGTAACGGTTCAGCAAACGTTACTGGCTATCTATCGTTTAAATCCGCAAGCGTTTGAAAATCAAAACATCCACAGCTTATTGCCTGGCAGTACGTTACGTATCCCGTCATTAACACAAGTGAAAAGCGCCACAACCGCTGAGGCGGTGCGTATTATGCGTGCTCACAAAGCACGGCTGGCGAGTGAATCTCGCGTCGCTCAGAAGCCTGCGAAGACGCGTCAATCTCCAGCATCGTCATCCTCTGTTGCCAAAAGTAACTCGGCTGTTGAGAATCAAGCGAAGACCGTCGAAAAAGAATTGAATCGTTCCCAAAGTGAGTTGTCGGCACTTGAGGAGCGCAATCATCGGTTACGTTTACTGTTGTCTGACGTGCAGCAGGAAGTCAAAGGACTGAAAGAAAAGCTCAATGATGATAGTCGAATTCGCACCGAATTTGAAAAGCTACAAGCGGAGCAGCAAACCAAACAACAAAGCGATCCAAAGCTAAAAGAAAGCACATGGGATCAAGTATCTTCAAGTCCTTGGCTATTGGCGTTACTCGCATTAATTCCTGGTTTGCTCATTGGTTTACTGGCCGTATGGTTATTGGGACGTCGTAAGAAAGAGGAACCGGTCGCTGAAGAAGCGGTGGTGCCAGAGAGTGAAGAACCGTCGTTGGTGATGATCGATGATTTATTGGTCATGGAAGATGATGATCTCAAACTCGATGATGATTTATTTGGTGAATCGTCAGGCGAAGAAGACGCTTTATTTGCTGATGATACGGATGTTGAAACCAGTGAAGACGATTTATTCTCTGAACTGGCAAGTAGTGATATTGACTTTGACCTTGATGATGAAAACGATGATGAAGATTTATTCGCGGGTATCGCCGATGACGGTGATTTGAAGAGCGAAGATAATCAACCTTCTGAGCAACCACAAATCTCCCAAGATGATATTGAGTCCTTATTGGAGGCCGATGAGCCTTCGGAAGATTTAGGTAGCAATAATCTTGACCAATCAATGCTCGATGAGCTGTTCAATGAGTCAGAGCCAGAAGAAGAGCTGGACCCTCTCGACCTTGGTTTGCCTGAAGATTTGGATTTAAGTAGCAGTGTCGCATCAGACGAAGAACTGGATGAACTCTTCAATAGCATTTCTGAAGAGCCCGATTTAGAAACATTAGAAAACGAAGCGCAATCAGCAGACAGTGTTCCAGGTACCGAGTCCGATGCTGCGTTATTGGATGAGTTACTCGATGAGGCGCAGACAGATACCGCCTCGACACGTGAGGAAGACGATACTCCGACGACGGCTGATGAAACCGCCCTGCTTGACGAATTGTTGGATGAGGACGATGAGGGCGATGACTTCACACTAGAAGATGATAGTGTTGCATTACTCGATGAGCTCATGGAAGGGGCTGATGAAGAGGAAGGTGACGATTCAGAGCTATTGAGCCAGCTAGAGTCGAGCGATCAAATGCTCGATGAGTTGCTCGGTGACAGTGATGAAGAGACGCCGGAATTTGATGCCAACAGCGCAGACTTGCTTGATGAAGTCTTAGGCGACGATATTTCTGATGTAACCTCATGGAAAAGCGATCCTGAACTAGAAGAACTGGCGAAGAGTGATCCTGATGATGACGATGGTACTGAACTCTTCGATGAACTTTTAGAAATTGAAAAAAGCGCACAGGAAGAAGCGGACAGCGAGTTATTTGATAGTGAGCACTTCATAGATGATCTCATTAGTAATGTGCCTGAAAAAGATCCGTTATTAGACAGTGTCGAATTTGAATCTGAAGCCGAGTTTGAGCCTGAATTACTCTCGGAAGAAGACGTGAATAATCCAGAAGAAACCTTTGATTTTCAGCCAGAAATAGAGGGACAATCTGAAGAGCCAGAGCCAGAGCCAGAGCCAGAGCCAGAGCCAGAGCCAGAGCCAGAGCCAGAGCCAGAGCCAGAGCCAAATGAGTTTGGTACGCCACAAGATGACGATTGGAGTATCGATGACGATGAGCCTTTGCCATCTCAAATGCTAAACGCTGAATCGTCAACGCCATATAATCGTGAAGATACGACACCAAGCGTCAATGAGCTCGAAACGGTCACGTCTGCGGCAGAGCTTGATCAAGGGGATCATTCGGCTGTGTCGCCGGAAGAAGACATTGAAGAAGAATCGATTCTCGCGAGCCAAACTGTCTCTGATGATGAATTGAGCTTTGATCTCGATGACACCGATATTCTGGGCGACGATATCTTTGATGACGCTTCAGAGTCGGCAGAAGCGACGGATGCAGCAGTCGATGATCCGTCTTCAGCGCAACCCGAGCCAACTGAGGCGGCGGAACCTGAAGTCGCGCCTGAGCCGCAATCGGACAACGATGAGCTTGATTTCGTACTTGATGACGAGTTATTGCCAGAGTTTGACGAAGACGATGCGCTTGCGGCATTGCAAGACAGTGACGAGGGTTCGGCACCTGAGTCAGAGCAACCCGTAGAAGCGGTTACCGAGCCAGAGCTGTCACAGGATGACGTGTCGGTGGATGCACCAGCGACGGATGCACCAGTTGATGAACCGTCTTCAGTGCAACCCGAGTCAACTGAGGCGGCGGAGCCTGAAGTCGCGCCTGAGCCGGAATCGGACAACGATGAGCTCGATTTCGTACTTGATGACGAGTTATTGCCAGAGTTTGACGAAGACGATGCGCTTGCGGCATTGCAAGACAGTGACGAGGGTTCGGCACCTGAGTCAGAGCAACCCGTAGAAGCGGTTACCGAGCCAGAGCCGTCACAGGATGACGTGTCGGTGGATGCACCAGCGACGGATGCACCAGTTGATGAACCGTCTTCAGTGCAACCCGAGTCAACTGAGGCGGCGGAGCCTGAAGTCGCGCCTGAGCTGGAGTTGGACGACGATGAGCTCGATTTCGTACTTGATGACGAGTTATTGCCAGAGTTTGACGAAGACGATGCGCTTGCCGCATTGCAAGGCAGTGACGAGGGTTCGGCACCTGAGTCAGAGCAACCCGTAGAAGCGGTTACCGAGCCAGAGCCGTCACAGGATGACGTGTCGGTGGATGCACAAGCGACCGATGCACCAGTTGATGAGCCGTCTTCAGCGCAACCCGAGCCAACTGAGGCGGCGGAACCTGAGATCGCGCCTGAGCCGGAATCGGACGACGATGAGCTTGATTTCGTACTTGATGACGAGTTATTGCCAGAGTTTGACGAAGACGATGCGCTTGCGGCATTGCAAGGCAGTGACGAGGGTTCGGCACCTGAGTCAGAGCAACCCGTAGAAGCGGTTACCGAGCCAGAGCTGTCACAGGATGACGTGTCGGTGGATGCACAAGCGACAGATACACCAGTGGTTGATGAGCCGTCTTCAGCGCAATCTGAAGCAAATGAGGCGGCGGAACCTGAGGTCGCGACTGAGCCGGAATTAGACGACGATGAGCTCGATCTCGCGCTTGATGATGACGATGACTTTTCGATTAATCTAGACGAAGAGTATGCGGAGTTTACTGAGCAAGATGCGCTGGAAAATGCAGAAGGGGAGTTAGACCCTGAACCCATTGACGATCCGGTGGGTTTTAGCGAAGAAGAACTTGAACGGGAATTGGCGGATGGTAATTTCCCAGAATTTACTGAAGAAGATGCATTAAATCAGTCGGATAAAGCAGCCATATCAACAGGCTTTGCGGAAGAGGCACCGGCGGATACTATGCCGTCTGAGCAAACCTCACAACATTCGCAAGCGCCGTCAGAGAACCGGGAAGAGACCAACGAATCGTCCCCAACTAGCGCAGCCGGTCCCGATTTATCTTTTGATGAAGCGTCCTTAAGCAATTGGCTAGACGACTCGCCTGAGCATAATGATTTTCGTTTTGATCAGCCAATCGATGCCGATACCATTGATAGTGCGGGTATGGATTTAGAAGCCATGCTTGATGTGGGAGGCGAAGATTGGAATGGCTTTAATTTAACGCCAGAACAGAAGTCGCAAATATCCGATGATGTGCCAGAGGATTTGGCCGATATTTGGAGTAATGAGAGTCAAACGCCGGCGCCTCAAATTGAAGATGAAAACTGGGGTGAACAAGAAACACTAGAGGATGTGCCGCCAGGAGCCGATCCGAGTCAGTTTATGACGATTGATGAGCTGATGGCACAAGTTGAGAATGAAGAAAATCAGGCCAATAGTGCGGCGTCTTTGGATGAACAAGAGCTGCAGCTTGATGTCGGGTTAAATGAATTCCCTGACGTACTGGGCGATATTTCTGAAGTCGATGTTGATCTGAATGCCGCAGCAGCGGGAAAACTTGATTTGGCTAAAATGTACATTGAAATGAATGATGCCAAAGGGGCAATTAAGTTGCTGGAGGAGTCGATCGTCGATGGTGATGATGATATTCGTCAAGAGGCGAAGCGCTTAATTGATAGCTTGCAAGGACGGAGTTAGACAAAAAAGGCGGGATTTTTCTCGCCTTTTTGTCGCTTGATTAGAAATTTCGTTGAATTGCGATTATACTTCTTGCCCCATTTTCAACGAGAATAACATCATGAGAATCGCTTTAGGTATTGAGTATGATGGTGCTCGTTACTACGGCTGGCAACGCCAGCGCGACGTAAAAAGCGTTCAAGAAGCGTTAGAAAAAGCTTTGACTATCGTCGCTAATCATCCGGTTGAGGTTCAGTGTGCAGGTCGTACGGACGCAGGTGTTCATGGGACTGGCCAAGTGGTCCACTTTGATACAACCGCTGATCGGAAAATGGTGGCGTGGACGATGGGAGCCAATGCCAACATGCCCAAAGATATTGCGGTAAGATGGGCGAAACCCGTTCCCGAGGAATTTCATGCTCGCTTTAGTGCGACAGCACGACGTTATCGGTATGTGATCTATAATCACGCATATCGGCCAGCCATTCTGGCGAGTGGCGTGAGTCATTATCATGGAGAACTCGATGTTGCTTTGATGCATCAAGCTGGGCAATATTTGCTAGGCGAAAATGATTTTACTTCATTTCGTGCAGCCCATTGCCAGTCTAGGAGTCCATGGCGTAATATTATGCATATTAACGTTAGCCGCCATAATCATTATGTGGTGGTAGATATTAAAGCCAATGCATTTGTTCATCATATGGTTAGGAACATTGTTGGCAGCTTATTGGTTGTTGGCAAAAAGGAAAAGCCACCGGAATGGATTGAATGGTTATTGCAGGCTAAAGATAGGAATTTAGCGGGTGCAACAGCCAAGGCGGCAGGGTTGTATTTAGTTGACGTAGATTACCCACAAGAATTTGAATTGCCGATTGTTCCCATCGGCCCGCTGTTTTTACCTGATGAGCTAAGTCGCTTATAGTAGGAACGATGAGTAAAATTCTACCTAAGTTATGCGTGATGGTTGCAGAGAAAAAATAGGTACAACCAGTTTTTTGTCTACAGCACGTTATTTATGTGATTTAATCGCACGCATTTGTTTCTGTTTTATATCTTTCGCGATGGTGCGGGAGAGTTGAGAGTAAAAGGTCTTCCATGAGTTGGCTCGAAAAGATTTTAGACAAAACCCATATTGTAACTGCTCGTAAAGCCAATATCCCTGAAGGGGTATGGACGAAGTGTTCTTCATGCGATCAGGTTCTGTATTATGCAGAGTTAGAGAGAAACCTAGAAGTTTGTCCTAAATGTGATCACCACATGCGCATGAGCGCTCGTCGTCGTTTAGAAACTTTCCTTGACCCTGACAGCGGCGTAGAAATTGGTGCTGAACTTGAACCTCAAGATAAACTTAAGTTCAAAGACTCGAAGCGTTATAAAGATCGCCTGAGTGCAGCACAAAAGAAAAGCGGTGAGAAAGACGCGCTGATCGTGATGAAAGGTGAAGTCATGAACGTGCCTGTTGTGGCGTGTGCGTTTGAATTTGCTTTTATGGGCGGTTCCATGGGCTCAGTCGTCGGGGCGCGTTTTGTCAAAGCCGTTAATGCTGCGATGGAAAATAACTGCGGTTTGGTGTGTTATTCTGCAAGCGGCGGTGCACGCATGCAAGAAGCGTTGATGTCTTTGATGCAAATGGCCAAAACCAGTGCCGCGCTTGAGCGTTTATCGAAAAAAGGTCTGCCATTTATTTCGGTACTGACGGATCCGACCATGGGCGGTGTATCAGCCAGTTTAGCCATGCTAGGGGATATCAATATTGGTGAACCGAAGGCGCTGATCGGCTTTGCTGGACGTCGTGTTATTGAGCAGACAGTACGTGAAGACTTACCAGAAGGCTTCCAACGTAGTGAGTTCTTACTTGAACATGGTGCGATCGATATGATCGTTGACCGTCGTGATATGCGTAAGCGCTTGTCTGGCTTATTGGCGAAGATGACAAACCATGAATCGACTCAAGTTGAAGAAGTTAACGACGATCAAGAGTCATATTCAGTACCAGAAGCGGATAAAAAAGGGTAAAGTAGACGCTAACTAAACCACTCAATTAATTGGTTATACGTTAGATGAAACAGAACCTGACACCTCAAGCCACTACGCCAATGAGCGAGTGGCTTGATTATTTAACTCATATTCATTCCTCCTCCATCGATTTAGGTTTGGAGCGAGTCTCACAAGTTGCCATTCGCGCAGCGCTTACCAAGCCCGCACCAACGGTTATCACCGTGGCCGGTACCAACGGCAAAGGCTCGACGTGTGCCTTGATGGAAGCGATTTTACTCGATGCTGGCTACCGCGTTGGCGTATACTCTTCTCCCCACTTAATTCAATACAACGAACGTGTCCGTATCAATGGCCAAGTGCTGGATGATACAAAGCATACCGAGGCTTTCTCTTTCATTGAACAGCAACGTAGCGATATTTCGCTGAGCTTTTTTGAGTTTGGTACGTTAGCCGCCTTACGACTTTTTCAAACAGAACAGGTCGACGTGGTGTTGTTAGAAGTCGGCTTAGGTGGTCGTTTGGACGCAACGAATGTGGTTGATCATGATGTGTCCATCATCACCAGCTTAGCCGTAGACCATGTCGATTGGTTAGGCGATGACATCAATGTCATCGGCTTTGAAAAAGCAGGGATATTTCGTCGTGGTAAACCGGCTATTTGTGGTCAGCCGAAAGCGCCAGCTACCGTAGCGGCTCATGCGGATGATATTGCGGCGCAATTCCATCAGGTCGGTATTCAATTTGATTATGAGCGTACTGGTGCTCACTCATGGCGCTGGTGGAGTGGAAGCTTTGATTTAACTGATTTGCCTTTGCCATGTCTGCCCCTGCCCAATGCGGCTACAGCTTTGATGGCGCTTGGTGTCTCTGAGTTAGCGATCTCGGATGTCAATATCGCTAACGGTCTTAAAAAGGCCCAATTGCCAGGACGGATGCAGCAACTCTCTCAAAAGCCCACCATACTATTGGATGTGGCACACAACCCGCATTCGGCGCAGTATTTAATGAATGAGTTGCAGCAGCGTTATCCTGAGGCGTCATTCCATATTGTGATTGGGATGTTGCATGATAAGGACATAGCGGCCACCGTGGCTACGTTAGCGCCGAAAGTGGCTGCTTGGTATCCCGCATCCTTAACCGGTCCCAGAGCCGCCACTGCCGATGAGCTTTGTGCGGCGATTCGTCCCTATACGACCCAGACGTTGACCGAATTTGCCAGTCCAGTGATGGCATTTGAAGCCGCCTTGACACAAGTCTCAGAGCAGGATGTCATAGTGGTGGTAGGTTCATTTCACACTGTTGGCGAAGTCTTGTCGCATTGGCAAAATAGAGGAGCATAAATGGCCAGTAAATTTCAATGCCGTTTAGTAGGAACCATTGTATTGGTTGCCATTGGGGTTATCGTATTGCCAGATATTCTTGATGGAAAGAAAAGTCATTATGAAGATGATGTGGCAAGTATTCCGATCAAGCCTCAGACTGATGAGCAAAAGGGATCGTTTGATGTCATAGAACCGGATAACGATAAGGCAACGTTGCCAGACGCACCCGTGAAAGCCGTGACGACTCAGACTCGCTCATCGCAAGCGAATGAGTCTGCCGATTCTGATGCTTCATCTACCTCACCCGAGAGTACCGATGAGGTGGAAACCCAAATCACGTCACAACCCGAGAAAAACGATTATCGAGATAGTGCGTGGCTCATTCAGTTAATGGCACTGAAAAATGCGAGTAACGCGAAGAAAGTCGTGGCAGACTTACAAAAACGTGGTTACCAAGCCCATACGAAGGAAGAGAACGGTTTTACCCGAGTGATTATTGGTCCGGATGTTTCGAAGAGTAAACTAGAGCGTCAGCTTGATGAATTGCAGAAAATAACCGGTGCTAAAGGTCGATTGCTCAAATTTAAACCACTAAATCCATAAGAAAACGTTTGCGTCGCGTATTTTTCTGTTAAAATGCGCGCCAACTTAAGATGTAAATAATATATGAATTGGTTAGATATCGTCATTTTAAGTGTGATCGGCCTGTCTGCGTTGATTAGCTTAGTTCGAGGTTTCGCAAGAGAAGCCGTGTCTTTGGTGATTTGGTTTGGGGCATTTTTTATTGCGTCTCACTATTACGCCAAACTAGCGGTGTACTTTACTAACATCCAAGATCCGGTGTTTCGCAATGGTGCTGCAATTGCCGCATTGTTTGTCGCAACATTGATTGTCGGGGCGATTGTGAACTACGTGATTGCGCAGCTGGTGCAAAAGACAGGATTGTCTGGTACAGATCGAGTTCTGGGGGTGGTGTTTGGTGCGCTGCGAGGGGTATTAATTGTGTCTGCTGTCTTGTTTTTTCTGGATGCCTTTACGGCATTACCAGCAACAGTATGGTGGAAAAACTCGCAATTAGTACCTCAGTTTAGTCATATTATTTCACCATTTTTTGAGCACTTACAGGCAACATCAAGTTTTCTATCTGGCGCTAATTAGCGTCAGATAGAGTCGAAAATCGAGGATTAGCACATGTGTGGTATTGTTGGAATCGTGGGCGCAACCCCTGTAAACCAGTCTATTTATGACGCCTTAACGGTATTGCAGCATCGTGGCCAAGATGCTGCGGGTATTTGTACCATAGAAAGCAATCGTTTTCGTCTGCGTAAGGCGAATGGATTGGTCAAAGATGTATTTGAAGCAAGACACATGCAACGCTTGCAAGGGACCGTGGGAATAGGTCATGTTCGTTACCCCACTGCAGGAAGCTCCAGCGCTTCAGAAGCTCAACCTTTCTATGTTAACTCGCCTTTTGGTATTACGCTTGCGCACAATGGTAATTTGACCAATGCCAAAGAAGTTCGTGAACGTGTGTTTGAGAAAGACCGCCGTCATGTCAACACCACATCGGACTCGGAAGTGCTACTGAACGTATTGGCCCATGAAGTCGATACGGTTCGAGGCATGATTAATGAAGATGATGTCTTCCGAGCCATTACCAATGTGCACCGCACCATTAAAGGGGCCTATGCGGTCGTAGCAATGATTATCGGTCACGGTATGATTGCCTTTCGTGATCCCAATGGGATTCGTCCACTGTGTTTGGGAAAACGTGACGTTGCGGGTCGCACGGAATATATGGTCGCATCTGAATCGGTTGCGCTTGATGCTGTTGGTTTTGACTTTGTGCGTGATGTGGCTCCCGGTGAAGCGATTTACGCAACCTTTGAAGGCCAGTTATTCACCAAACAGTGTGCCGATTTTCCAGTCCTAAATCCTTGTATTTTTGAGTTTGTTTATTTTGCTCGTCCTGATTCGTTTATCGATAAAGTGTCGGTATACAGTGCACGTGTTGAAATGGGCAAAAAACTGGGTGAGCGTATTCAAAAAGACTATGCCGATTTGGACGTCGATGTCGTGATTCCTATTCCTGAAACCTCGTGCGATATTGCCCTGCAAATTGCTCAGGCCATTGATAAACCGTACCGTCAAGGGTTTGTGAAAAACCGTTATGTAGGGCGCACCTTTATCATGCCGGGACAGCAAGAGCGCAAAAAGTCGGTTCGTCGTAAGTTGAATGCGATTCGCAGTGAATTTAAAGGGAAGAATGTCTTGCTGGTCGACGACTCGATTGTCCGGGGAACCACTTCGGAGCAGATCGTGGAAATGGCTCGTGACTCTGGTGCGAAGAAGGTCTATATGGTGTCTGCTGCTCCAGAAATTCGCTTCCCGAACGTCTATGGTATCGATATGCCAAGTGCGAACGAATTGATTGCTCATGGCCGTGATAATGAAGCGATTTGTCAGCAAATTGGTGCGGATGCCCTAATTTTCCAAACGTTAGATGATCTTGTGGCAGCGGTCGGTGAAGGTAACCCCGATATTCAACAGTTCGAAACATCGGTATTTAACGGCGAATATGTAACTGGCGATGTTGATCAAAATTACCTTGAGTTTCTTGAGTCGATGCGCAGTGATGACGCGAAGCTCGAGCGCGATATACAGCAAGAGCTGGTCAATCTGGAAATGCACAACGAAGGTTAAACGTGCCTCACAGAGACAAAAAAGCAGCATCTAGGATGCTGCTTTTTTTTATGGGTAAGAGTCGGCGTATCGGTTGATGAGTCATGATACTCGCCTGACGCTCACGCCTAACGAGTATCAACGACGACTCGAGATTTTTCGGCTACAGGACCATAGCGGCAATCCAGCCCGCGATAATCAGTGGGATATTGTAGTGTAAGAAGGTGGGAACAACGGTGTTCCAAATATGCTCATGTTGACCGTCGGCATTCAGACCCGATGTTGGCCCTAAGGTTGAGTCCGACGCCGGTGAGCCTGCATCACCTAACGCTGCCGCCGTGCCGACGAGCGCGATGGTGGCCATCGGTGAGAAACCAAAAGCCAGCGCTAGGGGCACATAAATCGTAGCGATAATTGGAATAGTGGAAAATGATGAACCAATTCCCATGGTAACCAGTAGGCCAACGACGAGCATCAATAGTGCGGCTAACGGCTTGTTATCGCCGATATTACTCGAGACGGCCTGAACGAGTGTTTCGACGCCACCTGTGTCTTTCATAACGGCGGCAAATCCCGCTGCAGCGATCATGATAAAGCCAATCATGGCCATCATATGAACCCCCTGATTGAACACATCATGGGTTTCCTTCCAAGCAATCACGCCGCCAAAGGTAAACACCATAAAGCCAGCCAGTGCACCGATGATCATTGAACCGGTCAGCAGTTGCACACTCAAGGCCGCTACAATGCCGATAACGGCCACCACAATGTGACGTTTATTAATGGTCACGGCTTTCGTTTCTGTTTGGGTAAATTGAGTTTCACGATAATGACGGGGTTTACGGTAACTGATAAATACGGCAATAAGTAGGCCAGCAACCATGCCGAAACCAGGTAACATCATTGCCATTGGCACTTGCGCCGCGGTAATGTCTGTTAATCCGTTATCACGCAGATTTTTAAGGAGAATGTTATGTAAGAAAATGCCACCAAAACCGACCGGCAACACCATATAGGGGGTGATCAAACCAAAGGTTAGAATACACGCAACAAGACGGCGATCCAGTTTCAGTTTTGCCAATACGCCTAACAGAGGTGGAATCAAAATAGGGATGAAGGCGATATGTACAGGAATGATGTTCTGAGAAGCCACCGCCATCAAAAGAAATACAACTAAAACGCCATACTTCAGGCCAGTTGTTGCCACACCGTGTTCTTTACCGTGCAGTTTTTTAATGACCGATTGTGCGAGTAGGTCGGTAATGCCTGAGCGAGAAATCGCTACGGCAAACGTGCCAAGCATGGCATAACTTAATGCAATCGTGGCACCACCACCGAGTCCGCCTTCAAATGCGGCGACGGTATCGGTAATGCTCATGCCGGACATCAATCCGCCGACGATGGCACTGAATGTCAGTGCGACGACGACGTTGACTCGCACCAATGCTAATAACAGCATGATGCAAACAGAAATTATTACTGGGTTCATAAATGTCTCAATTAATTAGTTCACTGGGTTAAATCGATGACCTTAGTCTTCTCTTTCGTCATTGGATTGTGTGCTGTCGTCTGCTGGAGGTATCGGCCATCCGCCTAATGCTTTCCACTTATTCACAATTCGGCAAAATAACTCTGCCGTTTGCTCCGTATCGTATAACGCAGAGTGGGCCTCATTATTATCAAACGCCATACCTGCAGCACGGCAGGCCTTGGCAAGGACTGTTTGTCCATAAGCTAAGCCACTGAGTGTTGCCGTATCGAAAGTGGCAAACGGATGAAACGGCACGCGTTTCAAATGACTCCGTTCATTTGCCGCCATAACAAAGCCGTGATCAAACGCTGCATTATGTGCCACCATAATCGCCCGGTTGCATCCGGCATTTTTTTGTTCTTTACGGATCAGCTTGTAGATCTCTTTGAGAGCATGCTCTTCACTGACTGCGCCACGTAGAGGGCTAAAAGGGTCATGAATCCCTGTGAATTCTAATGCCGCTTTTTCAATATTGGCACCTTCAAAAGGTTCGACATGAAAATGAAGGGTAGAAGCCCGATGAAGGACACCGTGTTCATCCATGCGTAACGTGACTGCGCAAATTTCAAGTAATGCATCCGTGTGCGAGTTAAATCCGGCGGTCTCTACGTCAATGACCACAGGAAAATAGCCGCGAAAGCGCTTCTTTAGTGTCAATCTTTCATCTATTTCGTTCATGTTTACTCTAATAGGTGTGACAAGGGCAGCATTATTACAGATTCTGGGAATAAGAAAAACCAATCAGGCGGGTTTGTGCGAATTAATTTGGCTCTCTTGGGTGGAGACAAAGTCGGCCAGATAAGGCACCAAAGCGACGGGGTACAATGGCGGATATATTGTTGCGAATGCGCTATCTCCAAGGAGTTTTGGCTAGATTATTGCATAATTCCAAAGGCACATCAGGGGTCGGCAATTTGCTGCCTATCGTGAACGGCACACTGAAGAGAAGAAAGTTATGAAAAACAGGGTGATGTATGGGCTAGGCGCATTATTCATGATGATGTCATGGCATGCCCTTGCATTTGAGCAGCACTACGTTGCCAAGCCAGAGCAGTCAACATGGACCATGGCAGAAAATACGCCACTAGAGTGTCGTCTGGTACATCCGATCCCGCATTACGGCACTGCGGTATTTTCTTCTCATGCCAGTAAAAAAATCAATTTAGACTTTGAGCTGAAAATGTTGCGCCCTATGGGTAAGACGGAACCCGTCAGTTTAGTATCGATGCCGCCCGCGTGGCGTCCAGGTGACGCTGCTATGCGCATGAGTCAATTGAAGTTCTACCAGCAATTTGATGGGTATGTTGGCGGACAAACCGCGTGGTCGATGCTCAGTGAGCTCGAACATGGTAATTACCCAACGTTTAATTTCCAAGATTGGCATAACTCTGGGCAACATATTTCTGTGGCGCTTTCTTCGGTTTTGTTCCAAGACAAATACACCGCATTTAGCCATTGCTTGGCAAATTTATTGCCTTATAGTTTTGAAGACATTTCGTTTACGATTTTACACTATGATGCAGGTGACAGTGTTGAGCTTAATAAAGCATCGCAAAAGCGCTTGCAGCAAATTGCCAACTATATTCGTTACAATCAAGATATTGATTTGGTGTTAGTGGCAACATATACCGGTGCTGCCATGACAAAAGATGTCAGTCAGGATTTATCTGATAGACGAGCGATCAAACTACGTAAATACTTTGAATCGTTAGGCTTAGCGCAAGACAGAATTCAAGTGCAAGGCTATGGTAAACGTCGACCAGTAGCGGACAATTCGTCGCCGATTGGCAAAGCCAAGAACCGCCGTGTGGTGATTTCCTTGGGACGTACGGACAAGCTTTACTAATCGCGTCGTGGTGGTGTTAAGTATCGAGCAAAAAAAAAGTGGCCAGCAGGCCACTTTTTTGTAAGTCGATTGAGCCACTTAGCCTTCTAAGCCTTTGCTGGCTTGTGAGTTTTGGATAAGCTCGATTTTGTAGCCATCAGGATCTTGTACAAAAGCAATATGCGTGGTGCCGCCTTTTACTGGTCCCGGCTCACGGCTGACAGTTCCGCCCGCAGCTTTGATGTTATCGCAGGTGGTATAGATATCATCAACACCAATAGCCACATGGCCATAGCCGTCACCAAGGTCATAGCTGTCTTGACCCCAGTTATACGTTAATTCGAGCACAGCACCTTCTGATTCGTCGCAGTAACCCACAAAGGCGAGGGTGTATTTGTAGTCAGGGTTATCACTCTTACGTAGCAGCTTCATGCCCATGATATTGGTATAGAACTCGATAGAGGTATCAAGGTTACCAACACGTAGCATTGTGTGTAAAATACGATTGTTCGACATTATGTGCTCCTAATCTTCCGGATAAATTTTGTCTTTGTATTCACAAAGATCTTCGATAATACAACTGCCACAGCGTGGCTTTCTTGCCACACAGGTGTAGCGTCCATGTAGGATTAACCAATGATGGACGTCCACTTTAAACTCTTTTGGAACCACTTTTAATAACTTAGCTTCCACGTCATCCACCGTTTTCCCCATCGCAAACTTGGTTCGGTTTGAGACCCGGTAAATATGCGTGTCGACCGCAATGGTTGGCCAACCAAATGCGGTATTCAATACCACATTGGCGGTTTTACGTCCTACGCCCGGCAGCGCTTCCAATGCCTCGCGATCTTCTGGCACTTGACCGCCGTGCAAATCGACCAAACATTGACATGTTTTAATCACGTTTTCCGCTTTTGAGTTAAATAGCCCAATGGTTTTGATGTAGTCTTTTACACCATCAACCCCAAGAGCCAAGATTGATTCCGGTGTGTTTGCAACCGGATATAACTTGGCGGTGGCTTTGTTAACACTCACATCCGTTGCTTGTGCTGACAATAACACAGCGATCAGTAACTCGAAAGGCGATTGCCAATTCAGTTCTGTCTCTGGATGTGGGTTGTTTTCTCGAAGTCGCTCGAGAATTTCACGGCGTTTTATATTATTCATGATGGCAGCTTTCAGTCCGAGCCGCGTCAGGACGATGACATCATGACGCGAAGGTTTATTATTATGTGGTGTTGATAGAACACTATCCTACGTTGGTCACACGCGCCCGTTCAATTTCCGGTTTATCTTGTTGTGGTTGACGTTCCGCAATGCGTTTATCAATGACATTTTTGAGGGCGATGAGTAAACCAACACCGAAAAAAGCACCCGGGGGGAGTAAGGCCAGTAAGAAACTGTTATCAAAATGAAAAACCTCAATACGCAGTGACGTCGCCCAATCACCAAGTAATAAATCGGCCCCATCAAATAATGTGCCGTTGCCGATGATCTCTCTTAAGGCCCCAAGTACGACGAGCACACTTGTCATCCCCAGCCCCATCCAAAAACCGTCTAAAGCGGACGGCAGCACATCATTTTTCGAGGCGAAGGCTTCCGCTCGGCCAATGATAATGCAGTTGGTGACGATCAGTGGAATAAAAATGCCTAGAGATAAATAGAGCCCATATGCGTAGGCATTCATCAGTAATTGCACGCAAGTCACCAGCGAGGCAATGATCATAACAAACACCGGAATTCGTACTTCTTTCGGCACATGGTCACGGACGAGAGAAACAATGACATTGGAGCCAACGAGAACCAGTAGCGTGGCAATGCCTAACCCGAGCGCGTTGGTGATGGTCGATGAGACCGCCAGTAAGGGACAAAGACCTAATAACTGCACGAGAGCTGGGTTGTTATCCCACATGCCATCTTTGAGTAGTTTTCTATTCGTATCCATCTTATTTGACCTCACATTGGTGAGCTTGAGCAAACAGTTTTTCACGGTTTTGTTTGACGAACTCAACCGTATTGCGTACCGCTTTTACGACGGCTCTAGGCGTAATTGTCGCTCCGGTAAACTGATCGAATTGTCCACCATCTTTACGGACTTTCCAAGTGTCATAGTTTTGCTCGGTGACCGTTTTACCCGTAAAACTTAAAATCCAATCGGTCACACGCAAGTCGATCTTATCACCGAGGCCGGGGGTTTCATTTTGAGCAAGCACACGAGTGCCAGTAATGACACCTTGAGTATTGACCCCAACAATGATTTTGATGGCGCCGTTGTAGCCATCTGGCGCGATGGCTTCAATGGCAATCGCGGACAATTCACCATTTTTTGTACCAAAATAAGCGGGCATGGCTTTCGTGGTACCGAGCTGTGGATCACGGATCATCGCACAGGTATTCGACAGCGTATTATCATGCAATGATTTTGGCACGACTTGATTTAAAATTGAGAGCAGTTGAGCCTGCTCTTGCTCTTGAATTTTATCCTGCGTGAAATAGTCAGTTAGAGCGACAACCCCCGTTGAGGCACAAGCGAAAATGGCTAGGATGGCGCCATTTTTACGAATAGCATTGAGCATACGTTTCCTTAATGACCATAGGTTCGAGGTTTGGTGTAGTAATCAATCATCGGCACGCACATATTGGCGAGCAGGACTGCAAAGGCGACGCCATCTGGGTATCCGCCCCAGTTGCGGATAATCACCACGAGTGAGCCAATGAAAGCCCCATAAATGAGTCGACCTTTATCTGTGGTAGACGCTGAGACCGGATCGGTGGCAATAAAAAAGGCGCCCAACATCGTCGCACCAGATAACAAGTGGATTAATGGGCCTGCCGTGGTTCCGGGGGCTAAGAGAGTAATGATCGAGCTCGTGAGCAAAAGACCCGCCAGAAAGGCGAGGGGGATGTGCCAGTTAATAATGCGCAGGCGCAATAATACTAAACCACCCGCCAGATAAGCGAGGTTGACCCATTGCCAGCCAATTCCTGCAATGAAACCAAACTGTGGTTTTTGCATAATATCGCTTAGCGCCTGCCCGGTGCGAGCTGACGTCTTAATGGTATCGAGTGGCGTTGCCATGGTAATACCATCGAGCCCAGTACGAATTTGTTGTAGTGAATAACCATCAATACTGAAGCCCGTAAAGATCGTCGAGATAGCATCACCGAACGACACACTTTGTGGGGCAAATTGTAATGGCGGCATCCAACTGGTCATTTGTACTGGGAACGAAATCAATAGTACGACGTATCCCACCATGGCTGGGTTAAACGGGTTTTGACCTAATCCACCGTACAATTGTTTACCGATCACAATGGCAAAAATAAGCCCGATCACCATAAGCCACCAAGGGGATAAGGGTGGAATCGAAACGGCGAGTAACCAAGCGGTGACGAGCGCACTATTATCACGCAATGCCAATTTAATGGGGCGTTTACGACATTTCATAACGATCGCTTCAAAGCTCAACGCCACCACAATCGCAAATAGTAATTGTACCAAAGTGCCCCAACCGAAGAAGTAGAGCTGGGTCAACAAGCCTGGAATCGCACACACGGCGACCCATTTCATGATGTCAGCCGTACTTCGCTTAACATGGGTATGCGGGG
Source organism: Vibrio zhugei (assembly GCF_003716875.1). NCBI lineage: Bacteria > Pseudomonadati > Pseudomonadota > Gammaproteobacteria > Vibrionales > Vibrionaceae > Vibrio > Vibrio zhugei. The sequence continues at coordinate 1,895,141 of NZ_CP033078.1, read as the reverse complement.
AACTTGCAATAAAGAAGGCCACTAGTCATTCTCCTCGGAATTAGTCGCTGAATGTTGCTTATTGGCCGCTTTACGTGCTTTGGCACGAGCAATGGCAGCGGCGACGGCGGCTTTTTTCGGGTCGCTGTCTTGCGCAGCCGAGTCGGTCTCAGCGTGTGATGGCGGCGCGGTGTCAGGCGCGGGTGATGCATCGGTGTCTGACGATGTCGCTTGCTGCTGCTTGCGAGCTTTAGCGCGAGCAATGGCTGCGGCAACGGCGGCTTTTTTCGGGTCGCTGTCTTTAGCAGCCGAGTCGGTCTCAACGTGTGATGGCGGTGCGGTATCAGACGCGGGTGATGCATCGGTGTCTGACGATGTCGCTTGCTGCTGCTTGCGAGCTTTAGCACGGGCTATGGCAGCGGCGACGGCGGCTTTTTTCGGGTCGCTGTCTTTAGCAGCCGAGTCGGTCTCAGCGTGTGATGGCGGCGCGGTATCAGACGCGGGTGATGCATCGGTGTCTGACGATATCGCTTGCTGCTGCTTACGAGCTTTGGCGCGGGCAATGGCAGCGGCGACGGCGGCTTTTTTCGGGTCGCTGTCTTGCGCAGCCGAGTCGGTCTCAGCGTGTGATGGCGGCGCGGTGTCAGGCGCGGGTGATGCATCGGTGTCTGACGATGTCGCTTGCTGCTTACGAGCCTTGGCGCGAGAAATCGCTGCGGCGACCGCATCACTTTTGCTTTCACTTGGCGCGGTGTTATTGGTGGAGGAAGCCTGAGACGCCGATTCATTATCGCTGTTGGTCTGTTGTTGCTTCGCCGCCTTACGCTCACGTGCCTGACGTTTACGCTCTTCACGCAATTTCATCATTTCACTATTATCAGGCGCTTCTGCTTCTTGGCCCATGGCTTCGGCTTGTTTGGCTTTGGCGCGAGCAATGGCAGCCGCCACTGCGGGTTTAGGACCAGCCTCTTGTTGGGATGTTTGCTTTTGTGCTTTAACGCGTTCAATCGCGGCAGCCACAGCATCATTGCCGTTATTGGCTTCGGTCATTTTTTGACGGCGTTGTTCCGCTGCTTTTTTAAAGCGTTCCTCACGTTCCGCTTTATCGCGCTCCATCCGTGCTTTCTTCGCCTCAAAGCGCTGTTTGGCACGATCCGCCGCTTCCGCTTCAAGACGGCGTTCTCTGATTTCTGCTTTCGCTTGGCGATAATATTGCACGAGCGGAATATCGCTCGGACAAACATAGGCACAAGCCCCACATTCAATGCAGTCTTTTAGATTGAGCTCTTCACACTTTTCATATTCTTCAGCTTTGGCGTGCCAAAAGAGTTGCTGTGGTAATAACGAAGCAGGGCAAGCATCGGCACACGCGCTGCAACGAATACATGGCATTTCCGGTTTTGGTGGTGCCAGTTCACGACGCGTCGGTGCTAAAATACAGTTGGATATTTTGGTGATCGGCACTTGGCTATGAGGAAGAGCAAAGCCCATCAGTGGGCCTCCCATGATCAAGCGAGGGATTTTTTTGTCTTCTTTGTAGCCAAATTGATCCAATAAAAATTGAATAGGGGTACCGAGCCGAGCCCACACGTTCTGCGGGTGCTTAATGGCTTTTCCGGTTAGCGTCACTACGCGTTGAATCAAAGGTTCACCGTCAATAATGGCATGCTTTATGGCATGCACCGTACCGACGTTAAATACCATTTGCCCAAGCTCTGATGAGCGTCGCCCACTGGGGACTTCTTGATTGGTTAATAATTTGATTAACTGTTTAGCGCCACCGGAAGGATACTTAGTCGGCACCACGCGAATGAGTATATTCTCGTGGTCAGCCGCGGCCGCTTCCAACGCTTTGATGGCTTGTGGCTTGTTATCTTCAATACCAATGACAGTCAGCTTAGGAGACAGAATATGTTCAACAATATCGATCCCTTTGATGATATCGTCCGCGTATTCGCGCATTAGGGCATCGTTGGCCGTAATGTAGGGTTCACATTCTGCTGCGTTAATGATGACCATGTCGATTTTAGCTTGGCCAGATTCAATCTTACGAGCGGTCGGGAAACCGGCTCCGCCCATACCTGAAATCCCTGCACGGCGAATGTGCTCAATTAGCTCCGATGGCGTGGCTAAGCGAAAGTCTTGGTAAGGGGAACGTTCAATCCAGCGATCATGACCATCGGATTCGAGAATCAGACAAGTCTCTTCTAACCCTGAAGGATGGGCGACTGTACGTTGTTCAATAGCGGTGACAATACCCGAAGTCGGTGCATGCACTGGCACGGTAAAACCGGTATTACACTGGGTCAGTGGCTGACCTTTCAAGACCTGGTCACCGACGTTGACAATGACATCGCCCGCTCGTCCGATATGTTGTTTTAACGGAATGATTAATTCGCGGGGAATTCCCGCATCAACAAGCGGTTTTTTGGTGGATTGTTTTTTGTTCTCTGGTGGGTGAATGCCCCCAGGGAAATCCCACAATTTTCCGCTTTTGATTTGTTCGATTAATGACATGTTATCCATTAGTTGACACCTTGCTTGGCGGCCGCATCTGTGACATCGACGATAGGGATCGCCTCCAGTTGCCACTTCCAATTATCCGGTGTGGTTTCAACTGGGATCATTTCAATACAGTCCGTTGGGCAAGGGGCGACACATAAATCACACCCCGTACATTCATCTTTGATGACGGTATGTAAGGCTTTGGTGCCCCCGACAATGGCATCGACAGGACACGCTTGAATGCATTTGGTACAGCCAATACACATGTCTTCATGAATGAAAGCCACGGTTTTGACATTGTCGTCCAGATCGTGCGCCGGTTCTGGTACGTCAACCCCCATTAAGTCGGCCAACTTTTCTATGGTGGCTTGGCCGCCAGGAGGGCATTTATTAATGGTATCGCCATTGGCGATGGCTTCTGCGTACGGGCGGCAACCAGGGTAACCACATTGACCGCACTGGGTTTGTGGAAGAATTGAATCAATTTGATCAACAATCGGGTCTGCATCGACTTTAAAGCGTACGGATGCAAACCCAAGAATTGCACCGAATACTGCCGCAAGAACGGCCAGTGCAATAACAGCAATCAAGATGGTACTCATTACAGTTTCACCAATCCGGTAAAGCCCATAAAGGCAAGAGACATTAATCCTGCGGTGATCATCGCAATCGATGCACCTTTAAAGGGAGCAGGGACGTCGGCAACGTGGATCCGTTCACGCATTGAAGCAAAGAGAATTAACACCAATGAAAAGCCTAATGCGGCACCAAATCCGTAAATGATCGATTCGATAAAATCATGATTTTCATTAATGTTAAGCAATGCCACACCGAGTACTGCACAGTTGGTTGTGATTAACGGCAAAAAGATCCCCAGCAGTCGATACAAAGTCGGACTGGTTTTATGGACCACCATTTCCGTAAATTGCACCACTACCGCAATTACTAAGATGAAACTCATTGTGCGTAGGTAATCAATACCAAGCGGCCGTAAAATATAGGTTTCAACCAGATAAGAGCATACCGACGCAAGCGTGAGTACGAACGTGGTGGCTAACCCCATACCAATAGCGGTTTCTAGCTTTTTCGAAACCCCCATGAATGGGCATAAACCTAAAAATTTTACCAGTACAAAGTTGTTCACCAGCACAGTGCCGATCAACAGCAACACATATTCGGTCATAGTCAGTCTAGGGTGATGTTCTGATCCTGGTATTATCCGGTTTTGTAGCGAAGATAACAACCGAGGAAAGCTAGGGTTTTATACGGCTGGATACAATCTGTCTGCGCGTCGCATGATGGAACACGAATCCGTGTTCTATGCCGTATCTGGATATTGAATTCGACAGTCATTCAATAGCGGTAATTGTAACACAAGACACAAGACACAAGCAAAAGAAGGGAGGGCTTGATGGGAAAAGCGGCGATTAATGTCAAGAGTGGCGATTGTCAGTATGCGCATCAAGTTTGCGACCTTGATGCGCAGGATAGGATGGCGTTAATGATTAGAACAACATGACTCGGCAAACACAGGATCTTGTTGCTGATTGTCACGTGGTACCATCAATTTATAGTTATCGCTGTAGTCCACGGGAATCGCCACCACTGATGGCCCTTCGACGTCCATGGCGGCTTTTAATACCGACTGTAACTCGTGGCGATTGGTCACAGCAAACCCTTTTGCTCCAAATGATTCGGCATACATTTTGAAATCAATTGGGCCAAATTTGACGCCAGAGTAACGCTGGTATTTCTTCATTTCCTGCATTTCTACCATGTTATAGGCGTTGTCTACCCATATGATATGCACAATGTTGCATTTTAATCTTACGGCGGTCTCCAATTCCATGCTCGATTGCATGAATCCGCCATCCCCTGAAACCGAAATAATTTTATGACCCGGTTTAAGTAGGCTGGCGCCAATCGCCCAAGGAAGCGCTACTCCCATGGTTTGCTGTCCGTTGGATACCAGCATTTGGCGAGCTCGGAAGCAGCTTAGGTAACGCGCAATCCAAATATGGAAACTGCCCATGTCTAAACACATGGTGGTATCTGTTGACACTATCTCTTGCATGGCTTTGATAAGGGTCAGCGGATGAAAGCCTTGGGCGGTGTGTTTGATAGGGTAGTGCTTAATCACTTCTCGTTGGGTAGCGACTTCATCCAATATCGACGCAGCCATTGGCGAGAGTGATGTGGCTTCAGATATGGCGTTACTGACCTGTTCGAGCGATTGAGCGATATCGCCGACAATTTCGACACAAGGCTGGTAATTTAATTGGTACTCAGCGGGTTCAATATCGACATGGATGATGGCAGAACGATGACGATTCCACAATTCTGGGTCATATTCAATCGGGCTAAATCCCACTGTGATAATTAAATCGGCATCACGCAGCAGCACATCGCCGGGCTGATTATTAAAGAGTCCGACTCGTCCGGCAAAGTGATCATAGTAAGTAATATCGACGGCGCCAGCGGCTTGATAGGTGCCCACCACGGGCAACTGTGTTTTTTGTAAAAAACGTGCGATAGCGGCTTTGTTGGTGCTGCGGCTGGCATGTAATCCCAGTAAGACGACAGCGCGCTGCGAGTGTTTGATACGACTGATGGCTTCTTCTGTTGCTGCGCTATCCGCGATCCCCGGTTGACTGTAGTGAGACGGAACAATGATGTCCGTTTGGGTTTGGTCGGTTAAGACGTCTTGAGGAAGGCTGACAAAGCAGGCCCCCGGACGACCGGACTCGGCGATACGAAAGGCGTTCGCCATGACTTCAGTGGCGGCATCGGCGTGTTGTACTTCGGCACTGAATTTAGTGATGGAACGAAAGATACTAACGGTATCAATACTTTGGTGAGTCTGTTTTTGTTGGTCAGTACGTTTCACCGCGCCACCAATCGCCAGCATTGGATCGCCTTCTGAGTTAGCCGTCGCCACACCTGAGACTAGGTTTCCGCAGCCCGGTCCTGAGGTCACCAGCGCGACACCGGCTTTACCGGTTAAGCGACCGACGACGCCGGCCATAAAGGCGGCGTTTGCCTCGTGACGTACGGGAATCATATCAATATTGGTATCTTCGATCGCATCAAACAAGGGATCTATTTTGGCGCCAGGAATACCAAAAATAGTTTGGATACCCAATGATTCCAGTTGCTGTGCGATTAACTGGGCGCCGGTATGTTTTGAAGGTTGAGATGACATTTTTTATTCCTTATTAGGTTGACCTAATTGTATTATTTTTCGGCTTTTTCGATCGCGGCGCGAATATTTTCCGGTGCCAAATCGGCGTTAAGGAAGTCTGCGGAGGATGGCGTGTCAATGACCAGTCGCGAGACTTTGCCTATCTGAAGAAAACCGGATGACACGCGATAATCTTGAATGTGTCCGCCGCCTTGTCGGTCATCGGTAATGAAGTGTTCGTGGTAGCCGGGAACATTGATACCCGTGGTGTATTGTGGACTACGAAAGCCTGCCACCACCCCATGTCTTTGATTAAATTTGAAGGTCGGTTGCGCCTCGACCACATCGATCATTGGACGATAAGGGCGAGTTTGTTTTGGAACGGTGCGTGTACGTACAAAGTCAAACACGCCATCGATACGTACGGCGCAGAAGACGTTGTCACTGGGCACCATATTGTCGATGAGCGCATGTACCTCTGAGCGCGACATGGTCGAGGTTAATGGAAGTTCGATGTCCGCTTTGAAGAAAGTCATAACGGCAAAAGGGGTTTTCTGTTCCTTATCCGCAGGATTGGCTGAACCATCGGATTTCAGTTGATAAACGTCTTTATCAAAGGCAATAAGCTCGCCATCAAGCTGGTCAAATGTCCCCAAGCCAAAATCACCGTGTTCGAGCAACTGCGCTATGCTTGTGGTACCTTCGTAGATGCCAGCAATCAGGGCACTCATCAATGAGGTTTGATAAATCTCTCCCTCGCCGGTGGTGTGATGATAAAGCGCATATTCTTTTGCGACATCAAACGAGCAGGCACATTGAGAGTTAGAAAGTTCACGCATGAGTTTATCCATGTATGCAATAGTGTGTATATTTAGATTGACTTTATTGCTCCGATAAATCCAATATAAAAAAGATTTATTTCGATATAGAAAAAATATGGAATTTCGTCACCTAAAGTACTTTGTCACCGTTGCCCAGTTACGCCACTTTACTAAAGCGGCTGACCAGATCGGGATCGCACAGCCACCCTTGAGTCAGCAGATCAAAAAGCTGGAACATGAGCTAGGGGTGGATTTATTTAAACGGTTATCTCGTGGGGTTGAATTGACCCGCGCAGGAGAAATATTTTTAACAGATGCGCAGAATATTTTGGCGGATGCGCAGCGCGCGGAAGCCAGAGTGAGGCAAGTAGCTCGTGGTGAAAATACGCAGGTGAACATTGGTTTTGCCACATCCACTTCAACCTGTATCCCAGTGCTTGAAAAAATGGCAATGATTCAAAGTGACGGTATTCATTTTAATACCGCAGAAATGCCGATGCCCGAGCTGGTGAGTCAGCTTAAAAACAAGCAACAAGATCTCGCGATTATGCGAGTGCCGTGTTACGCCAGTGAGCCGTTTGAACGCAAAAATCTGCTGGATGATCCATTTGTTGCGGTGATCCCAGCCAATCATGTGTTGGCAGAGTGTCACAGCCTTCAACTGCATCAGCTCAAAGAACAAACCTTGTTACTTTTTCCGCGAGAAACGGGGCCTGCACTGTATGATGCGTTGAGCGCGTTATTGAGTGATGCTGGCATACGCATACAGCCACAATTTGCGTCGCCGCAACTGCGCACGACGATTGCTATGGCTCAGGCCGGATTTGGTATCGCCATCGTACCGTATTCTTTGGCGGAGCATTTGGACAATTCAGCGGTCATTGTCAGCATCGAGGATATGACGCTCACGAGTCAAATCGTGGTGGCTTGGCAAGCATCCAATCTAAATCCTCAGGCACTGAAGGTCGTGGCCAAATTAAACGCGATCTCTAAAGCGGAGCGCTTCTGATTACCTTCTATCACGTTCGGCTCTGGCGAGATGGACGCCGAGTGATAGAGAGTTAGGCATGGCATGTTGAAATCATGATACTTTTGTTGTTTTTAAGGTGAGATTGTAAGAATGGTTAGGGAGGATTTTTCTTTTTGTGCTTGAGACGTAGCGGTTCGGTAAACGCGATGCTTCGGTTTCGATCGAGAATATTATCTGCATCAGTTTGTTGCAAACTTAACAGATATTTTTCGGCATTTATTGGGTACACTAGTAACGTTGTTAGATTACGTAAGATTGGGTATGGAAGTAGAAGAGATCTATCGTCGAGATTTAAATCTATTAGTTGCATTGCGCATACTGGTTGAGGAGCGCAGTGTTAGCCGAGCCGCGAACCGTTTAAACCTAAGCCAGTCAGCGATGAGTCGGATTTTAGGGCGATTACGTTGTTTACTCTCTGACCCGCTTTTTACCCGCCAAGGACAGTACTTGATCCCGACGGAAAAGGCGTTGTCGGTGAATCGAGCGTTAGGCGAGCCACTTGAGTCTTTTCGACAACTGTTATCGCCCATCGACTTTGACCCTAAGTATTGCGATCAAACCTTTACCATTGCGACGACTGATTATGCCATGCAAACGCTGTTACCCTTTGCTTTACCGCGCATTTGTCAGGAAGCCCCGAATGTCGCGTTTGACTTTTTGCCGCTACAGAACGAGCATTTTAAAGATCAATTCACTTATGGCCGCGCCGATTTAGCCATTTGCCGTCCCATTCACTCGATTGAACCATTACAGCATGAAATATTGGGACGTGTCGGTGTGTTGTGTTTACTCTCTAAGCAACACCCTTTAGCGAACCAAACGATGGGGCTTGATGATTATTTGAAGTACCCCCATGCCATGATTGCGATTAGTGATGGGGTTAAATCATTGCTTGAACAGGCATTGGAAAACAAGCCTCAACGGCGTATGGTGTTAAGGGCCTATCACTTAGAAGCGGCACTCGCGATCGTGGATATGATGCCATTAATTATCACGGTGCCAGCGGATTTAGCTTACTTAGTCTCTGAGCGTTATGACCTGATAGTCAAACCCCTTCCATTTGATTTTACGCCTTTTGATTATTCGATGATTTGGCATCCTCGCTGTGAACATTCACCGGCCCAGAAATGGTTAAGAAGCATTGTAAAAGAAGAATGTGGCAGGCTCATTGCCAAGCGTGTAGAAGAGATGGGGCTGGACAAATTAAGGCCCTAATAGGGTAGGGCCTTATCGGAGAGTCGCTTAAAGTTTGATAACAACACGGCCAGTATTTTGACCTGTGGTGATTTTCTCGGCATAGAGCGGCGCTTCATTCAACGTGATTTCTGTGCAGGCTTGCTCGAAATATTGAGAAGGCAACAATTGCGCCAGTTTTTCCCACGCAGCCATGCGTTTTTCACGTGGGCAGTTCACAGAATCCACACCTTGTAGACGCACATTGCGCAAAATGAATGGCATCACTGTGGTAGGGAGATCAAAACCGCCCGCGAGACCACACGCTGCAACCGCACTGTTGTAATCCATTTGCGCCAATACTTTCGCTAACATTTTGCTGCCAACCGTATCAATGGCACCTGCCCAAACTTGTTTTTCTAGCGGGCGAGCTGGCTCTTCAAATTCTTTACGATCAATAAGTTGGCTCGCACCGAGTGATTCTAATAATGGGCCGTTCTCTTCAATTCGACCCGTCACTGCCGCCACTTTGTAGCCCAGTGTCGAGAGCAGGGCAACGGCGACAGAGCCGACACCACCGCTGGCGCCAGTCACCAATATGGTGCCGTTTTCAGGTTTGATGTCAGCGTCAATCAACGCCTGAACACACAGCATGGCGGTGAAGCCAGCGGTGCCAACCATCATCGCTTGTTTTGCACTGAAACCCTGTGGAAGAGGAACAAGCCAGTCGGCTTTCAAGCTTGCTTTTTGAGCCATGCCACCCCAATGGTTTTCACCCACACCCCAACCAGTCAGTACCACGGAGTCTCCTTCTTGATAACGAGAATCGTCAGAATGGAGTACTTTGCCTGCTAAGTCGATGCCCGGCACCATCGGGAAATGACGGATAATTTTACCTTTGCCTGTAATAGCGAGACCATCTTTGTAGTTCAATGATGAGTAATCGACCGCGACCAACACTTCTCCTTCTGGAAGTTGTGACTCATCAATCGGCTCTATCGTCGCCATGGTTTTTTTATCTTCTTGATTCAGAATTAACGCATCAAACATACTGTTCTCCATACATAGGAAGTGACAAATTGACGGAAGTCTAGCGCTGATACCAGTATGAATTAAATGAAAGTTTAGCATAGATAACTATGCAAAATAATCATAGCGATTGGTGTGATAGAGACAGGCTAGATTCGGGGTTAACGAGGTGTCGCTTCTGAACCATTGACCTTATGTCGGGCTGTTCACAGCAAGATTTAACGCGTTTATTTCCCTCCGCTCATGAGCCTCAATGTTATTTTTCAGCCTAAGCGTAAGCCGACCACTTCACTTTCCAAAGGCTGCGCATTCTTTATGCACAAGAGTCATGATGTATATGTAAATAAGTCATTTTACTCATAGATTTATTTCCATGATATTACTGTGGTTATTGAATCTCTAAGTTTTCATATCAAACTGGCTAACCATCAAGCATTCACTATGTACTCAAGCTTGAGTGATTGGCGCGTTTAACATGAGAATTAATCTATTAGAGGAACAATCTATGACTCAGTTAACCGATGGTATCGTATTCCAGTCTGGTGGGAAGCTTCATAATCGTATCGTGATGGCGCCCATGACGATTCAATCTGCGTTTTTTGATGGGGGTGTGACCGATGAAATGATCACCTACTACGCGGCTCGTGCCGGCGATGCAGGAGCGGTGATCGTCGAAAGCGCGTTCGTTGAAAAATATGGTCGAGCCTTTCCCGGGGCTTTAGGGATCGATACGGATAGCAAAATAACCGGTTTACGCAAACTCGCTGAAGCCATTCAGGCCAAAGGGTCAAAGGCAATTTTACAGATCTATCACGCAGGTCGAATGGCCAATCCCGAAATTAACGGTGGCCATCAGCCGATCTCGGCAAGTCCAGTGGCTGCGTTGCGTGACAACGCAGAAACCCCATTGCAAATGACCCAAGAGCAAATCGAAGACATGATTGTACGCTTTGGTGATGCAGTGAACCGTGCGATTCTTGCTGGCTTCGATGGCGTCGAAATTCACGGCGCAAACACCTACTTACTCCAGCAGTTTTTCTCTCCCCATTCAAACCGTCGAAGCGATCAATGGGGCGGTGATATCAATAAACGGACTACCTTCCCGTTAGCGATATTGGCAAAAACAAAAGAGGTCGTGCAATCGCACAATAAATCCGACTTCATTATCGGGTATCGTTTTTCTCCTGAAGAGATTGAACAACCGGGTATCCGCTTTGATGACACCATGTATTTGCTAGAGAAGCTCGCGGCATATGGTTTGGATTACTTGCATTTCTCCATGGGGAGTTGGTCTCGTAATTCGATTGTGACCCCAGAAGATCTTGAGCCGATCATCACCAAGTACCGTCAGCTTCAGTCTGAAACGTTAGCCAAAGTACCGGTGATTGGCGTTGGCGGCATCGCTCAGCGTAGTGATGCGGACAAAGCACTGGAAAATGGGTATGACATCGTGGCGGTAGGCAAAGGTTTCTTGGTCGAGAAAACTTGGGCTGAGAAAGCGCTTAACGGTGAAACGTGTGCCGAGTTTGCTGATATTGAGCAACAAGCCGCGTTAGAAATTCCTACGCCATTGTGGGAGATCATGGACTATATGATCGTCGACAGTGCCGCTGAGGCCATTAAGCACCAGCGCATTAAAGAGCTACAGAACATCCCGATCAAATTTAACGCGGGTGATTATACCGCCTATGGCCGTGGTCATAACGATGATTTACCTGTGACTGTCACGTTCTCTGAAGATAAGATTCTAGATATCATTGTGGATTCATCGAAAGAATCAGACGGCATTGCTAACCCAGCCTTTGAGCGCATTCCGCAACAGATTCTTGATGGTCAAACACTGAATATTGATGTTATCTCGGGGGCGACCGTCAGTAGCCAAGCGGTGCTTGATGGGGTGGCTAATGCTGTGGATCTTGCTGGTGGTAACTCTGAAGCCCTTCGTTGTAAAGCAAGAGAGGCCGTTGAGTGGTCTACTAAGACCATAGAAGAAACGGTTGATATTGTGGTCGTTGGTGGTGGTGGTGCCGGTTTAAGTGCGACATTAACCACTTTAGATGAAGGGAAATCCGTTATCTTGCTTGAGAAATTTCCAGCGATTGGCGGCAATACCGTGCGCACCGGTGGTTGGGTGAATGCGGCTGAACCGAAATGGCAAGGCGAGTTTGCTTCACTGCCAGGCGAAAAAGAAACGTTGATGCATTTGGCGAATACACCTGAATCTGAGTTTGTCGACGGATATTTGGCTGATTTTAGAACCTTGAAATCACAACTTGATCACTACTTTACCGATCTTGAAAAAGGTAAGCCGTACCTATTCGATTCAGAAGAGCTGCATCGTATCCAAACCTATTTGGGGGGTAAACGTACTGACCTTAATGGACAAGCAATCCATGGGCAGTATGATCTGGTACAGACGCTGACTTCACGTTCTATGGAATCCATTGATTGGTTAACGGAGAAGGGCATTGATTTTGACCGCAGTGTGGTTGAAATTCCCGTTGGTGCATTATGGCGTCGAGCGCATAAACCAAAACGCCAAAAAGGCGTAGAGTTTGTTGATAAGCTGTCCAAACGTATCCAAGAGCAAAATGGCCGCATCATCACGGATACACGGGCGACCGATTTGATCGTCGAATCGGGTAAAGTGGTTGGCATCAAAGCGATGCAAGCCGATGGTACGGAACTGATTCTGCACGTGAACAATGGTGTGGTGATGGCGTCTGGCGGATTCGGTGCCAATACGCAGATGATTAAAAAGTACAATACGTATTGGAAAGACATTGCTGATGATATTAAAACAACAAACTCACCCGCACTGGTCGGTGATGGTATTGAGATTGGCGAAAAAGCGGGAGCCGAACTTGTCGGCATGGGCTTTGTTCAGTTGATGCCTATAGGTGACCCTAAATCTGGGGCATTGTTGACGGGCTTGATTGTACCACCTGAAAACTTTGTGTTTGTTAACCAACAGGGTAAACGCTTTGTGGATGAGTGTGGCAGCCGAGATGTGTTATCTGGCGCCTTTTTCGATAATGGTGGTCTCGTGTATATGATTGCGGATGAAAATATTCGTCACACGGCAGCCAATACGTCAGATGAAACCATCGAGCGAGAAATCAAAGAAGGTACCATTATTAAAGCGGATTCTATTGAAGAGTTAGCGGAAAAAATTGGGGTACCAGCAGAGGCGTTATCGAACACCATTACTCAATACAATCATTATGTGGAGCAAGGGCATGATCCTGAGTTTAATAAGAGCGCCTTTGGGCTCAAAGTCGTTAAGGCGCCTTTCTATGCAACGCCACGACAACCGTCGGTTCACCATACCATGGGTGGCCTGAAAATCGATACGCAAGCACGCGTTATTGATAAAGATGGTCAAGTCATTCAAGGCTTATATGCGGCTGGTGAAGTCGCGGGTGGGATCCATGCCGGTAACCGCCTCGGTGGTAATGCATTGATTGATATCTTCACATATGGTCGTATTGCGGGAGCGAATGCGGCCAATCTTGTGTAGTGTTATCTCAATAAAATCGGTCATGATAAAGGGGAGCTTTGCTCTCCTTTATTACTTAACATTCCATTGAGATAGAACGATGAACAGCTATAGCGCAAGATTTGAAATGATGGGGACCTTTATTGATTTGGTGGTCCATCATCAAAAGGGTGAGCAGCTTATCAAGCAAGCGTATCTTCAATTGCAGGATTATGCCGATCGGTTTACGGCCAATCGCGCTGATTCTGAGTTGATGCGAGTGAATCAAAATGCTGGGATCGCGCCAGTGAGGGTTGCCCAAGATTTGTTTGAGCTTATCAAACTGGGTAAACACCATAGCGAAGATAGCAATACACCGTTCAATATTGCGATTGGCCCTTTGGTTAAAACATGGCGGATTGGTTTCAAATCCGCGACGATACCTTCACAAGCGGTGATCAATGAAAAGTTGGCGCTGGTCGATCCCACACAGATTGTCTTGAATGAGCAAGACCATTCCGTATTTCTGCGCCAAGCAGGAATGGAAATAGATTTAGGTGCCATTGCCAAGGGGTATTTTGCCGATCAAATCAAGCGCATGCTTATAGACGCGGGGGTTGAGCACGGCTTTATCAGTTTGGGGGGGAACGTCCTCACTCTAGGACATTCACCAAATAACATGAACCGGGCTTGGAATGTAGGCATTCAGAACCCTTTGTCCAAACGAGGCGATGTGATTCGAGTAGTGCCGTTGCAGGATATGTCGATGGTCACCTCCGGTATCAACGAGCGTTTCTTTGAATTGAATGGTCGGCGTTATCATCACTTGTTGGATGGGGAAACCGGTATGCCGCTGGCAACCGATATCGCGAGTCTTACGATTGTGTCCAAACGTTCGGTGGATGGTGAGATTTGGAGTACCGCAGGGTTTCTACACTCGGCGGCACAATCGATCAGCTACTTAAATTCAATTGCAGGTATTGAGGCGGTGGTTATTTCGGTAGATGGCGACGTGATGACGACGAACGGATTTCGAGGTCCTCAACAAGCGACCGATTTAGCGAGCAACGTTTAGTCGCGAGCGGTCGCGTCAGCGTTTATATAAAGATACGGGATAGTATTGAGCGAGAAAATCCATCAGTGTGACATCATCTGTGTTATCAGATAAGTCCTTAAGCGTGTAAGTTCATCCGTTGAGCTCGCTCAACATCGACCGTATCAACAACGTGGATCAGTAAAGTACCGAGTTAGTTGCATAAACTACGAGAAATACAAGCAGAACGAGGGAAATGAGAGAGGTGATGATTATCGCCAATTTCTTCATGTAGCTTACTTTATCAAATACTTCGCCTTTGGCTTCTCTTACTCTTCTATCTTCCTCAAAATGCCACTTAATCGCAAAATAGCCACCAATACACATGACAATAATCTTGAAAGCGCCTGCAACGTATGGGAAAGAGTCACCTAAAATATGGCCCATTACTTATCTCCATCAAATACAATATTGATTTCATAATAACATAATTGCAAAGGCATGTTTACTTTGAGTATCGTTAGACGGTCGTCTTTTTATGGCTAGTATCCGTGTGCTATGACGTTAAGGTTCACTCACTCAATGTGCAAAGCGAATCTTTCTGATTCCGTGTCGTGACCGCTCCCGCCCTCGTTGAGTCGTTTTTCTATCATTTTTTCATCCTTGCTACGAAGCGAGTTATGGACCACAACAGGATTGGCATCACGGACTGTCGATACCATCTCTCTCTACTACAAACACACCACAAAAAGGCAGGTAAATTAAGACAGAACGGCTTCGGTAGAGCTCGGGCTTTACTTAGGAAAAAAATTGGCGTGTATCAGGGATAATAAGGAAGGTTTATGACTGGCAACACATTTCGCTGGGGAATCATCGGCCTAGGTCGCATAGCACATAATTTTGCTAAAGCATTAGACGTTGTCCCTAATGCTCGCTTATATGCCGTTGCGAGTTCGAATCGAGAACGTGCGAATACCTTTGCGCAAGAATACGGGAGTGAGCATGCTTACGATGATTATCAACCTTTAATTGATAATCCACACGTCGATGCCATTTACATCGCCACCCCACATCGGTTTCATTATCAATGGGCAAGGCAATGTTTGATGGCTGGCAAGCCTGTATTGTGTGAGAAGCCATTGACAGTGAATGAGGTACAGGCGCGCGAGCTTGTTGCTTTGGCTGAAAAGCATCAAACGTTCTTGATGGAAGCGTTATGGACACGTTTTTTGCCGACATGGCAGCAGGTATTCACTTGGCTCAGCGAACAACGCATCGGTGACTTACGTTTATTGAGCTCCTCATTCGCCTTTAACGTCCCCCGTAATGAAGAAGACCGCCTGTTAAATAATGCGCTTGCTGGCGGAGCTCTGTTAGATATGGGCATCTACAACCTTGCCATGTCACAGTTTGTGATGCAGCGTGAACCCAGCGTCATTGTTGCCAATGGCATGATTGGTGAAACTAACGTAGACGAACGTACTAGCGTGATCCTTGATTATGAGGGGGTCGCCAGTCAGTTCACATGTGGTTTGAATACCACATTAGAAAATGGCTTTACCCTCTATGGCAGCAAGGGAAGTATCCTTGTTGAGTCGATGTTTTGGGCGGCAACGCAAGCGGTATTATGCGTGGATGGCGAAGAGCCACAACGGGTCGCGTTTCCGTTCAGAGCGACAGGTTTTGAATATCAAATTGAAGAGGTCATGAGCTGTATAGCGAAAGGGCAATTGCAGAGTGATGTAATGAGCTGGCAGCAAACCATCAATACGATGAAAACAATGGATGAGATTCGCCAACAAATTGGGCTTGAGTATCCTTTTTTGCATCGGACTTAACCGTATTGATATGTATTATTGCGTATCGACGCGGCCACCGCGCGCGCTGCAGAGGGAGTGCATTGAAGGGATGATGCCGCGTGACGTTTAACCTGTGGCTCTTAGCTGTAGCCGATTAATATAGTGATTCATCAAGTCATGCTCGTCTTCTCATGTTATAGAGGTGAGTTGCATGACTTGGATATTTCGCGAGCGGTTACGCGCGTTTGACTAAGCAAAAATGTTTTTTACCACGCTGAAGCAGCCAGTACTGGTCAAACAGGGGAAAACCGAGTTGTGAATGCACAGGCGTTATTTTTTCACCATTGACACGAATGGCATTGTTTTCAATGAGTTCACGAGCGATGCGTTTTGATTTGGCGAGCCCTGACTCGACCAACACGTCTACCGTATCTTGCTGATGACTTGTGATGCTAGGTATACCATCCAGCTCTAACTGTTTAAGTTCACTGATATTAAGAGTGTCGACACCCCCAGTGAACAAAGCGTGAGTAATCCGCTCTGCACTATTTAATCCAGCCTCACCGTGAACAAAGCGCGTCATATGTTGCGCGAGAATGTTTTGTGCTTCAGGTTTGCGATGACTGTTTCGGTCGCTGGATTCAATCTGAGCGATCTCATCGCAGGATAAGAAGGTGTAGTAACGAAGTAGATTGTAGACATCGCTATCTTCAGTCGACAACCAGAACTGATAAAACATGTAAGGCGAGGTTTTTTCTGGATTCAACCAAACGGCGCCGCCTTCTGTTTTACCAAATTTGCTCCCATCGGATTTGGTGATCAGCGGTAGAGTTAAGCCAAACACGTGTTCGCCATTTTGACGACGTGTTAAATCAATACCGCTGACGATATTTCCCCATTGATCATTTCCGCCAATTTGTAGGCGACAGCCATAGTTACGATTAAGGACGGCAAAATCATAAGACTGCAGCAGACTGTAGCTAAATTCTGTGAATGAAATACCCTGTTCAGGTCGGTGTAAGCGTTGCTTCACCGACTCACGATTGATCATGGCGTTGATTGAAAAATGCTTACCGATATCTCGAAAAAAATCGATAACATTGATGTCTTTCATCCAAGCGGCGTTGTTAAGAATCGTTATCGGTTGGTTAAGATGGGGCGCGAGTAACTGCTCAATTTGCGTCGTGAGATCGTCAACCCAACCGTTAACCGTCGCTTCATCATTGAGATTACGCTCAGCGGCTTTGAAACTTGGATCGCCAATCATCCCTGTTGCACCGCCAATCAGCGCGAGTGCCTGATGTCCGGCGTCCTGAAATCGTTTGAGCATAATCAGTGGCACCAGATGCCCAATGTGTAGGCTACCTGCCGTTGGATCGAAACCGCAGTAAACGGTTTGTGGTTGGCTCATCTGTTGCTGTATTTGTTCTAAGTCGCTCGCTTGAGCGATTAAACCACGCGTCTGTAATTCCTGAATCAATGTCATTTTAGGCGTCTTATCGATATGAGTGAGGTGACGTACAGATTACGAATAGACGCAGAGAGGGGATATATCCCTAAAGGGATAATATGGGCATTTATCGAGTGATCAGATGGTTGAGGAACACTTGGAAAAGTTCACTGAGCGATGTAACGCGTAGCTGAGCGTAAATGCGCTTTCGGTGATTTTTCACCGTGCCTTCTTTAATGTTTAATTGTTGTGCGATTTCTTTACTATCAAGACCTTGTACGATTAATCGGGCAATTTGTTTTTCTC
This sequence comes from Vibrio zhugei, assembly GCF_003716875.1. Lineage (NCBI taxonomy): Bacteria > Pseudomonadati > Pseudomonadota > Gammaproteobacteria > Vibrionales > Vibrionaceae > Vibrio > Vibrio zhugei. Next base: position 1,877,357 of record NZ_CP033078.1, on the reverse strand, counting down.
GGTTCGAGAGGACACCGTGACCAAAAGAATGCAGACTTTCCTCAACCATTTCACGTCTTTGCAGGGAGTAAGATTCAGGGTGAAAGAGCGGTTCTGCGAGAAGGAATTCCGTGTCTCTCCAATGCTGCTGACATAAAGATTGGATGATGGCGAAGTGGGAGTGTAGCTGTTCAACATTGTAGGGCGAAAAGGTGTTATCTCTTTCGGTATACCCCAAATAAATCACCACCCAGCGATCGGGTTCAATTTCAATGAGAATGCTTAATTCATCCTTCCAGCCCGTTTGCCGATAAAATTGAGTACAGTATATCTGGTAATCCATATCGTGTTTGCTGGCATCTTTTAATGAAAAAACACCTTGCTGTTCGTCAACGGTGAGCATTTTGTAGAATGGGTCGTCTTGAAATGCGGCGGTGAGATAACGCTCGAAAAGCAAATGACGATTGTTCTCAATGGAATCGTAAAGATAGATAGGGTGTTTACCTGTACGCAAGCCAAGAATCACTGCGCTGTCATAGCTTTGTATCGAAGCAATGAGAGCCATGAGCTTAGAGGTGAAACTCGGCGATTTGAGCGACGATATCGATTCTGCGAGTAAACGATTAAATTGCGATTGGGCCATATCACGTAAGAGGATTAAGACAGGCGGACAGCATACCGCAATTCCCCAGAATGCTCAAAATTGAGTGCCGAAGGCGGCGGTTTTTTTACTACTGTTGTGATGTGAAATTTTGCAACTGCAAGACCTAGATACAAAAAAAGACGTCCTAGGACGTCTTTTTTCTGGAATTTGGCTCCCCCTGCGGGGGCAAAACCCAAACAGATAGATACTATGTCCTGCTTGGCCTAAGCCTATATTGGGATAGCTTAGGTTTAAGGCAAATGTACCTATCTGTGTACCTAAAGTCAATTGCTAGCCTTTTCCTTGTTCTTGATATTCTCTTCAGCTTTCCAAAGCTTGTGTTTTGCTCGGATCATTTTATTGAGTTCTTGTTTTATCTTTGAATGAGCCTTTGAGTCAGCGATATCAACAAGCATGTTCCACTGTTTGTCAGAAAAATCTAGAGTGAAATCCTCACATTCACTTTTATCTAATGAAAATTTATCCCTTATGAGTTTGAATCGCTCTTGGAACTCATCCTTATTGGTCGTGATACAAAGAACATCTAGAAAAGCGACTATACAATCTTGTCTTATCACAGGGTTTTCGACAGGGGGGAAAAATCTAAGAAGACCAAATTGCTTAATCAGTCTTTCATAAGTTTTATTGATCCCGAATTCAACTGCGAAGTGCGACACTCTCCAATATCAAGAAGCTAAAGCCATCTCCTCAAATATAATGGCTGCCTGCTTGAAGCCTAAACACTTTCTCGGACGGTAATTTATCCGCGATAAAGCGAACTCTATATCGATGTCCGTCACTGTCGTTAGATCGGTTCCTTTCTTCACATATTGCCTTAAAAGACCGTTCGCATTCTCATTAGCACCACGCTCCCAAGAACTGTACGGATGAGCAAAGTACACATCAGCCTTTAATTCTTTTGCGATGGTTTCATGACCTGCAAACTCTCGCCCGTTATCTGCCGTAATGGTATGGACATGTTTCTTATAGGGCTTCAGTAGCTCTATTGTCGCTTTGGTGACATCATCCGCTGACTTAGATGGCACTTTCTTTACCACGTAAAATCGAGTCTTACGCTCTAAAATAGTCACCATTGCACCTGTACCATGCTTACCTAGCACAGTGTCGATTTCCCAGTCACCAAACCGCTCCTTACTGTCAACGATGCTTGGTCTATCATCAATCGAAACGGCATTTTTTATCGCTGGAGCTTTCTCTTGTTTACCTCGGCGATACCGCTTATGACCTTGTCTCAAGTGACGATATAACTTACCGCCCAAGCGTTTATCTTGAGCAACAAAGCGATAGATCCACTCATGACTGACAGATGCACCAATTTTCGTTAATACATTAGAAATCTGCTCTGGACTCCAATCTGTTTCTAAAAGAAGGCGGATAAAATCGACACGTTCCTTTGGTATTCGGTATTTACGTGCTGTTTTGCGCTTTTTGGTAGACGACATCTGGGCTTCGTTAGGGCAATAATGCTCTCCCTTCCGACCGCGTTTAAGCTCACGGTATACCGTCGAGCGGTGGCACTGAACTGTTTTAGCTATTTCAGGAACCGAAATTCCCCGTTCCAAAAGAGCAGAAATCTGGTATCTTCTGCCTTCGGTCAACTGTTGATAATTCATGGTAGTACTGCTTGTTTCTTTGGCGAGAAGAGCGTACCACTTTCAGCAGTTGGCTTCCTCTTCTACATATTTCCATGAATGTCGCACTTATTATCTGAAATCGGGGATTAACTCATGGTTGTCATTTTTTATGATTCCTCGATATGAGGACAACTCACTGTAGGATTGTCTATAGAGTCGTTGTAACTGTTCCAAGAAGCGAGCATTTTCACCTCGGTAGGCCTCTTGAGTGAATGCAATGATATTGAAATAGTCAATGATTTTGTTTTTGGCATATAGGTCATTGACAGGATCGTAATTTTCTAACTCTCTTAAAGCGTCTAGATAAGGTGAGCCTTCACTACGTATCTTTTCGATAGTTTTTTCTTCGTCTTTTAAATACTGTTCAACTTTCTCATCGGTAAGGTTTTCTTCTGTTAGATATGGCTGTTTGTCATCGCCTTCACGAAAATATGAATTTCGTTGTCTGTCTTCTTGACTCAACTCTCTAATGAACATATCTCGAATTTTCTTTTCATGTTCTTCTTTTCTTTCTTGCTGACCACGTGAGTTTAACGTGGGTCATAAAAACTGTCCTATGTACACTTTAGAAAAACGGCTGCTTGTTATTAAAATGTTGCTTTTTATTGAAATTTTAATGATTAGATAAACAAAGAAAAGCGCTCTATAGCTGTTGATCCACGACGTACAATAATGTGGAAGCATGTATTTTTGAGTAGCGCTGTTTAGGTCATTTAGTAGATAGCGTATCTCTCTTTTTTTCTCATCCCTAAGAATTCCGTTTTCTAGATCTTCCGTAAGTATCATAAGGCTTTCTGCAACAATCTCGGTGAAGTGATGTTTTAACCCACTGCGTTGTAGCACGGATAAGTCATAACCGTTTAATAGATTCCTATGTTTTTTGAAATACAGGTAACTGATGTAAAAGCGCAATTCACTGTCGTGAGAGTTATCTCGAAAGAGAGTGAATCGATGGGTTGGGCCTTTCATGATTGATGTGTGCTCATTAAATCTTTGTGGAAAAACAGAGTAATTTTTTAGATTGAATATCGCAAACTTTTAACAAGAAAAATCGAAATATTTCGACGATTTTTTTTATTAAAATTGAGGGCTGTTGGGCTCTGTATGCTTATTAAGTGCAATAAAAGTGGTTTTTAGAAATCTTATATTGTTAATTCGATTTTCTTTCAAATAATCTTTGATGTTTGATCGAATAGGTTCTTGATTTAGACGAGCAGTTAGAGCTTCTGTTGTTCTGCAAAAATTTACGGCGCTTGCCTTTGATGTGAACGAAATAACCAAAGGATTCACATCATGCAACTTATCAGACGTAAAGAGCTATCGGAGCTGACGGGCATCAGCCGAGCTCATTTATACTTATTGATTGGAGAGGGGAAGTTCCCAAGGCAAATTCACATTGGTAAACGTGCTTCTGCATGGATAGTGGAAGAAGTACAAGCCTGGGTCGATGGTGTTTGGCATGAAGGTATGATAACGTCACCGAATCTCGAAAATTCAATGAAGTTGGTTGACCGGAAAACGTTGCTGAACATGATTGGCTTTAACAAAGATACCTTGTATCGAATGATTAAAGCTGGAGATTTTCCTCCGTGTGTCTCGAAAGACATTCCTCGATGGAAGTACAACGACATTGTTACTTGGGTCGCGAAGAAAATTACTATCCGCGATGCAAACTGCTTCTAAACACAACGGTATCCTCCCTTCTTTTTTCTCTCATCTCTTGTCCTTTAATTTGATAGTAAGTCAAATTTGCTTTTTGCCATGCAAGGCTGAATGTTTCTGAAATTTTGCGTAATTGTTAATTGTGATTCGATTTTTGTGTGTCTGTAAAGGGCTAAATGTTAAAGGAATTAAGTGTCGTTAATGTCTGTCTGGTTAGTATTATTACTGTCATATCTACCATACCTACTCACCCATTACATCGACATATTACCCTCTACTGAGTCACCATAGTGACTCACAGTACGCAATTAAAAATTAACGACACAGACCTATCTATGAACCTAAACACAGGAGTAGATAGGAATGAATGTACGTTCTAGAAAAAACAAAAACCTCAGACTAACCACCAAGAAAACGTTTCTGGGTAGACCTATCCAGACCGAGCATGGTCCACTCTATATCGACTACTTAGAGAAAATGCACAATACGATTGATCTCGCATTGGACGAGTATCCTCGGCTAATGGCTGTTCGTGTGGATTTGAGGTTTCCCAAGCTAAGGAAAAACGAAAAGAGCGGTAATGTCATGACCGACTTTCTACGCTCATTACAGTCGCAGATTGATCACTCGGGAAAACGAAAGAAAAGAGAAGGGAGTGCTAGAGTGCATCCCTGCAAAGTGCGGATTGCTTGGGTGAGGGAGCGCTCTACTTCGATGAATGAACACTATCACCTAGTACTCATGTTCAACAAAGATAGATTTAACTGGTTGGGGAAAACTCAAACGCAACAGGAGAACTTAGGCTCTTTTATCGTAGAGGCATGGGCGAGGGTGGCCGGTGTCGACTACGAAGAAGCAAATGGATTAGTCCATTTTTCAAAGAGAAAGAATAGCGACAGTGTGGTCATCCACCGCTTGAATTGTAACTCTGATGACTTTGATGATGCGTTTGATGAGTTCTTCAAGCACATTAGCTATCTAGCAAAAGAGAGCACGAAGCACTTTGGTAGCGGTAGACGCAATTTCGGCCATAGTCATAAGTAGCTTAAAAATAACGGCAGTCTCAGTTCCTGTGAGAATGACAGTAAACCACAGGAACTCATCATCATACCAAATCACCTCAGCCTTATTCACAATCGCTCAGAAGCGTCTAACCACCTCACAATCACTCATGACCGAACGTTTAATGGGAAACCGCTCTACTACCACAAAGATGGCCTTGTCCTTGAGTACTTGGAGGGAATCGACCGAGTGCTGACTGAAGCGCTCGGCCAATATCCTAAACTTTGTGTCGCTCACTTTAATGTACGTCTACCAAGTGACTTCGATGGAGACCATTCTGAGGTCTTCAGTCATTTCTTTCGTACCTTGGAGTTGGAAACCAATGAGTTGTGCCTAATGAAGTACAGGCGTAGGCCTCACCAATATCACCAAACGGTCATTTGCCATGTTTGGTTCAAGGCGTGTGAGTCCACCAGCCAGTATCACCTTGTCTTGTTCTTTGATAAGCGGTTGTATCTTTGTTTAGGCAAAAGTGGGTGCGGGAGGAGTCGCTACCTGTCCAGAGTCAGAAAAGCATGGGATAGAGCAGTCGAAACCAGCTACGGTAGAAGGTGCTTAGGGCTGGCGTATTCCCCTGCTGATGACATGTACGAACTTCTAAAAGGGGATGAAGCGTTTCCATTGCAGTTAAATGAACTCTTCTATCGGATGAGTCGTCTCGCGAGGCCCGTCCCCCTAAGCGACGATAACCGCAGCATGAGTTTTGGTCGCAGTCACGACTCACCTTAAAAAATACAGCGCGAGTAATGCCTATGTTATTCACACACAAAAAGGCATTACTCATGGCGAATAGAACCTACCTCCCAAGCATTACTCTTGATAGAACTTTTGAAGATTACCCGCTGTATTACAGCGACAAGGGGTTATACGAGTCAGCACTGACCTCAATGGTCGATGTCTTTGAGCAGGCACTCAGTCAGTTTGACATCGCTCTCGCCACACGTTTGGACTTGTTTTTGCCAGAAGACCATCAAGATACCGACCTCAGTATCCTCAACGATTACTTTAAGTTGCTTAAAGAAAAACTTAATACGGATTCTCTGTTCTATGTATGGCGTAAGCGGGAAGATAAGGTGCCATCCCACAACTATCGCGTGATGCTGTTTACTGATTACAGCCAGTATTTTGGTGATGCTATTTGCTGGGAAAAACGCAACGAATTGGCTGAGCATCTTAAAACGGCTTGGCAAGAAGCGATAGAAAAGCACTACAGCGGCAAAGAACGTTCAATAGTGCTTCTCAATGACCGTGGTCACTATGGCTTGGGGACACGCTGTCGAAATAAAGACATGAACATCAAACACAGTGTCTTCTATCGCATGAGCATTCTTGTTGAAGCGTGGAAAGAAGCGCGTTACTTCTTTGGCTCTAGCTTGGAATAGACCGACTGCATTTTTTTACAGTTGCGGCTTATCCCATGGGTATATACAAGAGGAGACAATTCCCATGAGATTTCTACGACTTAAAGAAGTGATGTCACTAACAGGACTAGGCCGTTCAACTATCTACAAGTTCATGGCAGATGAAACCGATTTTCCTAAGAGTGTCCCACTCGGCGGACGAGCGGTAGCTTGGGTCGAAAGCGAAATAGAGGAATGGATGGAATCGCGTCTGAGCATGCGAGACAACCAAGAATCCTTTCAGTAACACAAACATCAAATCACATCAGCAACGGGGCGCTGGCTAAGCAAAGTCATGCGCCCTTTTTACAATTAGAGAGAGATAAAAAATGAGCTATTCAATTTACGTAGACGGCGCTGCACCAAACAACCAACACGGATGTACACGAGGTGGTATCGGGCTGGTGGTTATGGATGAAGACAATGAGATTGTTCATGAAGAGAGTTTTACCATCAATCGAAAAACCGACAATGCTGAGCTGGAACTACTGGCCTTAATTGAAGCATTGGAATACGCAGAAGATGGGGACGTTATCTATTCGGACAGCGATTATTGTGTGAAAGGTTTCAACATCTGGATGGATGATTGGAAAGACCGAGGTTGGCGTCGAGCGGATAAGAAACCGGTTAAAAACCGCCAGCTTTGGCAACAAGTGGACGAGTTGAGTTCTAGGAAGTACGTCGAGGTATTTAAGGTCAAAGCACATTCGGGCATTGAAGGGAACGAAAGAGCTGACCTGTTGGCGGTTGAAGCGGCGGAAGCTGACTAATACAAGAAGTCATAGTTTGGGAGGATAACACCTCCCAAACTATGCCCTATTTTTATTTGGGGTATGTTGGTTAATGATTAAGTCATTATCAACGTGGTTGTATTCAGTGAATAAAAATCACAATGTTTGCAATTGGTAGACTGAACTTATGGTTATAAATCCTGCAACTCCCGCTGGTTAGGTAGAATACGTCCATTGAAAGTAGCGGATGGATTTAACTGTGGGTTATCGAGTGGTACGGTTAACCGAACTAATGGCATATGAGTTCGGTCAGGTTGAAGGTGATATTGGAAGGTTGGACGAAAGAGCGTTAGGCTCAGCACTCCCTCAGGGGATGAGCTATTCCAGTTTTATGGACAAGCTGAAAAGTGGTGAGTTAGCACTATTGACGGATTCCCCTTCTAAGCCTGTGATGCTCCGAGATGGCATGAGCAAATCATGGAGCTTGTCGGCGGAAGGGCAAGAGGTGTTATCGCCAGAAGCGAAAAGTGCCTACCTTTCCAGAACGAGAATGTTAGGCGGTGCGGCTGGCAGTGCTACGCCCACTCAAAACGCCGCGGGCTATGCGCCTAACATTGAAGGAACCTATGTTCCTGAGCCCGTAAAACCCGATACCTCAGATGCACCACCAAAGCTGCAATACGAATATTGCTTTGAAGTGGCTTGCTCCGATGAGACGTTTCGAAAAAGCGTGGGGTATGCGTTTGAACTGGCGAAAACCCAACAAGAAGCCCTGATTGGCCGTTGGCAGACGGAGGCAACCGAGCACGGTACCAAATATATCGCTCATACCGCCTTTGATGAACCGAAAAAATTGGTCGCCAAAGTGGCTTCCAATGCTTTGGGAATTAGTGTCCCCGACACTGTGCAGGTAAAGCCTATAGGCTCTGGTATAGTACGAGAAGCCTTTATCCCCGTTGTTCCTTCCGTGCAGCTTGGTGAGCGTTTGGGGCTACCAACAGAAGGCTACTACTACCATTTCTACAATGGTCGTTTAGTTCAAGAGTACAAGCTGCTAGGAAATGGCAAGTGGGCCTTCTACGCGACACGTTCCACTCACGAGCAGCTCAATGATGAGCAAGGTTACAACATCTATCAAAGTGCTATTCTGGTTTACTGGAAGCTCGAAGGTAAAGACGTTGAAAATCAATATCTGATTTATCTTGAACAGCCAATTACCCGAGAAGAGCTCGACAACCTCAATGATGACTGGTTGGCTCAACATGGTATTAAACTTGATATCAACGAATTGCTTGCTGCGCCCAAGCAACCTGTCGCAGAAAGACAAACCATTCAGCCTGCGGACACAGAGAAAGCAGAGAATAAACCAGAAATGCATACTGTTGGGACGGATTCTAAAACCAACCAACGAGAATCATGGGGAGCCATTGCAGAGCAATATGGTTTGTCGGCGAAACAATTACTGGATTTGAATCCACAGTACAACGCTGACCCGATGTCGTTGAAAGTCGGGGATACGCTCAAGGTTCAAGAGCCTGTAGATCTTGATAGTACCAAAATAGTTCAACGTGATTTACCGCCAGTGGAGCCCAAGACATACAATCAAGCTGCAAACACTCACTATGCTTACAACGGTGATTTTCAGGGAACGTCACTTAAACCTATCGGTAGTGAGAATGTTTTGGATAATGACCTCGTTGTGGCAAACTTAGCCAGCATATCTCCTCAGGACGTCGATGATGTGTATCTTGTCTTCGCTGATAAAAAAATGAGTGTGGAGGATTTTGCCCAAGAAACGTATCTATCGAAAGATAAAAGCATTATTGATCATGTATTAAAGTCAAACCCTCATCTTAAACGTAGCTTTAGCCAGATTATTGAGGGTATGCCTTTAGTTGTATCGCCATGGATAGAAAAACACCCAGATGAAGAGCTCGCTATCAAACAAGCTAATGAACTTATGACTGAGTTTTTGCAGCTTTCTAGTGAAGAGAAGAAATGGTTTGCAGAGCATCATGAAACGGCCACCAATGCTTTACTTGTTGCGGCGACATCAGGTCTAGATGTTTACCAAGATGAGTCAGCATCATCAGGCCTTCGTGATTTTAGCCTAAATGATATCGTTGCCGGAGCGGGTGCTGTGGTTGCGGGAGCTCAGGTTCAAGGAGATAAGCTTAGCCAGCGAATGAAGTCATTTGCAGAATATTCACGTTATATCGCAGAGAAAACCAAAGGCTTATCAGGGCAGGCTCTTTATTCTAACCCTGACTATAAAGCATGGAGAAAAGAAGCGAGAGCATTTCAAAGTGAGATGAAATCGATGCTCTCCGAGGTTGGCAAACCGGGCTACATTAAAAATGTTCAGGCTAAGCGCATTAATGACTACCTAAATGTCGGTAAGCGACAATTGTATCGCGCGAAAGATTTCTCTAAAGCGGTCTCAGGGATTGAGATGACAAGTTTGTATAAGCAAGCGATGTCGTTCAGTCGATTTTTGGGTGTGGCCAATGGGTTAGTGATTGGGGCTGGCTTGTATGGTAATGCTATGGATGTAGCCAAAACATGCAATACGAGTGGTTGGTTTGAGGAAACCTGTAACCGTAGCTTGGTAAAAAATACCGTTTCCGGTGCTGTAAATGTTGTTTCAGGTATTCGGATAGGTATCGCTTTAGCAGCTATTCCTGTTACAGGAGGCTTATCGATAGCTTTAGTTGCAGGAGGAACACTCTTTTGGGGATTATATGGCAGTGACATATCGAATAACGTTGGCAAATTTGCAGAGGAAGTGATCTTTGATTGATAAAGTGCCTGAAGTAAGTTTATATGTTTTTTTACTTACTTTTTTTCCATGGATGATGCTATTAATATATTTGTCTATTAAGTTTAGAAAAAATAAATATGCGTTGATATACAGTATTTCAGATAGTGCTCCAGATCGGTTTCGTGAACGTTCAAAAATGATGATGGAAAGTAATTTATCTTGGCTTGCTGCGAGTTGCTTTGCGTTTGAGATCTTTGGGTATGTGATGCTCAGGTATGCTTGGAAAATTTCTCATTCAGATATATATCTTTGGAGAAAAAGCATTAAGTCTATATTGGGAAAAGATTTTCCACCTTATTTTATTATGACATGCTTCATGGATATCTCGTTGGCAAGCCTCTCAATAGTTTTGATAAGTCTGCTGTTTCGTTAAAAATAATGCTAGTGATGCTGTGAGATGCGTCATTGGTTATGGTTGGGGCCTTATTTCTGTAGCAGGGGGTCTATCCTTTTAATCGCAGGTGGAGCTTTTATGTGGGGAATGTACGGAACTGATTTTTCAAACGAAGCAGGAACATATGTAGAGGAACTTCTCTTTGATTGACGTAATGATTAAGTTAGGCTTTGTTCTTTTTTTACCTACATTTTTTCCATGGCTGGCTATGTGTATATATTTAACAGTAAAGCTTAAACGCCGTAAATACCAGATGATAAAGGCTATATCAGAAACAGCTCCAACCAAGTTTCAAGATAGATCAAGACTGCTCATGGAAAGTATGGCATCGTGGGTATTCGCTAGCTCTGCGGGCTTCATATGGTACGCATACCTCATGCTTAGGTTCGGTTGGCGAATACCGAAGGAAGAGATTCAAGAGTGGCGTCAAAGCATCCAATCTATTTATGGTTCTGATTATCCTATATATAGACTGTCGACTCTATTGGCTAATGTGTGGCTAACAGGTCTCCCTGTTTTGTTATTAATCGCTTTTCGTGGATAGGTTTCTTAATCGATAACATCATTGATGTAAATATCATGGGAAGCAATAATACTTCTCTTGCACCTATAGTTGCTTGGCGAACACGCATTATGATTACTCTGATTCGCTTATCTCAGGAACCCAGTTTAAGGCGATAAACAGCGTAAGCGCACCACAAACCCCACATTCTAATCAGGCTTTGCCCACTCTATGATCACATCTCCAATCCAAAGGAGATGTGACATGAATAAACGACGCACCGATCAAGAATGGCTTTCTCTGATTGAGCAATGCCAAGCCAGTTCGCTTACACAACAAGATTTTTGCCAAAAACACGACATTAGCGTATCGACGTTTTACGCTAAGCGGCAGCAGTTGAGTGTTAACCCATCTCCAACTCAGAGCGGCTTCGTTAAGGCCGAAATTATTGAAAAAACCACCTGTCGCAAGGTGACCCAGACGTCGGTAGCCAACATGACTTTGATAGTAAATAACATCGAATTGAGTATTCCTCAAGGCACGCCACCACACTATCTTGCTGAGTTGATTGGAGCCTTGTCATGAAGCGCATGATGACCGCGCCAGTGGTGTATTTATACCGCGAGTTTGTCGATTTCAGAAAATCTATCAATGGTCTGGCGCTGTTGATTGAATCCGACACCGACCTTGAGCTAGGCTCAGGGGCATTGTTCCTCTTCACCAATAAACAACGCGATAAAATAAAAGTGTTGTATTGGGACCAAACGGGTTATGCGCTCTGGTATAAACGCCTCGAAAAAGCCAAGTTTAAGTGGCCCACGCAAGAGAAAAATACGGTGTTGACCTTAACGCAATTTGACCTCGACAGACTGCTTTCTGGCTTCACAATAATCGGCCATAAATCGGTAAAAATCGACAGTTTTACAATGGGTTAATGGCAATAAAAGTCAGATAAACCAAGCCTTTTTTATCGGTATTCAGTACAATGAATACCATGAAAAAGACGACCCCCGACATCAATCCAGACAGCCAAAACATCGCGGAACTTCAAGCGATGGTGAAGGCGTTGATGTCTGAGCAAGAAGCTTGGCAGCAAAAAGAATCACAATGGCAACAAGAACGCCAATCCTTGATTGAGCAGTTCAAACTGGCACTTGACCGTCAGTTCGCCAAGCGCTCTGAAGCGTTAAAACCGTATAACGAAGCTCAGGGCGACTTCTTTAATGAAGTGGAATGCGAAGCGGAGAACGTCGACGAAGACGTGGTGACCACGACGACCACAACAAAGCGCCGTGGTAAACGCAAGCCATTACCGAAAGACTTACCTCGCGAAACCGTGGTTCTTGACCTGGACGAGCACGATAAACAGTGTCCTTGCTGCCAACATTCTCTGCATCAAATCGGGGAAGACCGTAGCGAGAAACTGGAGTTCACGCCTGCGATACTCAACGTTATCGACTACGTTCGTCCTAAATACGCGTGCCGTCATTGTGAGCAACACAGTGAGACTAACCCAGTTCACCAACAGCCAGTACCCGAAAGCATCATCCCCAAAAGCTTCGCCACAGAAAGCTTGCTGGCCCATATCATCTTAGGTAAATACCAGTACGCCTTGCCGCTGTATCGACAAGAAACCTTGTTCACGCAATCGGGCATCGACTTATCAAGAACCACTATGGCTCGCTGGGTTATCCAAGTGAGCGAGAAGTTCCAACCCTTGTACCAAGCCTTAAAAACGCACTTACTTGAGCAAGTGGTGGTGCATGCTGATGAAACCCCATTGAATGTGCTGCAAGAAGAGAAGCGCAGTTACATGTGGCTTTACTGCTCAGGAGCTGACTCTCCGCAAGCTTGTTTACCGGAGATGAAAAACATCGTCTTGTACGACTATCAAAACAGTCGCGCGAGAGCGTGCCCAATGGACTTCTTGGGCGATTACTCGGGTTACCTGCAAACCGATGGTTATGTGGCGTACGATGGTCTCACTCAAGTGACAAACGTCGGTTGCTTCGCTCATGCTCGCCGTAAGTTCATGGAGGCAAAAAAGCTCCAGGGAAAAGGCAAGACTGGAAAAGTGGATATCGCGCTGGCGAAAATCCAAAAACTTTATGCGCTTGAAGCTCACTTAAAACCGTCGTCAGCCGAAGAGCGTTGGTCAGAGAGACAATCACACGCCAAACCGATATTGGACGACCTGTATCAATGGCTCACGACACAGAAAGTGTTCGAATCCAGCCCACTGGGTAAAGCGATTAAATACACCTTGGGTCAATGGCCAAAGTTGGTGCGTTATGTGGATGATGGGCACGTATCCATCGACAACAATCGAGCAGAGCGTGCGATAAAATCGATGGTCATTGGCCGAAAAAATTGGCTCTTCGCCAACACATCAAGAGGCGCCGATGCTAGCGCATTACTCTATAGCATCATCGAGACGGCTAAAGCCAATGGACTCATTCTCTACGATTACATGGTCAAGTGCATGAAAGAGCTGGCGAAAGCAGAGCCCGACATTGACTCACTTCTTCCGTGGAACTTCTCACACTAAAACGCCCCGTGTGTTCATGGGGCGCTTACTAAACAGCGATAGTCTGTTCGAGAAAGAATTGCCCGTCACGAACTTAACCACCATCACCACGGCTTCTAAAGCCACCGACTATGGAAAAACGGCACTCCTTGCGATCCCCGCAAATGGCGCGGCAACGAACCTTGGTATTCTCAGTAGCAATACGACCAATACGATAGGTACGTGGTCGATTTCAGGAGAAGCGTTAGCAGGCTTTGCGCGAATGGGGGGCTTTCTAGTGGCCGCCTTATGGCCGTCTCAGCTTGCGGATGGTACCTTAGACGGAAATCCAGATTTTGCGACCGGTGACACCACGACGATGCGTGTCCGTTTCAATATGTATACGGACGAAAATGGTAAACAGCAAGTGGTTGGCATCAAAACGGGAGAGGGTAGCGTCTATGGTGAGCGAGTTGCGAAGCGTAAGGCGGTACAACAAGGACAGCACTTTGTTGCTAAGCTAGAGAATGGGATTACCATTACATGGACACCGGACGGTTCAACGGATGTACTGACACCTGATACTGTATTGCCCGAAAATGATCAGCTCGATGTACACAACATTTGGGTGCGCCCGATTGAAGAGCATGAACAAGAGATAGGTACAGCGCTCTATCCCGAGGAAGAGCTTGCTGAGTATATTGTGACTTTCCCTGCGGATTCTGGCGTGTCCCCCTTATACTTAGTATTTAATAAGCCTAGTGGTGATATTAAATACATTCCAGCGCCTAGAAGCAATCCGCCATTACCTGCATTTCCAGATGCTATAAAAGCAAAGAAAAAAACAGCAGTGCAAGGTGGTGGCAAGTTAAGAGAGCGTTGGAAAGACAGGAAGGGGCGTATCTATGAGTGGGACTCTCAGCATGGAAAAGTCGAGGTATATACAAAAAATGGAAAACACTTAGGTGAGTTTGACCATATTACAGGGGAACAGACAAAGGATGTAGATCCTTCACGAAAGGTAGAAAAGTAATGAAAGTTGTAGTTGAAGCGTTTGACAAAAAAAGTGAGCTTTTGGTATCGGAAATCGAAGTGCAAAGTACATATGTTGATCAGGTCTCAAAAGTACTAGATTTAAGTGACGATGATCTCCGGTTTCTTTTAGCTGGTGCCGGTGGATTTGATATCTCGATTGATCAAGTTAAGGCAATTGAGACAATAATTGGTGAGAGTTTTTATAGCGCCCAATGTGACTATCAACTTGGAACAAGTTAACTATGACTTAGTGTTTAACTCTTACATCTATTTTTGAACAATTATATTTAAAACAATATCGGTACTCATAAGATGAAAAATGATATCTCAGAGTACAATCAATCAGAGTTTTTTCAATTGGTTAATAGAATTTGTGTTGAAGATTACGCTACTGAACAAGAACATATCGATGCAGTTTTACATTTCGAAGAAATGACAGGGCATCCAGACGGCTCTGATCTGATTTATTACCCAGAGAATCCTGAAGATGGAACGCCAGAGAATATCGTTAGAATCGTCAAAGAATGGCGCTTTTCGCAGGGGTTACCTTGCTTTAAGGATTAAGTCGCTTTTTAACAGATAACATATACCTTCAAACTGGTGTATTGATACAAAAAAAAGAATGGTGGTATTACTTTTCTGTGATGGCTTCACAGCCTTTAAACAGTGTGATAGCTGGAAAAAGAAAGGCTGGCGTAGAGCAGATAAAAAGCAGATTAAGAATAGTCGCCTGTGGCAGACAGTCGATGCGCTTCGCGCAGACAAGGATGTCGAAGTCAAAAAGGTTAGAGCGCATTCTGGTGTCAGAGGGAATGAGATAGCGGACTCGCTAGCAGTTGATGCTGCTAGAAGGGAATTCGATTGATGTAATAATGCGATTTGTAGGCTCAATCTAACAAACCGCTATTATCCCGTTATTTGCGTTTTTCTAGATAACATATATCTGAAGGTGGATGCGATGAGGAAGCGAGAGCGGTCATGAGACTAACCGCTCTCTTAGCAAGTTTTTTCCCAAAAATCATTCAGCCAACCAGTGTCAAACTTTTAGAACAGGATAAAGCATATTTTTCAAAATGAATAAATATGCTTTTAGCCATTTTCCTTATACACATTCGATTAATTAAATGATCAAAATTGCTCTGTTCCTAAAGTAGAAATAAATCACTCTGTTTTTGTCAGAGCGAGACTGATTCCAAGCACAACATTGCGTAATCAACATGTTGTCGTAATTTTCAAAACACAGATAGGGTTATGTTAGTTGTCAGGCTCAACCGGCAATAATCACTAAGATTTTGAGTGATACATGGGTTGATGTTTTTGACTCGATTCTGACCAGAAATTGATGTTGAACTGAGCATCATCACTGAGTTCAATTCGATGCCAATATTGTGGTGGGCTGGTCGCAAATTGTCCTGCGTTAATAACCACGACCGCTTCTGGTTCAGTGGTGTTTTCATCAGCAAAGCCGTAGTAAGTCACCTGACCTTCCATCACACATAACTGACCAAATACACCTTTAGCTGTATTGTGATGATTAAGTAGTGCCTGAGGGACATTCTCTTTAGTGAAAAAAGGGGTTGAGCGTTGAATCGTCCAATTTTTTGGAATACGTAGATGTGACATAGTTATATCCTCTCTGATTTAAATCGTATTCAGTTTAATACTTATAGCATCTGGGCTTTATTTCGTTTGAGACAACTCACGAAGCAGTGAAAATGCTTGAGTGATTTGTTCGCCAGCTACGATAAAACCCGCCATTTGATTACGTTCATTTTCCGCTTTTGCCACAATGCCAGACTGAGAAAACTGCACATTCCACAGTACAATATTGTCAAAGTTGCCCGCAAGCTGAATGGGATAACTTGGTGTTTTCACTTTTATCATCGTAGGCGGAAGTGCTAATTGTGCATCTTGCCCTAATAGCTGCTTGCCCAGAACATTGGCGCTTAACACGATCGGCTGAAGATAAGGCATCAGGCGTCCCTGAATTTCAGCGCAATCGCCCAGTGCGTAAACATTGGCAACTGAAGTCTGTAGATGAGCATCAACAGCGATGCCCTTGTTTACTTCAATTCCCGACTCTATAGCTAACTGGGTATTTGTACGTAAGCCGGCAGCAGATATCACTACGTCTGATTCAATCACTTGACCACTAGTCAATGTAGCAACGTACGAGTTCTCTGAACAGTTCAACTCGGCGACACTATTACCCAGCGCCAGTTGAATGCCTTGCTGTTTAAGCTGATTTTCTAGTGGTAACGCAATGAATTCGGGGATAAGATTAGCTAACAGGTGCGGGTTTGGTTCAACAACCGTCACTGCTTTACCCGCACTTGCCAGATCCATGGCAATCTCAACACCGATCAAACCACCTCCTACAACTAATACGCGTTTCGCGCTGCTAAGTTTTACTTGTGCTAATTGATACTCTTGTAATGAATTCAGCGTAATAACTTCATTACTTGCATTACCCGACATAGGGGGTACAAACGCTTTTGCTCCTGTCGCAAACACTAATTTTGAATACTCATAAGAACGACCATTTGCCATCACTTGCTGCGCCCGTGTATCCACATTTTCGATTAAAGTGTTGGCAAACAGCTCAATATTCTGCTCTTGGGCGAACTCTTCACCGTATTTCACGACTAAATCAAGAGCTGTTTGTTTTTTACTGAACACATGGCTCAAGTCTGGTTTGTTGTATTCCGCTCCGTCATCGGCAGTAAATACTTGAATCGGGATATGTGCGTCCATTCGACGCACAGTTTTAACTAACTGGTAAGCAGCAAAACCACTACCAATAATGACGATTGGTGCTTGCATCGCAGTCTCCTTAACCCTTGTATTCAACAAATACGTCTTTACCCAAGTGACATTCCGGGCACAGGAAATAGTCCGGAACGTCACTCCAAACAGTTCCTGGCTCAATGTATTGATTTGGCTCACCTTTCGCAGGATCATATACCCAGTTACACACAGTACATACCATGCATTGGCAATCAGCAGAGTGTGCTTGTGCGCTTTGAGTGCCGGGCTGATCGTTGACTACCGCGTCTGGTACTACTTGTTCAACCGGTTGAAATACTTGAGGCTGTTCAACGACAGGCGCAACAACCGAATTTAACAGTGTTTTCTTTGCCCATAACTTAGCTATATTCTGACCATGCTCACGGCATTCGCGCATAGCCTTACCATCAGGTCGCCATTTGGCTTTCAGACTCACAGCGGTTTCAAATCCTGCATCAGTTAAACGAGCATGAATACGGTCTACTGCACCACCGTTCCAACCGTAGCTGCCAAAAGCAGCGGCTTTCTTAGCTTTGAAGCGAAGACCGGTGATTTCTTCCAGCATGCCTGCAATTTTTGGCATCATCACATTATTCATAGTCGAAGAACCAACCAAAATACCTTTTGAGCGGAATACATTGGCCAGTATTTCATTCTTATCATGTTTAGAAACATTAAAGACTTTCACTGCAACACCCGGGTCCACATCATGAATACCCTGTGCAATCGCATCCGCCATCATACGCGTATTATTCGACATAGAATCGTAGAAAATGGTGATACGATCTTCTTGATAGTCACCCGCCCACTCCAGGTACTGATCAATGATTTGCACCGGGTTATCACGCCAAACAATGCCGTGAGACGTCGCAATCATATCGACAGGAAGATTGAAGCTCAGAACCTCTTTAATTTTCGCAGTCACTAGGCTACTGAATGGTGTCAGGATGTTTGAGTAGTAACGTAAGCATTGTTCCATTAACTCGTTTTGGTCCACTTCATCGTTAAATAAACGTTCATCGCAGTAATGCTGACCAAATGCGTCATTACTAAATAACACGGCATCACCTGTCAGATAAGTCATCATACTGTCTGGCCAGTGAAGCATTGGCGCTTCCACAAAGACCAGTTGCTTGCCGTTACCAATATCAATCTTGTCACCTGTTTTTACCGTGTTGAAATTCCATTCCGGATGATGGTGGTGACCAACAATCGAATCGATTGCCGCTTCGGTACAATAGATTGGGGTATTTGGGATTTTCGCCATTAACGCTGACAACGCCCCAGAATGGTCTTCTTCTGCGTGGTTAATCACAATGAAATCTATCGACTTAAGGTCGATTTCCATTTCTAGGTTTTGAATAAATTGCTGACTGAACCGATGATCCACAGTATCGATCAATACGGTTTTCTCTTCGCGGATAAGGTAACTATTGTAACTGGTGCCTTTTGTTATTTTGTATTCGGTACCGTGAAAGTCCTGAACTTCCCAATCACGTTGACCAACCCAATGAATGTTATTTTTTACATGTATCGTCATTCTTTCTTACCTCAAATTAAATGTGATGTTTGTCTTCAAAGAGCATGAGGCGTGCCAATATTATTTATTGCTTAAATAACAGTTAGATAGGACTTTTTTCTACCTATGATTATCATTTTGATACTGCTTTTGTTTTTGTCATTCTGACAAATAAATTATCATTATGGTAAATTGGAGTTTTACTTAGATAGTTGTTATGGGGTGCAATGAGTGATGGTTATGGACCAGGTAGGAAAAGAGTGGGTTCAGGTAGCTCTGGATATTACTTCCGGTATTTCTCATCAGGACAGATTTGATCGGTTGCTTTCTACGATTAGGAATACATTGAGATGCGACGCTTCTGCTTTGCTGCTCTTTCGCGATCAACAGTTTGTACCTTTGGCGATAAACGGATTGAGTGTTGATGTACTTGGGCGTCGCTTTAACATCGAGCAACACCCAAGACTTGAAGCCATAGCACGGGCTGGTGATATAGTTCGTTTTCCTTCGGATAGCGATTTGCCTGACCCTTATGATGGCCTTATTCCTAATCATGCAGAAGAACTCAAAGTGCACTCCTGTATAGGTCTGCCGCTTTTATTTGATGATCGCCTACTCGGCGCAGTGACCATCGATGCATTTGATTCGACTCAATTTGATAATTTTGAAGATGATGATCTGCGTATTATCAGTGCATTGGCCGCCAGTAGCCTGAATACCGCACTGTTGATGGAGCAATTGGAAAGAACTTCAGGTGTGAATGTTAATCAGACGAGGCCGTCGGGAAAATTTATTCAGCTTGGAGAAATCATTGGCCAGTCTCCGGCCATGCTGGATTTAAAATCACAAATTGATGCCGTTGCCGATACCGATCTTTCCGTACTTATTATGGGAGAAACAGGTGTGGGAAAAGAACTTGTGGCCAACGCACTTCATGCTCAATCCAAACGTTCTGAGAATACACTCGTTTATCTGAATTGTGCTGCGCTTCCGGAGTCTGTTGCTGAAAGTGAATTATTCGGACATGTCAAAGGGGCCTTTACCGGAGCCATTAGTCATCGTAAAGGTAAGTTTGAGCTGGCAGATAAGGGAACGCTTTTTCTGGATGAAATTGGTGAACTGTCACTGCCGTTGCAAGCTAAATTGCTGAGGGCTCTCCAGTATGGCGATATACAACGAGTAGGTGATGATAAAAATATTAAGGTAAACGTGCGCATTATTGCTGCGACCAACCGAGTAATGCACGAAGAAGTAAAAAAAGGGAACTTCAGAGCCGACCTGTATCACCGTTTGAGTGTCTTCCCCATATTTGTTCCGCCATTAAGAGAACGAGATAAAGATATCACTCTGCTCGCTGGTTTTTTTGCCGAGAGATGCGCACATAAGTTCGGTGTCACAAATGTCAGCCTGAGTGGAGCAACATTGAGTCTTCTCCAGACTTACACCTGGCCTGGTAATGTACGTGAACTGGAACATGCGATAAACAGGGCTTCTGTAATAGCAAAGTCTGACAGTCAGTCAGAGCAAATATTATTACTGCCACAGTATTTTTACTTATCTGGGGAAGCAACGTCTCCACAGCCAATTGACTATGAACCAGACACACAGACAGAAAGTGGTATGACCGAATACCGAGAATTGGGACTAAAAGAGGCTGTCGAGCGTTTTCAGACCCAATTTGTACAAAGAGCCTATCTGGAAAACGATAAAAATCTTAGTGCCGCAGCCAAGCAGTTAAAAGTTAATTCTCCCAACTTACATCGATTGATGAAACGCCTGAACCTGAAATAGCAACAAGAGAATTGGATTCTCCAAAAGTTGTCAGCCCTTTTTTCAAATACTCATTATGACAATAATATTGTCATAATGAGTATTTGAAATATGCTCTTTTTGATAATTAGAAATTCTTATTGATGACTAATTGTTGATAAATCAATAAGTTAATCCCATGGCATAATTAATGCTATGTAGTATCCGTCGTCATACAAGCTACTAGGCGCGGATGAACGGCTCTAATAATCATAGAAATTATCTGTTATCCGAAAAGGGTACAGATAATGAACTGGACTTAGTCAGTCAGAAATTACTTTTTGATCGTAATTTCAATTATCGAAAGAGAGATATTATGAACGACCTGCAAAAGGCACTAGTTTCGAATACGGTTCCCGTTTTACGTGAAAGTGGGGTTGCCTTAACTTCGCATTTTTACCATCGCATGCTCACACATAATCCCGAACTAAAACACATTTTCAATCAAGCAAATCAGGCGCAGGGAGCGCAGCAACAAGCATTAGCGATGGCTGTACTTGCATACGCTGACAATATTAACAACCCTTCTGTGTTGCTCCCCGTAGTTGAACGTATCGCACATAAACACACGAGTCTTGGTATCCGTGCTGAACAATATAGTATTGTCGGTAAACACCTGTTAGGTTCGATCAAGGAAGTGTTAGGCGATGCTGCCAGCGATGAACTCATTGATGCATGGGCTGCCGCATATCAACAATTAGCCGATATTTTTATCAGCGTAGAGTCAGGTCTCTACCAAAACTCCGTAGCGAATAATGCTGGCTGGTCAGGCTGGCGACCTTTTAAAGTAACGAAAAAAACACAAGAAAGTAGCGAAATTTCTTCCTTCTATCTGGAGCCCAATGATCAAGGTTCCCTTCCTCATTTTAAGCCTGGTCAATATGTCTCCGTGCGATTATATGTAGAGGATAAGGGCATATATCAACCTCGCCAATACAGTTTATCTCAGGCGCCAGGGAAACAGACGCTACGAATCTCGATAAAAAGAGAATCCGACACTGCTGATAAGCCTCAAGGTGTGATTTCTAACCTGATGCATACACAGGTTGAAGTTGGCGATGTCATTGATGTCTCTGCACCATTTGGGGACTTTGTCTTGGCAGAGCAGTTACCTCGTCCCATTGTAATGATCAGTGGCGGAGTGGGGATCACCCCGATGATGTCGATGAGCGAACATCTTGATCGAATCAACGCCCTATCTCAGGTGCACTTTATACATAGTGCAAAAAATTCACGCGTACACGCATTTAAAGATGTGACGGATGACTTTGCAAGCCGAGGCATGAAAGTGAATTATTTTTACGATGAAAGTGCTAATTTTCAAAGTGATATACAACCAGGGCCGTTTAAGTTAGACGACTTATTGCCTGAGGATCCAACTCGAATGGATTATTACATCTGTGGCCCTCGAGGGTTTATGAAGCGGTATTTTGAAGAACTGCGCGGACTTGGCGTAAAAGAGGAACACATACATGCTGAAACATTCGGGACCGGAGGTTTTTAGTACATTCGATTTTCCAGCCGAGCCTTGGGACGCCGGGGTAATTCCGTATTGATTATAAAGACCCAAGTGACTTCAAGACCTGAGTTTCACTCTTTGAATTTGCTTGGGTATGTACACACGAATAGAGAGAAAAAAAATGGTAAGTTTTGCTGAGCCTGAGAAATTAGCCTTTATATTTGACGGTGAGAACCGACAGCAATGGCAAAATACGGACCATATTCTGGCAACACTGGATATTAAGCAGAATGAGGTGATCGCAGATGTTGGCGCTGGAACGGGTTACTTTTGCCAGCAATTTGTGTCGAGAACCGACGTTGGTCATATATACGCTATCGATCTCGAAGCTAATATGGTTGCTTATTTAGAAAGTAGATTTACCGAAGTGCCTCGAATTAGCTGTCGATCATGCACCGCCGATAATCCTAATATTCCAGAAGGTGTGGACACCGTGTTTCTCGCTAATAGCTATCGATTTATCAGAGATAGAGCGACATTCCTTGCTAAATTGAAAGAACAAATTACACCAGAGGCCCGCGTAGTGATCGTGGATTTTAAAGGCTCAAATGCGCGTGTGACCCCCGAAATGGCGATACAAGAAGTGAAAGATGCTGGGTTTGAAATTGTTAACTTTGATCGAGATGGTTGTCCCGATCATTATATCTTAAGTTCTTGCCTGAAGCCCTGAACTAGCTATCTAATTAAGTATGATGATCGAAGTAGGGATAGGAACACTTTCTCATTTTAATTAATGAATACAAGGAAAAATGAACCAATAAAAATGCTAGGATATTGATTTTTTACTCATAATGGGGAGGCGCAATTTTGTTAGATAATTTTTAAAGACAAAATTTTCTAACTTATTTCTGTCCAAAAACGAGTTTAGAAGGATGGCTTATTGATTGTGCCGCTTGTGTATAGAAGCAAAAAAATGGGGAGCGTGATTGCTCCCCATTGTCATTTTTTATCGTTGCTGGTGGTATTACTTTTCTTTGATTGCGTCACAGCCTTCAGGAACGGTGATGGTCGATACATCCTTGCCTTCCTGTTGCGCCGCTTTCACATCCATTTTGTATTGAGTGCATTTGCCCACACTGGTGTTGACGGCTCCCGAATCTGCGGATGGGGTGGCGCCCAGTGTTCCACCAGCAAACGCGGAAGAGGTTGAGAAAACTAACGCTGCTGTGATGAGTAGAGATGACTTGTTCATAGTTTATCCTTACGAGTTGGTTGAGTGTGTTATTTGGGAATTGGACATTAGAAGGTGTAGACAAAGGTGCCAGCACTGGAGGTGACTTCGATTTCTTTCACGTTGTCTACGGTGCAGTTGTTGCTGTATCCGGTGTAGGTTTGGCCGAACTGCAATGAAACGTTTCTTGAGAGCTCTGAGGCTGTGCCTGCGGGTAATCGGCAGTTGCCACGGTTAATCACCACATCGCTAATTACGGTGCTGTCGGTGATGGCTTGCAGGTCAAAAACCAATGTTCCCCAATGCGAGTTAGTCGATATCGACACTTCAATATCTGCTGTTGCTGCTTGAGTCTCTTCTTGGTCGCCACAAGCGGTGAGTCCGATAAACAGTACGCTCATAGCGGCGTATCGGAGATAGGGTGTTGATTAATGTCATAACGGTGCTCTCCTTATCGGTGAGTAAAATTCAGGATGCACTGACTCCATCGTGTTCACTCATGAACCGCTCAAGATTGAAATCAGTGGGATAGGTAAAAGAAAACGTCGATACACTGGCCTCATCAATCAAAGGCAAGGCGAGGGTGCGTATCGTGTGTTGACCGGATAATCGAAAGAGCAGCAAGAGCGCGTCACACTGAACCGAGAGTCCCAGTGGCTCGATGAGCGCCTTCTCTTGCTGCAATACTTGGCTCGATATCTTGAGCATACGGTTGTGCAGTAATGCCGTGTGTATCGCATTTAACACGTGCCGTTGCTCGTCACTCCACTCGCGAATAGTGGGTAATGCCACATGTACTTTGGCTAACCATGCGTGCTCTTTTGAATGTGCTGAACCCTTTTGTGACAAGGGTTTGTCTCTCTCCGAGGAGGACCCTTGTCCATGATTCAGTGCATCAGGAACCAGCGGTAGTAAGTACTTGTTGGTCAGTTGCCAATAGAGCATTTCCTGCTTGTTGAGCTTCAGTAATTGCTCTGAGGTTTTTCGATAAACATGGGGCATGCTCATCGAATCACACTCGACGTTAAACACGTCCACAATGATGTCATCGAGGTAGCGTTTAATGCTGCGCGTGGTGCGGTGGATATCAAGTAGGGCTAACTGCTGCTGCAACTCCCTAACGGTAATCCATCGATGTTGAGGAATAAGCATCAGCGTGTGCAGCAAAGCGGATAACCCTTCAATGCTGGTTTTATTGCTCATGACTACGCTCTCAATACATCAAAGCTCCACACCGGAGTCGGACATTTAATGTCGGGAGAATAGAGGTGGGTCAGACACATAATGTCCAACGGTGAAAACAGCATCAATCGGCATCACAAAAGCGTGAGCCGATTAACATTAACGAGGCTTATGCTTATCACTGAGCTCGGCAATCGCTGCCAATAACCCAATCAACAGCACCACCAGAAACCCTAAAGTGGATAGGGCTCCAATAGCGCCGAAGAACGGGGAAAGTGAAAACAGCGTAATGAGGGCAGTGACAAGTTTGATGGTTTGTAGAAGAAGGGAAGTCATGAGTTATTGCGGGGTGACGGCTATCTCGTTGTAAGCGTCCGTATCGACATAGGCAAGAAAGTTATTCTCCCATAGTCGATACAGCTCTTTGGCATCATGGCTACCTTGCATTGGTAGCCAGCCACGATAAGCCACAAAGAACTGCCCAACCCGAAAATCAAAATCCAAGTTGCGCTCTAGCTCTGGATAGTAATTCGCCATATAAGCAAAGTCGGTGATGTACTCAATACTCCATTCCCCTGTTGAGGTTTGGCAAATCGCCATCTCAACCGGATGAAAGCCGCCTTCTTCCGCGCTGTAACTTTTATCTCGAAAGTTAAACACCAGATAACGGCTGGTGGTCACTGCTTCATTACTCAGCAAATGAGCGGTGAGCTGCTCACTTAGCAGCTTATGCAGTTTCTTCGACACAGGTAGTGATGATGCTGTGAAGGTTAATTTAGACATAGTGAGTCCTCCTTGTTTCAGGATTCAAATAAGAAATGAGAGAGTGAGAATTTAGTGGAACGTACCGACCATCGTCAGTTGCACGTCATCAAAGACGTTTCTGGAAAGGTGGCGAGCAAAGGCTTTCATCCAGACCGAGAGCAGCTCTTGTACCTCTGGGTGGGATAAATCCGTGCTCCCCACATCGGGTTGATAGCACCAGCGATTAGCAAGGTGAAAGTACAACTCAGGCTCAACAGTTGTGCTGCTGTCATCGGGATAAGAGAAGCTGGCAAAGAACACCACCAGCCAAGGACTTGAGGCTGACTCACGTTTAAGCTGTACTTCAATGGGATGCAAACCTTGTCGATGTCGGTAGTAACTCATTTGGCGACTGTTCAGCACGAGTCGTTCAGCGTTCTCTGGGAGAGTGTACCGATTCAACAGTGCTTCCAGTGACGCATGTAAAGCGTCATCAATAGAAAGCTCACCATAATGTTGCTCAATCATAACCACCCCCTTTCGGCAAATGAGGTGCAGGTATTGCCTGTCACGATATGGTCGAGAACGCGAACATCCACCAGCGCAAGCGCGTCTTTGAGTCTGTCGGTTATGCGTCTATCGGCTTGAGACGGCGTTGAGTCACCGGATGGATGGTTATGGGCAAATATCACCGCTGCGGCATTCACTTCCAGCACCGCTTTCACCACTTCACGTGGGTAGACGCTGGCCGCATCCACCGTTCCGTGAAACAGCTCTTTAAATTCAATCAATCGGTTTTGGTTATCCAGTAGCAATAAGGCAAACACTTCACGCTCATAGCTACCTAGCTTACAGCGCACATATTCTTTGGTGGCATCAGGATTGGTTAGGGCATCACCACGCACGTAGCGCGTAGCCAGTATCTCAGCGGCATGCTCCAGGATTTCATTTTCCTGATAGCGTTGCTGCTTTTGGTAATCGGAAGTTTTGGGATTCATTTCAGGCTCCTGTCGGAATCAATGATGGGTATTCACATTGATGACATATGCCTGAGTTTTTTTTGATTCAACCTGGCGCGACAAGGCTTAACACATCACCGTCTTTTTTTACGCCAGCGCTTTATCCCATGAGATTTTTAAAGCTAAAAGAAGTAATGGAAAAGACTGCACTAAGCCGCTCAGCGATTTACCGCAAGATGAATGACGGAGAGTTCCCGCAATCAGTGAGCTTAGGTGACAGGGCAGTGGCTTGGGTGGAAAGTGAAGTGGAAGATTGGATGGTAGCGTGCTTGACTCAACGATAGTGGTTATTCGAAATTATCTGCTTATATCTTCTGGATCCATGTGCAGTAACATTATTTTTTGTCCACTGGACTTTTCTATACTTAAAAAGTGTTCGCAAATGATTTTGAAAGGATTGGAAATGAAGATTGGCCAACTAGAGCGTGTTGATCTTTGTTGTGCATATATTAATCAACCCACATAGGTAGCCACATAAGTGAGAATGCCAGAGCAACCACACTTTCATAGTTTCTGGCTAATTTTTCGTACCTAGTGGCAACCGCTCAGTATTTCTTGACCTTGAGAAAAGCATTTTCAACCAAATGGCGATATCGATATAAACACCAGTCAATATCGTCATTACCTTGTTTGCTATTGCCTTTTCTTGGTATCACATGTTGAGCATTACGGCTTTTAATAAAATCTCGCAAAGCTTGGCTATCGTAACCTTTATCGGCAACAACGACTTCGGCTTCTGGTGAGCTGAGAATCAAAGATTCGCCATAGCTCACATCATGAGCTTGTCCTCCTGACAATTCAAAATAGACAGGAAGACCTCCACTATCGACTGCGAGATGGATTTTGGTCGAATTACCACCTCGGCTTTTCCCTATGGCTTGCTCTGATGGAGCTTTAACATTGGCTCCATCTTGATGTGTTTTAACAATACAACCATCAATGAATAGCCATTGAGGGTCATTTAAACGGGAAAGAAACTGAAAAATTTCAGTCATTATTCCCTTTTTTGACCATAAATTAAAACGTCTGAACACGGTATTCCAATCCCCCGAATTCTCGCAGCAAATCTCGCCATTGGATCCCAGTTCTCATGCGGAACAAGATACCTTCAAGAGTCATTCGGTGTTCGGGTTTATTATAAATACGTCCAGTTAAGTACATTATTCTTGATAGCAACTTGCAGCTATCATCTGTTAACATTAATCTCGGCATTTGGGGTAGTTGTTATGTTGATTTTTGGCGAAACCATTATAACACCCCCATTTTCTGTTTACTTTTCATACCGCAAAGATCAACACGCTCTAGTTAAAGCACAACTACCCCTGATCTTAAAGTATTGTGATACACAAGATCATGAAGAATTCGTACGATTGTGTAATCCTGAATACTCAAAGAAGCAAATCAATTAACGGGTGATCTATCTCTGGGAGAGGTCGTGAACGTTTTTTAGTCAAAATAACGATCAGCTTGACGGTTATACTCAGTTGTGATCTTGAAGAGGGAGACCATCTACATTGATCATTTCAAAGAACATCGTCACTCGCTTAATGATGAACGGCAGATGCTTTGCATTGTGACCGCTCTTTAAAAATGCATCTCCAACGAGTTGCTATCCATTTATGGCTATTTCGGCCTTTTTGATTTGGCCACTTTGCGTTCTTCTATAATGTGTTTGATTCTATCACGTTGGTGGATATCCCCTTAGCTTGCTATTGAACTCAATGCCACTGCCTGTTCTGTTTCCGTCAATTTAAAGTGAAGAAAAGAGTTCGGTCAAGGCTTGCAGCTCAGCCTCAATCGGTTGAACCACAACGGTAAAATCTCATTTTTAAAAGTTCATTCAATGGCTTTTCTGGTTTTTGTCACTCTGTTACTCTATTATGCTTATCTATGTAGTGCGCTTCTTGTTGATTGTTGATTTAGCGAGATCAGTGAAATCGTTACGTCGTATTCCTTCCTACTTCGCCAGAAATGGCTATAGCCCCTTTGCTTTAGGTGGTTTATGAAAGATAAAAGTAAGTACCGATATAATTTTAAGCGACTGGCTTGCAATAGGTTTATCAAAATAATAGGTAGTGAGAACGATGTTGATGGATGATTTAAACTCTAGTGAATCTTATATTGCCCACCCAGATATCAAGCATGGACATCACCAAAGTGTTTATGATCACTTAACAGCGGTTAGTGAATTAGCTGGTAGGCTTGCTGCAAAAATAGGTTTTGCCGAGCAAGGGCAACTAATTGGCTTAATGCATGACTTTGGTAAATACAGCAGAGCATTTCAAGAGTACATGCGCCTGATTATTACAGAGCAAACGGGCTATAACCCAGATAATGATGAGGTTAGCTCTGAAATCTCAACCAGCAAAAGCTTAAAGGGTAAAATTGACCACTCAAGTGCAGGTGCACAATGGGTTATTAATGCACTCTTACCCCATTTAAATCGGTTACAGCAAGAAGACCAAACTCTTATTCCTTACGGGTTAGCCATTGCTCAAGCATTGAGTATGTGTATTGCGTCACACCACAGCGGGTTGATTGATATCTTGTCAGAAAATGAAAACGTTTTTGCAAACCGGATTAAAAAGCATGATGAATTAACCCATCAAAAAGAGTGCACTAAAAACGCTGATCCTGATTTACTTTCCCAAGCGCAGTCACTCGTAAGCTTTGAATTTCTTTTAGGAAGCAGCTGTAACCTCAAAAGCATGTTTGATCGATACGGACTTTCAGCTATTGAGCATGATTACTACCTTGGTATGTTTACAAGGATGCTGTTTAGTTGCCTGATTGATGCCGACCGAATTGATAGTGCCGACTTTGAACAGCCAAGCAATAAACCTGAGCGTTTTAAGCAACCTAATTGGGCATCTGCTTGCGATAAAATTGAAAGTTTTATTGCACAGATTGAGCCAGTCAATCCCATCGATCATATTCGTGCTGAAATATCAGACAATTGTTTTAATCGCGCACAAGGCGAAACGGGCATCTACAGCTTGACTGTCCCAACGGGTGGCGGAAAAACTTACGCTAGCCTCCGTTTTGCACTGCATCACGCTAAAAAACATAACTTTGATAGAATCATCTACATCATTCCGTTTACCTCAATCATTGAGCAAAATGCTAATGCCATTCGTGAAGTTTTGGGTGAAATAAACACAGATGATTGGGTATTAGAGCACCATTCAAATTTGGAACCAGAGCAACAAACGTGGCGTTCAAAACTGGCATGCGAAAATTGGGATAAGCCCATCGTGCTCACCACCATGGTACAGTTTCTTGAAAGTATGTTTGCAAATGGTACGCGTGGATCAAGGCGGTTACATCAACTTAGTAATGCTATACTGGTGTTTGATGAAATCCAAACACTCCCTATTCGTTGTGTTCATTTATTCAACAACACCATTAACTATTTAACGCGGTTTTGTAACACCACGGCGGTAATGTGTACCGCGACCCAGCCTTTACTCAATCAGTTACCCGAACAAATCAAGCCGTTTGGCGAATTGCAATTACCGCTAGAAAATGAACTAACCCCTAATATTGAAAAGCTTTATCAACAGCTAGAACGAGTGACAATAAAAAACGTCACCAAAAAAGAGGGTTGGAATGAGGTCGAAATCACTGAACTAGTACAACAGCAATTATCAGCGGTACAAAGCTGTTTGGTGATTGTAAATACCAAAGTTTGGGCAAAGAAACTGTTTCAAGCATTGCAAAGTCAAGTTCTGGATGGGACGAAAATATTCCATTTAAGTACGGGCATGTGTTCGGCTCATCGCAAGCAAATTCTAGATGAAGTTAGAGCGCGGTTATCAGGCGGGTTGGCCACTTTATGTATCAGTACTCAGCTTATTGAAGCCGGTGTTGATGTTGATTTTGGCTGCGTTATCCGTTTTGTCGCTGGCCTTGATTCAATCGCTCAAGCTGCTGGGCGTTGTAATCGAAATGGCAAACAAAAAAGGGGGCATGTGTTCGTGCTTAACCCTGTCGAAGAAAATGTCGGTATGCTACACGATATTAAAACAGGCATTGCTGCTTCAAACCGAATATTCACCGAATTTACCGAAGAAGAGCTGCTTAAACCGCAAGCAATGAGTCAATATTTTCAATACTACTTTTATGAGCGCCATAAAGAGATGAGCTATCCGGTTAAGCAAGATCAAAGCTTACTTAACTTGCTAAGTAGTAATCAAAGAAATATCAATAAAACACCGTTTGCTCTGAGACAGTCTTTCATGACCGCCGCGAAACAGTTTAAAGCTATTGATGCACCTGTTCATTCCGTGATCGTGCCATTTAATGAAGAAGCGCAAAGCATAATCACACAATTGTGTGCGCTTGATAAGCGCTTTGATGCGGCAAGTTACCGCGGCTTATTAAAAGCTGCACAAAAGTACAGTGTGAATATTTTCCCTAATGTATGGCAAAAACTCACCGATCAGCAGGCGGTGTACCCAATAGCTCAAGACGAAGCTGTGTTTTATTTAAGTGAAGAATTTTACAGTCAAGATTTTGGTTTGAGCTTAGAAGTAACAAATGTTCAGCAAGATTTAATTTTTTAAATGCAACCATGTTTTTAACAAGGAGAGCCATGTGAAAAACAGTATTAGTTTTAGATTATGGGGCAGGTATGCGTTATTTACTGACCCTATAACGAAAGTGGGAGGTGAAAAGTGTACTTACCACATTCCTACTTACGAGGCGATTAAAGGGATTTTAAAATCCATCTACTGGAAACCAACCCTTATTTGGCATGTTGATAGAGTCAGGGTAATAAAACCACTGCGTACCCAAACGAAAGGAACAAAGCCGTTGAACTGGGGTGGTGGTAATACTTTGGCGTATTACACCTTTTTGCATGATGTTGAATATCAAGTTGAAGCCCATTTTGAGTGGAATGAACATCGCCCTGAATTAGCGAGAGACCGTGTTGACGGTAAGCATTTTGCCATTGCTAACCGCATGTTGGAAAAAGGCGGACGACAAGACATCTTTCTAGGTACCCGTGATTGCCAAGCTTATGTTGAACCTTGTGTTTTTGGGGAGGGCAAAGGGGCTTACGATGATATTGATGAGCTGGGTTTTGGCTTAATGTTCCATAGTTTTGGTTACCCTGATGAAACAGGCAACAACGAACTAATTAGCCGATTCTGGCATGGGGTAATGAAAAACGGCGTCATTGAATATCCTCATGTAACAGCATGCCCAGTAACGCGTCACGTGAGAAAAATGGACGCAAAACGTTTTGAGCTTGAACAAAATCTGCAGGGTGTTGAGCAAACGGAGAGTATCTTATGACTTGGCTAACGACGCTCTATAAAACTTACGATGAGCTTGAAAAACTCAATGATATGCTGCCATTTGAACAGCAAGTGATGCCGATTTGTCATACCCCACAAACAGCACATATTCACATCGTGATTAACAATCAAGGTGCGTTTGTTCGCGCCGAAGTATTAGAAAAAACGGTTTTAGTGCTCCCAGCGACTGAGTCATCAGCGGGTAGAGCAAGTGGGTTAGCACCACATGCATTGGCAGATAAAATTCAATACGTTGCGAAAGATTACGCTGATTACGGTGGTATTAAAAAGTCGGGCTTTGAGTTGTATCAAGCGCAATTAAAAGCTTGGTGTGATTCAGAGCATGGCCACCCAGCAGTGCGTGCTGTCTACCAATACATAGAGAAAGGCACTGTGGTTGCAGACTTGGTCGCTGAAAATGTGCTACATGAACAAGATGGGCACTTGCTGATGAAGTGGCAAGATGACGGTGAAGCTCCTACGTTATTAAAAATCCTGCCGAAAGAAAAAGGGTTGTTTGATCAAGGTTCTGCGCTAGTTTGTTGGAGTGTAGAAACACCTGGTGAACCACAATCAAAAACTTGGCTTGATCCAAGTATCCAGCAAAGCTGGATTGCTTTTGATAGCCAAAATGGTGATAGCATAGCCATGTGCTACGCCACTGGTGAAGAAAAACTGGCTGCGAGCAACCACCCAGCGAAGATACGTCATAGTGGTGATAAAGCTAAATTAATCTCTGCTAACGATAAAAGTGGTTATACCTTTCGAGGTCGTTTTTTATCCAATGAAGAAGCTTGCAATATTAGCTTTGAAGTGACACAAAAAGCGCACAATGCACTGCGTTGTTTGTTAACTAAGCAAAGTGTTTTTAGAAATGGCGATCAAGTTTATTTAGCTTGGGCGGTATCAGGTAAAGAAGTTCCAAAGCCTACCGAACTAGACTTCAGTGACTTTGCCAGTTTGTTAGAAGAAAAAGATAGCGTAGATCATACACAGGATTTAGGTCGAGCTTACGCTAATCAATTAAAGCGTTACTTTAACGGTATAAAAACGAAAAACCAGTTGGATGACAATGAGCAAATTGCACTGCTCGGGCTAGATTCTGCGACGCCCGGACGAATGGGTATTTTGTATTACCGTGAAACTATAGCCAAAGAGTTTTTAGCGCGATTAGAGCAGTGGCAGCTCGATCTGGGTTGGCAGCAGCGAGTCAAAATAAACGAACAGTGGCAATGGGTTTATAGTGCCCCGAGCTTATTTCGAATGCTTGATGGTGTATATGGTGATGTACTTAAATCTGCGGACACCTTAAAGAAAAACCTCATTACCCGTTTATACCCCTGTATCGTTGAGGGTAAACCCATTCCTCAAGACATCATGCACAGTGCGTTTCACCGTGCAATTAACCGCGTTGCCTATAAATCCGATCAAACTTGGCTTTGGTTGCAAAATTTAGGTATTGCCTGCTCACTGATCAAAGGTTTTTACATCCGAACAACCCATTCAACTATTCAAAAGGAATACCTAATGGCATTACAACAAGATAATGCCAGTCGCGACTATTTGTTTGGTCGTTTACTGGCGGTGGCTAACAAGATTGAAAAAGTGGCGCTCTCAAGTAGTGAAGCAAATCGTTTAACCACGGCAGAGCGTTTTATGACGCAATTTGTGAATAGACCCGCTTCAACGTGGCTAAACATCAGCAATGCCTTAGTACCCTATCAGCAAAGACTGTTTAATAACTACCAAGGATACGACAACGCAACAAAAGCACTGCTTATGCAAATAACCGATAGGTTTAATCCTGCCGACTTTACCTCAAACCAAAAACTGACCCCTGAATTTTTGCTTGGTTTTCACAACCAAATGATGTGGCTAGAAACCCATAAAGTAGAAAAAGGTCAATGGGTTAAGAAAGTAAATGACGAACAAGTTCAAGAAAATTTAGAAGAAACAGTTTAAGAAAAGGAATATCACTATGACTTTACAAAATAAAATCGACTTTGCATTAATTTTTAACGTATTAAACGCTAACCCAAATGGTGACCCTCTTAATGGCAACCGCCCGCGCACCGATTACGAGGGCTTTGGTGAAATTACCGATGTTTGTTTAAAGCGCAAAATCCGTGATCGTTTACAAGAAGCGGGAGAAAGCATTTTTGTTCAATCGGATGAAAGGAAAACCGATGGCATGACAAGCTTACGCAACCGAGCAGAATCAGACGAGGTTGGTATAGGAAAAGAGGCATTCAACAGTAAAAAAACGGCACCAAGTCAAGCCGCAAAATTATGTTGTGAAAAATGGCTCGATGTACGTGCATTTGGTCAAGTTTTTGCGTTTAAAGGAACAGGTTCGGATGGTGTGTCTATTCCAATCCGTGGGCCTGTTACGATTCAAAGCGCGTTTAGTATCGAGCCAGTGAGTATTACTAGCACACAAATTACCAAGAGCGTGAGTGGCGAAGGTGATGGCACCAAAAAATCATCAGACACCATGGGGATGAAGCATCGTGTAGATAAAGCCACCTATGTTGCTTTCGGTGCCATGACCCCTCAGCTGGCTGAGAAAACAGGCTTCAGTGATGAAGATGCAGAAAAAATCAAAGCGGTATTAGTCAAACTCTTTGAAGGTGATGCATCATCAGCGCGTCCCGAAGGTTCTATGGGTATTTCACATATTATATGGTGGAAGCATGGCTCTAAGTCTGGTCAGTATTCTTCAGCAAAAGTGCATCAAACGCTAAGAGCTCATATTGAACAAGGTTTACCGCTTGAAACGACGCCGTTGAACGATTCACTGGTAAGCGCTTTACAAGGTCTAGAGCCAGAAGTGATCGAGGGTTTCTAATGATTGATGCTCGCCTAATCAACATCTCCGCTCTACAACACTTTGCTTTTTGTCAGCGCCAATGCGCGCTGATCCACTTAGAGCAAGTGTGGCAAGAAAACTACCTAACGGCACACGGGCGGCAGTTACATGTGCGTGTGGATAATGGCGAGCCAGAAACTCGTAAAGGGGTGCGTTTTGAACGTGGCGTAGTGGTAACTGCGCCACAATTAGGCGTAACAGGAAAATTAGACTTATTAGAGCATCATAAACTCAGTAACCAATTTGTTCCCGTTGAATATAAACGAGGGAAACCAAAAGCCAGCGATATCGACAAAGTACAGCTGTGCGCGCAAGCCTTATGCATCGAAGAAATGCTATCTGTTGAGGTTACCAGTGGCGCACTTTGGTATTGGCAAACGCGTAAACGCATTGAAATTGAATTCGATAACTCACTGCGAACGCAAACTAAAACCTTGATTACCCGAATACAACAGTTGTTTGCAAACGGAAAAACACCACCGCCAACCAAAGGTAAACACTGTAAGGCATGCTCTTTAATTGAGATCTGTCAGCCAGATTTAATCAACAAAGATGGTTCAAGCGGTTACGTAGCCGGATTGTTTAATACGGAGGCGGAATGAAAAAACTGCAAAACTCACTTTATATCACCAAAGATGGCGTCTATTTACATAAGCAACGCGAAACTTTGTTGATTGAACAAAAAGTCGAGGGTGAAAAGCAAAAACTGATGCAGCTTCCTATTCATTCGATTGGTAGCATCTTTTGTTTTGGCAATATTATGGTTTCGCCGCAGTTACTTGGCTTTTGTGGTGAAAATGGTACACACCTCGCTTTTTTTGATATGCATGGCCGTTTTCTCGCCAATGTGGTTGGCAAACAAACGGGTAATGTATTGCTGCGTAGGCAGCAGTTTAGTGTTCAGGAGCAAGCCGCAAACGAGCTTGCCAAGCATATTGTCGCCGCAAAAATACGTTCATCTCGTATGTTGCTTTTACGCTTTAGACGCAATCACAGCAGTACGCCACAGTTAGAAAAAGCCATTGAGCGTTTAAAGCAAATTATTGAGCAACTCAAAGGAGTGACTAGTTACTACATCATTTTAGGGCTAGAAGGAGAGGCCGCATCACATTACTTTTCCGCGTTTGCCGACATGTTTAAAGGCAATGAAAGCAAACAGTTGTTTGATAAGCGTACTCGAAGGCCGCCTAAAGATCCTGTTAATGCGGTTATTTCTCTGCTTTACTCTGTATTAGGGCAAGAGATCAGCGGGGCATTACAAGGAGTTGGCTTAGATCCTCAGGTCGGTTTTTTACACAAAGAGCGTCCGGGCAGAAATAGCCTCGCCCTCGATCTTTTAGAAGAGTTTAGAGCTTACATTGTCGATAGTATTACCTTAAAACTCTTTAATAATAAAAGCCTCACCACGAAAGACTTTGAGACAGATTGTCTTGGTGGAGTCACCATAAAAGACGACGCGCGTAAGCTGGTTTTTCAGGCTTACCAAGCTAAAAAACAAGAAGAAGTCATACACCCTTTTTTGCAAGAAAGGGTGCAAATTGGGTTATTACCGCATGTCCAAGCCATGTTACTAGCCCGGCATTTACGTGGTGATTTAGCCCACTATCCGCCATTTGTGATCAAAAAATAAGGAGCGAGCCATGATGGTTTTGGTCACCTACGATGTATCCTTCGCCAGTGATGATGGGCAAAAACGCCTCAGGCAGTTAGCAAAAGTCTGCTTAGACTATGGTATGAGAGTGCAATATTCAGTGTTTGAATGTGAAATAGACTCAACACAATGGTTAGAATTTAAAGATAAACTTTTATCTATTTATGATCCTGAAGTCGACAGTTTGCGTTTTTATAAGCTTGGTAAAAACTGGCAAAACAAAGTAGAGCACCATGGCGCGAAAGAAGCGATAGATATATTCAGAGATACCCTGATTTTATAATCGCTAGCCTTGGGTTCTCAGTAAAACACTGGGGATCTAGCGATTACATAAGCTCTTTAAAAATATAGGAAATAATTATTTGTATAGATTCACACAAAATAGTTTTCTTCTACCGCGTAAAGTTAGCGGCAAACAATGATATGTGTTAGTTTATACGTGCCTTCCACAGTAGGCAGTCGCGCCTCCCGCAGGCGCGTGGATTGAAACATTTTTGGCCAATTCAATTTTCATTGCAGCAAAGTCGCGCCTCCCGCAGGCGCGTGGATTGAAACATTTTCACGGCCTAGCATCGTAGCGATGCAGGGAGTCGCGCCTCCCGCAGGCGCGTGGATTGAAACTCGTGTCATACATCCAATCTCACAGCATAAAACTGTCGCGCCTCCCGCAGGCGCGTGGATTGAAACCAAAATGCTGAATCGCACCAAGCTGCGCCATTGTTGTCGCGCCTCCCGCAGGCGCGTGGATTGAAACTTTATCTGCAATTCAGTGATAAACTAGCCCTATGTCGCGCCTCCCGCAGGCGCGTGGATTGAAACAAGAAGATTTAATTAATAAGCTCGCAAATAACACGTCGCGCCTCCCGCAGGCGCGTGGATTGAAACCAAAATGCTGAATCGCACCAAGCTGCGCCATTGTTGTCGCGCCTCCCGCAGGCGCGTGGATTGAAACTTTATCTGCAATTCAGTGATAAACTAGCCCTATGTCGCGCCTCCCGCAGGCGCGTGGATTGAAACCCGCCACTGTTAGAGGAACAGCGCCAACACGCGGTCGCGCCTCCCGCAGGCGCGTGGATTGAAACTGGTTTAAAGTGAAGTCTCTTTAACTCGTGCAACGTCGCGCCTCCCGCAGGCGCGTGGATTGAAACATGCATTGGCGCTTTAACATTTCTTCGTGTGGGTATGTCGCGCCTCCCGCAGGCGCGTGGATTGAAACGATCAATTCTTTGAATGACATTCCGCACGGTGTGGTCGCGCCTCCCGCAGGCGCGTGGATTGAAACATCATTACCGCGTCTGCACAGTTTGGCGATGCCGTCGCGCCTCCCGCAGGCGCGTGGATTGAAACTAGCTCTTGCTGAAACCTCCTCCGCATCTCTATGTCGCGCCTCCCGCAGGCGCGTGGATTGAAACTTAGTCTGGCGTCGATGTTATCCCATGCAAGGTTTGTCGCGCCTCCCGCAGGCGCGTGGATTGAAACTTGTCAACTTGCCATGAATATAAACTTTCATAAAGTCGCGCCTCCCGCAGGCGCGTGGATTGAAACATCCCAAAAACTGATTGCCTAACTATTGGATCTTGTCGCGCCTCCCGCAGGCGCGTGGATTGAAACCTTATCAAATACTGGTTGGATATCACCAACTTGTCGCGCCTCCCGCAGGCGCGTGGATTGAAACTTGAAAGTGAAGTTAAGCGCAATCAAGAAAAAGGAGTCGCGCCTCCCGCAGGCGCGTGGATTGAAACGTTTGCAGCTTGTTGCCTGTGTCCATTGTGAACGTCGCGCCTCCCGCAGGCGCGTGGATTGAAACATCTTCTATCTGCTGCTGTGTTTTTACATTAGCGTCGCGCCTCCCGCAGGCGCGTGGATTGAAACTTGTCCAGAGTCGCAAGCGATGCCAAGTTTTTCAAGTCGCGCCTCCCGCAGGCGCGTGGATTGAAACTTGATTATGGATTGGAAGGTTACGGTCTTTACTGGTCGCGCCTCCCGCAGGCGCGTGGATTGAAACAGGATTATTGAATATTGCATTTATGTTGGTTTCTGTCGCGCCTCCCGCAGGCGCGTGGATTGAAACATCCCTAACTCTTCGCAAACTAAAGTAAAATTAGTCGCGCCTCCCGCAGGCGCGTGGATTGAAACTATCAATCAAGTTAGGTCTATACACCCAATAATGGTCGCGCCTCCCGCAGGCGCGTGGATTGAAACCCTCGTATTCGTCCGAGTTAACAGCCCAACTTAAGTCGCGCCTCCCGCAGGCGCGTGGATTGAAACATGGTGGATATAGGTCGTCACACTGGAGCTCTTGTCGCGCCTCCCGCAGGCGCGTGGATTGAAACATGAATGGCATAATCCAGTACGGATCTATTTGAGGTCGCGCCTCCCGCAGGCGCGTGGATTGAAGCCTTCCATACGCCGATATTATGCAGCTCAATAAGGTGTTTATTGGTTTGTTGAACAGACAGATAAACTTCCCTTAGAAGCCTCCTCGATATAGTTACTCCACCAGCGTAGCATTTCTCGACGTTGATTAAGATATAAAGCCCGGTTGTAAATACCTCGAATCTGGTTTTTGTCCACGTGAGCTAGTGCTAGTTCAATGACATCATTATGAAAGAGTTTAGTTTCATTTAGCGTAGTGCTAGCTAGAGCTCTTAGACCATGGGAAACCAAACGGTCTTTAAAGCCCATACGTTTAAGGGCGATGTTAGCAGTTTGGCTGTTACTCGGCCTCATCGGGTCTTTATAGGAAGCGAATATGTATTCGCTTCCACCATTTATTTTTTTCATCTCATTCAACAGATTTAAAGTCTGCGGCGTTAGAGGCACTAGGTGATCCCTTCGTTTTTTCATTCTATCTGCTGGAATAACCCATAGATTTTCATCCCAATCAATTTCACCCCAACGAGCTTGCGCGGTCTCAATAGGTCGGGTCATGGTATGCAGTTGCCATTCAATCATACATCGAGTGGTATACATGATACTGGCCCGTCCTAGGGTTCTCATTAACTCAGGAAGTTCGTCGGCACTTATTGATTTCATATTGGTGACGGTAGGTTTCAAGAACGCAGAACTGATTTTGGCTAAAGGGTTGTACTCAATAAGTCCCTTATTCTGAGCAAAACTCATAATTTCGTTCACACGTTGGCAGATCCTTTTCAGTGTTTCTAGGTGTCCTTTAGCCTGAAGTGGCTGAAGAGTATTTATCACTAGAGGTGCAGTAAGCTCAGTGATAGGAGTGTTGCCAAGCTTCGGTAGCAGATGAAGATTTAAAGCTCGCTGAAGGTTCACCTTTGTTTTTTCACTGATGGTTGCGCTCTTTACTGTTAGCCAACTGTTTGTGACTTCAGCTAATGTGGATAGTAAGCGCTGTTGCTCTATCGTTTGTTGGTTCTTGAGTTTGACTTGAGGATCAATGCCAGTTTGTAGCGTTTCTATCGCGCCTAGAGCCTTTTTTCGTGCATTTGTTAGGGAAAGACTAGGGTAACTGCCAAACGTCATGTTAGCGCGTTTACCGTTGTGTGGACGTGTATAGTTGAATAGCCACGTCTTTGTACCGTTTGGTTTTACACGTAGACGAAGGCCGTTACCATCAAAGAGCGTGTACTCTTTACCTTGTGGTTTAGCGTTAGAGATTTGTTTATCTGTTAAAGATTTAGTTGTTCTTGCCATGATTGGTACACCGTAAATTGGAACATACGGACAATGTACCTATTTGTGTACCTAAACTTCTAAGCTAGTACGAGTCAGGAAAAGACGTT
This sequence comes from Vibrio zhugei, assembly GCF_003716875.1. Lineage (NCBI taxonomy): Bacteria > Pseudomonadati > Pseudomonadota > Gammaproteobacteria > Vibrionales > Vibrionaceae > Vibrio > Vibrio zhugei. The sequence goes on along the minus strand of NZ_CP033078.1, from coordinate 1,837,639 downwards.
AAGAGAACGCAATCTCTTGAAATAGCTATGTTTAGATACAAAAAAAGACGTCCTAGGACGTCTTTCTTCTGGAATTTGGCTCCCCCTGCGGGACTCGAACCTGCGACATACGGATTAACAGTCCGCCGTTCTACCAACTGAACTAAGGGGGAATTGCTTGATGCGGGGCGTATACTAGCGATTGAGGTTTTTTATGTCAATGTTTTTACGGGCGAAAAATAATAAAAAAGTGCTATTTTTTTCTTTACATTTCTGTAGCCCTTACCAGTTCTAGGCTGTGTTTACTTATCCACTATTTTTGTGGATAAGTGTGTGTATTACCTTGGGGTTATTATTTTTTTATTCACAGGATTAAAAATAGAGCGGTTTTATAAAAACAAGATATTCTTTCTAATTGGTTGTAATAAAAGGTATTTTTTAATTTAATCACACCTTTTTAACCAGAAATTAGGGGAGAGTGATCACTGTGAATTTATAAGGTTTTTAGAAAAAATGGGGACAAGCCGTGGATTGTTTTTTCTGATTTTGGACGGTAATAACTGCGGGGTCGAGGATAATATCAGACATCTCGCAGGGGATCTATAGTACTAAGCCTAAAAAAATGAAATTCATGATGATAAATAAAATAGGCATTTTTATGGCGAGTTCTCGTCGTGTTATTTGCCAATACACAACAGATAATTCTTTGAGGAACTGCTTGCTATTAACGAACATCAGCAGCCAAAATAGGCCATCAGTATTGAGTAGGACGATTTAGGGGATTTATGAGTAAAGCGTTTGAATTAGTGTCACACTATCAACCAGCAGGTGATCAGCCACAAGCCATCACATCGCTTCTAGAGGGAGTGGATGCCGGCTTGGCTCATCAAACCCTATTAGGTGTGACCGGCTCGGGTAAAACTTTTACCTTGGCAAATGTGATTGCCAAGGCACATCGACCTACGATTGTGTTGGCACCGAATAAAACCTTAGCCGCGCAATTGTACGGAGAAATGAAGAGCTTTTTCCCCAACAATGCCGTTGAATATTTCGTGTCTTACTATGATTACTACCAACCCGAAGCGTACGTACCTACCACCGATACATTTATTGAAAAAGACGCCTCTGTGAATGCGCATATTGAGCAAATGCGGCTTTCCGCGACCAAAGCATTACTCGAGCGCAAAGATGCCATTATTGTTGCGTCTGTGTCCGCTATCTATGGTTTGGGCGATCCTGACTCTTATTTGAAAATGATGCTGCACTTGCGTCGCGGTGATACGGTCAATCAGCGCGATATGCTGCGTCGGTTAGCCGAGTTGCAATATACCCGGAATGAAATGACGTTCGAACGTGGTCAGTTCCGGGTACGTGGGGAAGTCATTGATATCTTTCCTGCTGAATCGGAACAAGAAGCGGTTCGAGTTGAGATGTTCGACGACGAGATTGAAAAAATCAGCTTGTTTGATCCACTGACAGGTGCGGTTAAGCAGCGCGATTTAGCCCGTTTTACCGTGTATCCGAAAACCCACTATGTTACCCCCCGAGATAAAATCTTGGACGCCATTGAGAATATTAAGCAAGAACTGCAACTGCGCCAGCAACATCTTCACGAGAACAATAAGCTGCTAGAAGAGCAGCGTATCACTCAGCGCACTCAGTTTGATATTGAAATGATGAACGAGCTGGGCTTCTGCTCGGGGATCGAGAACTATTCGCGTTATTTAAGTGGACGTAATGAGGGTGAGCCGCCACCAACCTTGTTTGATTATCTTCCTCATGACGGCTTGCTAGTCATTGATGAGTCTCACGTGACGGTGCCGCAAATTGGCGCGATGTACAAAGGTGACCGTTCACGTAAAGAGACACTAGTAGAATACGGTTTCCGGTTACCTTCTGCTTTGGATAACCGTCCACTGAAATTTGATGAGTTTGAATCGTTAGCCCCTCAAACGATTTTTGTTTCAGCGACACCCAGTCAATATGAATTAGATAAGTCAGGCGGCGATGTCGTGGAACAAGTTGTTCGACCGACGGGGCTGTTGGACCCGGAAATTGAAGTGCGGCCTGTGGCGACACAGGTTGATGATTTGCTCTCCGAAATTCGTCTAAGGTCGGCACAGGGCGAACGGGTATTGGTGACAACATTAACCAAACGTATGGCCGAGGATTTAACCGAGTACTTATACGAGCATGACATCAAAGTGCGGTATTTACATTCTGATATTGATACCGTTGAGCGTGTTGAAATTATTCGTGATTTAAGGCTCGGCAAATTTGATGCTTTGGTGGGGATCAACTTATTACGAGAAGGGTTGGACATGCCAGAAGTCTCGTTAGTCGCCATACTTGATGCGGACAAAGAGGGCTTTTTACGTTCGGAGCGGTCGTTAATACAGACCATTGGACGGGCTGCACGGAATGTGAAGGGAAAAGCGATTCTTTACGGCGATCGCATCACTCGCTCAATGAAACTGGCCATTGATGAAACCAATCGACGTCGTGAAAAGCAGCATTTGCATAACGAGAAGCTCGGGGTCACACCACAAGCTTTGAAAACCAATATCAACGATATTATGGAGCTGGGTGAGGCAACCAAAGGCAATAAAGCACCGAAAGCAAAAGCGGTTCCACTGAACAAAGTTGCTGAGAAGTCGGGGGATTACGACTCGCTGACGCCACAAGAACTCGAGAAAGAGATGCAAAAACTGGAAGCGACCATGTATCAGCACGCGCAAAATTTAGAATTTGAAGCCGCGGCTAAACTGCGTGATAAGCTTGAAACGTTACGACAGCAGTTTATTGTGAATAGTTAGACTGAGAGACGAGACATAAAAAAAGAGCCAATAGAAAGACTCTATTGGCTATAATATTGTGAACATCGAATTCACTAACAACGTCAGTTGGCTAGGTAACCCTCGCGGGTTATATTTATAATATGCATATAGCATGCCAATAATAAAAATCCTAATAAATAAAGGATGTTGTAGAGAATCGACTGAAAAATAAGATTGGTTTTTGCAAAATGCAATGATGAATGCGATGATTCTGCGCAAAATGCAAATATATTATTACGGCTAGGTTATGAAATTAGAATATCCCCCTCAACACTCCAAATATTTGTTGATGGTGGAAGATACGGCATCAGTGGCAGCACTGTACCGATCGTATCTGACGCCATTAAATATTGATATTACGCTTGTCGGTACGGGTCAGGATGCGATTCGGTCGATCGCTGAGCGCGAACCTGACTTAATTTTACTCGATTTGCGCCTGCCCGATATGACGGGTATGGATGTGTTATACGCGGTCAAACGTGAGCATCCACATGTTCCGATTGTCTTTATGACGGCCCATGGTTCCATTGACACCGCGGTTGACGCAATGCGCCATGGTGCACAAGACTTTTTGCTCAAACCTTGTGAAGCGGATCGCTTACGTGTCACGGTCAATAATGCTATGCGTAAGGCGAGTAAATTAAAAGATGATGCACTCGACCCGGATAATCAGAACTATCAGGGGTTCATTGGCAGTAGCCATACAATGCAAGCGGTGTATCGTACCATTGACTCTGCCGCCAGCAGTAAAGCCAGTATTTTTATTACTGGTGAAAGTGGTACAGGCAAAGAAGTGTGTGCCGAAGCGATTCATGCAGCCAGTAAACGAGTGGATAAGCCATTTATTGCCATTAACTGTGCGGCCATTCCGAAAGATCTCATCGAGAGTGAATTGTTCGGTCATGTCAAAGGCGCGTTTACTGGCGCTGCCACTGATCGCCAAGGGGCCGCTGAACTTGCCGATGGTGGTACTTTGTTTTTGGATGAACTGTGCGAAATGGATTTGGATCTGCAAACCAAACTGTTACGTTTTATTCAGACAGGGACATTCCAGAAAGTGGGGTCTTCGAAGATGAAAAGCGTCGATGTACGCTTTGTCTGCGCGACCAACCGGGATCCGTGGAAAGAAGTGCAAGAAGGACGCTTTCGTGAAGACTTGTACTATCGTTTGTACGTGATTCCACTGCATTTACCACCGTTGCGAGAGCGCGGGGAAGACGTGATTGAAATTGCCTATTCCTTATTAGGGTTTATGTCGAAAGAGGAAGGCAAGGGCTTTGTGAGAATGTCGGCTGATGTGGTGGAGCGGTTTAAGCATTATGAATGGCCAGGTAATGTGCGCCAGTTGCAGAACGTATTGCGTAATGTGGTGGTGTTGAATGAAGGCCGTGAAATTTTGCTGACCATGTTGCCACCGCCACTGAATCAGCCAGTGGAGAAGGCCATTACCGATGCGCGACCAGAAGCGTCGGAATCGTCATTGTCTGTGAGAGACATTCGTCCATTGTGGTTAACTGAGAAGCTTGCCATCGAACAAGCAATCGAGGCGTGTGATGGAAATATTCCACGAGCGGCGGGCTATCTCGATGTGAGTCCGTCAACCTTGTATCGTAAATTACAAACGTGGAACAGTCAGAAAATCAAAGAAAAGGAAAGTTAGACTGCATGGACTTATTGAATAAAAATAAGATTGATACGCTAGCCAGTGAAATTGGCCAAGAGAATGTACCCGTACTATTGGGTATTTTTTTAAGTGAATTAACAACTTACGAAAATAACTTACGAGAACATGCTCAGGCCGATAGTGAGTATTTGAAAGAAATTAGCCACGCACTTAAAAGCAGTGCTGCCAGTTTTGGCGCGGATAAATTATGTGCGAAGGCCATAGAGATTGATGGCATGGTCAAACTAGGGTTGGAGATGGATGTGATGTCGGAATACGAACATTTAATCCAATTATTGCGAGAGACTCGAGAGAGATACGAGCGACTTCAACCTTCATCTGGGGCTTGATTTCGAACGCCATTGCATCCGCAATGGCGTTTTGCTATTGGCGCATTTGTTCTTCAATGGCGCTCTGTAATTTCATTCGGTCATGACGCCAACTGCGATTTAATGAGGCCAGCTCACGGGTGACGCAATGCCACCGTCCTTCGAGTTCAGGATGAGGTTGCTCACCGATCACCACATCAATAGGACGTGCTTTGAACGCTCGTTCACACCATTCTAATTTTTGTTGTAACGTCATCAGCCGTGCCGGACCAAATTCTGGACACAGATTCTCTATGAACATCACCTTGGCTGTTTTATTGGCGGCGATGGCATGAGCAAGTTTCGGCAAGAGCAAGGGGGGCATGACACTGGTCAAAAAGCTGCCGGGCCCCAATATGATGGAGTCAGCTTGTTGAATTGCCAATGTGGCTTCCTTCGTCGCTGGCACTTCTGGCTCTAAATCCAAGCGCAGCAGGGGTTCTTGCATTTCATCAACGTTGGTTTCACCGGTGACCCATTGACCACTCGTCGATAGGGCCGCTAAGTCACAAGGGTGCTCTGCCATGGGCAGTAAATTGACGTGCACATCCAGCATGTTGCGGATGAGGTTGATCGCCTCTAGTGGTCGCACAGAGAGGTTACCTAACGCGGTGAGCATCAGGTTACCGAGGTTATGCCCGTCCAACTCTCCGGATCCCTTAAAACGATACTCAAACATCATGGAGCTGATACAAGGCTCGGTGATTAACTGATTTAAGCAATTACGCAAGTCGCCCCAAGCAATGCCACCTTGGCAATGGCGAATGCGACCTGTTGAGCCGCCATTGTCCGTCGTGGTAACAATGCCTGTCGCATTACTTCCGAATTCTTTTAACGCAGCGAGTACGCGCCCTAATCCATGTCCGCCACCAATCGCGACGACTTTATGCGTTTTATGTAATGACATGCTTATTTTCAATTGAATGGTCGTTACTCATGAGCGGCAACGATTTAATGATGATGCACAGTATAGAAAGTTTTATTTGAATAGGGAATTTTTTCTCTGTGAGGGTAGAAACTGCTGCCAATATTCAGTATTTTAACGCCATGCTGCTGATCCTTTCTTTTATGGGAAGTGAATCAGTTGCCATAACTCCGAGTTTACTCACCTACGTTTATCGATAGGGTGTGTAATCCTGTGGCAATACCGCCACGCGGGCATCATTAGAAATGAGGGTGCCTCCCGTGTTTGGAAAGGTGTTTCATGGCGCAACAATTCGAAGATAGTTTTCGGCGTAAGTTTAATTACTTACGCCTGTCCGTTACTGATGTATGTAATTTTAAATGTACCTACTGTTTACCCGATGGTTATTACCCTACCGGGAATAAAAACTCGTCATTTCTGAGCCTGCCTGAGATCGAACGCGTTGTGAGAACGTTTGCATCTTGTGGCACGTCGAAAGTCCGTATTACTGGTGGTGAGCCGACATTACGCAAAGACTTTTTGGAGATTGTTTCGACGGTCGCAAATATTCCAGGGATTGAAAAAGTCGCCACGACGACCAATGGTTATCGTATGGCGGATCATGTCCATGAATGGAAAGCGGCTGGCTTAAACAACATTAATGTCAGCATTGATAGTCTCGATCCACGTATGTTTCAGCAAATTACTGGCCAAAACCGTTTCCATCAAGTTATGGACGGCATTGACCAAGCGTTTATTGCGGGTTACGAACAGATCAAAGTGAACGTCGTTTTACTTAAACACTTAAATCATCAAGCCTTGCCAGACTTCCTCGCATGGATTAAAGATCGGGCGATTCAACTGCGATTCATTGAGCTGATGCAAACCGGCGATATGGACAGCTTGTTTGATAATCATCATGTGTCTGGAGTGCAAATTCAAAATGCCCTGATCGCCAACGGCTGGAGTATGAAGCCGCGCGGGTTGACCGATGGTCCTGCAAAAGTGTTTACCCATCCAGATTATTTGGGAGAAGTCGGACTGATCATGCCTTATGAGCGACACTTCTGTCAGACGTGCAACCGTTTAAGAGTATCGGCATTGGGTAAATTACATTTGTGTCTATTTGGTGAAGAAGGCGTAGAATTGCGAGACTTATTGCAATCGGATGATCAACATGAGGCGCTGGTGGCAAGAATTCACGATCACCTGCAAGGGAAGTCGATTAGCCACTACTTACATGATGGTCATACTGGAATGACGCCACATTTAGCATCGATTGGTGGTTAACCTTAAGGGCCACTGGTCATCGATGAGTCACCGTTGAGTGATGAATGAATAAAAGACAGTTGTAGTACACAGCTGCCATCGATAATGAAAGAATGAAAGGGGAATACTATGGGTCACGGAGTCAGTGAATTTCAAGCAGCAAATATTGCCGTTTTAACCGTATCGGACACTCGCACTGAAGAAAATGATACGTCAGGTCAATTTTTGGTGGAGTCATTAAAAGATGCTGGGCATCGTTTGGCTGAGAAGAAAATTATCATTGATGATCGCTATTTGATACGTGCGGTTGTCTCGCAGTGGATTGCAGACGAAGACATTCAAGTGGTATTAATTACTGGCGGTACTGGATTTACTTCTCGCGATAGCACACCGGAAGCGATTAAGCCGCTCTTTGACAAAGAAGTCGAAGGGTTTGGTGAGCTATTTCGTACGGTGTCTTATGAAGAAATTGGTACTTCTACAATTCAATCACGTGCCTTGGCGGGTTTTGCAAATCATACGGTTATCTTTGCGATGCCAGGTTCAACTGGGGCGTGTCGTACCGCGTGGACAAAAATTCTTCGTGATCAGTTAGATTCTACCCATCGTCCATGTAACTTCATGCCTCATTTGTAAGCGAGAATACCAATGTCTGAATTAACGCATATTAATGATGCGGGTGAAGCTAACATGGTGGACGTATCACAGAAGCAAGACACCGTGCGTGAAGCGCGAGCGGAAGCGTGGGTGACCATGGCGCCAGAGACGCTGCACATGATTCTGTCTGGTCAGCATCATAAAGGTGACGTCTTTGCAACGGCACGTATTGCTGGTATTCAAGCGGCAAAACGGACTTGGGAACTCATTCCACTGTGTCATCCCTTATTATTGTCCAAGGTGGAAGTGCAGATTGAAGCCTGTGAAACGTCCCATCAAGTACGTATCGAATCGGTCTGTAAGTTGGCAGGCAAAACGGGGGTGGAAATGGAAGCGCTAACGGCAGCTTCTGTGGCGGCCTTAACCATTTACGATATGTGCAAAGCCGTACAAAAAGACATGGTCATTGAGTCGGTACGTTTACTCGAGAAAACCGGTGGTAAGTCTGGGCATTTTAAGGTGGTGGAATGATTACCGTATTATTTTTTGCGCAAACGCGTGAATTAGTCGGGTGTGACAGTGTGACGGTGGCGGCTGATTGTCGTGATATTGATACGTTGCGTCAGCAGTTAGCGAGCCGCGGAGATAAATGGGCGCTGGCCTTAGAGAGTGGGAAATTGTTAGCCGCATTGAACCAAACGATCGTACCACTTGATACTGCCCTTGATGATGGTGACGAAGTGGCCTTTTTCCCACCGGTGACTGGGGGGTAAAATGGTAAGAAACATTGCGGTGCAAGCGCACGATTTTGTCTTGTCGGATGAATACGACACCTTGTCCAGTCGCACCAACATTGGGGCGGTTGTCAGTTTTGTTGGCAAGGTACGCGATATGAATCTCAATGATAACGTCATTGGTTTGAGCTTGGAACATTATCCGGGGATGACAGAAAAATCCTTACATGCGATTGTCGATCAGGCTGAACAGCGTTGGCCGTTACTTGGCGTGACCCTCATTCATCGAGTCGGTGATTTGGACCTCGGTGACCAAATCGTCTTGGTTGCCGTTGCTAGCGCTCATCGTCAGGCGGCGTTTTCGGCTTGTGATTTCATTATGGATTATTTGAAAACCCAAGCGCCATTTTGGAAAAAAGAACGTACCAAGAGCGACACAAGGTGGTTAGATGCGCGTGAGTCGGATGTGCTTGCCGCACAGCGGTGGCAAACCGAATAACGATGGACAAAAAGAGTGCAGAGGCGCTCTTTTTTATTGTCTATCACTGGAAAATAAGCTTGACCTTGGACTTGGCTCCAACCTATATACTTCTCCCATGATCCACAGGTAAAGAGAATGGTTAATGTGTACGAAACATAAAGAATGCTGTTCCAGTAAAACAGCGCCACAGCCGGCCCAGCAACACGCATCGTGTTGTGGGGGCTCAGACAAACATGTTCATGCGGACGAGCATCATGCCAGTCATTGTCATGCCTCAACGCAATCGTGTTGCAGTAGCGGCGATTCGCCGAATGACGACGATGACGATCCCGAGCGACGATCCGGACAATATCAGCAGCGCTGGACCATTCTCGGGATGGACTGTCCCTCCTGCGCGCGCAAAGTCGAAACAGCCGTGAAGCAACTGGCTGATATTCAAACGGCGAAAGTGATTTTCAGTACAGAAAAATTGGTCGTGAATTATGACCACGCGGAGACAGAACAAAAAATAGAGGCGGCGGTTCGCGCCAGTGGATTCCGTTTACAACAAACGTCCCACACCTCTTCTCAAGTGAATCAATCCACTCCTTGGTATCGTGATAGCGAAACACAACGCATTCTTGGCATTGGTCTAGGAATCGCGATTGCTGCACTGGCTGGCCTGTGGAATACCACCATCAGCCAATGGGTATATACGTTAGTGTGTTTGATTGGGTTGCTTCCCATCGCCTGTAGTGCATGGCGTTTAGCCAAATCAGGCACCCCATTTGGAATAGAAACCTTGATGTCAGTGGCGGCACTGGGCGCGCTCTATTTAGGAGCGACCGCTGAAGCGGCCATGGTCATTGTTCTTTTCATGATTGGTGAGCGCTTAGAAGGCTACGCGGCTTCACGAGCCCGCAGCGGCGTGCAATCTTTGATGGCATTGGTACCCGATACGGCTGTTCGTCTTAACGGTCATGAGCGCCAGAGTGTCTCTGCAAGTGAATTACAGCCAGGGGATTGGGTTGAAGTCACCCCAGGCAGTCGCTTACCGGCGGACGGCCGTCTGCTCGATAACGTTGTCAGTGTTGATGAAAGTGCATTAACGGGGGAATCGATACCAGTAGAACATCAAAAAGGCGCTCATATCGCCGCGGGTTGTGTTGTGGTTGATCATGTGGTGCGCATTGAAATTACGTCTCGCCAAGGTGAGAACACCATTGATCGTATTTTACACTTGATGGAAGAGGCGGAATCACACAAAGCCCCATTAGAGCGGTTTTTAGATAGGTTCAGCCGTTGGTATACCCCTTTAATGTTATTGGTCGGTCTGATGGTAGTGTTTGTTCCTCCCATCATGTTTGCCCAGCCTTGGGATACGTGGCTTTATCGTGGATTAGCGACGTTGTTGATTGCATGTCCTTGTGCGCTGGTAATCTCCACGCCAGCGGCGATTACCTCGGGGCTCGCGACTGTGACAAAGCATGGCGCTTTGGTGAAAGGCGGGGCGGCCCTAGAGCAGCTTGGTAACGTTGATGTCGTGGCATTTGATAAAACGGGCACGTTAACGCAGGGGAATCCGCAAGTGACCGACGTTTTGGTCGTGGGGAATATGGACGAGCAACGATTGGTGTCCTACGTTGCGGCAATAGAAACGGGCTCTTCTCATCCGCTTGCCACGGCGTTAATTCGCTATGCGCAAGAGAACAAGATTGCGTTTGAGGAAGCCGAGCAAAGAAGCACTCAAGCGGGACAGGGGGTTCGAGGCCACATCAACGGAGTAGAGTACCAATTGGTATCGCCACGTTTTTGTCCTGCCAGCGCGGGTTGGGATTCCATGCAACAAATCGAATCACAGGGTAAAACGGTGGCATGTGTGCTCCGTGATGGTGAGCTTGTTGGCGCCATCGCGTGGCAAGACACCATACGTGCAGAAGCCAAACAGGCGATTGAACAGTTGCAGCAGCTAGGTATTCGTAGCGTGATGTTGACGGGGGATAATGAGCGCAGCGCTGCAGGGATTGCCCAGCAATTGGGCATTGATTATCAAGCTCAGTTATTACCGGAAGATAAAGTCAAAGCGGTACGGAAATTGGCTCGCACCCATCGCGTCGCCATGATTGGGGATGGTATCAATGACGCTCCAGCAATGAAAGCAGCGCATATCGGCATTGCCATGGGAAACGGTACGGATGTCGCTTTAGATACTGCGGATGCCGCATTAACTCACAGTCGTTTAACCGCATTAGCGAGTATGATTGTGTTATCTCGTGCCACAGTGAACAATATTAAACAAAATGTGTCGATTGCACTCGGCTTAAAGGCGATCTTTTTGGTCACCAGTATTTTAGGGATGACAGGACTGTGGTTAGCGGTGTTAGCCGATAGTGGCGCAACAGCGTTGGTGACTATGAATGCGTTACGCTTGTTGCGACATAAATCCTCGTAACGATTAGTGCCGTCTATACTGTGCTGGGGCTAGGTCGTCAGATTGATAAGATAGGGAAGTAATAATGTGATAAAAATCACATTAACATGTAATTTCTTGATCATTACTTATGGGTTTTGTGAATCTGATCTATTCTGGTGGCAGAAATATCACTTAAAGTAAGTGGTGTATCCCTATTTATCATAACTATTAAGAGCTGAATAAGCCGACTAAGGAGTATCTTATGACTCAAGCTGTTTTTCATTTAGGCGTCACTAAGACCGATCTGCAAGGTGCGACACTGGCGATCATTCCTGGCGACCCTGCGCGCGTTGAAAAAATTGCAAACTTGATGGATAACCCGACATTTCTTGCCAGTCAGCGTGAATATACGGTATATCGTGGCGAGTTGGATGGGAAAGCGGTCGTGGTCTGTTCTACTGGTATTGGCGGCCCATCAACGTCAATCGCTGTTGAAGAATTGGCTCAACTTGGTGTAAGAACCTTCCTACGTGTTGGTACGACCGGTGCGATTCAGCCACATGTCAATGTGGGTGATATGATTGTGACCACAGGCTCGGTACGGCTTGATGGAGCCAGTTCGCATTTTGCACCGATGGAGTTTCCCGCCGTGGCCGATTTTGATGTCGCGACGGCAATGAAGCAAGCGGCGCAAGAAAGTGGGGCGCAAGTCTATACAGGGGTCACGGCATCTTCAGATACCTTCTATCCTGGTCAAGAGCGTTACGATACGTTCAGTGGTCGTGTGGTTCGCCGTTTCCAAGACTCGATGAAAGAGTGGCAGGAAATGGGCGTGTTGAACTTTGAAATGGAATCGGCAACCTTGCTGACCATGTGCGCGAGCTCTGGCTTGAAAGCCGGATGTGTTGCTGGGGTGATTATTAACCGTGCGCAAGCGGAAACCCCAGACCATGAGACATTGAAGAAAGCGGAAACACGCTCAATTCAGGTGGTGGTTGAAGCGGCACGTAAACTGCTATAACAGCGATGGTTCTAAGAATTAAAAAGCCCCATGATGAATGCTCATCATGGGGCTTTTTCGTGCAGTCTAGGCCATGACCATTTTGGGTAAAGGAATGAATAATGTTTTGGTGAGCCGACTGAGGATCAGATCGTATTCATTGGCAATCGCCATAGACAGCGAGTGCATCCGATGATAAAGCTCGTCAGCATCAAGTGATACCGTCTGCTCATGAGAGCAGCGTTGAAGTGCTTGCAAAGCCAACAAACAATCAGGGGTTGAGATCGGTAACGCGCTAATAAAGGAAAGCTGATTGACCTTTTTATAAACGATATCAGCATAAAGTAAGAAGCGCTGTTGGCCAGACTCCGAATCGAGATCCGCGATACAAATGTGCAATTGAGTTAATGCATCAAGGCTATCAACGACCATTTGCCATTGTTGATGGTACTCATCACAGAGCAGCTCTTTATTGGAGGTCAGTAACCAATCCAAGACCACTTCATCCCAAGACCACTTCATCAATCAAGAACATGCCATGACGAAGGGTTTTACCATGAATGATTTGGTTGCGGCTTAGTGAGTAGTTGGGCCAGTTGCTCATCACTTCTGCCAATTTCGTTTGGAAGATACGATACATGGGTTTGTTATCTAGATGCACTGTTGAGATAAGGTGATTGGAATGCACACTGATCTCTTGCTGAAGTCGTTCAATTTCAGAGGTATGGTCCTCAGCATGCAATAAAGACAGGTGAGTGATCCTGCGGTGTTGATGGGTTAAATGAAGAAGCTCACGCAACTGAACCAACACATCGTACTGACGCTGCATTATCGCTTGCTGACGTTGAGAGTATTGATAAATCGCGGCCAGTATCGCCAACGAAATGATTATCGTAACCAAGATAAACATAACTGACTCCCGGTTGGGGTACATGAGTATGTAAGAACTTAGCATGCTTAATGCCAACTCTATAAGTTAATATTTATCAATGAGTTATAATTATGATGCAGCTCTGCGTGCACCAACTGAGTGCGTAATGCGCCCAAAGCGGTGCTGCAAAATAGAAAAAGCCCGTGTTAGATAGAACACGGGCTTTGTGATTGACGCTCAGAGAAAAGCACGCGTTACATTACACGCATGCCAGGTTGAGCCCCTTCATGAGGTTCCAAAATCCACAATTCATCGCCACCAGGGCCTGCCGCAAGGATCATCCCTTCAGACATACCAAATTTCATTTTGCGTGGTTTCAAGTTCGCAACCATGACGGTGTATTTACCCACCAGTTCTTCTGGTTGATAAGCCGCCTTAATCCCCGAGAACACTTGACGCATTTCTCCGCCAATATCTAGCTGAAACTTCAGTAGTTTGTTCGCTTTTGGTACGGATTCACAAGACACAATTTTAGCGATACGCATGTCGACTTTGGCAAAATCATCAAACTCGATTTCATCGGCAATGGGGTCTTTGTCCAATTGCGTTTGCTGAGCTTGAGCCGCCGCTGCTACAACGGCTTGTTCTGCCGCGACCACTTCTTTGGAGTCTTCCAGCATGGCTTCTACATGTTTAGGATCGATGCGGTTAAAGAGCGCTTTAAAGCGGCTGATAGAGTGATCCGTCAGCGGTGTTTGTATGCCTTCCCACGTTAATTCTTGGTTTAAGAACGCTTCCGTTTTCTCGGCCAATAATGGCATGACGGGTTTCAAATACGTCATTAAAACACGGAATAAGTTGAGTCCGACGGTACAAATGTCTTGCAGCGCTTGTTCTTGACCGTCTTGCTTGGCGATAACCCAAGGTGCTTTTTCATCAATGTACTGGTTTGCTTTATCCGCCAAGGCGGTAATTTCGCGAATCGCTCGGCTGTATTCACGGTTTTCGAAGAGTTCACCAAGATGAGAAGCAGCGTCAACGAACGACTGATACAGTTCTGGCTCTGCGAATTGAGCAGAGAGCTTGCCATCAAAACGTTTGGTAATGAAGCCAGCATTACGAGACGCTAGGTTGACGATTTTATTGACGATATCTGAGTTCACACGCTGTGTGAAATCGTCTAAGTTTAGGTCAAGGTCGTCAATACGATTGTTTAATTTAGCAGCATAGTAATAACGCAGGCATTCAGGATCCAAGTGACGTAAGTACGTACTTGCTTTGATGAACGTACCTTTTGATTTGGACATTTTTGCGCCGTTTACCGTAACGTAACCGTGCACAAAGACATTGTTGGGCTGGCGGTAACCTGCACCGTCAAGCATGGCAGGCCAGAACAAGCTGTGGAAGTAAACAATATCTTTACCAATGAAGTGATAAAGCTCTGCTGAACTGTCTTTTTTCCAGTAATCATCAAAGTTTAAGTCATCGCGCTTATCACACAGATTTTTGAATGAGCCCATGTAACCAATTGGCGCATCAAGCCAAACGTAGAAGAACTTGCCAGTCTCGCCTGGGATTTCAAAGCCAAAATACGGCGCATCACGGGAAATATCCCATTGTTGTAAACCCGATTCGAACCATTCTTGCATTTTATTGGCGGTTTCGGTCTGGAGTGAACCTGAACGTGTCCACTCTTTCAGCATGCTTTCGAATTGCGGCAAGTCAAAGAAGAAGTGTTCAGAGTCTTTTAATACAGGCGTTGCGCCAGATACCGCAGAACGAGGATCAATCAATTCTGTCGGGCTATAGGTTTCACCACAGACTTCACAGTTATCGCCGTACTGATCTTCCGCTTTACATTTCGGGCAAGAGCCTTTAACGAAACGATCGGGAAGGAACATTTCTTTTTCTGGATCAAAAAGCTGAGAGATGGTACGGCTTGAGATAAAGCCATTTTTCTTCAGTTCTAGATAAATGTGTGAGGCTAACTCACGGTTTTCTTCACTGTGAGTGCTGTGATAGTTATCAAAACTGATGTTAAACCCTGAAAAATCTTGCTGATGTTCTTGGCTGACACCTGCGATCATTTCTTCTGGCGTGATACCCATCTGTTGCGCTTTAAGCATGATTGGCGTGCCGTGAGCATCGTCCGCACAGATGAAGTTAGTTGTGTTGCCTCGTAGGCGCTGGTAACGAACCCAAATATCGGCTTGGATATGCTCAAGCATATGACCCAAGTGGATAGAACCGTTAGCGTACGGAAGGGCACAAGTTACCAGAATTTTTCTCGGTTCAGTTGCCATACTTAATTATTCGCTTTTTTGATAGGTATTATAAAAGAGTGGGGGATTATACTACCTTATGATAGATAGAACGCCAAGCCACAGTCCACATGGATCGAGGAACTTTTTCAGGCTTCTTTCTCAAGAGATTGAGTGCTAGCATGGAAGAAAAAGGAGGACTTATGCATTCATTCGCGTCCAAACACGATTTCTGCGTGTGGCTTAACCAATTTTCTCATCCTCATTTGATTGCCAATTGGGCCGATCAGCCGCATGTGGTGACTTTGTCGAATGAGCATTTATTGCGTGTAGTACTGCCTTTCGCGGCCAAAGAGATTAAAGAGCAACTGGCTCAATGGATTGAGACTCAAATTGAAAACAACCAGATAGACTGTATTGCCTATGAAATATTGGTGAGACCGAGCACGTTACGCACCACCGTCGATAAATCGATTCGGGGAGTGAAAAATGTGATTGCGGTGACATCAGCCAAAGGGGGCGTGGGCAAGTCGACTACGGCCGTAAATTTGGCATTGGCGTTATCTCATTCAGGTGCCAAAGTCGGACTGCTCGATGCCGATGTATATGGTCCCTCTGTGCCGCTCATGCTGGGAACCACAGACGCCAAACCGGGCGTGGTAGACAATAAATGGATGCAGCCGATCGAGGTTCAAGGGATATATACCCATTCAATTGGTTATTTAATTGATAAAGCGAATGCCGCGATTTGGCGCGGGCCAATGGCATCAAAAGCGCTGGAGCAGTTAGTACGCGAAACGCATTGGCCTGATCTTGACTATTTGGTGATTGATATGCCACCGGGAACGGGCGATATCCAGTTAACGCTGGCTCAGCAAATTCCAGTGACGGGAGCGGTGATCGTGACGACACCGCAAGATCTGGCGCTGGCCGATGCACGTAAGGGCGCGGCAATGTTTGATGAAGTCGACGTGCCAGTAGTAGGCATTGTGGAAAACATGAGTTATCACGTTTGCAGTCATTGTGGAGCAAAGGAAGCCTTATTTGGTAGCGGTGGTGCCCAGACTTTAGCTGCAGAATGTGGTTTATCACTGCTGGCGCAATTACCGTTGCATATTGCCATGCGAGAAGACATCGATGCTGGCATCCCTACGGTTGCAAGACGCCCTGAAAGTGAACATGCTGGCGATTATTTGCAGTTGGCCGAGCGTATTGCCTCGACATTGTATTGGCAAGGGCATGTGAAACCGGATGCAATCGATATCGCCTTGGTATAGGTTTGATGGATTTTCACGTTGGCAACAGAAAGAATGTAATCGTTCTTTCTGTTGGTTTGTTAAGCAAACAGTCTACTTCCGCTGCATTTTCCTTGTTAGAATCTAGTATAACTGGCCTGTTCTCCCTATAATCAGGCGGTTTACCTAAATCCTCACATTTATCACGTATCGGGTGCTAATACATGTCTGATTATAATCAATGCGTCATCATTGGTATCGCTGGCGCTTCTGCCTCTGGAAAGAGTTTGATCGCAAGTACTGTCTACAAAGAACTTCGCGCAAAGGTTGGCGATAATCAAATTGGGGTGATTACGGAAGATTGCTACTACAAAGATCAGAGTCATCTTAGTATGGAAGAACGTGTAAAAACAAACTATGACCACCCTAGTGCGTTGGATCATGAATTGTTGTGCGAGCATTTAGAGCAGTTGGTGCGCGGCGAGCCTGTTGATGTGCCTGAGTATAGTTATAGTGAACATACTCGGACAGAACACTCAACACGCATGACACCAAAAAAAGTCATCATTTTGGAAGGCATTTTGTTATTAACGGAACCTCGTTTGCGTAACTTAATGCACGCGAGTGTGTTCATGGATACGCCCTTAGATATTTGTTTGCTGCGCCGTGTTAAGCGGGATGTGGAAGAACGTGGTCGTACGATGGAGTCGGTATTGAATCAGTATCAGAAAACGGTCCGTCCTATGTTCTTGCAATTTATTGAACCCTCCAAACAACATGCGGACATCATTGTCCCACGTGGTGGTAAGAATCGAATTGCCATTGATGTTCTTAAAGCACATATTTCTAAATTGCTAAAATCATAATTTTAACTGAATAATGGCAAAGAGTTAGAAACTTTGAACTAATATAAGTGGCACTGATGTGCCACTTTTTTTTACCGAAAGGATACCCCGAGATGAAGAAGCTTTCGATTGTACTCGGTACGCTGCTAGCGCTCATTGTTAGTTGTGTGCTCGTATTAGTGATTTTTGTTAATCCTAATCAGTTTAAACCATTAATTGTTGACCAAGTGAAAAAGAAAACTGGCTTGGATCTTGTCATTAGTGGCGATATTAGCTGGCAGTTTTTCCCATCGATTGGTTTTCAACTCGGCAAAACGGAATTGAAAAATCCTCAAGGTTATTCTTCTGCGAACCTGTTTAAAGTCGATGAAGTCGGGATTGATGTGTCCTTATTCGGGCTGCTCGATCATCAGTTAAATATTGGTAATGTACGTCTTGAGGGGGCCGAAGTACACCTTGAAACCTTGAAAAATGGTCAATCGAATTTGGACAGTTTTAAGGCGCCAGAGTCTGCTGACAGCACTCAAGAACCAGCACAATCTTCACTATCACAAGACCTGCCAGCCGATAAGGTGAAAACCTCTGAAGGCTCGCAACCGTGGGAGTTATCGGTACAAGGCGTGGATATCGTCAATGGTGTATTGGATATCCAAGATCAAAAGACAAAAACATTCATGAAACTGTACGATTTGCAGTTAACCTTGGATGATTTTGCCATGAATCAATGGTCGGATGTTACGTTCGGCGCGAAAGGGAAACACAATCAACAAACCTTCGCGATTTCAGGGACCACGGAACTGAATGTGGCGAAGCAATGGCAACAAAGTGCGCTACGCAATCTGGATCTTAAAGCCAGCTACAGTGATAAGGCCGTGCGTATTAAACAAGCGGAGTTGAGTGCAGAGTCGTTAGGCTTGGCCAAGGACAATCACATTCATTATCAGGTGTCTGGTAAAGCCAATGATATGCAGCTATCAGCCAGTGGTGATGCGTCTGTGACGCTTGATGAGGCAATGAAGCATCTACGATTGGAAAAACTGACGCTGGATAGTAAGCTGCTGGGTGAGAGTTTGCCTACTTCACCAATGACACTGACCCTTGCCGCGAATGGGGAGTATGATGTTGAGAATCAACAGGCGCAATTCACCTTCGATACGTTGGATGTCAATCAAATGCAATGGCAAGGGAGCGTCAATGCTAACCTAGCCAATACCCCCAAAATCCGATTTTCACTGGCTAGTGATGAGGTTGATCTCGACCCATTTTTAGTGTCTAAAACGCCCAAATCGCAAGACAGTAATAAAGCGGTGCCAGCGAAAAACCATGACCAATCGCTGGTTGCTCAGAAAGCCGAAGAACCTGATTTAAGTGCACTAGCGGGTTTGGATGTCTCTGGCTCAGTGAAAATGAAGAAATTCAAAGCCGCCAATGCGAAGTTGCAGAACGTCACTGTGGATGTTGCTGTTCAGCAGGGCAAAGCATTATTGAAACGCTTCGACGCGGATTTATATGAGGGGCACATCAATGCGAAAGCAACATTAGACGGCAATGATTTACCCGCGACGTATAAGGCGAATGGGACGATCAAACACGTGGCTGCGTTACCTCTGCTCAAGGACTTGACTGAGAAGCAATGGTTAGCCGGTAACATGAATGCCGATTTTAATGTAGAGGGTGCAGGTCTAACCCCAGAGATACTGAAGAAGAACTTAGAAGGAACGTTGGATATGGCGTTTACGGATGGTTCGATCAATGGTATCAACGTTGCTCAATTGATTCGCACGACGTATGCGCGTATTAAAGGGCAAAAAATTGAAGATAATGCCCCGAAAAAAACCGACTTTAGCTCTCTGACGGCCAAAGTAGCCTTGGACCAAGGTGTGGCAAATGTCACTAACGTGTATCTGCAGTCACCGTTATTACGTATTCAAGGGCAGGGTGAGGCTAATTACATCAATGAAACCATGGATATGTTGGTACGTACTTCCTTAGTGAAAAGCCTTAAAGGGCAAGGCGGTAAGGATATAGACGAGTTACGAGACGTCACTATTCCTTTGAATATTCATGGTAAATGGACCGATCCAAAATTTAAGTTGGTCTTTGATGATGTATTAAAGCAAAAAGCCCACAAAGAGTTAGATCGTGGATTGAAAAAACTCGATGACAAAATCAAAGACGAGAAAACCAAGAAAGTCGTCGATGGTTTGATTAAGGGATTATTCCACTAATCTAAGTTCATCACCTCTCATGAAAGCTCTAGAAGACAATATCGTCTCTAGAGCTTTTTTATTTGAATTACCAATCAACGCCTTGCAATGCTTTTATGCCTGAATCGAAAGCATGTTTGGTATTTTTGATGTCTGAAACGGTATCCGCCATCTCGATTAAACGCCGGTGTGCAGCGCGACCAGTGATTATGACCGATTGCATAGGTGGACGATGTTGTATCGCGCTAATCACCTCATCCAGATCGATGTAACCAAAGTTGGTCATATAGGTCAGTTCATCCAATAAAACGACGTTTAATGACGGATCGCTGAGCATTGTTACGCACTCTTGCCAGACAAGTTGAGCGGCGGCGGTGTCTGTGGTTTTGTTTTGTGTTTCCCAAGTAAATCCCGTGGCCATGACATGAAATTCAACGCCGAGTTTTTCTAACACATTGCGCTCGCCATTTTCCCATGTACCTTTAATAAATTGTGCCACTGCACATCTCTGACCATGGCCAACGGCGCGAGTAATCGTGCCAAATCCTGAAGTCGATTTGCCTTTGCCGTTTCCCGTAATCACCAAAAAAATACCCTGTTCTTTTTGAGCAGCGGCGATTCGTGCATCGACATTTTCTTTGACTTTTTGTTGTCGTGCTTTGTGTCGGTCTTGTGCTTGGTCTGACATATGTGATCCTTACTTCGTAAAAGAGAAAATGCTCTGTGTTCTATTGTACTATTAGAGAGCAATCGATTGATGAGGAAAATCCACGTGATTGAGTAGAGATTGATGTGGCGAAGTAGGTCGCTCACAATGAATGACGACGATCAAAGGAGACAATATGACAAGTCAAAAACCGATCAAAGTATTGATGGTGTGTATGGGCAACATTTGTCGTTCGCCAACCGCACAAGTGGTATTTGAACGTAAGGCGCAAGAGCTTGGTATCCGTATTGAGATTGACTCCGCCGGTGTGATGGCCTTTCATGAAGGTGAAACACCAGATCCACGAACACAAGCTGCGGGGAAACAGAGGGGCTACTCATTTTCGGGTCTCTACTCAAGACCCATTGTTGAGCAAGATTTTGTAGTGTTCGATTATATTTTTGCAGCAGATGAGCAAAATCTTGCGGATCTTAAAGCAATGTGTCCAGCGCAATACCAATCGAAAGTCTCTTTGTTATTGGCTGGATTAGGGCTTGAAACGGAAGAGATTCCAGATCCTTATTATGGGGGAGGGCAAGGGTTTTCTTATGTCCTCGATTTACTCGAGCAAGCGGCTGCGCTGCGTTTGCCGACCTTAAATCCTGCATAAAAAAAGCCCCCTAACCATGGAAACGTGATGATTAGGGGGCCGTTCGCATCGATGAAAAAAGAGCGCTCTCTTCTCGGTGCGAACAAGGTTTATACCATTGAGCGCACGAGTTAGAACGTATGGCTAAACTGTAATCCGAGTAAGATTGCATCGGCTTTGGTCGTTGCAGTCAAAACCGTTCCAGAGCCTTTTTCTGTCACGTCTTCGTTATCACCCAACAAGTAAGTGGCGCCGAAATCAATGGTTGAGTTCTTAGACAGTTTATAACCCACACCGGCAGAGAACCATTGGCGATCCGAGTCAGGAACTGAAATGGACGTTAATTGATCTTGCGCACTGGTGTCATACATATAACCGGCACGTAATGTGAGCGCTTCGGTCATGTAATAGGTTCCGCCAATCGAGTAGTGCCAACCGTCGTGCCATTGGTAGGGCTTTTTATAGCTCGTACCCGAGGTTGCACGTACCAGAGGAGATTGTCTGGCATCTAAGTTATCAAAGTCGATATTGTCAAAAGAATCCCAACCGATCCATTGAATACTGTAGTGTACGGCAAACTTGGTGTCTTTAATTTTATGAAAGCCAGAGAATTCAGCAATATCAGGCAATGGCAGTGTAATTTTTTGGCCGTAATCGTCTTTTGCCGTGAATCTTGGGCTGTAGTGGTAAGCAAGACCAAAACGGTTGTTCTCATCCACTTCGTAGACGGTTCCTAGGTTAAAGCCCACAGCCCAACCATCGGCTTTGTCGACGTCAACGAGCGCAGTACCTGTCGGTACGGTGCTGCCTAATTTTAGCGAACTCGCTTGTGCAATGGTTTTACTGGCATAGCGTTGCAATGTACCTTGTCCATAAATGACATCAATACCTGCGCCGAAACTCCATTGCTGGTTTAATCGGTAAGAGCCCGCCAATCCTAAGTTGAGGCTTTTTAGGTCGGTTTTACCGCCGTATTCTGAGGCAATGTAATCATCAGAAAACTCCGTTTTGGTCCCGAAGTTGGTGTAAGCACTCACGCCCCAAGCAAACGTGTTATTGACCGGAACAATTAAATGGAAGTTAGGGGCAATGGAAGTGCTGCCTGCATCGTCCACATCGTCGATGGGAATGGCACCATTATAGGTCGCGTTTTTCACGTCGATCTTTGTGGTGATGGTTTCAACGCCTAACGATAAAGCTTTCTTATCAAATAACGCCATGGTTGCGGCATTACGAGCCATGGAAGAAGCATTATCAGCAATGACGGCATCGCCAGCAAAAGCGCGGCCGAGGCCGGTGGCGGATTGAGCATTGAGCTGGAAACCGGCGGCAGAGGCTTGCTGGGTCACGAGGCCTATAGCCACGGCAAGCAGAGTTTTTTGATACAAGCGCGTCTTTTTCATCTTATTTATCCTACTAATCTGCCTCTTAGGGGCATTATTTTTGAGTTAATACTCAATTTCGGGCTGATACTAGAGGCAAGTGTATAAGATACATATCCGACCATTGCAAAAAATGGTGACAATTTGTAAGAAATTAGCGCAAACAAGGGCAAAAATGCGGGAAATGAGTAATATTTAGAGTAATAACTCTATTTGATCTTGCTAGTGACTCATCATATGGCGGGCTAGGGATGTGAATAAGAAGGCCTTGTATCGGTATAGCCACTTTCGTTTTTTCCCTTTCTGAGAAGGGAATGATAAAACAAACGAACTCAAGTTTGATCTAAACCAATATTTATTTCGCCCCACGTATTATAGTTGCCCCTGTCATCTCGTTAGTCGTCAGACTAGCGTATGAGCAAGATGACGTTTCTTTTTGAAGGCTGACTTTACTTTTTCCAATCAGTTGTCTGATTGTTTTGATGAGCATAAGCGAATCACTCTACATCCTCACCACACAGTTTTCTGTGTGGTTTTTTTTGTCTTTATTTCTGATGCCTAGCTATTTTCATGTCGTTTTATGTTACCTGCATCATGTTTGCTAGTGCGGCGCTGGCGAAGCCCCCCTTTGTTAGTACACTTATGATAACGCACCATAAAAAGGGAGAGGTGTTATGGTCACCCAACCGCAGGATCGAGTCGCATTTGTTGCAGGGCTGCGCACGCCGTTTGCTCGTCAAAGTACGTCACTGCAAGCGCTGACCGCATTAGAGCTTGGGCAACAGGTCGTGGATGAATTGTTGTTGCGCTCGCCAGTCGATGCAAACAGTATTGAGCAGTTGGTGTTTGGGCAAGTCATTCAGATGCCTTCGGCACCCAATATTGCCCGAGAAATTGTGCTGGGTAGCCGTATGCCCGTCACCACGGATGCTTATTCGGTGACCCGGGCTTGTGCCACGAGCTTTCAATCTGTGGCAAACATTGCGGATGCGATTTGGCAAGGACGTATCACAACAGGAATTGCAGGTGGTGCCGATTCGAGTTCTGTCTTGCCGATTGGTGTCTCGCGCGCAATGGCAGCAAGCTTACTCGCGATGAATAAACAGAAAACCTTGTGGGGGAAAGTCAAGCAACTGAGAGGTCTTAAAGCCAAAGATTACCTACCTGTGCCGCCAGCCGTTGCTGAGTATTCCACTGGAGAGACGATGGGGCAAGCCGCGGAAAAAATGGCAAAATCCATGAGTATTTCCCGCTTGGAACAAGATCAGTTCGCGTACCAATCCCATCAAAAAGCACAAGCCGCTTGGGATTCTGGGTTCCTATCTTCTCAAGTCATGCCTATCTATCCCAAGCCTTATACGGATTGGATGGAGTGCGATAATACGTTACGTCCAGAGGCCTTACTCTCTGAGTACCAATCACTTCGCCCCGCTTTTGACCGGCATCACGGGTCAGTGACTGCGGCCAATAGCTCGCCCATGACGGATGGCGCGGCAGCGTTATTAATGATGAGCGAGAAAAAGGCCAAGTCACTAGGGATTCCTATTCTTGGTTACTTGAAAGATTACGCCTTTGCAGGTTTATCGGCACAAGAGGCGTTACTGATGGGGCCTGCACATGCTACGCCAAAAGTCTTAGAACGTTGTGGTTTAACGTTGGACGATTTGACTCTGATCGATATGCATGAAGCGTTTGCAGCTCAAGTCCTCGCGAATGTGAAGATGTTCGCCAGTAAGACTTTTGCGCAGCAGCAGTTAGGTAAGACAACCCCAATCGGCGATATTGATCCGCAAAAGTTCAACGTGTTGGGCGGCTCCATTGCTTATGGTCATCCTTTTGCGGCGACAGGCGCCAGAATGATCTTACAAACCCTGCATGAATTACGCCGACGTGGTGGTGGATTGGGCCTTACGACGGCATGCGCGGCTGGTGGTCTTGGAGCGGCGATGATTTTGGAGGTGGAGTCATGACAGAACCGAGTGGTTTTTCTCATACACGTGATTCGCAAGGTATTGTGTGGCTAGCCGTTGATGTGCCAGATGCGACTGTGAATACATTGAAAGCTGAAGCGTTTCACGATGTCGGCGATATCTTAACGGAGTTAGAGGCTCGTCCACCCAAGGGAGTCATTGTCTACTCACTAAAGCGTGATCATTTTATTGCTGGCGCGGATGTCTCCATGATTGACCGATGCAAAAGCGCAGAAAAAACCCGCAATCTTGCTCGGCAAGGTCAGCAAGTGTTTCAACGTTTATCTCGCTTACCGTGTCCTGTTATTGCGGCTATTCATGGGGCTTGTTTAGGCGGTGGCTTGGAGCTGACGCTTGCCTGCGACTACCGTATTGCCAGCGATGCGCAAACCACCAACTTTGCTTTGCCTGAGGTACGCTTGGGGTTGCTTCCTGGCGCTGGGGGCACACAACGTTTACCAAGATTGATAGGTGTTCTAGCGGCGATGGACCTCATCATGACAGGTAAGACGATTTCTACTAAGAAAGCACGACAACTAGGTTTGGTTGATGAGGTGGTGTCGCAACATCAATTGTTAACTATTGCTAAGGACGCGCTGCTGAAGAACAAGATCCGTAAACGGCCGCTAGATCAGTGGCAGTCAAGTGGATGGTTGAATTATCTATTGGTTCATTCACACCTCTTGACCAAACAAGTGATAAGGCGTGCTCGCCATAAAATGATGGAAAAAACGGGCGGACATTATCCAGCGCCGAATGCCATTTTAGATGTCATGTATAGCGGTTTGAGAGGCGGGTTTACCGTTGGGCTCGAGAGTGAGTCGGAACAATTTGGTTGTTTAGCGATGACCGAGGAGTCTCAGGCCCTGCGTCGGCTGTTTCATGATACGACGGCGCTAAAACGGGAGCAACAGTCAGAAGATGACCAAGAAATCACTCATGTCATGGTATTGGGCGGCGGATTGATGGGGGCGGGCATCAGCTACGTCAGTGCGGTGAATGCTAAAGCCAACGTCAGGGTCAAAGACATTCATCATTCAGGCGTGTTGGCGGCTTTGCGACACTGTCACGATACGTTGAAGACAAAAGTACGGGCTCAGCGTATGACTTCTCGTGAGAAGCATACACATATGCGGCGTTTATCTGGCGGCATCGACTGGAATGGTATGGTGCAATGCCAATTAGTGATTGAAGCCGTTTTTGAAGATTTAACCTTGAAGCAGGCAATGCTAAAAGAGGTGGAGGCGCGTTCGGACAAGTCCGCTCTGTTTGCCACTAATACGTCCTCTATTCCGATAAGCCAAATCGCAGCGGCTGCTGAAGCGCCAGATAAAGTGATTGGTCTGCATTATTTCAGTCCTGTTGAAAAAATGCCGTTAGTGGAAATTGTCCCTCATCAAGGCACATCTCTGGAGACGATTGAGCGCGTAGTACAATTTGCCAGACAACAAGGGAAAACGCCGATTGTTGTCAAAGACAGTGCTGGTTTTTATGTCAATCGTATCCTCGCGCCCTTTTTGCGAGAAGCGCTAGTGATGCTGAGTAACGGGGAGCCCATTCGCGATATTGATCGAGCGTTGACCAAGTTTGGTTTCCCAGTCGGACCGTTTAAATTGCTTGATGCGGTAGGGCTTGATGTCTGCAATAAAGTGATTTCCGTGATGGTGAAAGAGTTGGGTGATCGCTTTACCGGACCGGATATACTGCAAGTCATGCTTGATAAGCAATGGTCGGGGAAAAAATCAGCACTGGGTTTTTACGACTACCGAGATAAAAAATCGTCAACGGTCAATCCTCAGTTATATGACCAACTGGATGTCGTACCAGAAAATCACTTAACATCGGAAACCATTGCGATGCGTTGTGTTCTCCCTATGCTCAATGAAGCCGCGCGTTGCTGGGATGAGTCTGTGATTGATTCGGAGCGTGATGGGGATATTGCGGCAATATTTGGATTCGGCTTCCCCCCATTTTTAGGTGGTCCTTTTTATTACATGCGTCATATGGGCGTGAGAGCATTATTGGGTTTGATGAACGATTACGCGAAAAAATACGGTGATCATTACCAGCCCAGTGATGCTCTAATACGTTGGGTTGAGCTGCAGGAGCATCAAGAGGACGATAACCGTGATAAATAGAGCAGCAACATCAATCGAGTATCGACCCGTGTGCCTGTTTGTTGATATTCTGAGGTGGTAAGCGCATTGGCTGCTTATTTACCCATCAAGATTGTAAGGAGAGTGCATTATGGACGCACTAGATATGCTGCTAAACCGGCGCTCTATGGCGAAGTTAACGGAGCCTGCACCGCAAGGGCAAGTCTTAGAAAATATCATTCAAGCTGGGCTACGAGCGCCCGATCATGGCTCACTCACACCATGGCGTTTTGTGATTGCTGAGGGGGATGGCTTAGACAAGCTATCTGCGATATTTGCCGAAGCAGAGGTCAAATTAGGCAGTGATGACGTGGTGATCAATAAAGCGAAAAATGCGCCCAAGCGTGCGCCAATGATCATTACAGTGGTTGCGACAGTGAAGCCTCATGAAAAAGTGCCCGCCTTAGAGCAGCATTTGTCTGCGGGATGTGCAGTGCAAGCTATGCAGATGGCCGCGATGGTACAAGGGTTTCAAGGTATTTGGCGTAGTGGCAGTTGGATTTTTAACGATAACGTTAAAAATGCCTTTCATCTTGCTCCTGATGATCAAATCGTCGGTTTTCTCTACCTAGGATCGCCTGGGATGAAACCAATGGATGTGCCTAAAAGAAACAGTCAAGATTTTGTAAGTTATTTGTAAAGCTGTGTCATTGTTTACCGCTTATGGAAAGGGTCGCAAAGACCCTTTTTATCCATGTTTTTAGCTTAGATCATAGCTGATAACAAAGTCGATAAATAAGCGAACTTTTTCAGGTAAGTGATCTTTGTGGTTATAAAGCATATAGATGTCACGAGGGTTGGCAGACCAATCATCCAATACTCGTTTTAAGGTTCCTGCCTGAATATATTCTTCTAACATCATATCTGGCATCAGTGCAATACCTAGCCCTTGTGTACATGCATGTCGGACAACATCAATCGTATTCGCTTGAAAGCGACCTTTATCCATGTTGACAACATTGTCTCCTTTGCTATTAGTTAGATGCCATTTGATTAATGGATAGCCTTTAAGAAGGTAATGTTGATGTAGGTCGTCGGCATGGGAAGGGATTGGGTTTAAGGCTAGGTAGTCAGGACTTGCCACCAGCACGTCTTTGACTTCACTGAGCTTACGAGCAATCAAGCTAGAATCTCGTTGTGGCCCGACTCGAAAAATGACATCCCATTCGGTTGGATCAAGCTGGTCTGCGTGATTGCTGGTCGTCAGTTCAATATTGATGTCTGGGTATTGCCGCATGAAGGCAATAAACATTGGCATCATTAAACGTTTGGTCAGGTTGGAAGGGGCAGAAATTTTGATTTTACCAGATGCGCCACGACATTCGTCTGTAATTTCTTCGGTCATACTGGCTAACCGATTGAGTAAAGGAGAGCATTCGTTAAAAAATCGTTCGCCCGCTTCTGTTAATGATAATTTACGAGCATGGCGATTAAGTAATCTAAGGTTTAACGAATCTTCAAGAGCCTGAATGCGTCGGGTAATGGTGGCTACTGGAATCATAGTCTTACGTGATGTCGCAGTATAGCTGCCATTTTCGACCACCAGTCGGAAGAGATTTAGGTCATCTAATTTCATAGTTCCTGACACATTGTTTACCGAGTTGAATAAATATATTTACCTCAAACTCTGTAGTCTGAGGAATGTCAATACGCTGTATGATATGTCATATTTCATACATATAGTATGCATCTTTGAGGAAAACTGGAATATTTGTATAAATCGTATTTAAAAGCTACCTTAATAGATAAGAAATGAAAGTACCTTATAACAATAAAAATATCTCTACAGAGAAAGAACATAGTGAGGCTACAAATATGTACAAAGCTGATGTTCGACTAGAAGCCGAGACTGCCATACAGACAGATCCAGAGACCGCTCAAAGTAAAATTATCATGCTGGTGGACGACGATCCAATTTTTCGTCACATGATGCGAGCTTCATTAGTGTCTCAAGGCTATGAGGTCGTGGAAGCCGAGAATGGATTGGAAGGGTTACGCCAGTTATCTGTACGTTGTCCTGATCTTATTTTGTGTGATCTCTCGATGCCTGTATTGAATGGCATGGAGTTTGTCGAAGAAGTGAGCTTGGAGTATCCAACGGTTCCGTTACTTGTTGTGTCTGCGACAGAAGATATGTCTGAGGTGGCGAAAGCACTGCGGTTTGGTATTAAAGATTTTCTTCCTAAACCGATTCGCGATCATGAACATTTGTACGGTGCGATTGAAAATACGCTAGCCGATAGTTCCCGTCATCAAACCGATCAACGTGATCTTGCCAATCAGTGGTATCGTGCTGACGATCAAGTGAGTGCCTCTGAAGAACGGGATTTGTATTGGCATCTCGATTATCTACGTAATCACCCAAATGCTGCTCGTGGCCTTTTGCAAGCGCTGTTACCTGATAATGATTCAGCGCAAGGTGCTTGGCATTGCAGTTATCGATTATTGCAATCAACAGACCATATGCCACTGATTTTTGATTATTCTTGGTTAATCAATGGGCAGATGATGTTTTATCTGGTCGATTCGAATAGTGATACCGATAACGGAGTCGGGACCACCTTATTAATCCGTGCCATGTTTTATGACTACCTAAGGAATACTCGTAATTTAAGCGTCGATCTCAAAGATTTTGCAGAACTGGTCGAGCGAGGGATCAAATGCACTGACCATATGGTGCCCGTCTCTGCCATGTTTGGTTTGGTCAATTTCAATGATGGAACGGTGTCTATTCTGCCTGCGGGGCTGTCAGGTCGTTGGTCTAATGTGAATAAGCAGGTCAATGTCTCTGGTGAGGTGTTGCTTGGAAATAACTGTTTGAAGAATTTCATGATAACAGAGTTACAATTAAAAACGGCCTGCAAGCTGTCATTGAGTGCAATAGGAAGCAGTAATTTCGTACTCGATATTTATAAGAACGATAAGCGTTAGCAATGTTGAGCGGTACATGCTGAAATATGGCCTGTGAGCAAAAGTCGGTGTGTGGTGATAAGACGACAATGGAGAAGGCTGGAGCTGTATTAAAAGTAGCCAAACGGTATATTTTGTTTGTTTTTAATCTAACTTTATGTTTTTTAAGTATATAGAAGAGAGTTTGGTCGGTTTTTTTGGCAATTTTTCTCCGATAAATAGAGCGTTTAAGAGGGATTATTCAGCGCTCTTCTCATGAGGTTGTTGCTATACGATGCGAAAATCACTAGCATTAACAGGAAGTGTGCCCACTCTTCGAGTGGGCGTTTGTATTTTTGGCGCCTGTAAATCGTTAAGATGAATGGCCACTAACTGTAAATAACATTGCTTTTGTTACCTGAGAGCATTGTGTCAAACGAAGTTAATTAAATTATGACAACCGAAACTCTTTCACTTATCAAATCAAGCATCAAAAGCGTCGCAGATTACCCAAAACCAGGGATTTTATTCCGCGATGTCACTAGCTTGTTAGAAGATTCCAAAGCTTATCAGGCAACCATTCGACTGTTTGTTGAAAAGTACCAATCGATGGGTTTTACCAAGGTAGTCGGCACAGAAGCGCGCGGTTTCCTATTTGGAGCACCATTAGCACTAGAGTTAGGTGTGGGTTTTGTACCTGTACGTAAACCAGGTAAATTACCACGTGAGACGAAAGCACAGTCTTACGAGCTAGAGTACGGTACGGATACCTTAGAAATTCATGTTGATGCAATTCAACCGGGTGATAAAGTCCTTGTTGTTGACGATCTGCTCGCAACGGGTGGAACGATTGAAGCAACGACCAAGCTGATCCGTGATTTGGGCGGTGTTGTTGAACATGCGGCATTCGTTATCAACCTTCCTGAAATTGGTGGTGATAAACGTCTGGAAAGTTTGGGATTGAACGTTTACAGTCTATGTGAATTTGACGGTCACTAAACACCAAAAACGGAAGTATTCATGAGTTATCTTGCTCTCGCGCGTAAATGGCGACCTACTCAGTTTAATGAAGTCGTGGGCCAAGCTCACGTTTTAACTGCGTTAGAGAACGCTTTGACACAGAACCGACTGCATCATGCCTATCTATTTAGTGGGACAAGAGGGGTTGGGAAAACAACCATTGCTCGCTTACTGGCTAAAGGCCTCAATTGCGAGCAAGGGATTACTTCGACGCCCTGCGGTCAGTGCGACGCTTGTCGTGAAATTGATGAAGGGCGCTTTGTTGATTTATTGGAAATCGATGCGGCGTCTCGAACCAAAGTCGAAGATACACGTGAGTTGCTTGATAACGTACAATACAAACCAGCACGTGGGCGCTTCAAAGTCTATTTGATAGATGAAGTGCACATGTTGTCGCGGCACAGTTTTAATGCGTTATTAAAGACATTAGAAGAGCCGCCAGAATACGTGAAGTTTTTACTGGCAACTACTGACCCCCAGAAATTGCCCGTAACCGTGCTGTCACGGTGCTTACAGTTTAATCTTAAGCCGATTGGGGTTGAACAGATTCAAGCTCAGCTCAGCAATGTATTGCAGCAAGAAGACATTCATTGTGATGACAAAGCGTTATCACTTATCGCTCATGCGGCCGATGGCAGCATGCGTGATGCGTTGAGTTTGACTGACCAAGCCATTGCTCTCGGTAATGGTCGAGTAGAAGGCAGTTTAGTGTCACATATGCTTGGGACTTTGGATACGGACCAAGCTTTACATTTGCTCCAATCGGTCGCCAGTAAGACACCTCAGGGGATAATGAGTGGCTTACAATCTCTCGCTGAAAACGGGGTGCAGTGGGATGGACTACTGCAGCAACTTGCGACGCAATTACATCGTATTGCTATGTATCAAGCCCTACCAGCAACGCTAGATGAACAATCCCCCGATGCGGAGAAAGTCATACAACTTGCGCAAGTTTTAACCCCGCAAGACGTGCAGCTCTATTATCAAATCGCATTAAAAGGGCGTGATGATTTAGCCTTGGCGCCAACCGCGCGTATTGGGATGGAAATGATATTGCTACGAATGTTGGCTTTTCGTCCCTCACAGCAATCTGTCTTAGATGGGGTGAGCGCTACAACAGCGGCCGCTCCCGCTCGTATTCCGCAACCTACACCGAGTGGTAAGGTTGAGGACGAGAGTGCCCCGATGGAGCATTCGTTACCGAGGCAGCAGGTTTCTGCAAATCCTACGGCAGGCCAGCCTGTGGGAGCCCAGACATATCAGCAGCAAAATGCTTGCTCTGTTGAGTCTCAACATCATACCGCTCCAGCAGAGCCGTCTGAATCAGAGGCGACGAGCGCTGCTAAAACCGTGTCAACGCCAACGACATCGCTGGTCGGCGGGCTACGTCATCAATTGCGTTCTAAGCGACAAAATCCAACGCAACCATCGGATGGACGTCGCGTAAAAAAGACAACAGCGGCATCTAAATCTAAAGAATCGGTCTTGGACCGCGTCTCTCAGCGCGCTCAGCCTAGCACCGATGCTCAATGGATGTCGCCGAATGCGCAAGCCAATCACGGCATGGCCGATGAACATCATGAACGTGACTATCAATGGCGTCCTACGCAGCCAGTGGCCGAGCCGGCCAAATCGGATGTGACACCGGCTAAGTTGCGAAAAGCGCTCGAGCACGAAAAAACACCCGAAATGAGCGAAAAGCTCACACAAGAGGCCGCCGCGCAAAACGAGTGGGCGGCACTCATTCAACGACTCACCGTCCCTAAGTTAGTGGAGCAGCTAGCACTTAACTCCGTGCTCCATCAACAAGGCGCTCACATTGAATTAACGTTGCGTCCAAGCCATGCGCATTTGCATACTGAGAAAGCACACCAAGAATTGTCGACAGCCTTGAGTGATGTCCTTGGTGAGCCGTGTCAATTGACGGTGTCGGTGGGTGAGCAGGGACAAACCCCACTGGAATTACGGGAAAGCTTGTATCAGGACAAACTTTCGCAAGCCTTCGAAAGCTTATCTTCAGATCCTAATGTACAATTTATTCAGCGTCGTTTTAATGGGACGCTTGATGAAGATAGCGTAAGACCTATTTGAACGAAAGGGGGTTGAATTGTGGTAAAATCATCCCCATTTAATGAGCAATCAATCAAGACTAACCAGAGAGAATGACAATGTTTGGTGGAAAAGGCGGTATGGGCAACCTCATGAAGCAAGCCCAACAAATGCAAGATCGCATGCAAAAGATGCAAGAAGAAGTGGCAAATATGGAAGTCACCGGTGAATCTGGTGCAGGCTTAGTAAAAGTGACCATTACTGGTAGCCATAGCGTGCGTCGTGTTGACATCGATGAAAGCTTGATGGAAGACGATAAAGAAATGCTTGAAGACTTGATTGCAGCAGCATTTAATGATGCGGCGCGTCGTGTCGAAGAAACACAAAAAGAAAAAATGGAATCAGTGACTGGCGGTATGCAATTGCCACCAGGCATGAAAATGCCATTTTAATCCAATAAGAAGGTAAATAATGCGGACCAGTCCTATGCTGGAGCATTTGATGGAGGCCCTACGTTGTCTGCCGGGAGTCGGTCCTAAGTCAGCTCAACGTATGGCCTTTCATTTGTTACAGCGTGATAGAAAAGGTGGCTTGCAGTTAGCCGATGCGCTTAGTAAAGCGATGGTCGAAATTGGCCATTGTCGTGAATGCCGCACCTTTACAGAAGACGATGTTTGTCATATCTGTAATAACCATAAACGTGCCGAAAGTGGTCAAATCTGTGTGGTTGAAAGCCCAGCAGATATTGCTGCGCTGGAAGCAACGGGGCAATTTTCCGGTCGATACTTCGTTTTGATGGGGCATTTATCGCCATTAGATGGTATTGGGCCGAGCGATATTGGACTCGATATCCTCGATTACCGCTTACAACGGGGAGATGTGCAGGAAGTCATTCTGGCCACGAATCCCACGGTTGAAGGGGAAGCGACCGCCCATTATATTGGTGAGCTTTGTCGAGAGCATGAAGTCTCTGCCAGTCGTATTGCTCACGGGGTTCCGATGGGCGGTGAGCTAGAGTTGGTTGATGGTACGACATTGTCGCATTCACTGATTGGGCGACTGAAATTATCGTAAATGAAAACCGCTCAGCACAGCGGTTTTTTTTGTTTTATTTATCACGCTTTTAAAAATGACACATTGCTGCCTCATTGTGCATTATTTTATCCTTCTTCTCATTGCTCGCGCGCCATCTCGCCATGTTGAGGCTTTCAGTTCGTCTCTTTTTATGGCAAAGCAACATTGTTCTTGTCAATTTGCCCGTTACGTTATTGCTTCGAGTTCGGTGATAATAGTGATCGCGTGAGCCGTGTCCTTACCGCATACTTCACTGTCTGCTTGAAATTGACGGCAAACTGCAGGGCGTTCTGGTTTGCCAAACAATCGACATAGGTTGTCCTCGTTAAGTTGTATACAGCGCACGCCAGCGGGCTTACCTTGCGGCATGCCTGGGATAGGCGAAGTGATACTCGGCGCAATGCAGCACGCGCCGCAGCCTAAACGACATTCCATGGATGTTCCTATAAGTGAAAGATGGGCAAGGAGGCGAATCCTAGCAGAAATGGACATGATCGACTAGTCTTGTCCTGTTTGGTGAGAAATGGGGTAGCTTACAAGAGTTGCACTTTATAAATAAGCTAGGTATAAAGGGCGCCCATTTTACCGCAACACGTGTGAGAGCTTAACCATGACAACTCCTTTTTGGCAGTCCAAATCCTTAGAACAAATGTCTGAAGAGGAATGGGAATCCTTATGTGATGGCTGTGGTAAATGCTGCCTACATAAACTCATGGATGAAGATTCTGACGAGGTGTATTACACCAATGTGGGTTGCAGTTTATTAGATAATGAGACATGCAGTTGTAAAGACTATGAGAACCGCTTTGCTTCTGGCGAAGCCTGTTTAAAATTAACGCGCGATAAGATTAGCGAGTTTAACTGGCTACCTGACACTTGCGCCTACCGTTTATTGGCTGACAACCAACCTCTCCCTGAGTGGCACCCACTGATCACGGGGTCGAAAACACGGATGCATACTGCAGGGCAAAGCGTACGCGACCAGTTTGTTTATGAAATTAATGTGATTGATTGGGAAGACCACATTATTAATCACCCAGGGCGAGAGTAATCTAAAGATTGACAGCGAATAGACATTTTGTTCATTCCAAGCCTATGGGGGTAGCCTGTAATGATGACGTTGTACGCAACTAGGCTTATGAGACTATATGTATCAAGTGCTTAATTAATAAGTGTATTGTTGTATTTATGTACTAATTAAAATTGTAATGTATTAAACAACATGAGTGAAACTGCGATTATTTTGGTCTATTATAAGACATCTGTTCCATATTGATGAAATTTTGCATTAGTGTTTCAATGTTGAGACTGATGAGTGACAGAGCGTAAAACGCGTATAATTTAGCTTTGCATCGAAAACAAATCAGGTACTATAACCTGCATGAAACATCACAGTTAGTTGACGATTTATTAACACAGACTGATGGAATTGGTTGTCGCCGCGAATGAGTAGTTATACTCAATACTCTGTAAGGTTAGCCAATGATAACCAGTTATGTTAGCTGATTGCCGATTTTCGTTACTCGCCGATTTTAAGGCAAGTTTTATAATTACTCTATTTTACGAAATCATTTTATTTTAAGGATTACATCATGTTTAATAAATTATGTGCAAAAGCTTACGCAACGACTGCTTCTTACGTTCACTCTTTTTCTGCCGACAAACGCGGTGTGACGGCAATTGAATACGCAATTATTGCTGTAGCAATTTCAGCGATCGTTCTAACTGTATTCAATGGCAGCCTAAAAGAAGCACTTCAAGGTGCTTTAAATACTGTATCAGATAATATTGATAAAGCTGCTGAGGTAAAAGTCACTAAGTAAGTAGTTTCGACAGTGACAGTGATACTAGGGTTAGCATATGTAGTGCTAACCCTTATTTTAGGTAGAATTGTGTATACAGACATCCGTTATCGTTATATTGGTAATGAGGATGTGTTGTTTACTCTATTTAGTATCTTCGCTGTACGCTTTACGGATATTAGTCATTTATCTTATTCAACCGCGATGCTTGTCTTCATATTTGGTGTGTTTTTGTGGCATTTTGGTGTGTGTGGCGCAGGTGATATCAAGTTAATAACAGTTTTAACGTTAGCCGTAGATGGGCAATGGTTCTTACTGTGCCTTGTTAGCATGCTTTTGTTAGGAGGAGTGTTAGCGATAGCGCTTTGCTTATGGGGACGTTTATCTTCTAATGGCGCACCCTATACTAAAGGCGTTCCTTATGGGGTACCTATTGTTGTGAGCTTTGGCTTCGGTATTGTGTTAACCCTGCTACCCAGTTAATTATTTTTATTAACGATATTGTGGTTATCTATGAATATAAAATTAGTCAGTTTATTTGCCGTATTAGCCATCGCAATTGGTATTTATGGTATTACTCACCAACAGCAGCATAAACAAACTAAGCCTGCTGTCGCTAAGCAAGAAAAAGGTTTTACTGTATATCTTGCCAAAACGGATCTTTCACCCAAGCAAGCCGTAACACGTTCAGATGTGTATATTGAGCAGTGGTCAGAAGCCAAGGCCAATCAATACGGTCTAGATAGTAACCTTTCTATTGATTTCTCCAAGAATCCGATTGCACGTAAAACTATTCAAAAAAATCAATTAGTGTATCGCAGTTCCATGATTTATGAGAGCGATCCCGAGTACGTTGATTATACCGTTGATGCCGGCATGATTGCCTTTCCAGTGGATATCAATTCAGATTCGATTGTCGGTGGTGTCATACATAGTGACTCTAAAGTCGACATTCTAGCATTGGCATCAACCCGGCAAAACCTCGCTAATGGTGAGACGGTCAATAGCTTCCGAGGCGTTTCTTTAACCCCCGTACTACGCAACGTACGAGTTCTGAAATTAACCAAGCATATGGTTAAAAATAAAGATGGCAAGGTCAATGGCGAAAAAACCTCGCTTGTGCTTGAGCTAAATCCAAAGCAAGTGGCGACATTAACTATTGCTAAGCGTATCGCCCAATTGGAAGTGCACCAATCGGTAAAAAATGCCACAGCGAAAGAGCTTTCTGCTGATGCTGGCGACGTACTAGATTCATACCATGCAATCACTGAGTTTCGCGCAGGCAGCGCGACCGTTAAATAGGATAGGACGAATGAAACCTTTGCGCTCTTTTATAGGAAATGCGATGACAAGGATATTAGCACTCACGATATTCGTGGGAATGAGCTTCTCAGTATTTGCTGCTGGTGTGATGAATATCAGTAATGGTGAAGCTAATTCGCTTGTTGCGAAAGATGCTATAAGCTCGGTGTTTATTGCCAATCCAGCCGTAGCCGATTACCAAGTAATTGGTAAACGAAAAGTGGTGGTCTTTGGTAAAAAGGTCGGCAACACCTCACTGATTGTATTTGATGGTGATGGTAATGCACTCATTAGTAAAACAGTGGTTGTCAATGAAAGCTTATTAGCAATTAAGCAGCAAGTTGCTATGCGTTATCCGCATCTCGATATTTCTATCTACAATTTAGGCAAACAAATTGTGCTGAGCGGTATGGTTGCCAGTGAAGAGCAAAAGCAAGGCATCGAATCGCTTATCGGTGAGTTGATGGAAAAATCTTCGACTGAAAAAACAGTATCGGTTTCGTCTGATTCAAGTAACAGTAGTTCTGGTTCAAACTCAAGCGGTTCGTCCTCTGATGATGGGATGACACTGAAACTGGGCAAAGAATACCAAGGTATTGTTAATAACCTTGAAGTTGCGGTCACCAAGCAGGTTAACGTGAAACTTACCGTTGCTGAGGTGTCCCAATCGTTTGCTGAGAATTTAGGCATCCAAATTAACTCGGCGGGTCAGAGCAATGGTATTTTTGTTAATAGTATTACTCATTTTAGCGCCAGTGATATTGTCTCAGTTATTAACGCCGTTGCGGATAATACTGTTGGACAAGTTTTAGCAGAGCCAAATATTTCTGTTATCTCTGGCGGTAATGCGAGCTTTCTGGTTGGTGGTGAGTTACCTGTAGTGACAACCAGCAATAATGGTAGCAGCGTTTCTTATAAAGAATATGGCATTCGTTTAAATTTAGCCGCAAATGTGTTGCGTGATAATAAAATTAAGCTCGCTATTAATCCTGAAGTAAGCTCATTAGATTCTCAGTTTAAAAATAATACTTATGATGTTCCTGCGCTAAAAACCCGTAAAGCGAAGACCACAGTTGAGCTTGGCGATGGGCAAAGCTTTATCCTTGGCGGTTTATTAAGTAATGAAGAAACCGAGTCACTATCCAAAATTCCTTATATTGGTGATATTCCAATTTTAGGTGCGTTATTTCGTTATACTCAGACCGAGCGTAAAAAAACCGAACTTGTGATTGTCGCGACAGTCAGTTTGGTGAAGCCGATTGAAACCAACCAAGTGACATTACCTGCGTTTGAGCGTACTACCAACTTGCAACGCTTCTTTGCTTTGGATGATAAAACCGATAGTACTTATACTGCGCGTGAGTGGTTATCTAATGGAGGATTTATCCAATGAGTATCAAAGTGATTCGCTCTCTTTCTATATTAACCACGCTACTTTTAGTGGGTTGTAGCCATGTTCACGATCGCACCGGGACAAAAGTGAACTTGTACCCAGTGAACACATCGCTGTCACTGCATGTCGACAATTATCGCAGTGCTAAGAAAAACGTTTCTGCATTTATTAAGCAGCACCAGCAACAAGCGTTGTCACAAACCATTCATATTCACTATCAAGGTCATGCCGCGAAACGGGTAATGCAAGCGGCGAAACGTCAATTACTTGCTATGGGCGTCGCGGAAAACATGCTAACCATCGAAGAGAGTGGACAAGGAAATACCTTTATCATGTCACTTGCCGAATATAAAGTGCGGATCGATGACTGTCGCTACGTAAACTACAATTCGCTGAGTCAGTTCAATGGTGATTTTGGGTGTAATGTTGAAAAAAACCGCTGGACATCGATGATCAATCCCGAACGCTCTGCGGCGATTACTGAATCTGGAAACTAGTCTTATGCTTGATCTTGTCGATATTCTTAAATCAGGTAAGCCGGATGAAAAACCGTCCGAAAGCATCACCTCGGCGCTCTTCTATCAAACCCAGCAATGCAGACAACTGGTACTTGAGTCTTATCGTTTTGAAGGCATCAGTGAGCCAGTTGTGGCAGAAAATACGGACGCTGATATTTCCGAATATGTGCGTTTGCAAACGGTTGAGATCGTTATTATTGAGCTGAATGACAGTCAGAACGTGGCAGAAGACGCGAAGCGCATTAGTCACTTATTACCAAGCCATGCTTCGGTCATTGTGATTGGCAGTGAAGACGCCATCTCCACCATTCGTAATCTCAAAGAGTTAGGGTTTTATTATCTGTTTTGGCCGATTACGAAGCAAGAATTGATCGATTTTGTGCGCAGTGTGCATGATAATCGCCAACGCAATCGTGGGCCTGGCCAGAATCGACGCGCAAAACAAGTTTCAGTGATTGGAGCTAAAGGGGGCGTCGGCACCACGGCGATCTCCGCGGAGCTGTCTTATTTGCTTTCTGAAGTGAAGCGTGCGTCATGTATCGTGGTTGACCACAACTATAACAGTGGCAATATCGACATTATGTTGGGGATAAAGCAGTTTGAGAAACGTCAAATTCAAACGGGGAGCTTTGCGGATACATTGGATTTAGCCAGTGCGAAAAGCTTACTGTATAAGCAAAGTGAATTACTTTCTTTGTTGGCATTGACTGCACCGAATTTAACGCAAAGCGAAACGACAGAATACCATCGCTTTGTCGTCGATATTATGTCGTCAGAGTGTAATTTTATTATTGAAGATGTCTCTGCGTCTTCCGGCGTGGTGTTTGAAAAAGACCACCCTTGGTTAAAAAGCGACTGTATTATATTAATCACGTCGCCAACGGTTTCTTCTCTACGTGATGCGGGCAGAATAAAATTATTAATTGAAAATTTACCTGCCTCGGAGCGCCCAAGGTTGATTGTCGTGGTGAATCACATTGTCCCAGAAAAATACGCCAGTGTGTCACAAACCGAGATTGACAAGTTTCTGAAACAAAAAGCCGACGTCGTCATACCGTTTATTAGTAACTTTTCTGATGTCATTCTTGGCGGAAAGCGCTTGGCGAATAACACACATAAATCATCGGCGTCCTTCAAATCCTTGGCATCGTTAGTGGTAGGAGAAGATTCAGAGCCGTCTAAATCTCTCTTTAAAAAGTTATTTAACAAGGCGTAATTTATGCTTGGTACGAAACATCTTTACATTCGATTGCGTAAACAAATCTTTGATGCGTTAGACCCTGCTGCTGTCGCGAATATAAGTCGCGCTCAACTGTCTAGCCAGATAGAAAATGCGATTGATATGCTGATCGAGAACGAGAATGCGTCCGTGTCTTCCGTTGTTCGTAAAGAGTTTGTTGCCAGCTTAACCGATGAATTGGTCGGGTTGGGACCGCTGCAAAGGCTCATGGATGATGAATCGATTACTGACATCATGGTGAATGGTCCGGATTCCGTCTATATCGAACGCCACGGTTTAATGGAGCCAGCCCCTATCAATTTTATCGATGAAGCTCAGTTGCTCGCGA
The DNA here is from genome assembly GCF_003716875.1 of Vibrio zhugei. Taxonomy (NCBI): domain Bacteria; kingdom Pseudomonadati; phylum Pseudomonadota; class Gammaproteobacteria; order Vibrionales; family Vibrionaceae; genus Vibrio; species Vibrio zhugei. The sequence continues at coordinate 1,797,578 of NZ_CP033078.1, read as the reverse complement.
TCGCAAAGCGTATCGCTGGGCGGGTCGGCCGACGTGTCGATGAAGCTTCACCAACCTGTGATGCGCGCTTGGAAGATGGTAGCCGAGTGAATATCGTGATTCCACCCATCGCCATTGATGGGACCGCGATATCGATTCGTAAATTTAAAAAGCAAAGTATTGATTTAGGTAAATTGTGCGAGTTTGGCGCGATGAGTCCAGAAATGGCCCAACTGCTCATGGTCGCTTCACGCTGCCGTTTGAATATTTTGATTTCTGGCGGTACGGGGTCGGGTAAAACCACAATGTTAAACGCCTTGTCGCAATTTATCTCAGAGAAAGAACGCATCATCACCATTGAAGATGCGGCTGAATTGAAAATGCAGCAACCCCATGTCGTGCGATTAGAAACCCGTACTGCGGGGATTGAAAATACAGGGTTAGTGAATCAACGTGATTTGGTCATCAACTCACTGCGTATGCGGCCTGATCGGATCATTGTTGGGGAATGTCGGGGACCAGAAGCCTTCGAAATGCTGCAAGCGATGAATACGGGTCATGATGGCTCGATGTCAACACTGCACGCCAATACTCCTCGAGATGCAATGGCACGTGTTGAATCCATGGTGATGATGGCGAACAATAACCTGCCTCTTGAAGCCATTCGTCGGACTATTGTCAGTGCCGTTGATTTAGTTATCCAGATTTCTCGCTTGCATGATGGCAGCCGCAAAGTAATGAGTATTACGGAAGTTATCGGCTTGGAAGGGGATAACGTTGTGATGGAAGAAATCTTCCGTTTTCAACCTAACTATCAACAAAGTGACGACAATAAAATTCGGGGTAATTTTGTCACTGCCGGTCTTATGCAGCGTTCTGTTCTGGTCGAAAAAGCGAAGTTTTTTGGATTGGAAGAAACGTTGATGTCAGCGTTTAGAGCTGGAGAAACGATGCAATGATGTATCTTGTCATCATTTTATTCGGATTGATTGTACTCATTTATGGAGTGTTGACTCATCGGGCTTCAAAAAGTAAGCGCATCAGCTATTTGCAAGATTTCAATCGCACTGAATATGTGGGGTCCATGTCGACCTCAGAGCAAGCCATCAATTTGGCCTCTTTATTAGAGCGAAATTTCTTCGAGAGTATTGCGCTACGTTGGGAAAACTTTAAGAAGCAATTGGGCGGGCAACCACAAATAAAACTTGTGATTTTGCTCATCGTACTATTGGTTGCCGCGGTCTTTTTTAATCGAACTTTTTTACGTGCCTCACCTTTGTTGGTGACCCCCATCTTTATGCTGCTGGGGATGGTCTTGTTCTATCGTTGGATGCAAAATCGAGAGCGTAAGCTCTTTGAATCCCAGTTTCCCGATGCATTAAATATGATGACCAGTGCGGTGTCATCGGGTGAAAGTGTCATGCATGCTATTTTGTATGTCGGTGAAAAGTTAGACGGAGATATTGGTAAAGAGTTTAATATCATGGGACGACGTTTACAGCTCGGCGAAATGCCCGATGAAGTCTTTCGTAAATCGTGTCGCCGGTATCCTTACCCATCATTTTACTTCTTCGTAATTACGTTACGCGCCAATATGCAGCGCGGTGGACAGTTGAAAGACGTCATGCACCGTTTGAATCGGACCATGTTTAATGCTCGCTCGATAGAAAAGAAAAAATTCGCTTTAACATCCGAAGCGAGAACTTCTGCAAAAATCGTTGCGGCTATTCCATTTTTCTTTTTATTTATGTTGCAGTTTTTAAGTCCAGAGAATTATGAGTTTGTCATGTTCAATGATAGCGGCCGTGCCATTTTGTATTATGTGCTGGGTAGTGAGGCTATAGGGATTAGTATTGTTTGGATGCTAATGAAAAGTGTTAAATAGGTGAGCATGACCATGAATGTCTTCGTTATCATTTCCTTGATTTTAATTGTGGTTGGTATCATTGCGTTACTGTACTCACTGATTTATTTAAATCGCCAGAAAACGCTTGCCCAGTTCAATGTTGACATGACTCATGAGAAGCGCTTTGATTTAGCGAATGTATTACATGTTTTAAACGGAGTCTTTTCGTCTGAGAAAGAAGACATCGAAGGGAAGTTCGTAGCGGCCGGCTTTTATGATGTTAAGTTGGCTAAATATTATATGCCGATGAAATACATTGTACTCTGTATTGGCGCAGGGGTGATTTTTCTGCTACATACTTGGCTACAATTTTCGACCAATACATTTATTGTACTAGAAGCGGTCTTTTTGATAGCGGTGTTGATTGGTCCAGACTCTTATCTAGCGTCACGAGCTAAATCCTTGCGAAAAGCTATTTCACAAAAGCTGCCGTATATGCTCGATTTAATGGCAGTGTGCGTACAAACTGGGATGACAATAGAAGCGGCGATCAGTTATTTATCCCAAGAGTTTGGTGCATTCGATAAAGACCTAAGTCACCTTTTACGTAAAGTGGACGAGCGTGCTCGTCTAGTCGGATTAGAGCAATCTCTGCAAGAGCTATACGAACGAGTACCTACCGATGAAATACGCAGCTTTGTGATGACGCTGAATCAAAGTTTGCAATATGGCTCCTCTATTTACAGTGTATTAACTACGTTATCTGCGGATATTCGTGAAGTGCAATTGCTACATGTAGAAGAGAAAATTGGTCAACTGTCAGCAAAAATGTCGATACCATTGATTGTGTTTATCATGGTACCGATTGTGATACTCATTGCTGCGCCTGGTGTTATGAGGATGATGCAAAATGCGAATTTTTAAGTGTGCCATGTTTAGTGTAGTGCTGTTGGTGTTATCGGGCTGCGCACAGAACGATCAGCACTCTTTTTCAGACACCACTAATGAGAAGATTTTGCAGAGCAGTAGGAGTTATAATCAACTTATTGAACTGTATAAAAAGCAATTAGCTAAAAAAGAGTCGAGCGTAATCAGAAAAAAATTAATCTCAACGTATGAAAAAGTCGGAGATTATTCCTCAGCGATATTTTATCTCAAACCTTTATTAAAGCATCATGCCGATGAGTTTGAGGTGCAGCGTCTAGCGGGCATAGCCTATCTCAATACGCAAGACTATCAACAAGCGAAAATCTATCTTTCGCGAGCACACCAAAGTCAACCAAGCAACGCTGAAGTGATGAACTTACTTGGCGTTCTGGCGGGCTATCAAGGCGATCTCGTTCCCGCACAATTATGGTTTTCTAAAGCCCGTAGCTCGATGGGAAACGATCAGACCATTAAGAATAATTTAGCTTTAATCGCTATCTTACAACAAGATTATAGAACCGCACGGCGACTGTTAGAATCGTTACTCGATGATGATCAAACCAATAATCAACAGACCATCAAAGCGAACCTTGCGGTTGTTTATGCTAGGCAAGGCGATCTTCCGGCATTTTATCAGTTGACCAAATCGCTCGATCGGCCGAAGCAAAATAGGCTATATGCTCAATTGCGAGCCTTGAAGCTAGTTAACTTACAGCAGCTATCGGTGAATCAGCATGAAAAATCACGTTAGTCGTGACGCGGGCTTGTTACGTTGCTTGCACAGCATTAAGCAGCGCGGCGTTGCGTCAATCGAGTTTGCGATTGGTTTTATTTTTTTCTGGTTGATGTGTGTCGCGTGGGTAGAGATGAGCTATTTATCCTTCGTGTCGTCGATAGGGGATCTTGCCATTTCTCAAGCGGCATTACATAGTAAACGTGTCGAAAAAAATACCGATTTTTTAGCAGATTTCGCCACCGTATTAAACCGTAGTGATAGTCTATGGCGCTATGTGGTTGATGCTAAAGATTTTACTTATAGTATTCGTTATCTTAATAGCTTTAAAACGTTATCAGAAATAACCGAGCAATGTAAGCCGGAGAAAGACAGTAAGAAAAATAGTATTATTTGCGGAGAACCACCGCAGGATGCTCCCATTGCCATTTATCATATTAGCTATAACGCGCCGCCTATTTTTCATTATTTTATGGATAGTGGGACTTTATTTGCTCGTGAAGCGATCGTCATACAGGAATATCAACGTAGTGACTTTAAACTCAATTAAACAACGTGGTAATTTTACGATTGAATTTGCCATCGTTGGAATATTTTTTGGCCTGCTTTTGGTGTTCAGTGCAGACCTTGTACTCAAACTGAATGTTAAAGGTACCTTAGAGCGTTTGTCCTATTCTATGGCGAACGTGGTGAAAGAACGCACTCAGTTATTTAATCGTGATAATAATGATGACGCAAACAACTATCAATTAACAAAAGAGCAAGCCAACGAAGCGTATATCATCACAATAAATTCACTTAACCGAACCCTAGGTAGCTTTGATAAAGAGAAGTTTGGTTTTGATGTTCAAGTTTTTCAGCGAGATAATTATGGTCTTGGAAATATTAAACCCTTGGACCATTGGAATAGTTTTGATGAAAAGAAAATTGGTATTACATGTGAAGGCGGTGAGCCTAAAAAAGAGCTAATATTTCAAACGTCTTGGGGGCGCTCAGCCACGTTATATCAAGTCACACTCTGCTATGACACCATCAATTGGTTTGGCGGTTTAGTTGGGAAAAATTTTTCTCGAGTCTCAGTTCGTTCCATTTCGGTAGGACGGTAAAATGAAGCCTTGTATAACGTATACACAGCAGAGAGGCCATGCGGCGATTCTATTTGCGTTGATGATTCCGTTGCTTTTCGGGGTTTTTATCTTGGGAACTGATGGTGCGCGTGCCTTGCAAGACAAAGCCCGTTTAGAAGAGGCGTCAGAAGTCGCAGCATTAGCCATCGCGGGCCAGAGTGGCGGTAGTGAACAAGCCCGAAATAAGTTAGCAACTGATTATATTCAATATTACTTTCCGCATGCTGACGTAAACAAAATAGAAACCCAGGTTATTCCTTGTGAAGACAATGACTTCTGTGATCAAGGTGGTGCGGCTTCAGAACGTTTTTTTGAATACCAGGTGGCCGCACATATCAAAGAGCCTAATTGGTTTTCGAAATCGAGCATTGAGACCAGTTTTGGTGACAATTTGAATATTGGTGGCTATTCGTCAGCACGGAAATATCAATCGAAAACTGTGGATGTGGTACTGGTTGCTGATTTTTCTGGTTCGATGGATAAGAATTTTCAAGGGGAAGATAGTGAGCCAAGAAAATACAAAAGTTTACAAAAAGTTATTTCTGATGTTGCTGATACAATTGAATCTTATAATAAAAAAGTAGATACAAAAAAAAGCACTTTAGGTTTTGTTGGTTTTAATATATATACTCACCCAAGTTCTAATGATGGATTAGGATATAATTATATAATATGTGATAAATCTATTAATAAAAATAATCGGTATAATACAGATGACTATTTTTCAAGATATTATTACTATCAACATAATAATTATCATTATATTAATTGGAACCAGAGATATAATATTCATATAAACGGTCCTCTAAACAATCCATCCTATTCCGAGGATCGAAGCTTATACGATGGCTGGTGTGGTCAACTATATAGTGCACCTATTCGGGATAATAGTTGGCATACATATACAAAAGTTATTAATAATAGACAGTATATTAACTACAAAGCTACCGTGAAAAATATATTTGAAGTGTCTAAATTTAAGCCTAGTTTACGTGCTAATTATACTCTAAATTTTCATGATATCCCACTAACAGACGACGTGAAGTCGGTAAGCGATCAAGTATACGAATTTACACCCCAAGGCGGAACCGCATTTTATACGGGATTAATTAGAGGCGCGCAAATGGCGAACACTGGTGAAAATCCGCGGCGTTTAATTATTTTATTATCAGATGGTGTGAATACCGTCGATCAAAAAAACTATCGAGAAGATTCTAACAATGAAACTGGTGATGAAGATTCTAACAATGAAACTGGTGATACAGCCACTGACAAACTTATTAAAGCAGAATTGTGCACCCGAATATTGGACCACTTGAACCACCAGAGTGTAGGTGAGGAATCTGTTAATGCACGTATGTTTGCCATTGGTTTTGGTTCTGATTATCGGTTGGAAGACTATAATCAGATGAAGCAGTGTGTCGGTGATAATAATGTTTATGACGCTAAAAACGATAGCCAAGCCATAAAAAACAAAATACTAGAGTTAATTGCAGAAGAAATGGGGCGTTTGACGCCATCGGACGAAAAATAAAAGGATAGACAGATGAAACTGAAGCTTATTATTGCCTTGATGGCTGGGCCCCTTTCTTTTGGTGCGGTGGCGCAAGAGACATCGTTGTACTCGTACCTATGTCAGCATCACAAGAATGTGGAATCGTATGACGTTCACACTGAAACTCATGGCAAAACGTTGGTGATGTATCCTGGCGACCGTGCGCAAAGTGGCACCGTTGACTCTGTAGCGGATATTGCCTGGATTAAAACTCATATTCATCCCGCTCAGTTACCTGCTGATTGTGTGAGCTATTTTTTAAGCCAAGGCTATTGGGATACAACGGCGAATATTGCGCGTTTTCACTTTGAGTTTGATAGCTCGGCAATGAGTCAGACCGACCAGCAAGTATTATCCCGTTTGGTGCTCGCGCTCCAAGCGGTGCCTGATGTGTCCGTAGTCGGGCATACCGATAGCACAGGGTCGATTGCTTATAACGCCAGGCTGGGTTCACAACGTGCACAAACCGTATCCCAGCGTATTAAGACAAATACCACCAATGTAGCACTGGTGACCAGTAGTCAAGGTGAAAATCAGCCGATAGCAACCAATGCAACGCGGTATGGTCGACAATTAAATCGCCGAGTTGAAATTATTTTAAAAGACCATGCGCCTGATAAATGAGCATTACATTTTCGTTTATTTTGGAGAAAGCAGCCCTTAATGGCTGCTTTTTTTTGGCGGTAGTATTGTGAATATCCGCTTATTGATGAGATTAAAGTGCGGTAACGTAATCATATTGACTGTTTTTGACAGTCGTTTTTATTCATCAAGACGTTCATAGCACGGAGTATTGCTGTTTCTTCACATACCATGAGTGATATGTACTACACTTTGTCAAAGGTCTTATTATTCTTATCAAACTATTGATATAGAGTGAGCTAAGTGTGATTCATAAATAGGTGCTAAATATTTAATGAAGCGTTTTTTACAAGATTTGAAAGCGAGCGAAAAAAAGAGGCTGTTTGTCGTTTCTCTTGTGTTCTTGATGGTGTCGATTGTGTTTGTTCGTTTTGTGACACAAGAAGTGTTTGAACGGATTGCCAAGGAACAAAAACATGAGCTTGAGTCTCAAGTTTCCTTGGTTAGAGCCAATATAGAGGCGGCTATTTTTATGGATACTTACCTCGCGGACAGTTTAGCGATGATAGTGACCATTAATCCTGAGCTGGCATTAAAAGAGTGGCACTCGATATCAGAGAAAGTGCTTACTAAAGCTCAATATGTCCGCAACATGGGCATTGCACCGAACGATATTCTTAGCAATGTGTATCCCTTAGAAGGCAATGAACGAGCGATTGGGTTGGATTTTCGCACTCGTCCAGAGCAATATGCTAGCGTGTTAAATGCGAGAGAGCTTGGGCGAGTACACATTACTGGGCCTGTTAACTTGGTACAAGGAGGAAAAGCGATCATTGCCCGTTATCCTATTTTTACTGACTTCCCTCTCAATCAGGATTATTGGGGCGGAGTAAGTATCGTATTTGATTATCAGTCGATGTTGACTGCGGTTGGAATACGGGATATACGCAACGCGTACGTCACGCTTAGTAAAGGCAATACCATTTTATATGGCGATGGTTTTCTAGATAAGCCCGATATTCAGTTACCTATCCACCTGCCAAATTCTAAATGGCGGTTAGAAGCAAAAGCAGATTTTGCGAATAATCTAGATGTGACTCGCTATACGATGTTGGCCTGTGTGAGTGCTATATCCTTGTGTGTGATGGCTTACGTCATTGCATTCCTAATGTTCAGGGGATATACGAATACAAGACGCCATGCCCTGCAAGATGAACTGACCCATATTTCCAATAGGCGTCATGCGATTCAGTATATACGCAACACTCTCAATAGCCGAACAAAACCGCCATTCTCTCTATTCAGTATTGACTTGAACGGTTTTAAGAAAGTGAATGATACCTACGGGCATAATATTGGTGATGAATATTTAAAATTTGTGGCCGAAGGGTTAGCCAGCTTAATTCGTGAAACGGATTTAGTCGCAAGGATTGGCGGTGATGAATTCATTATTGTTTTAATTGATGTCCATAAGTCAGGTCAGGTGAAGGCGGTGCTCGATAAAATAGAACGATACTTTGCTACGCATCCTTTTATTGCGAATGACATTGTTCTCTATGTTTCCGTCGCGATAGGCGTGGCAATTGCCAGCGATAGAAAAGCGACATTGGATGACTTGCTGGTACAAGCTGATGAAGAAATGTACCAAGATAAATACGCAAAAAAACAAGCGAGAACATAAGATACCCATGTTAAACATTGAGCCGTTCTGATGTAGAACGGTTTTTTTATAGTGTTACTAGCCCTATTCACTGTGGATGACTCCACTTGCCCCGAGTGGGATCGATAGCATCGTTTAATCTATACCATATTTCACTTCGATACGCCGCAGTTGCCCATTACGTTTGATTTCGGCTAATCCTTGATTGAAGGCGTCCACATAACGCTGGGCATTAGGGTGATGTACACTGATAGCAAGATATAATGGCGTGGTTGAGAGGGAAGTGTCGCTGAATGCAAAATGAGAGGCGGACAAGCTCGATTGTTTGATAGTGTGGCTTGCGACAATTCTATCACTGACGGCTAAGTCAATATGCCCGGAGATGAGACGTTTTAAATTGACCATTAGCCGATCAGCTGTAATTTTTTCGACATTCTGCGCAGATAAAAAGACGCTATCATAGTGATAAGCGCCGATGCCTCCGACTTTTTTTCCATCCAAACTGCTGACACCTGAATACTTAAATGGATCGCTAGCACGTTTAACGAACGTGATTTCATTAACTAAGTAAGCATCACTGTACAGATAGTGTTTGGATCGTTTTCTTGTATACCAGAGAGCAGGGATTACATCGATTCTTGTCGTTTTCGCTGACTTTAATGCTCTCAGCCATGGGAGTACGTCAAACTGTAATTCATACCCTTGGGTCTGATAAGCAGCGGTAACTATCTCTACGACTAATCCAGGGTTAGCGTCATCGTCATTAATAAAAGGCGGCCAAGGGGATTGCGCGGCCGTAATGACGCTCGCTGACGCCGTTGGGACGATGATCCCAAAGCTTACAACAAGTATGAATAGAAAATGCATAGCTACGCCCTCGAATGGCCAGTACATAGTAAAAAAGTGTCGTCACACAATATGAATCAGTTGCGCTGATAAAAAGGAGAGGAGCGAGAGAGTTAAGAAGAAAGAAAAAGGCACTGAGGGTGCCTTTTTTAGCGCAGGAGTGCTTAAAAGTGATCAATCATCAGACGACAGCAAGTAGAATCCCTCCGATAGTCGCCGCTGCCTTCAAGTATTTTCCAGCAGAATATGAGCTATCTTCTTCAGTCTTCTTTTTTATTTCATCTGGTCTATCTAAGCCCAAAGCACCATAGGTAAAGGATTCTACCTTATCACTCAGGCTTTTCTCTTTAGGCATTGATAATGACCCGGTTTCATCGATGTGCTCTAACGTTTTCATTAAGGCTTGCCCCTGTTTAGACAGAGAGACCTTATCTGAATTTTTGTCATGCTCCACCAATGAAAAATCCGGATCTACTTCGACCTTTTTTTGTTCTAAATGGGTCGATGTATGAGTTTTCACCGCTTGGGCGGAATTCAGGTGCGCTGTGCCTGTTCCTACTGGGTTCATACTTCTCTCCTAAGTCAGTCCTCAGTAATGCTATCGGCCACCCAACAGAAAACTTGCGTGGATTTTACAATTACCGAGCAAAAAGAAAGAAGCAAACTCCATGCCTAACTGTGAGCTAACAATACTCGATGTCTTGATAAGTCCATTTATTGTCAAAAAGTGTGATTACTGTTCATAATATTTAGGTGAAAATGAGCTCAGTACAGGGTTAGGAGCGAAAAATATCGATGGACATGACGTCAATGAATATCAAAAAGTGTGAGGTTAATCACTAAGCTATTTTTTACGGTATAGATGCAGCATAAAATCTGCCTCACAGGGGAAAACGCTTGCCTGAGTCAGCGAATGGCGAAATTCATCACTTGCATGCCAATAAAATGGGGTCATCTGCAGCAAGTCGAAGGCATCGTCTCCTGGCAGAGTCATGGTGTAATTGACCTTTTCACTATGCTCTAAAGTGAAGCCATCCAGCGTTTCAGGCGATTCTTCATGGAGTCTGACTGAATCGTAAATACGAGCTTTGTATTCAAACAGGTGTCGCGCCGCAGGTGTTACGGTGAGTAAGAAGCCGCCTGGACGGATACAACGTAACATCTCTTGAGCACTACTCGGGGCGTAAATTCGCACGATCGCATCAAGGCTATTATCTGCAAAGGGTAAACGTTGACTTGATGCAACACTAAAGTGGCATTCGGGGTAACGTTTTGCTGCGAAACGCACCGCAACTTTAGAAATGTCTAGCCCATAAACCTTGGTATCCGAATGCTGTTCGAGTAACACGTTGGCAATATGAGTGGTGTAGTAGCCTTCTCCGCAGCCTAAGTCGAGAAGCTGAGGGGCGTGATTGGTGAGGAGCTCGGCACAGAGAGCGGCGACTCGGTCGCGCATGGCATCATAGTGGCCACCATTGAGAAAGCGGCGTCTCGCTTGAATCATGGCTTTATTGTCACCGGGATCTTTTGAACGCTTATGTTGAACGGGCATGAGATTGACGTAGCCTTCTTTGGCGATATCGAATTGATGTCGGTTCTCACACACATAGGCGCGTGCTTGTCGTGTCATTGGGCTGTGACATAAAGGGCATTGGTAAGCCATACATGATCTCTAGTGTAGAATGAATGGCGGTAGTGTAACGATCTGCTCTGAAAATACCAAGAGCGAAGCATCGCTCTTGGTTGAAATGAGTAGAGGAAAAGTGATTAGCGTGGGCGGCTCGAGAGACATGTGGTCAATTGATAGGTTTTTGCAGGTTGTACAATTTGCCCTTCCTCTATTGTGGGTGCGTACCATGCTGATTCCACACACAGCATGTTTTGGTAGCCATCATCCGGCATGTCAGCCATTGCTTGGGCGCCTTCTTGCCATGGATTCCATACCACAGCACTATTGTGTCCTGAGTTTTTGATAATGATATCTCGACCGAATGTTGGGTCGTGCACTACAATTTCTTCTTTGGGTTCAGTATAGATACGGTCGATAGCTGAAGCCACACTCAATGTTGCTGGTTCGGCTTGTGGCGTACCATCTTCTAATTTGTCGATAAACGCTTGCCCTAATCCTGTCACGCTCAACGTGTCAATATCACCAATATTGAGGTAAGTATGCAGTGCGCCTGTAAATGTCCATGGGTGGCCGCCAATATTCATGATTTCCAGTGTCACATTGAGCTCTTCACCCACTTCAAATAACAGCCTAGCTTTGAATGGATGCGGCCAAGTGGGATTGGTGCCTTGATCGTCTTTTAACTGAAGCGTGATCAGCGCATTTTCTTGCGTGATCTGATAAGCATGCAATTGCCACTCGCTAGTGCGAGCAAAACCATGAGCTGGGGAAGCGGCGTCTGCAAACCACGGCCAACAGATTGGAATGCCTCCGCGGATGGCTGTTTTGCCATCAAATTTAGCGTCCTCACTCAGCCAAATAAGATCTTCTTCGCCTGTGGGTTGATAAGATAAAACGTGCGCACCATGTAACGAAATCACACCATTGGCTTTGGGGTGGCGTACGCGAATCGCTCTAGAATCACCCACGTAAATGAAATCAATACTTTTGGTGAGCGAATAATCAGTCGGAGCGGAGTATAAATTCATGCTTAGAACCCTTACGTTGGTATTATTATTGGTCGAGTAAATCATTGATTCGATGATAGTACTATTGTGCACAAAAAGCAGACATAAAAAAAGGTGGCCGAAGCCACCTTATTTATTCTAGAGAGATGCAGACATTATTTAGAAATGTGAGCGATTAGGTCTAGAACTTTGTTTGAGTAACCGATTTCGTTGTCGTACCAAGATACAACTTTCACGAATTTATCAGTTAGAGCGATCGCTGCACTTGCATCGAAGATTGAAGTGCGAGTGTCGCCATTGAAGTCAGTGGATACTACTGCATCTTCAGTGTAACCAAGAACGCCAGCTAGTTCGCCTTCAGAAGCCGCTTTCATTGCTGCTTTGATTTCGTCGATAGAGGCTGCTTTTTCTAGGTTAACTGTTAGGTCAACAACAGATACGTTTGCTGTTGGTACGCGGAATGCCATACCAGTTAGCTTGCCGTTTAGTTCAGGTAGTACTTTACCAACTGCTTTCGCTGCGCCAGTTGATGATGGGATGATGTTTTGAGCCGCACCACGACCACCACGCCAGTCTTTCATAGAAGGACCGTCAACTGTTTTTTGAGTTGCAGTTGTTGCATGAACTGTTGTCATTAGACCTGACTCGATACCGAACTTATCGTTCAATACTTTAGCAACAGGTGCTAGACAGTTAGTTGTACAAGATGCGTTAGAAACAATGTCTTGACCCGCGTAAGAGTCAAAGTTTACGCCGTTAACGAACATTGGAGTTGCGTCTTTAGAAGGACCTGTAAGAACTACTTTTTTCGCACCGGCTTCGATGTGTTTACGAGCAGTTTCGTCAGTTAGGAAAAGACCGGTTGCTTCAGCAACAACATCAACACCGATTTCGTCCCATTTAAGGTCCGCTGGGTTGCGTTCTGCTGTTACACGAACAGTTTTGCCGTTAACGATAAGGTTACCGTCTTTTACTTCAACTTCGCCATCGAAACGACCGTGAGTTGAATCGTATTTCAACATGTACGCCATGTATTCTACGTCGATTAGATCGTTAATACCGACAACTTCGATATCTTGACGAGCTTGTGCTGCACGAAATACGAAACGACCGATACGGCCAAAACCGTTAATACCTACTTTGATAGTCATTATAGTTGCTCCACAACTTAAATTTCTGGTGAAAAGGAAACTGGTAGTAAAATTACAGAATCCGCTTAAAGTCTGCAACAGATAATCCGACTTAACTTGTTTAAAGTCAAAAAAAAGACGAGCTTTTTTTTATAATCCGTCATGATTGTTTGTTTTTTGCGCTTAGTGATGAATTCTGTCCCCGCCAGTAAGCACTAAAGCGATATCTAATCGTTATTTTATCAATAAAAAATTTGATATGCTCATTGCCAAAGTATGTGCTACAACACATTTACGATGCAAGCAATATCAGAGAGAATACTGGAATCAACCCCAAGTGTAGAGAGGGATAAACGTGAAGCTTGATGATAAAAAATCTATAAAATCAGATGATTATTGGCGTAATAAGCTGACAGACGAAGAATTTCGTGTGTGCCGAGAACAGGGCACAGAGAGACCCTACTCTGGCACGTTATTGCACAATGCGTCCTCTGGTATATACCATTGTACCTGTTGTCGCTCGCCGTTATTTGTGTCTGATAACAAGTACGATTCTGGCTGTGGTTGGCCTAGTTTCGATGCACCTGTGGCGTCGGATGCGATCCGGTACTTGAAAGACACCAGTCTTGGTATGGAGCGTATAGAAATCCGCTGCGCAGAATGTGACAGCCATTTAGGACATGTGTTCCCTGATGGTCCAGCCGATACCACCGGTGAACGTTACTGTGTGAACTCAGTGTCGTTAATTTTCAACAAAGAAGGCGAGTAATAAGGTGTGGAAGTGATGCCCCAAAGGGGGACATCACCCTAATGAACGGTTAAGAATCGCTCTTCGGTTGTTTGAGTAGCGTTGCCACCATATTGGCTTGATAGCTTCCTTTTTTCAGGGCGATGATGACCTTATCGGTGATGGCATCGAACTTTTTATACTGTTGCGGGGTAAAACCGTAGAGCAATTGGAGTTCTTGTGCTGATGCAATTTCTACCCCATATTGTTTGGCGACCATTGCCCAGATATAGGCTTGCGGCTTATGGTCGATCAACTGATAGTTACTGGCTAATGCTTTTAAAATATCAAGGTTAAGCGCGTCATCATTGTGGTAGAGCTCGAGGGCATGATTGAGCAGCTGAATGGTTTTTTTAGAATCTCGAGTGGTATAAAACGTCGCTAATGCATATTGCATTTGCGGCGTGTTCAATTCAGATTGACCTTCCATCTGCAAAAACTGCCGGCGCGCCTTATGATCGCCAATTTGACTCCATAAAAAATACAGCGCCTCAGGATTTTTCAGTTCACGAATTCGGGTGATGAGTGTCTTTTCATCTTCGATGGAATTACTCAGGGCTAGAAATCGTTTCTGGTTTAATTCTGTTTGGTCAATGGCTCGGATTTGTGAGGCCAGGCTCAAGCATTTTTGATAAGCCGCAATGGCATGGTATTCACCAATCAGATTCTCGATGGATGCGTCTTTAAGCACACTGTATCGTTGCCAAATCAAGTCCGTTCGAGTGATACGGCATTGTCCGTCATCAATGTTCAAGCGCTCGCATTGTAGGCCAGGATTATCGGCACACAATTTTGTAGTATTCTTACGATTCTCAAAACATCCGTTGAGTAGCACGATGAGAACCGTTAAGTAGGTTAATTTTATGATATTCATAGCGTTCACTTGTGATCCATAACACTTATTGTTTTAGTTGGTCTTGACGGAATATGCCAGAAAGTTATGTTGTCATGCTGTAGACTTGGGCTCTATAGCTCATTCATTAATCATGAGAATTCGTTATGGATAAACAACAACTCATCAATGCGATTACCCCTGATATATATCAACGTTTGCGGCAAGCGGTGGAAACAGGCAAGTGGCCTGATGGTTCACTCCTTACTCAGCAGCAACGTGATTCCTCTATGCAAGCTGTGATGATGTATCAAGCAACGCACAATGTGGAGGCTGATCATATGACAATAGACACACATGGGGAAATGGTATTTAAATCAAAGCGTGAGTTGCAGCAGCAGTTTAAAAGCGAAGATGATGAGATAGTGCGAATAAAAATGAACGACGACCCTAAATGATGGGTTAGTCTAGTGAGAAAAATGCCGTTCTCTATCAACGATAAGAACGGCATTTTTTGTGGTTTACAGCGACATTTCACCACGCAGTACTTGCTGCATTTTTTGCTTCACTTCTTCATAAGTCAGATTTTGACTCAGAAGGTAATGTAATTTTGCAAGCGCCGCTTCAGGGGTCATATCAAAACCGCTAATGACACCGGCATCATGCAGGGCGCTGCCGGTTGCATAGCCTTCCATATTGACCTTGCCTGCCAAGCATTGGGTCAGATTCACGACGATCACGCCACGTTCGGATGCGGCATGTAACTGAGCGAGAAGCTCTGGATTCTGTGGGGCATTGCCAACACCAAAGGTCAGCAAAATCATGGCGTTGACCGGTTGCATTAGCGTATTGCGAATGACTTCATATGAAATGCCAGGATACATAGTGATCACACCGATTGGCTGCGGTGTAATATTGTGGACACGGAAGTCACCGTCAGGTCGGACATCAATCGCACTATGACTGCCCACTTGGATATTGATTCCAGCTTCGAGGAGTGGTGGCAAGTTGGGCGAGGTAAAGGCATTAAATCCATCTGCGTGCGATTTCGTACTCCGGTTGCCACGCATCAATTGGTTATTAAAAAATAAAGTGACCTCATTGATGGGAAAACGAGCCGCGATGTGTAAAGCATTCAATAAATTCGCTTGGCCATCAGAGCGCAGCTCGGCAAGAGGTATCTGTGAACCGGTCACAATAACGGGCTTGCCAAGATTTTCTAGCATAAATGACAAAGCGGAAGCCGTGTAAGCCATGGTATCCGTGCCATGTAAAATCACAAAACCATCATAGTGTTCGTAATTGTCACGAATATCATCGGCAATTTTTTGCCAATCTGATGGGGTCATATCGGAAGAGTCGATGAGTGGGTCGTACTCTTTAATCGTATACTCTGGCATCTCTTCACGATGAAACTCTGGCATGTTTGCCAATTGTTTTTCCATGTAGCCCGCCACTGGCACATAGCCGTGGTCCGATTTCGTCATGCCGATAGTGCCGCCTGTATAAGCGATATAGATATGTTTTCTGGCCATTGCTAAACGTTACTCGTGTGATAGAAGTGAGAAAGAGAGGTTGATTATAATCAAAAAATAGAGAATAAAAACAGGCGCTTTACCAGCGCCTGTGCATGATCAAATTTATTTTACCTGACAGGGGAGACAGTACGCGTATTCCCCTTTAGGATCATTAAAGTGACTTAACAATTCAGCGGTGGAGCTGAGTTGTTTCGCTGCAGGTTGCAAGGCTTCGGGGAGAAGACTGGAGAGGTCAACACCAAAGCTTGCATGAGCTTCACTCATTAGTCCTTTGAATAGCTCTTGTGCGGGTGTTAATGGTTCCTCGACCCAACGGACATTATAATGTTTAAGCTTGGCTAATTGAGCGGCCGCATCGACGGCGTCATCAAAATCACCGAGTTGATCGACTAAGCCATTTTTCACGGCATCTTGACCAGTCCAGACATGGCCTTGGGCAATTTTATCCACTTGTTGATTCGACATATGACGGTATTGGCCAACCAGTGAAATAAAACGATGATAACCATGGTCAATGGCTAATTGCATCGCTTGTTTCGCGCCATCGCTGAGACCTGACGTCACCCCTTCTCCAGCAAAAGGAGTGGTTCCAACACCATCGGTCGTTATGCCCCATTTCGCCAGTCCTTTTTCAAAGGTTGGAATGACGCTAAAGATACCAATTGAGCCAGTCAGTGTGGTCGGCTGTGCGATAATTTTATCTGCCGCCATAGAAATCCAGTAGCCACCAGATGCAGCCAAACTCGACATAGAGACCACGACGGGCTTTCCGGCTGCCTTGAGCGTCGTCAGCTCTTCTCGCACCACTTCTGACGCGAAAGCACTGCCTCCAGGACTATCAACTCGGAGAATGACCGCTTTGACATGTGGGTCGTTGCGAGCATCGCGCAATTGCGCCGCTAACGTATCACCGCCCACCACGCCTGTGGACTCTTTTCCGTCTTTGATTTCTCCGCTGGCGACAATCACCGCGATGTCATTTTTCGCTTTGGGTAATTCAGCCGGTAAGGCGTCTTTGTATTGATAATAACCAATCGCGTGATAGCCATCTTTGCCATCACTACCAAATTGCTTAGCAAGCAGAGTACGCACTTGATGGCGACTCGTTAATTTATCGACCAGACCTAAGCGTAACGACAAGTCGGCTAAGCTGCCTTTCGATTGTTTAAACTCTTTCAAGAATTCTTGCATATTGGGACGTAAAACGCTGGCGTCTATATGACGGTTGGCGGCCACGTCGTCAGTATAAGCGCCCCATAATTGACTCAACCAACGGGTTGCGGCTTCTCGTGCCGCTGGTGACATATCGTTACGCATGAAAGGCTCAACCGCCGATTTGTAGGTGCCGACTCGAAAGATATGTGCGTTAACATCGATCTTATTGAGGAAGTCTTTCATATAAAGCCCATAGGCGCTGTAGCCTTTGAGTAATACGGAGCCCTCTGGCGAGAGATACACTTTATCGGCATAACTTGCGAGATAATATTGGCTCTGACTGTAAAAGTCGCCCGTCGCAAACACAGGCTTTCCTGAGGTTTTAAACTCATTAATGGCTTTGGCGATATAACGTAATTTGGTAAGGCTGGTATTAGGCATATCTTGCAGCGATAATACCAAGCCAGTAATGTTCGGATCGGTTTTGGCGTGACGAATAGTATGAACAATATCAAACAAGACATTCTCTTTTGGAATGTCGTCACCGAGCGCAGACTCTTTGAAAGAGTCGAGTGGTGTCAAATAACTTGATTTTTCAACAATCGGACCGTTGAGATTTAAAACAAGAGCAGAAGGTTGGTTGTTTTCCTGTGGAGTCGAGTCGCTGAGACTAAACCAAATTCCCACCGCAAGCATAATAAATAGGATATTCAATAGGGCCACTCGCAAGAAGGTAATGACTTTCCATACCCCTTTTATGACCTTTCCCAGATAACCGAACAGTGTTTTCATTGTCTCTCCATGTATAGCGCCAACGTTAGCTTAACAGCATCAATATTAGGATTAATCCTACGTGATTCCCAGTGGGCAAACAATCTTTATAGATGTGCGACTGGCGATAGAGGCTAAGCGGCGCGGGAGAAGGAGAGACAAGACTCTGGTTGTGTGGTGGGGGCTGAGATGCACAACCAGAGCGTCGTTATTATAAGATAATGGTTTTATTGCCTTGTACGAAGACGCGATCGCTGAGTACTTTGCTTAATGCGCGGCTCAATACGTTTTTTTCTACATCGCGGCCAGCTTGTGCCATATCTTGTGCATTGAACGTATGATCAACCGTGATCACGTCTTGCTTGATAATGGGACCTTCATCGAGGTTGCTGGTAACAAAGTGAGCGGTTGCTCCAATGATCTTCACACCACGCTCATAGGCTTGGTGATAAGGTTTGGCACCAATAAATGCTGGTAAAAAGCTGTGATGAATATTGATAATGCGATAAGGGAAATGATCCACAAATTCAGGACTCAGAATGCGCATGTATTTGGCAAGAACAAGATAATCGGGATTGTATTGCTTAATGACGTCCAGCATTTGCGTATCATGTTGAGCACGTGTGAGATCTTGGTGAGACACGCAGTGGAACGGGATATCAAAGCGCTCCGTTAGTGACTGTAAATGATCGTAGTTACCAACAACGGCCGCAATATCCACATCTAAACTACCGTCAAAATTCTTCATTAAAATATCACCAAGGCAATGGGATTCTTTCGTAACAAGAATGACGACGCGCTTACGTTGTGAGCTGGCTAATTGATATTTTGCTCCATCAGGAAGTGCTTGCGATAAATCTGCAAGAAACGTTGTATCGTTAAAATAGCCTTCTAGCTCGGTACGCATGAAGAACTGACCCGTAGTATTGTCTACGAATTCACTGTTATACGTGATGTTGAGTTGGTGTTTGTAACAAATATTGGTGATTTTAGCGATAAGCCCAGGCTTATCGCTGCAGTGTGTTAGCAGCGTTTTCTTTTCCATCAATCGATGACTTCCATAATAATTTTTATTGTCGTATACCCTGTCTGAAAAAAGCACAACGGCGCATTGCTTTTCAGTTAGAACGACTATAATTAAAGCATAATAAATTGAGTTGCAACCTTTATACACAGTCTTGGCTGTGTTTCTAGGGACCAACGCGAGGTGTTGTTGCAAGGATGATGACAATGGTCACCAGCAATTGTATTGGCAATTGTTCAACCTGAGGATAACACGATGGACAGAGACTTTTTAGCCCACAAACTCTACTGCGAACGCGTTCGTGAATTGATTGGCGATGACCTATTTGATAGTCAAATGCTTGAGCAATGCTGGGAACATCGCATGTCTCCTACGGAAGCCGCAAAAGCTTTGCAATCCCCAGAATCAGAAGACGTGTGTTTTTCTGCTTCCCCATGGTTGCAGCGGTATTTAACCCGCAAATAAGAGCATAATGACGATATGGGTGGCGGTATCGGTTTGAGCTGACTAAAGGCGCGCGGCGTAATTAGAGTCGCACCGCTCGATGAAAACTGACATAATTAACGCCACCTTCGTTATCTTTTTAGATGTGGAATGATCGCAAAAACGTTTTCCCAGCAGGGCGCCTTAGGGCAAGCTATTCCTGGATTCCAGCCGCGTCAGGCGCAAATCGATATGGCACAATCGGTGTCGGATGCTATCCGTGATAACGGACAACTGGTTGTGGAAGCGGGCACAGGAACAGGCAAAACCTTTGCGTATTTAGTCCCCGCGTTATTGAGCGGTAAAAAAACCATCATTAGTACTGGCTCCAAAAACCTTCAAGAACAACTGTTTCATCGCGACCTTCCCCTAATGATCCGTGCGCTCGGCTTTTTTGGTAAAGTTGCGCTTCTTAAAGGGCGATCTAATTATTTGTGCTTGGACCGTCTCAGTCGCCAGATGGTCGAAAGTCATACCAATTACGCAGATCCTACGTTATTGAGTCAATTAGTCAAAGTACGCCAGTGGTCCTCTGAAACGAAAAGTGGCGACTTGGGTGAGTGCGAGTCTTTACCCGAAGACAGTATGATCATTCCCACCATTACCTCCACCAATGAAAATTGCTTAGGCAAAGAGTGTCCCAGTTACGATGACTGTTTCGTCTCGAAAGCGCGTCGTAATGCGATGGATGCAGATGTCGTGGTGGTGAATCATCATTTGTTTTTGGCGGACTTGGCCATTAAAGAAACCGGGTTTGGTGAGTTAATTCCGGAAGCCGAAGTGTTTATTTTTGATGAAGCGCATCAGTTACCCGATATCGCCAGCCAATACTTTGGTCAGTCCCTATCAAGCCGCCAAGTGCAGGAGTTGGCCAAAGACATCGATATCGGTTATCGCACTGAAGCCAAAGACATGCGTCAGTTACAAAAAATTGCGGAAAAGCTACAACAAAGCTCCATGGATTTACGCATTGCTTTAGGTGACACTGGGTATCGAGGCAATTGGCGAGAAGCGATTGCATCACCTGCTATTTTGCGTGCAGTCGAGCGTTTAAAAGAGGGACTAGACTTCGCTCTAGAGGTACTGAAATTGGCGCTTGGGCGCAGTCAATTGCTGGATGCAGCGTTTGAGCGTGCCACCTTAATTAAAGGTCGTTTGGACCGAGTTTGTGATGTGTCTATTACCGGATACTCCTACTGGTTTGACACGACACCACGTCATTTTAGTTTGCATATTACACCGTTAACTGTGGCGGATAAGTTCCAAGAGCAAATGGCGATGTACCCTGGCGCTTGGATTTTTACATCGGCGACGCTGGCGGTGAAAGACGACTTTACCCATTTCACTCATCGCTTGGGTCTTAAGCCACAAGCTCAGTTTTCTTTACCCAGCCCTTTTGATTATCATAACCAAGCGAAACTGTGCGTTCCCCGCTATTTACCAGAGCCCAACAGCCCTGGAATCGCAAAAAAACTCGTCCAGATGTTGGCGCCGATCATTGAAGCCAATGGAGGGCGTTGCTTCTTCTTATGTACCTCGCACAGCATGATGCGTGAGTTGGGTGAGTTGTTTCGCGAACAGTTATCACTGCCCGTATTATTGCAAGGGGAAACCACCAAGCAGAAAACATTGGCGGAGTTTATGGCATTGGGGAATGCGTTATTGGTCGCGACCGGCGCATTCTGGGAAGGGATTGATGTTAGAGGCGATGCATTAAGCTGTGTTATCATTGATAAATTACCGTTTACTGCACCTGATGACCCTCTGCTCAAAGCACGGATAGAAGATTGCCGCCTACGCGGCGGGGATCCGTTTAGTCAAGTACAGCTGCCTGAAGCGGTCATTACCTTAAAGCAAGGTGTGGGGCGATTGATCCGAGATAAAAACGATCAAGGAGCACTGATCATCTGTGACAACCGCTTGGTGACTCGAGACTACGGTGGCACATTTTTGGCCAGTTTACCGCCTATTCCACGAACGCGGAATTTACAAGTCGTGAGCGACTTTCTTCACACCTTATCGACAACAGAAATCAACTAGAGAATTGAATGAGCGCAAAAATCCTTGCCATCGACACGTCAACAGAAATGTGTTCTGTGGCCTTAATGATGGGTAATACTGTTTATACACGTGATGCTATTGCTCCTCGTGACCATACCAAGAAAATCCTCCCTATGGTCGATGAAGTATTAAAAGAAGCCGGCGTGACGTTGCAAGAATTGGACGCATTGGCCTATGGTCGCGGTCCGGGGAGTTTTACAGGTGTTCGCATTGGCATCGGCATTGCTCAGGGGTTGGCACTTGGGGCTGAACTGCCTATGATTGGTATTTCGACACTCGCAGCAATGGCTCAGCAGGCTTACCGTCAAACTGGGGCTTCTCAAGTGGCAGCGGCGATTGATGCACGGATGAGTGAAGTGTATTGGGCGCAATATCAGCGTCAATCGAATGGAGATTGGCAAGTGGTGGGCGAAGAGTGTGTTGTCGCGCCGAATAATCTGAATTCACGTGTGAGCGGTGATGCGTTGAGTTGGACTCAAGTGGGAACGGGATGGGATGCCTATCGTGATGAGCTCAGTACGCTCAACCTCACGTGCGAACCGTCAGAGATTTTGTATCCTAAAGCGCAAGACATGGTATTTCTTGCTAAATTTGCTTTAGAACAAGGTCAAATGGTGGCAGTCGAAGATTCTAGCCCCGTGTATTTGCGAGATACCGTAACGTGGAAAAAACTACCGGGACGGTCATAACCTTTTGATGAGCATCGGCTAACTGCGGCCTGCCTAGTTGGTTAAAGGACATGTATGGTAACAATTAACGGTTTACCCTCATCGATACCGGGGCCAAATCGAACGTCAAAAAGTAAGAAAAATGAGGTTCGGCAAAGCCATAATCCTGACAAGGCCGCACAAACAACGAAAGTGGCGCATGCGGTGTCACAATCGATTCGTCATATGAACGAATCGGATTTACGTGGTGCAACCTTACATTATGATTTACCCGAAGGACGCGGGCGTAAAGCGTTAGAAGAATATATGGGAGTCATGCATCAAGCAAAACGAGACGAGCTGGCTCAATTGTTAGGTGTGGATTTATATATTTAAAGGTAAGGAGCTTTCTATGATAACCCTGCGTTCCGTGACGTTTGTTTTTATCCCACTACTCTGTCTCATCTTGACCGGGTGTGTTCAATTGCCTGATGAGCTACGCAGTCCCGCCGACACTGACGTGGTGACCGATTACGCGACCTTGGCTGCTTTATCATCCGACGGTAAGGACGCTAAGGCAGAACTCACCACTGTGCGTATCGGGGGAGTGATTGCCAGTATTGACAACCGAGCCAAACAGACACGTCTGGTGTTGGTGTCACTGCCAATTGGTCATGGTGGGCGTCCTGATATTGATCAGGAGCCTCAAGGCCGTTTTGTTGTGTATGTGAGTCGGTTTCTTGATCCGATGGCTTATCATAAAGGTCGATTATTGACGGTACTCGGCACGGCCGATGGCGTAGAGACGATCAAAGTCGGTGAGCACTCACAGTCAGCTCCAGTCATTCAGGGGCAAGGGGTACATTTATGGACCATTACACAAAGAGTCATGACCGATAGAATTGCGCCGTTACTTGCTCCATGTAATGGTATAATTTGTCGTTATCAGGGGCCCAGCGAAGGACAGATCATCAATACGGTGGAGTAGTATGCGGGAAACGCAATATCGGCTGTCTAACGTGACGTTGAACGCGTTAGAAGTGGGGGAGCCGTCGTCGTTACCATCGGTCATTTTTTTGCATGGGTGGCTCGATAACGCGGCGAGTTTTTCTACTGTGTTAGCGGCCTGCGCGGAGAGGGCACCATCGCGGCATTTCTGTGCTCTGGATTTGGCTGGACATGGATACTCCACGCATAAAGGTATGGGGTATTTTTATCCATTTCACGATTATGTTGATGATATTTATCAGCTAATAACCACTTTTTTTACACAGAAGTGTCTTTTAGTCGGGCATTCTCTTGGTGCATTGATTGCTGCTTGCTATAGTTCAACGTTTCCGGAACATGTGACGGGATTGGTTCAAATCGAAGGTATTGCACCGCTAGCGGAATCACCAGAACGAGCCGTGCCTCGTTTACGCGATAGCATTATCAGTCGTGAGCAGGTACGTTCGCACGTTGAGCGTGGCTATGCCAGCGTAGACGCAGCGGTTCGGCATCGAGCACAAGTCAGTCATGTTGCGGCTCCATTGATTCAACCTTTGGTTGAGCGAGGATTAACACCGCGAGATGGGCGCTGGTTCTGGCAGCATGATCGTCAGTTACAAACGCAGTCTGCATTCCGAATGCCTCCAGAGCAAGCCAGCACATTTATACAGGGAATCCGTTGCCCACATGGCCTGATTCTAGGGAGTGACGGCTATGCCGATTTACGCCAAAGTGCAACGGTGCTTTTATCGAAACATTGTACTATCTTAACGATAGTCGGTGGACATCATTGTCATCTTGAACAGCCTGAATATGTCGCACAGACAATTTTGGAATACATTAATTAAAAATTAACGCCGGTCAGCAAAATGCTGACATTATTTGGCTGTAGGTTTTCTACTATATTTAGAGATAGTTATGCAGCCAAGAACGAGGAGTATTACTTTGGATAAACCTTGGCTTTCACGTTATCCCGACGACGTGCCTGAAACCATCGATCCGGGGCAGTATCCAACATTGTTGGATATGTTTGAACAAGCGGTTGAGCGTTATGCTGACAAAACCGCATTCATCAACATGGGTGCGACGTTGTCTTATCGCGAATTAGAACAGCGCAGTCGCGCATTCGCGGCCTATTTACAACACGATTTACGTTTGCAGCCAGGTTCGCGCGTCGCGTTAATGATGCCGAATTTATTGCAATATCCGATCGCACTCTATGGTATTTTGCGCGCAGGCATGGTTGCGGTCAACGTTAACCCGTTGTACAAACCCCGAGAATTAGAACATCAAATCAAAGATGCTGACGTGGAAACCATTGTCATCGTCACCAACTTTGCACACACCTTAGAGCAGGTCATTGATAACACGCCCATCAAACATGTGGTGATGACCTCGTTAGGTCAAATGCTGCCAACAGTAAAAGGTAAAATTATTGACTGGGTGGTGAAATACATAAAACGGAAAGTGCCGAATTATCATCTTCCCAATGCGGTCTCAATGAAGCAGGCGTTGACGTTAGGTCGCCAATATACCTACGAACGTCCAGATGTTGCGAGCAGCGATGTGGCGTTTTTGCAATATACTGGTGGGACCACAGGTGCCGCCAAAGGCGCGGTCTTAACCCATCGCAATATGGTTGCCAATGTTCTACAAGCCAAAGGGGCGTATGGGCCTGTTCTCTCCGATGGCGATGAGCTGGTGGTTACTGCTTTGCCGCTGTATCACGTCTTTGCTTTGTCAGTCAACTGCCTACTGTTTACTGAAATGGGCGGCTCAAACTTATTAATCACTAACCCACGCGACATTCCTGGGTTTGTTAAAGACTTGGGGCGTTATGACGTTACGGCAATCACTGGCGTCAACACCCTGTTTAATGCATTGGTCAATAATGCCCACTTTAAGCAATTGGATTTTACGCACTTAAGACTTGCGGTCGGTGGTGGAATGGCCGTGCAACGGGCGGTTGCAGAAAAATGGAAAGCGATCACTGGGATTCATCTACTGGAAGGGTACGGGCTCACGGAGTGTTCACCGCTAGTCGCGGGTAACCCGTACGATCTTAAAGATTACTCGGGGGCGATTGGCTTACCGGTACCATCAACGGACGTTCGTATCGTCGATGATGAAGGTCAGGTACTGCCATTCGATCAAGTGGGTGAATTGCAAGTGAAAGGCCCACAAGTCATGAGTGGCTATTGGAATAATGCCGAAGCCACGGCTGAAGTGCTCAGTGATGATGGTTGGGTATCCACTGGCGATATGGTTCGCATTGATGAGATGGGCATGATTTATATTGTCGATCGCAAAAAAGATATGATTTTAGTGTCGGGTTTTAATGTGTATCCGAACGAGATCGAAGACGTGGTTGCTTTGCATAGTAAAGTGCAAGAGGTTGCGGCGATTGGTGTGCCGTCAGAGGCAACTGGTGAAGCGGTGAAAGTCTACGTTGTGGCGAGTGATACCTCATTGACAAACAAGGAGCTGATTGCCCATTGTCGTCAATATTTGACGGGGTATAAAGTGCCAAAAGACATCGAATTTCGCCAAGAGCTGCCTAAATCGAATGTTGGGAAAATTCTTCGTCGTGAATTACGCGAAGAAAACGATCAGCAAACCTCGGCCTCTTCATGAGGACGCCAAGACATCTGACGAAATAATGTTACAATGCCGACATAATCTGTCGGCATTATTTCATTGCCAGACTCCATATCAACAAAGTGAGCCTTGAGTGAACTACCGAATTATTAATACCTTTAGCGATCTGGAACGTGTGTGTTTAGCGGCGCGTGAAACCGATGTCGTCATGCTGGATACTGAGTTTGTAAGAACTCGCACTTACTATCCGCAATTGGGATTGATTCAATTGTATGATGGTGAAAGCTTGTCGTTGATTGATCCGTTAGAGATTGATGATATGACGCCTTTTATCCATTTAATGAAAGATACGGCGGTACTCAAAGTATTGCATGCGTGTGGTGAAGACATTGAAGTCTTTTTTAATCAATTTCAATGCGTGCCAACGCCTATGGTCGATAGCCAAATTATGGCGGCATTCTTAGGCTATGGTTTATCTACTGGTTTTGCCGCTCTGGCCAGCGAATTGCTGGGCGTGGAGCTGGATAAAAGTGAATCGCGTACCAATTGGTTAGCTCGACCACTGTCTGAACGTCAGTTAACTTATGCGGCCGCCGATGTTTTCTATCTTATGCCGATCTATGAAAAACTCTTGGCACGGGTTCAGCAAGCCGGCTGGTGGGAAGCCGCCTTAGCCGAATCACAACTGCAATGTGAAAAGCGTACTCGCCCTCAAGATGCCGAGCTCGCATATCTGAATATCAAAGGCGCTTGGCAGTTATCGCCAGAAGAATTATCAATTTTAAAGCCTTTAGCGACATGGCGCTTTCAAGAAGCGGTCAAACGTGATTTAGCATTGAATTTTGTCATTCGTGAAAATGAACTGCTGACGATTTCTCGGTTAAAGTTGACCTCGCCAAAGGCAATGGAAGAGGCCGAGTTGGATCCTCATGCGATACGTCGTCATGGCAATAAAATGGCGATGATCGTGAAACAAGCGATGCAGTTAAGTGAAGACGAATACCCGGAACCCATTGAAACGCTAGTCGATTATCCGGGGTATAAGCAGTTATTCAAAGAATTAAAAGATACCGTGAAAGGGGCGGCTCACAGTCACGGTCTCGCACCTGAATTTGTGGCCTCTAAAAAGCAACTTAATCAGTTATTAAGCTGGGTGTGGAAAGGAAACCAAGATCCTGAAAAAACACCCGATGTAATGCAGGGATGGCGACGCCAAGTAGTTGGTTCTCGCTTAATGAAAAAACTCGCGTAGCGAACTTGCCCCCATAATTCGGGGGGCTTAGCGAGTCAAAGATGGAGTTTAGATAAAATATGACTATGACGGCGACAGACTATTTAAATGATCTTAACCAACGGTATTTAAGCACTCACCGCATTAAAGAAGATTTTTTCTGGGATACCTACATGGGGATCAGTGATGACCATGAGGGTGCAGCACAAGCTCAGATGGATTGGACTAAGTTTCTAAGCCAGGGCTCGCAAATCACCGCAGTCAAAGAACAATTAGCCGCGGTTGATGCGATTGCTGATGAGCAAGAGCGCGAGCAAACACGTGTCGGTTTGCAAGGTTGGTTGGCAATGTTTGAATCTCACGCATTGGAATCGGAGCAAGCGCAAGCTCTCAAAGATGAGTTAATCCGTTTCGAAGCCGACTTGTTTGAGAAAAAGCAACAGCATGTGATGACCTATCAAGATGCGCAAGGAAACGAAGTTGAGGCTTCATTAGTCTCGCTGGGAGCGATGGTACGCACGAATGATAATGAAGCGGTACGCCAAAGCGCCCATCAGGCGTTGTTGGATCTTGAGCAATGGTTGCTTAAAAACGGGTTCATTGAGTTAGTTAAGTTGCGTAATCGATTTGCCCGTACTCTAGGATACGCGAACTTTTTCGACTATTCGGTGCAGAAAGGCGAAAAAATGTCATCGGATGCGCTGTTTGCGATTCTTGATGATTTTGAGTCTCGAACACGTGAAACCAACTTACAAAGCTTAAAAATATTAGCCGATGAGAAAGGCGATGCTGCGCTTTATGGGCATAACTTTACCTTTTCATTTGCTGGGGATGTGATGCGCGACTTGGATCCGTATGTGCCATTCTCACAATCGCTAAGACGTTGGGTTGAGTCGTTTGGTCGTTTAAACATTGATTACTCTGGCGCCGAGTTAACGCTCGATTTATTGGATCGCAAGGGTAAGTATCCGAATGGGTTCTGTCATGGTCCCATCCCGTCATTCTATGACAAAGGTGAGTGGGTTGCCGCTAAGGTGAACTTCACCAGTAATGCTAAGCCTGACCAAGTCGGCAGTGGTTATGATGGTATTAATACCTTATTTCACGAAGGCGGTCATGCGGCGCATTTCTCTAATGTGAAGATGAATGCGCCTTGTTTCTCTCAAGAGTTTGCACCGACATCGATGGCTTATGCAGAAACGCAATCTATGTTTTGTGATAGCTTGTTAACTGATGCTGACTGGTTAAAAACCTATGCGTTAGATAAGCAAGGGCAAGCGGTTCCCGATGATGTCATTAAAGCGATGATCACGGCTCGTCAGCCTTTTGAAGCCTATGGTGAGCGCAGCATTCTGGTGGTGCCTTATTTTGAGCGTGCGCTATACCAGCTCGGAGAGGATGAACTCACACCGCAAACCATTACAGATCTTGCTCGTGAAACGGAAAAGCGTATTTTAGGGCTAGCTTGTAGTCCGCGGCCATTGTTGTCTGTGCCTCATTTACTGTCTGATGAATCGGCATGTGCCTATCATGGCTACTTGCTGGCACACATGGCCGTCTACCAGACTCGAGCCTATTTTCTGGAACAGTTTGGTTATTTGACGGATAATCCGAAAATTGGTCCATTGTTAGCAAAGTATTATTGGCAGAAAGGCAATTTCCTCTCGCACAATGAAACGATTCAGTCGCTGACAGGGGAAGGCTTTAATGCAAAATACTTGGCAGATGCGTGTAACTCATCGGTTGAGGAAGAATGGCAACACCAGCTCGACAAAATTCGAGGGTTAGCGTCTCGCCAGCAAGCGCCAGTGGCACCGCTTAATGCAACCATTCGTGTGGTGGATGGTGATCGCGAGTTAGCATCGAACGTGGTGTCGAATGAAGCCATGTGCGAGCAATTTGAAGCGTATATTGCTGAGCAGTATGGCTGCTAGTGATGCCGGTCAATAATAAAAAACCAGTCGCTTGCGACTGGTTTTTTGGTTTCAGTACCGTGCTATTTGTCTTCGTCCGGCAATTTGACATTCAGCTCTAAGACAGAAATGTCGTCACCTTTTTGTTCAAAGGTCAAATCCACCATACTCGGATCGATGACCACATACTTGGCAATGACCTGAAGAATATCTTCTTTCATTTGTGGTAGATAGGTCGGTGCAGGTTCGTCGGCATTGCGACGCTCTGCAACGATAATCTGCAAGCGCTCTTTGGCCAGACTTGCCGTTGTTTTTTTCGTTGGACGGAAAAATTCAAGTAGTGACATGTGTCATTAGCCCCCAAACAGTCGTTTAAAAATTCCTTTCTTAGGCTCAGTGAGGAAGCGGAATTCGATGTCCTCTCCGAGTAAGCGGCTTACAGTATCATCGTAAGCTTGTCCTGCATCTGACTGCTCGTCGAAAATAACCGGTGTCCCTTTATTCGATGCATTCAGAACCGCTTGGCTCTCTGGAATAACGCCCAACAGCGGAATATGCAAAATCTCTTCGACATCTTGTACACTCAACATTTCGCCTTGAGTTACACGCGCTGGGTTATAACGTGTTAGCAATAAATGTTGCTTAACAGGCTCTAATCCTTGTTCAGCTCGGCGAGATTTGGAATCAAGAATCCCCAGAATGCGATCTGAATCGCGTACAGAGGACACTTCAGGGTTGGTGGTCACAATCGCTTCGTCCGCAAAATACAAGGCCATAAGAGCGCCTTGCTCGATGCCTGCGGGTGAGTCACACACGACAAAGTCAAACTCCATTGCCGCTAACTCATCAAGAATGCGTTGCACGCCATCCACAGTGAGTGCTTCTTTATCACGTGTTTGTGATGCAGGTAGAATGTACAAGTTTTCATTGCGCTTATCTCTAATCAGCGCTTGATTTAACGTTGACTCACCGTTAATCACATTGACAAAATCGTAGACTACGCGGCGTTCACAGCCCATAATTAAATCTAGATTACGCAGGCCAATATCGAAATCGATGACCGCGGTTTTCTTGCCTTTCAGCGCTAAACCAGAAGCAATTGCTGCGCTAGAGGTGGTCTTACCTACACCGCCTTTTCCTGACGTGACGACAATAATGCGTGCCATTTTCTTTTTTCCTTTCAAACTTATAGAGTCAGCAATTCAAAGTATAGTGAATCTTCATGCATTTTGAGGACCACTCGTTGTTGCCAAAACTCATTTTCAATTTGGTCGCTGAGCCAATAGTTCCCTGCAATAGAGACCAGTTCAGCTTGTAAATCTTGACATATGATTCGTGCTTTTTTTTGTCCACTGGCACCTGCGATGGCACGGCCTCGCAATGTTCCATATATGTGGATTGACCCATCAGCAATCACTTCTGCCCCTGGGCTAACATGATTAAGTATGACTAAGTCACTGTCTTTCGCGTACACTTGTTGCCCTGAACGAATCGGGGTCTCGACCACCTTCGTTGGGGCTCGTGATGCCGCTGGGACATTTTTCGGTGCGTTGGTTGTTGTCATAACGGCAAAACCCGCATCACGGGCGAAATTTTGCGTGCGTTTATCGGCACAACCCGTTACACCGACAGGAATAAACCCGGCATCAGAGATGCCTTGTTTGAGGCTTGGAAAATCAATCTCCCCGCCAACTTTTTCAATATTAATGACCACTGGGGCTCCGGCAAAAAATGCGGGCGCCTGATCCACCTTCTGTTTTAAAAATTCTACGCAATTTGCGACCTGATTGTCAGAAAGGTGTAATACTGACAAAGTAAAACTACTGCCTTTTAGGTCAGGTATATTGGACATTGTTACTTTGACCTCGATAAACTCATGGCTTAATTGTGAAAGGGCGTTGCCTGAGACTAGGGGTGTCATGTTATATTTCATGGCTAACTACAGCAAGTTATCTTACAACCTTTTGAGTGATTTGCTGTCAATTTTATGGAAACTTACCGTTATCTAAATAAAAACGCGATAAATCCCGCGTTTTTTACACTTGAAGGTTTGTCATGCTTTGTTCTATCTATAAAAGTGCTAAAAAAGAAGGTGCGTATTTATACTTACCGAAACGAGATGATTTTTCACAGGTACCTGACACCTTGTTAGATATGTTTGGTAAACCTAGGTTTGTCATGTTAATCAACTTGAAAGATCGTCAATTAGCCACCGTTGATATTGAGCATGTGAAAGCGTCGCTCAATGACAAAGGGTTCTTTTTGCAATTACCACCACCACCCGAAAATTTATTAGAGACATATAAGAAAGATAAAGCTCGCTTTGATGGTTCATCAAGCGATTAAGTCATTATAGGCGATAAGCTCAAGGAGGAGATCTTGAGAAAGTTACTTTCTATTATTTTAGGTGTGACATTGGCGTCACCCGTCCTCGCTGCGGATATGAGCTTTGACAAATATGTTGAAGGCTTAAAACAAGAAGCTCGCCAAGAAGGTATTTCAGAGAAAATTCTGAAAGAGGCGTTCAGCGATGTAAAATATCGACCAAGAGCTGTTGTTGCCGATCGCAATCAACCGGAGAAGAAGCTCACTCTGGATGAATACATTCCACGTGCGGTTCCGACATGGAAAGTGGAGAAAGCGAAGGCACTGTATAAAAAATACTACCCTCAGCTGCAAGCCATTGGGGCGAAATATGGGGTACAACCGCGTTTTATCGTCGCACTGTGGGGCGTTGAGAGTAACTTTGGCACCTTTACCGGTGGCTATAGTGTGATCGATGCGTTATCAACGATGGCGTACGATGGTCGACGCGAAGCGTTTTTCCGCAATCAAACCATGGCGGCATTGAAAATTTTACAACAAGGTCACATTGATGCTAGCCATATGAAAGGCTCTTGGGCGGGAGCAATGGGGCAATGTCAGTTTATGCCAAGTTCGTTTTTATCCTTCGCCGCGGATGGGGATGGCGATGGCAAAAAAGACATTTGGGAGTCTAAAGCGGATGTGTTTGCCTCAACCGCGAATTACTTGAGTCAATCTGGCTGGAAGGAACATCGCACTTGGGGACGCCAAGTGAAATTGCCGAAAGGGTTTGATGTTGGCTTGGCTGGACGTAATGCGGAGAAAGGAAAATACTTAGCGGAATGGAATAAGCTTGGTATCACACGTTATGATGGTCGTGCTTTACCGGCGTTGAAACACGACATCAAAGCGTGGCTCATCGTTCCAGATGACGAAAAAGGGCGTGTGTATTTGGTGTATAACAACTACAACGTCTTGATGAAGTGGAACCGCTCATATTATTTTGCATTAGCGGTCTCTCACTTAGCCGATGCGATGGTCTTTTAGTGTCGCGTGCTTAATGGTCGGCATTCATGTCGCGCTATAGAAAAAAGCAGCACTCAGTGCTGCTTTTTTATTGGATGATGGAAGCTTAACGCTCAGCTTCGTTGGTTTCGCAGGCTATGAGTGTGTTTTCTATCAAGCTTGCAACCGTCATTGGGCCAACGCCCCCAGGAACGGGCGTAATATAGCTAGCACGTTGCTGGGCGACATCAAACGCGACATCGCCAATGAGTTTGCCCGTGTCTAGACGATTAATGCCCACATCGATGACGACAGCGCCTTCTTTAACCCATTCTCCGGGAATGAAATTGGGTTTACCAACCGCCACAACAAGAATATCCGCTTGTTTGACGTGATACGCGAGGTCGTCAGTAAAGCGATGACAGGTGGTGGTGGTGCAGCCTGCCAGTAAGAGCTCTAAGGTCATAGGACGACCAACGATGTTGGATGCGCCAACAATAACAGCGTGTTTCCCTTTTAGCTCAATGTCATAGCGCTCGAGTAGAGTAATAATGCCTTTAGGGGTGCAAGAGCGCAGTTTTGGTATGCGCTGACATAGCCGACCGACGTTGTAGGGATGAAAGCCATCGACGTCTTTTTTCGGAGAAATACGCTCTAAAATTTTCGTTGAGTCAATCCCTTCAGGCAACGGCAGTTGTACGAGAATGCCATCGATGTCTGGATCTTGATTAAGTTCATCGACCAATTGGATAATGTCGTTTTCTGTCGTCGTCGCTGGCAGATCGTACGACTTAGAAATGAAACCGACTTCTTCACACGCGCGGCGTTTACTACCGACATAAACCTGTGATGCTGGATCTTCACCGACGAGTACCACAGCAAGGCCAGGGGCACGTAACCCTTTATCAAGGCGCTCTTGTACACGTTCAGCTACTTCAGAACGCACAGTTTGCGATATGTGCTTTCCATCTATTTTTACGGCAGTCATGACTTTCCTTAACACTTAATTATGCGTGAAAATTTTTCGGGGTATTGTCGCAGATTACGACATGAACATCCACAAGCAAACGTTTGCTAAGAAGGGTTTTTGAGCGATTATTTCATGGTTGATAACTTTTTAGACACCTAAACCAATTTCATCGATAAATTCATTGATTTACACGTGCTAACTCGTATAATCCTTTCCCTGTAACGCGCCCTTAGCTCAGTTGGATAGAGCACCTGCCTTCTAAGCAGGTGGTCACAGGTTCGAATCCTGTAGGGCGTACCATATTTTAAAGCCCTGAACACTCTTAGAGTGTTCAGGGCTTTTTCGTTTATATGATAAAATGGTGTCTTAAGTTACTGACAAGGAAAGGAAAAGTGCTAAAAACATCACGTACTAAGATTGACCTATTGCGGCCGCAATATGCACAAGCGATAGCAGAGTATTACCAGAATAATCGTGACCATTTATCCCCATGGGAGCCTGTGCGTGCTGAGGATTACTACACGCTGGTATTTTGGCAAAATGTGGCGGAGCAAAACGTATTAGCGTTTGAACTGGAGCAGGAGTTTCGGTTTGTGGCGTTTCATCACGATGATCCGCATCAAATCATTGGCGTATGTAACTTTACAGGGTTGATTCGAGGCGCTTTTCAAGCGTGTTTGATGGGGTATTCGTTGGATCGTCAGTACCTTAATCAAGGATATATGACCGAAATTGTCCGTGTGACGACGCAGTATATGTTTGAGCAGGTGGGCTTGCATCGTATTATGTCTAATTACATGCCGAATAATATCGCCAGTGAGCGGGTCTTACAAAAGTTGGGGTTTGAACGAGAAGGCTATGCTAAGCGTTATTTAAAGATAGCGGGGCAGTGGGAAGATCATATTTTAACGGCTAAGATTCATGAGATAAAGTAATTGGCTGCGAGCAAGGGGCGTAATATCTCTAAGAGAGTGTTAAACATACGCCCCATCAACTCGGGTAATATTGCCAGCAAGTGTTTACTTACCAAGACAGTGATTTACCTTGAAAATCAAGGAAGTGATGACCTTGCTTGCCTTGTGCTTGTTCTATCACGTTGGCTAATCCTGCCGCACTGGCGTCCACTGAAACGGGCGCGACTTCTCCACCAAGGCGTGTACTGACCCATCCTGGATGTAACGACAGCAAAGTGACGCCATTGGCCGTCGCTTGTGGTCGTAATGAACGAGTCAGCATATTCAGGGCACTTTTACTGGATGAATAGATTGGCATTGCCGCTTCGGTATTTTCGTTTAAGCTTCCCATGATTGAGCTAGTAAAGCCGAGTACCCCTGTGTCAGCCTTCACATAGGGTAGCAAGTGCGAGGCCAGTCGCATCGGTGAAATCGTGTTGGTTTTATACAGTTCAAATAAATCGTCATCGGATGCCTTATCGACGAAGGTACAATGGGGACCGTGGATTCCTGCATTGATAATAATGGCATCATATTTTTGGCTTTGAAGCTGTTCGCAAAAAGCACGGTGTTGCTTGGTATCATTGATATCCAGTGTGAGCCATTGAATCGTAGGATCGCTATTGTCTTCTGTGGTAGAGCGATACGTGGCGGTGACTTGCCAATCACGACTCGCGAGAACTTGGCTCAGGCCAAACCCAATACCTTGTGATGCGCCAATGATTAAAGCCTGTTTTTTCATAATAATCCTTTCCTTAAATGACGAAAATCATATCAAAATGAATATAAGCGTTGTGTGATATAAACCCTAACATGTCGTTCGTCACTTGAGCAATAAAGCCCAATCGAGATTGGGCTTTACAATATTTACAATGATAATTTGCGAGTAAGGCGATTAATTTCTTCTTGCCACGCTCGCTGATGTTGAGGTTTTTGATGTTTGGGTTTACGTTGACGATCACTCGCCAGTTTCTCCTCTAATTCAATCAACCGTTCTAGATCGTGACTCTGGTCATGGTCTTGCCGCTCAGTCAATGAAAGGGAGGTATCGTCAAGTGGGCTTGACGGGCCATCATTCATGCTCTCCTGATTGGCGCTCTTCAGTAACTCGAACACTGCATCATCCAACTGTGTCCATTCATGAACTTTCCCGTTTATGATGATCCAAAATCGCTGACAGGTTTGGCGCAGTAAGTCGCGATCGTGACTGACAAGGACAGCCGCACCGGCATAATTTTGCAGTGTTTCAATTAATTGCTCTTTGCCTTCTAAGTCGAGATGGTTGGTCGGTTCATCAAGGAACAACATATGATGCTGGGCAAGGCTTAATCCTAAAAACAGCAGGCGTGCTCGCTCTCCACCACTCAGAGAGTGGACGTATTGCTGGTGGCGCTCAAAGGCAAATCCCGTGCTGATTAACGCCTGCTTGCGTTGATCATCATTGAGGGGCGCAAAGGGAATCAAGGCATCGTGAATGGTTTGCGTATCGTCTAATTGTTCAAGGTCTTGATCGTAATAGCCCAGTTGGCATTTTGGGTGCCACGTGACGGTGTTTTCCTTTAACATCGACTCGATGTTCAGTGTCACTGTTTGTGTGTCTGCTGCCTGATAGCTCGCATACAGCGCTTTGAGAAGGGTCGACTTACCACAGCCATTGCGCCCCAAAATGGCGATATTTTCTCCACTTTTGACTTGTTTATTTTTTAAAGTCAATAAGGGGGTCGGCTCTTGGGGTAGTGACAGGCAGACCGTCTTAATATCAAGTAGGCGATTGGCGGGAAGCGGTTGACCACGCAATTGCAAGCGCCAATCTGTCTCACGTGACAGTACGGTTTGTTGAACCTGTAACTTTTCTTTTCGGGCTTGCATGGTTTTCGCTTTTCGTGCGAGGTCTTCGTTATCATACACTTTCCCCCAGTTGGCCAGCCGTTTCGCGCTTGCCTCTAGGCGGTCAATCTCTTTTTGCTCAGAATTAAAGCGCTGCTGATCGGCACTGTCTTGCTCTACTAGTGCCTGTCTTGCTTGTGTGCAGGGCAGAGCAAAAGTATGCAGCTTGGCATCGCGGAGAATCCAACTTATTGAGGTTACGTTATCGAGCAAGGTCGAGTCATGGGAGACGATGATAAACGCGCCTTTCCACTGGGAGAGGAAGGTTTCTAGCCACAACAATGATGGCAAATCGAGATGATTGCTGGGCTCATCCAGTAATAATAAGTCCGGCTGTTGAATGATGGCGATGCCCATCAGTAATCGCATTTGCTGGCCACCACTTAAGGTTTGAATCGCCACCGATTGAGCGTATTCGCTAAGACCTAATTGTTGGCACAGCGCGTCTGCGCGCCAAAAATCTTCAGGGGCTAAGTGATCGCGCAATAAGTCGATGGCCGTCATTGTCAGTGCTGAGGCTGGAAAATGTTGTTCTACACGGGCAATCACGCAATGCTTTGCTCGGTGAATAGTGCCCGATGAATGATGGGTTGGGTGGGTGAGTGCGTGTAATAAGGTACTCTTTCCACAGCCATTTTGGCCGATTAAACCAATTTTTTCCCCTTGACGAACGGAAAAAGAGGCATTGTTTAATAGCACTCGCGTGCTAAGAGTGAGCGAGAGTTGCTGGGAAGTAAGATAGGTTGTCATAGTGAATACTCAAGAATTATAGGCGTTAACAAGCCTTGTCAAAATTGCTGACAATAATTCTTAGAGCTAGAGAGAAAAGAATTCGACTAGCAGTCTTTAGAACGGTCGTGATTTTCGCTCAGGCTAAGATTATCGCAGCGCGATGGATGTCTTGCTTGAGCGAGCGATAACGCCAAAGAAATGTGGGTTGATTTTGTTGTTCCACATCATAATAAGAGCCTCCTTGTTGTCGTTGAGCACCGGGGTGCAGTGAATCGATGAATCCATGCTAAGCAACTGTGGGGGAAAATTCAAGTTAAACAGTCTCATCGCTGGGTTTCTGTTGTGACTGCAAGGTCGCGGAGTGTGAGCTGGAACTGATTAGTGATAGCGTTGTACCGGATACCTAAGTAAAATGCGCGGACAATGTTTTGGAGAGCAGAATGAATACCCAAATTTTACCGAAGATATCCAAACCGGCTTTGTTCGTGTTATACCTCATCATCTTTTTAGGCTCGGCAGGTTTTTTTATTACGATACCCGCTTATGTGAGCTTATTTCTTTCCAATGAGCACTCAATGGCCATAGCCAAAGCGATGCCATTATCACAACGCCGTGAATTGTTCGGTATTGTTATGTCTGCGGCTCCGTTTCTGTCCATGTTTTTTACCCCCTTTATTGCGCGTTTTGCCGATCGTTTCAACCGTCAGTGGGTGATGATTGCCTGTTTGGCGGTGGCGAGTTTAGGATTTGTGCTTCCTGTTTATGCCATCATCACGGGCTCGGTTGTGTTGTTATTCGCCGGCAATATGATCAATAGCATTGGCTCTGCGAGCCAACCTATCGCGCAAGCTATTCTTGCTGATAATAGCCAAGGCAAAAATAAAGCGACGCTAATGAGTTTCGTGGCCGTGGTCATGACTGCGGCGATGTCTTTTGGCCCTGCGCTTGGCAGTAAGCTTTTGGCCAATTATGGGGTCACAGGGCCTTTTTATGCTTGCTTGCTGATTGCAGTGGTTTGTGGCGTGTTACTGCTATGGATTCGTTGCCCACAACAGGTGTCAGTACCAAACGAAAATCCGTTCTCTCTTGCCGCGCCGCTCGAGCGGAGTAAAGCAGGTCTATTAAAATGTTTATGGATTGTCTTTTTGTGCCAATTCAGTTGGAGCCTGTATTTTCAAAATATCTCGTTCATTTTCCCACAGACCTTTCATTTATCCTTAGAAAGCAGTCAATATCAGTATTACATGATGGCGATTGGGCTGGTCATGATGGCTTCTTTGATACTGTTACCGCGCATAGTGCTATCTTGGTTGCCTTTGGCGCGAGCATTGAAGTGGGTGTTGACCGCGGCAGGTGTCGGTATGGTTTTGCTGGCTTGGACTCCCACGTTTGTCATACATGCTGTGATCATGGTGTTTACCGCGGCGATGGTCGCTCTGGCGTTTCCGCTCTATATCACCGCCTTGTCTGATCGTGCCAGCGACCAAGACCAAGGATGGGCAATGGCGTTATCCAGTGCGATGGTCGGATTGGCATGGACGTTAACGGGCTATTTAACCGCCATTATGGTGAATGTTGATGTGAAATTACCCACATTAGTGGCGGCATTGGGTTATGCGGTAGCGCTCATGCTCATTCCTCGGACCACCACGCAACAATTGAAAGAGGCTCAAGTATGAGTGCAGCGTTTGAAGCGTTAATTAAACGTTATGATTATCACCCTGTGATTCCTGCGGAGCGCCAATATGGCCAGCCGTTGATTGTTGATTTGACGCCTGAGAGTGAGATTTGGCAGAAAGTCAGTGATGGCCACGATTACGCACAAGAAATCAAACGGCAGGCGGCCGAGTTGCAGGCGACGGTGGAAGTTGGGCGCTATGCCGAGGAGCGGTTGATCTATCAAGAGACCGACAATTTTGTCGGGCAAGAGGCCAGAACACTGCACATCGGTATAGACTTAGGGATTCCTGCGGGGAATCCAGTGTATGCACCATTAGAAGGTTGTGTATTGGGCTTTGGTAATGATCCCACGCAAGGCTCCTATGGACCATCGGTTGTTTTACGTCATGAATTAGAAGGACAGGTGTTTCATACCTTGTATGGCCATCTATCGGTCCGCTCTTTGGCGGCGCTTTCGGTGGGGCAAGAGATCGGGCGAGGAGAGGCGTTCGCCGCGATAGGTTCGCCGGATGAAAATGGCGGCTGGCCACCGCATCTGCATTTCCAACTGATTCGTGATATGCAAGGACATACCGCTGATTATGTCGGTGTTGTCGATCCCCAATATGCGGAGTTTTATTTAGATAATTGCCCCGATCCCAACTGGATTCTGAATATGTCTTTATAGTCCAGTGAGTCTGAATTATTCAGGAAGCACCGACGTTTTTTGACTGGCTTTTTACGTTGCCGTTAACACATCTTGTTCGTGTTTTTATAAAGTGACCTCACATGCAATCAAGACATAGGTATGAAGATGATTGACTTTTCGTCGGCCAGACGAGGTTTGCTAGTTGGGGCGATGTTGGCGGGGTTATTTATCGGCGCCTTCATTCCTGCGGTTGGCAAGGCGGCTGGGCCTTGGCATATTGAACTGCATTTTTTAGCCTTTGCTCTGGTTGGCAGTGTGCTGACTGCATGTTTATGGCGATTACATTGGTATTGGCATGGGATCATCATCGTTGTGATTCCAGTGATTCACGAGATCTGTGAAATCTGGGGACACCATCATGGCTTGGAGGTCATGGATATTATTATTGATATCGGAGGGGGGTTGACGGGGGTCATTGCTTGGTATGCCATGAAGAAATTCACAGCCAAGTATTGATACCTAGGATGCCTTAAAAAGAGTTATCATGGATAAGCGTTGAATTGTGCTATATTCAACGCCCATTAAAACCGATATGAAATAACCGATGAATCGTAAAAAACGCATTAATGAAGCGCTGCAGAAAAGGCTTAAAAAACAGAATGCCAAGTTGCATCGTAGTAATAAACCTCGTTACATCTCTAAAGCGGAACGAGCAAAAATGGAACAAGATCAAGAACTCGCGGAGTCTGAGGGTGTTGTTTCTGCGGTGAGTGAATAGATTATTTACCGCTGCATCGCTGTGGGGTCAGCGTGTGAATACTGCCCCACAGTCGCTTAGCCTGACCAAACGGAATTAGTCTGGAATGGAAAAGCCCAATTCCACTGCTTTATTTCTCCGCGCCTCTCGGCTCTCCAAATCATCACTCGCTTCTACCCATAACCGAGAGCAACGTGTCCCTGTGCGGCAAAACGCTAAAACGGGTGTCGTTGCTGTTCTCAGTATATCCGCAAAATTGTCATAGTCCTCTGGTGTGATCGCGGCCGATTGTACGGGTTGCTCGATAAAAGTGATGCCTAATTGCTGGGCTTGTTTGGCGAGCTCTGCATTACGCGGTTGTTTTTCTCCTTCGCCATCAGGGCGGTTACTTATGATGGTTTTATAGCCCGCCTCCGCTATCACGGTGAGATCGGCTGGCTCGATTTGTCCAGTTACGGATAAATCATCGGTTAATGGCACCATTGTCGTCATGTTTTTATCCTATTGTCGTTCCATTTTCGGTTGTTCTGATCGTCTTATTGAGCTTGCGATACTGCACGTCTCTACTCATTTCAATACTCTTCAATCTGACATTACAGCAACATTCGACGTTTTACTATGTATAGAAACAGTAACTCAATAGGAAGTAAAACGCGTGTCAAGCAGGAATGAATATCCAGTAGTGATGGTTTTGTCACCGAGCAACTCGGGCTGACGGTAGAGTAACGGTCATCACTTACTTGATACTCAGTTGATGGGGCAATCGAGTCAATGGTATTCATCAACCAATTGATAGATATTTAGTTATTGCATTGCTGCCCATGGCGTCTTTACACAGGAAAGACTCTAAAAATCGACAGTTCTACGATTTATAGGAATGGATTATTTTGTAATACACAGTGAAATGACGGACCTTATCGCTTCAATTTTGTGATGACGTTCTTAACTTTATTGGCTGAAAGTATGGATGAAGTTGCTGTAGTTTAACTAGTTAGAATGCTTTAACAGTCCTATGCGCTTGGACACGTTACAAAGGCGACCACAACGAGAATATTGAAGCAGTTATGAGGTCTCCTATGAAAAATTACAAATTATCAGTATTGGAGAAAGTCGGGTTTGGATCTGGGGATATGGCCGTTAATGTGGTCATATCTTCAATGATGTTGATCATTACTTTTTTCTATACCGATGTCTTCGGGATTAAATCGCAAGACTTAGCCATGTTATTCATTGTCGTTCGCTTGATTGACGCGGTTACTGACCCAGTGATGGGCATCATTACCGATAAGGTGAATACTCGTTGGGGGCGTTATCGTCCATACATGCTCTTTTTGTCCGTCCCTTTTGGTCTTTCTGTCTTTCTGACATTCAGTACGCCAGACGTGGATTACAACTCGAAGTTAGCGTACGCCTATGCGACCTACATTTTGGTCACAATTATGTTTACCGCGGTCACTATCCCTTATATCTCCTTGATCAGTGTGTTGACCAATGATCCCAAAGAACGCCTTTCTGCGAATGGTTACCGTTTGTTCTTCGCTAAAATTGCGGCATTTCTTGTCACGATCATTGTTCCGCAACTCGCAGCGGCCTCAGGGGATGGGGTACAAGAAGGCTACAAATACGCGATGGGGCTCATGGGGCTGATGGGCACGTTATTGTTCCTGTTCTGTTTCTTTACCACCAAAGAACGAGTGGCGCACGAAGTCGAAACCAAGACGTTATTTCAACAAGCTGCATTATTGGTCAAAAATGATCAATGGCTGATTTTATTCTCAGTGTGTGTCACAGGAACCGTTGGCTATGTGATTCGCGGGTCTGTTGGTGCTTATTACGCGAAATACTATTTAGGTGGAGATGCCGCGACGATTTCCTCGTTTCTCGCGACAGGAGTAACGGCGGCGATACTTGCGATGGTGGCTTCCACTTGGATCACCAAGCGCTGGTGTAAAGTACAGTTATTCCGCTACTCACAGATTGCCGTGCTGGTTCTCAGTGCCATGATGTATTTTCTTGTTGGGCGTGACGATGTCGCGTTGGCGTTCGTCTTCTATTTCCTGATTTCTTTCGTTGTGGATTTACATGCGCCCGTTTTTTGGTCCGCGATTGCCGAGGCCGTCGACTATGGTCAATATAAAAATCACGAACGTGTCTCGGGGTTATCTTTCGGTGGGATTTCATTTGCTCAAAAATTTGGCATGGGAATCGCTGGTGCCATCGTCGGTTGGCTACTGACGTACTTTAATTATGTACCGAATCAAGCACAAACGGCAGAGACCTTAACAGGGATTGCATTAATGCTCACCATCATTCCTGGGGTATTCCACTGTATAATGGGGTTATTGATGTTCAAGTACAAAGTGACCGATGACTACTATCAAAAAATGATGGTCAACATGCCAGACGATGCGGATGATGTTATCGCTGGAGACGCGGCCCCCGAACCTGTTAATTCTGCCTTAAAATAGACAAAGAGAAGGACATTCGATGAAATTTAAGAATCCCGTTATCACGCAGCGTGCGGACCCACAAGTGTACCGCCATACGGATGGCTATTATTATTTTACCGCGTCGGTTCCCGCTTATGATCGTATTGAGCTACGTCGGGCCACCACACTCACAGGGTTAGCAGAACCTGAAGCCATAATCACGGCTTGGCAAAAACCGGACGAGGGACCTTATTCTG
This sequence comes from Vibrio zhugei, assembly GCF_003716875.1. NCBI lineage: Bacteria > Pseudomonadati > Pseudomonadota > Gammaproteobacteria > Vibrionales > Vibrionaceae > Vibrio > Vibrio zhugei. Next base: position 1,754,927 of record NZ_CP033078.1, on the reverse strand, counting down.
AGTTAATTTGGGCGCCTGAAATTCATTTTGTCAAAGGACGTTGGATGATTTATTTTGCGGCCGCGCCAAGCCGAGCAATTAAAGACGATTTATTTCAGCACCGCATGTATGCGATTGAAAATTTAAGTGCGGACCCGATGACTCCTGAGTGGTCATTCTGTGGTCAGATTGATTCGGGTATTGATGCGTTTTGTCTTGATGCGACCGTGTTCTCTCATCAGGGTACCGATTATTATATATGGGCGCAAAAAGATCCTGAGATAGCAGGGAACTCAAACTTATACATTGCCGAAATGTTATCCCCAACGGAGTTGAAACTACCAGGAACCTTACTCACTGTTCCTGAATATGAGTGGGAGACTCGCGGGTTTATGGTCAATGAAGGGCCATATTTACTCAATAGTCACGGCAAAGTGTGGTTAACCTATTCCGCCAGTGCCACCGACGAAAACTATTGTATGGGGATATTGTGGGCAGATGAAGACAGTGACTTGCTCGAGGCCGCCAATTGGACGAAGTCTGCAGAGCCTGTTTTTACTTCTAACACCCCAGCAAAGGTGTTTGGGCCTGGGCATAGCTGTTTTACTCAAGATGAAAATGGCGAAGATGTCTTGGTGTATCATGCCCGTGAGTATACCGATATTGAGGGGGATCCCTTGTGGGATCCTAACCGGCATACGCGTATGAAATATGTCACGTGGAGTGACGGATTTCCTCAATTTGGAGAGGCCGAATAACGCCCCCTTCAGCCGATAAAAAAGCCCCTGTCATCGGGGGCTTTTTCGTCCATAAGCAACCAGACAATGCCTCGCTATCTCGTTAGCTGACAAACAACCAAATGGCGACGCCAATCATTAATGTGCCGGCAATACGATTCAATAAGCGTATGTTGTTGGGTTTATTGAGCGCTCGGCGCAGCCCTTTACCCCCCGTCGCGTAGAGAGACATACAGACGAACTCTGAGATCATAATGATCCCCACAAGATAGGCGAGTTGTGGTGCAATACGAACAGAGTTATCAATAAACGGAGGCAGCAAAGAAATCATAAATGCCCATCCTTTCGGATTGGCGATGGCCGTGACAAAGCCTTGGACCACAAGATCCCAATCGGAGCCGGTAAACGCGTGTTGCTCAAAACTGATCGCTAGCTTGCCACGGGCGAGCCACATTTGTATGCCCAAATACGCTAAATACACTGCGCCAATGGTTTTGCACAGAGTAAAGATCAATGGGTAATTGAGCATGACGGCGGCAATGCCGACAACGGCGGAAATCGCAACCGCAGCCACTCCGAACACTTCCCCCAACATCATCCATAGTGTGCGTTTATAGCCGATACTCATCCCAAGCGTGAGCGCCAGAGTCATGCACATACCTGGTGTGATAGATACAAAGAAAAAAGTGGGAATGAAAACCCCTAAGATTGCCGTATTCACGAATGACCATCCATATCGATTTGATTGATGTTGTACAGTAATGGTTTGCTTGTGGCTTATCAAGCGTAAAGACGTGAACAATCAAGGCTAGACCTAGAGATTGAGCCTCGCTATAGTGATTTGAATTTATTGATTAAAAATTGTAAGAGGATAAGCTTGAATGAAATTATATGTCTATGAACATTGTCCTTTTTGTGCACGTGTTGGATTTATCGCTGGAATGTTACATATTCCACTAGAGCAGGTTGTGCTGGTCTACGATGATGTGACCACTCCGACTGAGCTGGTGGGGAAAAAAGCGGTCCCCATTTTGGAAAAAGAAGACGGAACTGCGATGGATGAAAGCATGGACATTATCGATTATTTTGTGCAGTTGCGTTTCCCGAACGCACCGTCACTGAGTGCGTCTTCCGAGGTGCTTGATTGGCAAGCTCAAGCTTTTCCATTATTGCAAAAAATTGGCTATCCACGTTGGCCTGAGTTGGGCTTAGGAGAGTTTTTAACGGCCAGCAGTCGGCAGGCGTGGCTCGATAAAAAGCAAACCGACGAGCTTAACTTCGCTGAGTTGAAAGCGAATACCCCCGAGATTGCAGCGCAGGTCTCGGCGTTGATTAAGCAGGTGGAGCCGATTTTATTTCCTCAATCTGGGGTGCCAACCTTCATTGATGAGGCGATTGTCTTTTCGTTATTACGTGGGTGGGTCTGTGAGCCGAGCATTGAATGGCCTCCAGCGGTCATGCAATGGCTACGCCGCCGTTCAGCTGTGACAGGCGTCAGTGTGCTAATGCGTGATTAGCGCATTGATGTCGCGGCCGGTCTTGGTTTGACGCCACCCCAATGATATGGGGTGGCGTTTTCGATCGTGCGTACGGACTGATGCCGCGATCAAGACTCTGTTTTTGGTGAGGTAAAGTTGCCGTACAGATCAAGACGGCGGTGACGTAAGTTGGTTACAGAGCCTTCAGTATTGAGGTGTTTGAGCTTGTCTAAATCGACATCGGCAAAGATGATCATCTCGGTATTCGGGCTCGCTTCTGCAATAGTGGCATCATGGGGGAAATAGATGTCAGACGGTGAAAAGACCGCTGATTGTGCGTATTGAATATCCACATTATCAACACGTGGTAAGTTACCCACACTGCCGCCAATTGCCACATAGCATTCGTTTTCGATGGCTCTGGCTTGCGAGCATAAGCGCACCCGCTGATAGCCATTTTTGGTATCGGTCCAGAAGGGGACGAATAATATTTGCACATCGTCTTCCGCCATCATTCGTCCTAATTCTGGAAACTCTGAGTCATAACAAATCAGAATGCCGATACGCCCAGCATCGGTGTTAAATACTTGGACTTTATCACCGCCGGTAATAACCCAGTCACGTTGTTCGTGTGGGGTAATATGGATTTTTTTCTGTTCATCAATTGAACCATCGCGGTGCAATAAATAGGCGACGTTATATAATTCACCCTCTTCTTCAACGGGCATGCTGCCTGCGATGATATTGATATTGTAAGTCACAGCCAATTCACTGAAGCGCAGTTTGATCTGTTCACTGAAGGATGCGAGGAAACGGATGGCTTCTTCCGGTCGCTGGTCGCTTTTCAACCCCATGAGCGGAGCATTAAAAAACTCGGGAAATAAGGCGAAATCGGCTTTATAGCTACAAGAAGAGCGGACGAAGAATTCGGCTTGCTCCATTAAATCTTTCACATCGTTAACGGCCCGCATTTGCCATTGTACGATACCAATACGGATAAGCGTCTTATCGGCATCATGAATGGATGTCACATCTTCTTCGTAGAAAATGTTATCCCATTCCAATAAGGTGGCGTAACCACGTGAACTGCTGTCTTCTGGTAAGTAATGGCGCATGACACGTTTGACATCGAAGTCATTGGCTAGCTGAAAGGACAAAATGTGGTCGTGAATTTCTTTACGGCTGACTTTTTCGATGTATTCCAGTACCGAATATTGGTCGGCATAATCTTTATACTTAGGAATACGGCCACCGGCGAGAATGGCTTTGAGGTTATCGCTGCGACAGATTTCTTTACGAGCTTCATACAAACGGCGGCCCAGACGCAGCCCACGGTAATCAGGGTGGACAAACACGTCCAAACCGTATAGTGCGTCACCATTGCGTTGGTGTTGAATCACGTTGTGCTCATTCACAATGTCGGTGTACACATGAGGCAATGACATACGGCTATAGTCGACCTTGATGGTTAAGGCAGCGCCGACAATACGGCCGTCATCTTCGATACAAATTTGACCATCAGGGTATTGGTGGATCAGATCTAATATGGTCATTCTTGGCCAGGCGCCGCCCACATCTGGGAAAACCAGATCCATGAGTTCCGCAAGTTGTGGATAGTCTTTTTTATCGATGACTCGCAAAGTAAGGCGTGTATTTGGCGTTCTCATGCAGCTTAATCCTTTATCACAATAGTGCCGTTATATTGACGATGTTAGGTAGGCAATTCAAGCGGTAAAATGCCGCTGTAGCGACATTCCTTATCTGATTCGGCGCGAGAACGAGCATGAGCGTCGCTAAAACCTAGTCAAACACTCAGGTATTTGTTAGGGTCATTTCTCCGCACTTAATGGGATCAATTATGTCAGTCTGGAACCGAGTCGACGTCACCACTCGCTTTAGTGAATTACCGCGAGCCTTTTATACGGTTGTAAAGCCGCAGCCGTTAACCGACCCTGATTGGGTTATGTGGAATGAAGATTTAGCGTTGCAATTTGGTTTGCCCCCTGAGCCGAGTGAAGAGCTGCTTAATGTGTTTTCTGGGCAGACCATTCCTGATGTTTTTGCGCCATTAGCCATGAAGTATGCTGGACATCAATTTGGCATCTATAACCCCGATCTTGGTGATGGACGGGGTTTGTTATACGGAGAACTCCGGACTCTGAGCGGGCAGTATTATGATGTGCATGTGAAAGGTTCCGGATTGACGCCGTATTCACGCATGGGCGATGGGCGCGCGGTGCTGCGTTCTTCCATCCGCGAGTATCTGTGCAGTGAAGCGATGGCTGGCCTTGGTATTGCCACAACAAGGGCTTTAGCTTTGGTGAGCAGTCAAACACCGGTGAGACGGGAGAGAATGGAAACGGGGGCTATGTTGACTCGTGTGGCTAAAACGCACATTCGTTTTGGTCATTTTGAGCACTTATTTTATACCAATCAGCTCGCTGAATTAACTTTACTTGCGGATAAAGTCATTGATTGGTATTACCCCGAATGTCGCCATACTGATAGCCCGTACGCGCAAATGTTCGCGCGGATTGTAGAGCGTACCGCGTGTATGATTGCAGAATGGCAGGCTACAGGCTTTGCTCATGGCGTCATGAACACCGACAATATGTCCATAGTCGGGGAAACTTTCGATTATGGGCCATTTGCGTTTATGGATGACTACGACCCAGGTCTTATCTGTAATCACTCGGATTATCAAGGTCGTTATCAATTTGACCGTCAACCATCGATTGGGCTTTGGAACCTGACGGCGCTGGCCCATGCATTGTCCCCGTTAATTGAACACGCGGATTTGGAGCGGATTCTTTCCACGTACGAACCCACCATGCAACGACGTTACAGCGTCATTATGCGTGAGAAGTTAGGACTGAAACAAAGTCGAGCCGAAGATAGCCAGTTATTTGATGATCTGTTCCAGTTGATGGCCGCCAATCATGTCGACTACGCCCGTTTTCTTCGTCAACTATCGAATCTAGATGTTGATGGACGTCAGCCGGTGGTGGACTTGGTGATGGACAGAGAACACGCTCAGCAGTGGCTCAGCCGTTACTTGACGCGCTGCGCCGCAGAAGACGGTGGAGAAGCTGAGCAAGCAATGCAACAACGCTGCACGTTGATGCGCTTAAAAAATCCTAAATATCGTTTACGCAATTACTTGGCGCAAATCGCGATTGAGAAAGCGGAGCAGGGTGACTATTCTGACGTCGCCACGTTAGCCTATTTACTGGCGCATCCTTTTGATGAGCACCCCGAGTACCACCATTACGCGGCATTACCACCGCAGTGGGGGAAAGACTTAGCCATCAGTTGTTCTTCATAAATCACAGCGAATCAAACCGCCTATTTCCATGGATGAACAAGCGAATGAGCGTCCGTGAGTTGGACGCTTTTCGCTCAAAAGGCACCGAGCTTGGTTTTTTTTAGTGGGTTAGTGAAAAAAATTGGATAATTCCCTTGAAAATAGCGTTTTTCTTCCCCATTTCTCTGTGTAGCGGTGTCGTGTTGTGCTGCTTTTTTTAGCACTTGGTAGAGTTTTTAGGACTTAACGTCACTCAGTGTAGGCGGATACTCGACAGGTTTCGATCTGCTCGTTAGAATGGCGCGTCTATATATGTATATCCTGAGACTAATCGGAGATACCTTTCGATAGATTATCGTTAAGATATCGCTAATTAGTTCGATAGTGTGCCACTAGGCAGATTATCTAAACTCGATTTTAAAGTGTTCGCTTGAACACAACACATGGATGCAGCCAAACAACTCTTTGGCTCATGATGCTCAATATACTGAGCAAGCTTTGAGGTTTAAAAATAATGCAAGTTACTGTTGAAACTCTAGAAGGCCTACAGCGCCGCCTTAATATTACTGTTCCTGCTGATACTGTTGAAAAAGCGGTAACAGCAGAACTTCGCAATATCGCGAAAAACCGTCGTTTTGATGGTTTCCGTAAAGGCAAAGTGCCTTTGAAAATGGTTGATCAAATGTACGGTCAATCAGTACGTCAAGACGTACTGGGCGAATTGATGCAACGTCACTTCATTGAAGCGATCGTGCAAGAGAAAATCAACCCAGCGGGTGCGCCAACGTTCGCTCCAACAGACGTAACTGCAGGTCAAGATGTTGTGTTCTCAGCAACGTTCGAAGTGTACCCAGAAGTTGAGTTGAAAGGTCTAGAAAACATCTCTGTTGAAAAACCAACAGCTGCTGTGGGTGACGAAGACGTCGCTGAAATGCTAGAAACACTACGTAAGCAACAAGCGGAATGGAAAGAAGTTGATGAAGCGGCTGAAGAAGGCAAGCGCGTCACTATCGATTTCGTTGGTTCTATCGACGGCGAAGAATTCGAAGGCGGTAAAGCAGAAAGCTTCCCTCTAGAAATGGGCGAAGGCCGCATGATTCCTGGTTTTGAAGACGGCATTGCTGGCAAAACGAAAGGCATGGAATTCGAAATCGACGTCAACTTCCCAGAAGACTACCACGCTGAAAACTTGAAAGGTAAAGCAGCAAAATTTGCTGTGACTATCCACAAAGTTGAAGCCCGTGAACTTCCAGAAATGACAGACGAATTCGTTGCTAAGTTCGGTGTTCAAGAAGGCGGTGTTGAAGCGTTGAAAGCGGAAGTTCGCAAGAATATGGAACGTGAACTAAAACAAGCGATTAAAGCGAACATCAAAGAGCAAGCGATCGAAGGTCTTGTGAAAGAAAACGACATCGATGTACCTGCCAGCTTGATCGACCAAGAAATCGGTGCGCTACGTAAGCAAGCAGCACAACGTTTCGGTGGTAACACTGAAGCGGCTGATCAACTTCCGCGTGAACTATTTGAAGAACAAGCAAAACGTCGTGTTGTAGTTGGTCTATTATTAGGTGAAGTCATCAACGCGAAAGAGCTTAAAGCTGACGAAGCGAAAGTAAAAGCACTTATCGAAGACATGGCGACAGCATACGAAGATCCATCAGAAGTGATTGCTTACTACGAGCAAGACGAGAAAATGATGGAAAATATGCGTAACCTTGCCCTTGAAGAGCAAGCTATTGATGCGATCATTGCTGAAGCAAAAGTGTCTGAGAAAGAAGTAAGCTTCAACGAGCTTATGAACTCTCAACAAACTGCTGCTTAATAAGCACACTATAACGTAGAAGGTTGACGTCAAGTTGACTCTTCTGCTAACAATGGTCCGTATGATACTTGTCATTCGGGCCATTTATTTTAGGGATATAAGACTATGAGCAACCAAGAAAATAATGCAATGTCTCCAATCATTGATGCACTTGTGCCAATGGTAGTAGAGCAGACCTCCCGAGGCGAACGTTCTTACGATATTTATTCTCGTTTGTTGAAAGAGCGTGTTATCTTCCTGACGGGACAAGTCGAAGACCAGATGGCGAATTTGGTTGTGGCGCAACTGCTTTTCTTAGAATCTGAAAACCCTGATAAAGATATTTTCCTATACATTAACTCACCAGGCGGTAGTGTGACGGCAGGGATGTCTATCTACGATACGATGCAGTTTATCAAGCCAAACGTGAGCACGGTATGTATGGGGCAAGCAGCGTCTATGGGAGCATTCCTATTAGCCGGTGGTGCGAAAGGAAAACGCTACGTGTTACCTAACTCGCGCGTCATGATTCACCAACCACTCGGTGGTTTCCAAGGCCAAGCGTCTGATATTCAAATTCATGCGCAAGAAATCTTGTCAATTAAACAAAAGCTAAACCGTTTGTTATCTGAGCACACTGGCCAACCGCTGGACGTTATTGAGCGCGATACCGATCGTGATAACTTTATGTCTGCGGAAGCTTCTGTGGAATACGGTCTAGTTGATGCAGTGTTAACACACCGCAATAGCTAAAATTGTTAAGTTTAAGCTGAATATTGGTTGTATATCACTTCTGTAAATTGCACACGCATTTTGACAAAAATTGATATACACTCAGTCCTAAATATATACAGGCTAAGAGGTTAGCGAATGACAGACAAAAGCAAAGAGAGTAGTAGCAGTAAACTGCTTTACTGCTCTTTCTGTGGCAAAAGCCAACACGAAGTTCGCAAGCTAATCGCAGGTCCTTCGGTTTACATCTGTGACGAATGTGTGGATTTATGTAACGACATTATTCGTGAAGAAATTAAAGATGTATTGCCAAAGAAAGAGTCATCAGCGTTACCTACGCCACGTGAGATTCGTGAGAATCTAGATGATTATGTGATTGGCCAAGATCAGGCTAAAAAAGTGTTATCTGTAGCGGTATACAACCATTACAAACGCTTGCGTAACGGCGACACCACCAGTGACGGCGTTGAGCTAGGCAAGAGTAACATCTTGCTGATTGGTCCCACAGGGAGTGGTAAAACCTTGCTAGCGGAAACGTTAGCGCGCTTTTTGGACGTGCCATTTACTATGGCCGATGCGACCACACTAACCGAAGCGGGTTATGTGGGCGAAGATGTGGAAAACATCATCCAAAAACTGCTGCAAAAATGCGATTATGATGTGGCAAAAGCCGAGCGCGGTATTGTCTACATTGATGAAATCGATAAAATTTCACGTAAAGCAGAAAACCCATCGATTACCCGTGATGTTTCCGGTGAAGGTGTTCAGCAAGCGCTCTTGAAATTGGTTGAAGGGACAATTGCATCCGTACCACCACAAGGTGGACGTAAGCACCCTCAACAGGAATTTTTGCAAGTCGATACGTCTAAGATTCTATTTATCTGTGGCGGTGCTTTCGCTGGCTTAGATAAAGTGGTTGAACAGCGTGTAGCGAAAGGTTCTGGTATCGGTTTTGGCGCAGAAGTTCGTTCTAAAGATGAAAGTCAAAGCATTGGGCAACTGTTCACACAGGTAGAACCAGAAGATTTGGTGAAATACGGTTTGATTCCTGAGTTTATCGGTCGTTTACCTGTGACTGCGACATTGACTGAGCTAGACGAAGATGCCTTGATTCAAATCTTGAGTGAACCTAAAAATGCGCTGACCAAGCAATACGGTGCATTGTTCGATCTTGAAGATACTGAACTTGAGTTCCGTGAAGATGCATTGCGCGCCATCGCTGCGCAGGGCATGAAACGTAAAACCGGTGCTCGTGGCTTGCGCTCAATTCTAGAAGAAGTCCTTCTAGAGACTATGTACGAGCTGCCATCAATGAAAGATGTGAGCAAAGTGGTGATTGACGAATCCGTGATCAACGGTGAATCTGAACCCTTGATGATTTACTCAACCAATGACAGCCAAGCGGCTGGAGCAGAGTAGCGTCGAAAAATAATGCAAAAGGAGGTAGAAATACCTCCTTTTTTTATATTCCATCATTGATTCCAGTCAGTTAACCCCCATATACTTCCATATGAATTAAGCGGAAGAGAGAAAAATATGAACTTGGAACGTTCCGAGCGTGTTGAGATCCCCGTACTACCTCTGCGCGATGTGGTGGTCTATCCACATATGGTTATCCCATTGTTTGTTGGTCGTGAAAAATCGATTCAATGTTTAGATGCTGCAATGGATAACAATAAGCAAGTTCTCCTTGTCGCACAAAAGCAGGCGGAGACTGATGAGCCGACAGTTTCAGACCTATTTGAGGTCGGAACGGTGGCCACTATCTTGCAATTACTCAAATTGCCAGATGGGACTGTAAAAGTGCTAGTGGAAGGTCAGCAGCGAGCAAAAATTGAAAACTTTATCGAAGGTGAGTATTTTTCTGCTGACGCGCAATTCCTAGCGACTCCCGAATTGGACGAAAAAGAGCAAGAAGTGATTGTTCGCAGTGCGATCAATCAGTTTGAAGGCTTTATTAAACTCAACAAAAAAATTCCACCTGAAGTACTGACGTCACTGAACGGCATTGAAGAAGCAGCCCGCCTTGCGGATACGATTGCAGCACATATGCCACTCAAGTTAGACGAGAAACAAAAGGTACTGGAAATTCTAGACGTAACAGAACGTTTAGAGTTTTTGATGGGCCAAATGGAATCGGAAATCGATCTGCTGCAAGTTGAAAAACGCATCCGTGGTCGGGTGAAAAAGCAGATGGAGAAATCTCAGCGCGAGTATTATTTGAATGAGCAAATGAAAGCCATTCAAAAAGAGCTTGGCGAGATGGATGATGCGCCTGATGAATTTGAAGCACTGCAACAAAAAATTGAACAGTCTAAAATGCCAAAAGAAGCGCGTGAAAAGACTGAACAAGAACTGCAAAAGCTAAAAATGATGTCGCCAATGTCGGCAGAAGCGACCGTTGTCCGCAGTTATATCGATTGGATGGTCAGCATTCCTTGGGCTAAGCGCTCGAAAGTCAAGCGTGATTTATCTAAAGCCGAAGACGTATTAAATGCCGATCACTATGGTTTAGAGCGTGTTAAAGAGCGTATCGTCGAATACCTCGCGGTACAAAGCCGTGTCAACAAGCTTAAAGGACCGATCCTTTGTTTGGTTGGGCCTCCAGGTGTGGGTAAAACCTCATTAGGTCAGTCAATTGCTAGTGCCACTGGACGTAAATACGTTCGCATGGCATTGGGTGGCGTACGTGATGAAGCGGAAATTCGTGGTCACCGCCGTACTTATATTGGCTCCTTGCCTGGCAAACTTATCCAGAAAATGGCGAAAGTAGGGGTTAAAAACCCACTATTCCTGTTGGATGAAATCGATAAGATGGCGGCGGACATGCGTGGTGATCCAGCGTCAGCGCTATTAGAAGTGTTGGATCCGGAGCAAAATAACTCGTTTAACGATCACTACTTAGAAGTGGATTACGACTTGTCGGATGTAATGTTTGTTGCAACGTCGAATTCCATGAATATTCCAGGCCCGTTATTGGATCGTATGGAAGTGATTCGCTTGTCGGGTTATACCGAAGATGAAAAACTCAACATCGCGAAACGTCACTTAGTGACGAAACAGATTGAGCGTAATGGCCTGAAAGAGAAAGAGATTACGATTGAAGACTCAGCCATCATTGGGGTAATTCGTTACTATACGCGTGAAGCGGGTGTGCGTAACCTCGAGCGTGAAATCTCCAAAATCTGTCGTAAAGCCGTCAAACGTATTCTTCTCAATAAAGATGAGAAACACGTTAACGTGTCGATGGACAACTTAAAAGACTTCCTCGGTGTGCAGCGTTTCGACTACGGTAAAGCGGATGATAACAACCGAGTCGGTCAAGTGGTTGGTTTGGCGTGGACAGAAGTCGGTGGTGACTTGCTGACTATCGAAGCGCAGTCTATGCCTGGTAAAGGTAAGATGACGCAAACGGGTTCCCTGGGCGATGTCATGCAAGAGTCGATTCAAGCTGCATTGACGGTCGTGCGTTCACGTGCTGAGAAATTGGGGATTAATCCTGATTTCTATGAAAAACGTGATATCCACGTTCACGTCCCTGAAGGGGCTACCCCGAAAGATGGTCCTAGTGCCGGTATTGGTATGTGTACATCATTGGTGTCTAGCTTAACGGGTAACCCTGTGAAAGCGGATGTTGCGATGACCGGCGAAATTACACTGCGCGGTGAAGTGTTGCCGATTGGTGGCTTGAAAGAGAAACTGTTAGCCGCTCACCGTGGTGGGATTAAAACGGTGCTTATTCCTAAAGAGAATGAGCGTGATCTTGAAGACATTCCTGCGAATATCATTGCTGATTTGGACGTGCGTCCAGTGCAATGGATCGATGAAGTTCTTAAGGTCGCTTTGGTTGAAGATCCAACAGGTATTGATTTTGCGCCTGTAAAAGAGTGATACGCAGCAAAATAAGTAAAAGATTACGCTGATAAGTTTAAAAAATGCTTGTCAGCGTTTTTTTTGAACGCTAACGTAAAGCCGTGTAGCGTTAGCCCTGTTATAACAAGGCTTGAGCTGGAGTTTTGGAATATTAATGGAAAAATCGGCACCCAAATCATTCGTCATGGTTGCCAAAGGGGATATACAGTGAATAAAACACAATTAGTAGAACAAATTGCAGCGAATGCTGACCTTTCTAAAGCATCAGCAGGACGTGCACTTGATGCGTTTATTGAAGCCGTGTCTGAATCATTACAATCGGATGATTCTGTTGCATTAGTGGGCTTTGGTACTTTCCAAGTACGTACTCGCGCAGCACGCACAGGACGTAACCCGAAAACTGGTGAAGAAATCCAAATTGCAGAAGCAAAAGTACCTGCATTTAAAGCGGGTAAAGCATTAAAAGATGCCGTCAACGAATAATCTTACAAATTGTTAGTCGGTTTCCCGTTAGAACTTTTTTTAATTATGCGCATCTTACTGATGCGCATTTCTTTTTCTGATATTATCGCGCTATTCCATATTGAACGACGTATCTAAATTACTTATCCGGAGAGCAATAACACTATGATGGATCGATTACGCGAAGGCGCTAATAGCATCGCGATCAAAGTTATTCTAGGGCTCATCATTTTATCTTTTGTGTTCGCAGGGATTGGCAGCTATCTCGTAAGTGGTAGCAACAATGCAGCAGCAAAAGTGGGTGATACCACCATTAGTCGTGCTAAATTTGAACAAGCATACCAAAACGAGCGCAATCGCATGCAGTCTCAAATGGGCGACTACTTTTCTAACTTATTAGGCGACCCATCTTATGTGGCCTCCTTTCGTAAGTCGGTTCTCGACCGTATGATTAACGATGCGTTGATCGAGCAGTACGCAAAAGAGTTAGGTTTGCGCGTCAGCGATAAGCAAGTTCGTGAGCAATTATTGCAAATTCCGGCTTTCCAAAAAGACGGTCAGTTTGATAAGAGTGTTTACCAAGCGGCGTTGCAACGTTCACAATTTACGCCAGATACATTTGCTGAGTACTTGCGTCAAGACATGCTACGGAATCAATTGATGCAGGCTATCCAATCGAGTGAATTTACGCTACCGGACGAAGTGAAGCAGCAAGCGGCATTGATTGGGCAAACGCGTTCAATTCGCACAATCACTTTGGATACTGCGGACTTTGCTAAAAAAATCTCATTGAAAGATGATGAAATTAAGCAATATTACCAAGAGCATCCGCAAGCGTTTACTCGTCCTGAGCAAGAAAAAGTTTCGTATCTTGAGTTATCAGCCAACGCATTGAAAGAAGGCATTACTATCTCGGATGATGCGGCCAAACAGTATTACGATGAGCATAAATCACAGTATTCAACGCCAGAGCAGCGTGATGTGAGCCATATCTTAATTAAAGGCGATGAACAACAAGCTCAAGCTATCTTAAAAGAACTGCATAACGGCGCGAAGTTCTCTGTCCTTGCCAAAAAAGAATCACAAGATGTAGGCAGCGCAAAACAAGGTGGTGAGTTAGGCTGGATCGAACGTAAAACCATGGACCCTAAATTTGAAGATGCGGCATTTGCATTGAAGAAAGCAGGGGATATTTCTGGTGTTGTAAAATCGTCTTTTGGTTACCACATCATCAAACTGAATGGAATCAAAGCACCTAAAGCGAAACCGTTTAGTGAGGTGAAAGACAAAATTGTTGCTGATCTCAAAGACCAAAAAGCCGTCGATAAATTCTATACACTGCAAGACAAGTTAGAAAAAGTAGCGTTTGAATCTCCAGATTCTTTGGATGCTGCCGCCAAAGCGATCGGTGTTCAGTATAAAACGACGGATTTCATCGGCATGAATGGTCAAGGTCCAGAGCTGCTTCAGAATCAAGACGTTCAAAAAGCGTTGGATAGCGAAGATGTTAAAGATGAAGGTTTGAACTCTAAAGTGATTCAGCTTGGTCCTGAAGATGTTGCCGTGGTTCGTGTTGAACAGACGCGTCCTGAGAAGCTATTACCGCTAGAAGAGGTTAAATCCGATGTCGTGAAGACCTTAACGACAATGAAAGCGGAAGACCAAGCGAATACATTGGCGGATAAAGTGATTGATGCACTGAATAAAGGCGATCAGTCGATTTTAAAAGCGAACGATTTAGCCTTCAGCAGCGAAAAAACCATTGATCGTAACTCAGCTCTTGCGAGTACCGTGTTCTCAATGGCGAAACCACAAAAAGGCAAAGTCAGTTATGAGCGTGCTCAAGATGAGAAGAATAATACCATCATTGTCGCACTCGATAGCGTTGCAACGAAAAGTGACGCTAAATTGAATGAGCAACTTGAACAGCAATTGCCACGTTTACTCTTGAAGCAAGACATTCAAGGCATTCTTTCCGTCCTTCGCGCGAATACAGATATTGAGTATTATGTGAAGTAGCATCGGCATGATGTGAAAGCGGGTGATAGATTACGACGGACTCTTTACAGAGTCCGTCGTAATTTTATCGGGCGAGGGCTTACTCTTTTGTGAGAGCTTGTATGATGAAAATGCTTAATCATACAAGGAGCACTGACATGAATATCCGCACACTTTTTATCACTCTTCTGTTTGCTTTTACGCTTTCCGGTACCGCAGCGATGGCCGATTCCTCAACACAGGTTGATGAGATTCAAATCACGGTCAACGTGAATCAGGCATCCGCAGAAGAACTGGCCACTTTACTCAATGGTATTGGCCAGTCCAAAGCGAATGCTATCGTGATGTATCGTGATAAAAACGGGCCGTTTAAAAGCAAAGAAGAACTCATGAAGGTCAAAGGTATTGGTAATGCACTCGTTGCGAAAAATGACGCACGTTTGCGTCTTAAGTAACCTTGATACCTTTTGATTTGAGAACAGAAAACTCAAGTATACACTTGAGTTTTCTAACTATTTACACTTCCACACATGACTAATTTCAATACAAAACTGGCGTAGCCGCAGGTTTATTATTATAATTTCACGCCAGCAGCGCATGGTGCATTCTTTCTGCGCAATTATCATATTATTGGAGTTTATACATGTCCTCTCACACCCCCGTCGTCACCGTAGATGGCCCCAGTGGAGCAGGCAAAGGAACGCTTTGCATGTTACTGGCTAAGAAACTTGGTTTTCACCTTCTTGATTCAGGCGCCATCTATCGAGTGTTAGCCTTGGCGGCCATTCACCATGGTGTGGACACAGACTCTGAAGACGCACTGGTACCACTGGCCACTCACCTCGATGTGCAATTTATTAGCGAAGGTGAATTGGTCAAAGTCATCTTAGAAGGTGAAGATGTGTCAGGTGACTTACGCAAAGAAGAAACAGGCATGGCCGCGTCAAAAGTGGCCGCACTACCGCGCGTCCGAGAGGCGTTATTACGCCGTCAGCGTGCCTTTGCGGATGGCAACGGTTTAGTCGCCGATGGCCGAGATATGGGCACGGTTGTTTTCCCTGACGCTCCAGTGAAAATATTCCTTGATGCCAGTGCCGATGAACGCGCTCGTCGCCGTTATAAGCAGTTGCAACTGAAAGGGTTAGATGTTAGATTTGACGCCCTTTTAAGCGAAATTCAGCAGCGTGACGATCGCGATCGTAACCGTGCAGTGGCACCGTTGAAGCCGGCTGATGATGCTTTATTGCTTGATTCAACCCGTTTATCTATTGAAGAAGTGGTCGAACAAGCATTACAATACATAGAATCTAAACTGTCTTGAACTCGATAGTATCAAGGCGGATAGAGCGTTGGTTGCAAGGATGATGACCGGCGAATTTAATAACCCCATGTGGTAGGATACCCGTGGACGTTTACTCAAATTGAAGATTATATAAATGACTGAATCTTTTGCTCAACTCTTTGAAGAGTTTCTAAACGAAACTGAATTCCAACAAGGTACTATCGTTAAAGGTACTGTTGTTGCTATCGAAAACGGCTATGTACTTGTTGATGCAGGTCTAAAATCTGAATCTACTATCCCAGCTGAACAATTCAAGAACGCTGCTGGCGAACTTGAAGTTGAAGTGGGTTCTGAAGTCGATGTTGCTCTAGACGCTGTAGAAGATGGTTTCGGCGAAACTCAACTTTCTCGTGAGAAAGCAAAACGTCACGAAGCTTGGATCGTTCTTGAGAAAGCTTACGAAGAAGCTGAAACTGTTGTTGGTATCATCAACGGTAAAGTGAAAGGCGGTTTCACTGTTGAACTTAACGGTATCCGTGCGTTCCTACCTGGTTCTCTTGTTGATGTTCGTCCAATTCGTGACACAACTCACCTAGAAAACAAAGAGCTAGAGTTCAAAGTAATCAAGCTTGACCAGAAACGTAACAACGTTGTTGTTTCACGTCGTGCTGTTATCGAATCTGAAAACAGTGTTGAACGCGAACAGCTTCTTGAAACGCTTCAAGAAGGTACTGAAGTTAAAGGTATCGTTAAGAACCTTACTGACTACGGTGCATTCGTTGACCTTGGCGGTGTTGACGGCCTACTACATATCACTGATATGGCTTGGAAACGCGTTAAGCACCCATCTGAGATCGTTAATGTTGGTGACGAAATCAATGTTAAAGTTCTTAAGTTTGACCGTGAGCGTACTCGCGTATCACTAGGTCTTAAACAGCTAGGTGAAGATCCATGGGTAGCAATCGCAGCTCGTTACCCAGAAGGTCACAAACTAACTGGTCGCGTTACTAACCTTACTGATTACGGTTGTTTCGTTGAAATTGAAGAAGGCGTTGAAGGTCTTGTTCACGTTTCAGAAATGGATTGGACTAACAAGAACATCCACCCATCTAAAGTTGTTAATGTTGGCGACGAAGTTGAGGTTATGGTTCTTGATATCGACGAAGAACGTCGTCGTATCTCTCTAGGTCTGAAACAGTGTAAAGCTAACCCTTGGCAAGAGTTTGCAGAAACTCAAGCTAAAGGCGACAAAGTCACTGGTAAGATCAAGTCTATCACTGACTTTGGTATCTTCATCGGTCTTGAAGGCGGCATCGACGGTCTAGTTCACCTATCTGACATCTCTTGGAACGCTCCTGGAGAAGAAGCAGTACGTGAATACAAGAAAGGCGACGAGATCTCTGCAGTTGTTCTAGCTGTAGACGCAGATCGTGAGCGCATTTCTCTAGGCGTTAAGCAAATGGAAAATGACCCATTCAATGCTTACGTTGCTGACAACAAGAAAGGCACTCTAGTTAACGGTACAATTACCGCTGTTGACGCAAAAGGTGCGAACATCGAACTTGCTGAAGGCGTTGAAGGTTACATCCGTGTATCTGAACTGTCTCGCGAGCGCGTTGAAGATGCAAGCTCAATCCTTAACGTTGGTGACAGCATCGAAGCGAAATTTACTGGTGTAGACCGTAAAAACCGCGTCGTTAATCTGTCTATCAAAGCGAAAGACGAAGCTGACGAGCAAGAAGCAATGGCATCACTGAACAACAAGCAGGATGAATCTGCGTTCGGTAACGCTATGGCTGACGCTTTCAAAGCGGCAAAAAGCGAGTAATCGTTTTTTGTGAGAGGGGGAGCCATAACGGCTCCCTTTTTTTGTTTACTTTTTAGTATTAATTCCTATTCTAACCACATGTTTGCACGTTTCTTACACACATTTTTATAATGGTTGTGTAAACTGGATCAAAGATTGAATAACTGACCGACGGCTTTCGTGACATTTATTGTCAAGTGTTTGTTGGAATTGGTATTACTGACTATAATGAGTTTTGAACAACTCAATGAGGGAAACTATGACTAAGTCTGAATTGATCGAAAGACTTTGTGCTGAAAAAACACATTTATCAGCCAAAGAAATTGAAGATGCGGTGAAAGACATTCTTGAACATATGGCATCTACGTTGGAAGGTGGAGAACGCATCGAAATTCGTGGTTTCGGTAGTTTCTCTTTACATTATCGTGAGCCTCGCATTGGGCGTAATCCTAAAACTGGTGAAAAAGTGGAGCTGGAAGGAAAGTATGTCCCTCATTTCAAACCAGGCAAAGAGTTACGTAAGCGTGTGAACGAAAGTCTCTGATAATACATCTTATTTGGATAAAGCGGCATGCCCTTCAGCGTGCCGTTTTTTTATAGTACGAATGTACATTAGGCGTGGTTTGCAAGCGTATTTTCCTGCATAATCTAGGGAAGCGATTCTTGGACTGGTGATAGATGATGAAAATTATTAAAGGCATATTGATTCTCGTTTTATTCTTAATTGCTCTGGCAATGGGCGCACAAAACCAGGCCGTCGTCACTTTCAATTATTTGTTGGCACAAGGACAGTTTCATCTTTCAACCTTGCTAGGCAGTGTCTTTCTTGTTGGCTTTCTATTGGCGTGGGGAATGTGTTATGGATTCTACTTCAAGTCGAAAGTAACCATACGCAAGTTGAACAAGCAATTGAAAAAGCACAACGCCAATAACGATGTTTCTAATGAGAACTGATTTACCGTATAAGGCTGTTTTTTAATGTTAGAAATCCTGTTCTTGCTATTACCAATCGCAGCCGCTTATGGTTGGTATATGGGACACCGCAGTGCCCAGCAAGAAAAGCAGAAGCAATCTCATCAAATATCTCGTCAATATGTCACGGGGTTAAACCTCTTATTGTCTGATCAATCGGACAAAGCGGTCGATCACTTCATCGAATTGCTTCAGGTTGATAATGACACCGTCGATACTCACCTCGCGCTCGGGAACCTATTTCGTTCTCGTGGCGAAGTCGATCGCGCCATTCGTATTCACCAAAACCTCATTTCTCGTACTGGGTTGACCATAGAACAAAAAAATATCGCCTTACAGCAATTAGCCAAAGATTATATGGTGTCTGGCTTTCTCGACCGAGCGGAACGCATTTTTGAACAGCTCGTTGATGAACCTGAGCATCGAGAGTCTGCTCTACAGCAGTTGACGGCGATTTATCAACAAACTCGTGAGTGGCATAAAGCCATTGAATGTGCGCAAGCATTGGTGAAGTCAGGTCGAACCAAAATGAAGCGCAGTATTGCGCATTTTTGGTGTGAAATTGCGATGCAAGAAAAAGCCGATGGGAATCATGACAAGGCGGTGCAACTTTTCAAGCGTGCTCTGCAGGTGGATCCAGAATGTGTGCGTGCAACGATGTCGTTAGGCAAGTTATATCTTGAATACGAAGAATACCAACGAACGGCAGAATTCATGCGCACAGTGTTGGAACAAGACATCGACTTTGTCGGTGAGGTGTTACCGATTATCGCCGACTGTTACCATCACTTGGGACAAGAGCACGAGCTGGTCCAGTTTTTACGAGCGTGTATTGCCAATAAGGCTGGCGTGTCGGCTGAGTTAATGTTAGCTCAGTTAGTTGCGAAACATGAAGGGACCGCATCGGCGCAAGATTTGTTGACCCGTCAGTTAGTGGTTAATCCCACCATGAAGGGGTTTTATCGTTTGATTGACTACCACATTGCTGAGGCGGAAGAAGGCCGTGCGAAAGCCAGCTTACTGACGCTTCAGAAGCTTGTCGGGGAACAAATGAAGGCTAAGCCTCATTATCGCTGTAAGCAGTGCGGTTTTGCCACTCACTCGTTGTATTGGCATTGTCCGTCTTGTAAAAGCTGGGGCACCATTAAGCCGATTCGTGGCTTAGATGGAGAGTAATCCACGAGAGATGCGAAAATTGAACGAAGAAGATAATGCAGCCAAGGTGCTGCATTTTGTTTGTGTAAAAAAGGAGTACGAATGAACGATTCAAAAATTATTGTTGCCCTAGATTATGAGCAGCAAGCGGATGCCTTGGCGTTTGTGGATAACATTGATCCGGACAGTTGCCGATTGAAAGTCGGTAAAGAGATGTTCACTTTGTTTGGTCCTCAGTTTGTGACGTCTTTGCATCAACGTGGCTTTTCTGTCTTTTTGGATCTGAAATTTCATGATATTCCAAATACGTGTTCTAAAGCTGTTCGCGCGGCTGCCGAGCTGGGTGTATGGATGGTGAATGTTCATGCGAGTGGCGGAGAGCGTATGATGACGGCGTCACGTGAGATTCTTGAACCTTATGGAAAAGATCGTCCATTGCTTATCGGAGTGACGGTGTTAACCAGTATGGAGCAGAGTGATTTGACCGCGATTGGTATTGACGGAGAACCTGCCTCCCATGTGAAGCGCTTGGCGACATTAAGCAAAAATGCCGGTTTGGATGGGGTGGTGTGTTCGGCACAAGAAGCCACGATGCTGAAAGCAGAGCTCGGACAAGCCTTTAAGCTAGTTACGCCAGGTATTCGTCCTGAGGGCTCTGTCGTCGGCGATCAGCGCCGAATTATGACGCCTAATCAAGCCATCGCAGCCGGGTCAGATTATTTAGTGATTGGTCGGCCGATTACTCAAGCGGCCGACCCCGCAGCTGTACTGGCAAGTATTAACGCAACACTATAATCGAGTTCGGATTCCATCGCCCCCTTCTTGCTATTGTTGGGGGGCTATTGAATATGGCCCTCTCAAATGACAGGTTTATACCCAGTTTGGTGTGCCGCTGTGAAAGCGTAATTCACCATCGTTGGCTTGAATGAGGTCGGCTTCTACACGTCCAAAATACGCAATGCGGTCATTGATATTGGTCCCAGCGATGTGTTCAGCGAGCGTGAGATAGTCTTGATAATGACGCGCTTCAGAGCGTAACAAGGAAATATAAAAACGCGCTAAGTCTTCATCAAGATATGGCGCCAAGCTGGCAAACCGTTCGCAGGAACGCGCTTCTATATAAGCGCCAATGATCAATTTATCGATGAGCGCTTCTGGCTCATAAGTCCGCATGTGCGACAGCATGCCCTTGGCGTAGCGACTGGCGGGTATCGATTCGTACGTCATACCACGATTGGTCAATATTTCTAAAACTTGATAAAAGTGATGCAGCTCTTCTTTTATCAGTAAGACCATTTTATCGATCAGTTCTTGGCTGTATGGCGAATCAGACTTTGCAAAGATGCGTTTGGAAATTTGGCTTTTGTCTTTTAGAGTCTCTAGCGACCCTACACCACGATAAACAAAGTCTTCATAAGGTTTAAACCATTCTAATAGCGAATGCTGACTGTCTTGATCCACGGCATATTTGCGAATCAGATACATCGCAGATTGGCCTGCTTTTAGCTCACACATCAAATGATCGAGGAGCAATAGGCGTAAATTATCAGGTTTACGTGCTTCTTCTAGCCATGCGAGAGGGGTTGGACAGCGCAAAAATTGGTGAATCGGGGTAAGCAATTCGTTGATGGTATCTTGTTTCATGATTATTTTCGTAAGGATAGTGCATTAAAAAGGGTCGTTGATACGACCCTAGAAAAAGAGAGTTCGGAATACTGAGCCGTCAGCTTACCATTTTTTCTTCTCGCCGAAGAGGGCTTCCATATCGCTGTCGTGCTCGTTTGATTCTACATGCTGAGATAAATCGGCTTCATGTTTGGATTGGCGTCGCTGTTCAAGTTCGTCAAACATTTTTTGAAGTCTTTCTCGTGCTTGTGTCGAATAGCTATCATTCTTGGAGCTGAGAACGTCTAAGCCTTTACGCAGTAGCTGCATCGCAGTACCGGGTTGACCACGCACAACGGAATCATGTGCTCGTTTGATGACATTTTCGATGTTGATACGGACTTGGATACCTTCTAAACGTGCATTTTCTGCAACAAAGGTTTGAGTATCTAATCGGCCTTTATTATGCTCGCTGCGTACCGTATCACGTAAGCGTTTCGTCAGTTTCAACATCACCAACGCTTGTTTATCGCTACTCGGCACTTTAAAAGGCGTACTTTCGCCGCCAGGATGATTGGCTTTTAAGTTGTCGATTTGTGAGCGCATGTTTTCCACGCGTTGTTGTGTGTTTTTGTCTTTTGGGTCCAGCTCTGACATGGCTTCTAAAGCATCCAGAATACGGACATTCAGGCACACCAACAGTTCCTTGCTAAAAGGCAGATGATGGGCATTCCCAATCAAATCTTCTGTTGCATCGATGATGGCTATATACTTTGATACTTCTTGTTTCTTGGATGATTCCAAGCGGACTTTGTACTGAAGCATAATATTGTAACCCAGTACCAATACCAATAAGACAGCAACAAGGCCGATAATTAAACCAATATTCATAAAATCCAAGTCTTCATAATTGAACGGCTAACGATTTAAGGATACACGATCTATCCTTACCAAGCACTACGTTGTCGAATTTATCTTCTTTGAATGCCCATAGAGAGTGATAGTATATCAATAAGTGTTGAGTTTGGGCGAAACTTGACAGTTTTTCCATAGAAACTCAGAAAACTTTAAGGTTACTTATCACATTTCCTTGTTTATTCTTTGAAAACAGACATATGATCACACAATGACTCTCTGAGAACGGGAGTATTTTTGTTGACTTAATGGTTGAAAAAGTCGATGAGTTCATCAACTTACCGAACTGGTGATAGGATCTCGAAAGTGTAAACTGTGATTTCAAGCGGTTTGACCACAGAAAGCCTTATTCCTTAACCCTGAGTAACAAAATCGTTGATTGTTATTCCTCTATTCGTTGCGTAGAGAGCGATTTAAGTCATGGGTTGGAGGCAGAGCGCGATGTAGGCACATTAACGGAGCAGGCATGGGTTTGAGCCTGTGAATGGCAATGTGATGTTGTGACCTAGGTCAGCGCTGAGTTCTGGGTGGTCAAAAACACGCGCTGACCTGTCTTTGTTCGTTAAGTTAGCTATCGCTATTAATGAGCTCATCCGCCGGAACATAGGGAAGCCCAAATCCTTCTGCAACATGTTGGCAGGTGATATGGCCTTGGCAGATGTTGAGACCCTGTTTTAAGCCGGGATCATCGCGCATTGCTTGTTGGTATCCTAAGTTGGCGATATTAATGATATACGGTAACGTGGCATTGTTTAATGCCAGTGTGGCTGTTCTTGCGATAGCACCGGGCATGTTAGCGACGCAATAATGAATAATATTTTGCTCAATAAACGTTGGCTCATCATGTGTGGTTGGCCGAGAGGTTGCAAAACATCCACCTTGATCAATCGCGACATCGACGAGGACGGCTCGCGGTTTCATGAGCGCTAATTGTTGCTTTGAGACCAGTTTAGGCGCTTGTGCACCAGGAATAAGGACCGCTCCGATCACCAGGTCGGCACGTTTAAGTTGAGTTTCAATGGCATCTTGAGTGGCAAATAATAAGGTCGCTTTGCCTTGGAATTCTCGGTCGAGGCCGCGTAATACCTCGATGTTACGGTCGATGAGGGTAACATTGACTCGCATCCCAAGCGCAATGCGTGCAGCGCTTGAGCCTACCACGCCAGCGCCTAAAATGAGGACATTGGCTGGGGCCACACCAGGGACACCTCCAAGCAAAATACCTTGGCCTCCTTTGGATTTTTCCAGTATGTTTGCTCCGGCTTGTACCGACATACGGCCTGCAACTTCTGACATTGGGGCTAAAAGTGGCAGTCTACCCATATAATCTGTTACAGTCTCATAGGCAATGCAGATAGCTTTGCTCTTGATAAGTGCTTCAGTTTGTGGAAAATCTGGAGCAAGGTGCAAATAAGTAAATAATATTTGCCCCTTCCTCAACATAATCAGTTCATTATCCAAAGGTTCTTTAACCTTGATGATCATATCTGCTTGTGAGAAAACTTCGGTGGCAGTAGGAAGAATGGAAGCGCCTGCAGCGATGTAGTCACTGTCAGAAATGCCGATGCCGAAACCCGCGTTGGTTTCAATCATAACTTGATGTCCATGTGCAATGAGTTCTTTTGCACTGGCAGGGGTTAAGCCAACACGGTATTCATGGTTTTTGAGTTCTTTGGGGACGCCAATAATCATTTTAGTACCTCGCTAAGCCAAGGGGATAATGATAATGTTTTTGGTGAGGGGAATTAACGAATTTAACACTAGTATAGTTGCTGGTTGTTTATATTTAATGCTAAATATGAGTAATATATAACACATATATTTGCAAGGAAGTAAAAAGGTGGAATAAAAAATGGTAGACAACTATAAAAAGCCGTCCAAGGATTTAGACCGTATCGATCGCAATATACTCAATGAGTTGCAGAAAGATGGTCGAATTTCTAACGTTGAATTATCCAAACGTGTTGGACTTTCTCCCACGCCCTGTTTGGAACGTGTGCGTCGCTTGGAGCGTCAAGGCTATATCAATGGCTACACAGCATTATTGAACCCGCAGTATCTTGATGCCTCATTATTGGTTTTTGTTGAAATTACACTCAATCGTGGTGCACCGGATGTCTTCGAACAGTTCAACACGGCAGTACAAAAATTGGATGATATTCAAGAGTGTCACTTAGTGTCGGGTGATTTTGACTATCTCCTTAAAACTCGTGTGTCTGATATGAGTGCATATCGGAAATTGCTCGGGGATACGTTATTGCGTTTACCTGGCGTTAATGACACACGAACCTATGTTGTAATGGAAGAAGTAAAACAAACCAACCATTTGGTGATCAAAACTCGCTAACGTGAGTTTTGTTAAATATTGTCACTTCTTGCCACATTCTGACTTTACCTGATTGGGTTTTTGACGTGATTGTGGTTAAATCTTGCAACAAACCGAGCGGCCTTGTGCCGCTCGGACTGTTTTCACGTCTATTATGTACGTATAGTATTTCCTATATTGGCTAAAGTCATATCAAGTTGGTTTATGTTCAGAGAACACAAGAATAAAGTGGCAACCATAATTAAGACAGGCGATGATGCTCCGATGTTTCGCTTGAATGGTGTCGAACGATTAAAAGAGTGTGGCCTTATCTTAGCCGTATTGGCTTCGGTGTTGCTGGCTGTGTCCCTATTTACCTTCAATCCAGCCGATCCGTCTTGGTCGCAGACGGCCTGGGGTTCTGATATCCACAATGCAGGCGGGCTATTTGGTGCGTGGGTGGCGGATACCTTGTTTTTTATATTTGGCTCATTGGCGTATAGCATTCCTTTTTTGTGTACGCTAGGTGCTTGGATTGTGCTTCGCAAGCGTTCCAGTGACGAGGAAATTGACTTTACCTTGTGGGGCACTCGCTTACTCGGTGTGGTGGTGTTAATACTGACCAGTTGCGCCTTAGCCGATATTAACTTTGATGATCTGTGGTATTTCTCTTCTGGCGGTGTGATTGGTGATGTGATCACTAGCCTGTCGTTGCCGACGCTGAATGTTCTTGGCACGACGCTGGCCATGTTGTTTTTGTGGGGGGCGGGGTTTACCTTGCTGACGGGAATTTCGTGGTTGCGTATTGTCGAAGGACTCGGCGAGACCAGCATTAAAGTGTTCCACTGGTTATTAGGGCGTTTACGTAAAGAGAAAGACGAACTGGTGACGCCAGATCTTGGTTCGCCATTGATGACCGATGAGGCGCTTACTTCGGACACGCAACTTTCCGATGAAGACGATGACGTTGTGGTTGCGCCAACAGTATCAGATACCAACAGCGATGATCCTTTGTTGACCTCGCAATCGGCAGTGCCCTCAGAGTCGTATGAGTCCGAGCCTGTCGACTCGGTTGAGACACCGGACGAGCCCGCACCGCGCCGTTTTAATATTCATATGCCGCAAGTGGCGCCAGCTCGCCAACCTGAACCGACTCGTTATACGTATCAAGATGACCAAGATGATTTGAGCGTATCACGCAGTCACCAGTTGGATGCGACGATAGAGTCATTAGATGAAGACGCGCGAAGTCACAACGATTATGCGGAAGACACTGAGTTCGGAGCGTCCCAATGGGAGACGCCAGAGCCCGTCTATGTCGATGCTGACTCACAGACGCACAGTGAGGAGCCATCTCACCCTTCCATTTCTAATTTTGATGCAGTTGACGATGAAGCGCCGCTCATGTCTTTAGATTCGACTGACCCTGAATTGTCTACTGCTTCTGCGCCGTTTGCACAGACAGAGGAAAGCGAGTCTGATTGGCGAGAAGACGATGATGAGACCGACGAAGCAGAGGATGTCGATGCGGATGTGCAAGCATTCCAAAGTTTGGTGTCCGATGCACAAGCGAATATGGCAGGTCAGCAAAATCCATTTTTAGTGAGTCAGGAAGAAACGTTACCTGTACCAGAAGAACCGATGCCAACGTTTGACTTGCTTTACCACCCAGAGAAGCGTGATAACTTTATTGATCGTGATGCATTGGAAGAGATTGCGCGCTTGGTTGAATCGAAGCTGGCTGATTATAAAATCAAAGCCAAAGTGGTGGATATTTTCCCAGGCCCTGTCATTACCCGTTTTGAGTTGGACTTAGCACCGGGCGTTAAAGTCAGCCGTATTTCCAATCTTGCGACGGATTTGGCGCGTTCATTATCGGCGATGGCGGTGCGCGTGGTGGAAGTGATTCCGGGTAAACCGTATGTCGGTCTCGAGTTGCCAAACATCACTCGTCAAACGGTGTACCTGTCTGACGTTATCAGTAGTGAAGAGTTTCAACAATCGAGTTCGCCGACTGCCGTGGTTCTTGGCCAAGATATCGCTGGTGAAGCGGTGATCGCTGATTTAGCAAAAATGCCGCATGTTCTCGTGGCGGGGACGACCGGTTCTGGTAAATCGGTTGGTGTGAACGTCATGATTTTGAGCATGCTCTATAAGGCGACGCCAGAAGACATTCGTTTCATCATGATCGATCCGAAAATGCTTGAACTGTCGATTTATGAGGGCATTCCTCATCTATTGTCGGAAGTTGTTACCGATATGAAAGATGCCTCGAACGCGTTGCGTTGGTGTGTTGGTGAAATGGAACGTCGTTATAAATTGATGTCGGCGTTGGGCGTACGTAATGTGAAGGGCTTTAACCAAAAACTCAAAATGGCCGCCGAGGCCGGACATCCGATTCATGATCCTCTTTGGCAACCTGGCGACAGTATGGACGCAGAAGCGCCTTTACTAGAGAAACTCCCCTTTATCGTCGTGATTGTTGATGAGTTCGCGGATTTGATGATGGTGGTCGGTAAGAAAGTTGAAGAGCTGATCGCCCGCTTGGCTCAAAAAGCCCGAGCCGCAGGGATTCACTTGATTTTGGCGACGCAGCGTCCATCGGTGGATGTTATCACTGGATTGATTAAAGCGAATATTCCAGCACGTGTCGCGTTTACCGTCTCGACCAAAACAGACTCACGGACGATTTTAGACCAAGGTGGGGCAGAATCGTTGCTTGGTATGGGGGATATGTTGTACTTACCCGCTGGCTCAAGTCATGCAGTACGTGTGCATGGCGCGTTTGCCTCTGATGATGATGTGCACGCCGTGGTCAACAATTGGAAGGCACGAGGTAAGCCGAACTATATTGAGGAAATTACGTCGGGCGATCAAGGACCTGAAGCGATGTTACCCGGTGAGAAAAGTGAAGCGGAAGAAGACACCGATCCACTGTTTGATCAAGTGGTTGAGCACGTGGTGCAAAGTCGCCGGGGCTCGGTATCTGGTGTACAACGCCGTTTTAAGATTGGTTATAACCGAGCTGCACGCATTATCGAGCAACTACAAGCTCAAGGCATTGTCAGTGCGCCAGGCCATAATGGTAACCGCGAAGTACTCGCACCAGCACCGCCACGCGAATAGACCGTTGTTATCATGTCATCGATGAAAAGAGCGCCAAACGGCGCTCTTTTTATTTTTAGGAGGCGCTATGACGAGAGGTTACATTGAGCGTAATGGTTTCACGCATTGAGAGGTGATAAGCAGCGCAAATGCGACAAGGTTTCCGATGAAAATGATGACCAACCATTGTGGCATGGACAGTGATAAGAATTGCCATACAATATCACCACAGTCGCCGTACGCTTTAAACATCCATGGCATCCAGTCATTGAGTGGTAGCCAACTTGGTAGTGTGACAAACCGATCACAGGTGGTGAACGGAGAAGGATGAAACTGAAGGTTGACGTGTTCTAATGCCAGCCTTACGCCTTTATATGTGCAGCCTCCCCACAGCAACAGACCGACCCAGCGAAAGACTCGGTTGTTAGGGGCTATCGCACCGATTAACGCGGCACCACCGATACCTAACATAGCGATACGCTCGTAAATACACATGACGCATGGTGCTAATCCCAGTACATGCTGAAAGAATAACGCACAGCCTTCAAAAAACACCACAAATGCGAACAGCAGCAACCAAGGTAAACGCTGGCGCGAAATAGTATTCAAATAGGAAAATAGAGTCACAATGATATCCTCGAAAAAAAAGCTCTGACATATCAGAGCTTTTTAAGCTAAATGAGTTCCTTATAGTAAGCCACTTTTAATGGCTTGTCCCTGATTGACCCGATAAAATCTCTGAGTGATGTGATATCCAACCCAGGTCATAAAAATGTTGAGTCACGGGATCCAGGAACACCATGATACCGAGTAAGCCGACGAGCGACAGGACAATGGTATAAGGCAGTGCCATCAACACCATTCTTCCATAGGATAAACGGATTAAGGGCGCCAGCGCTGAGGTCAGCAAGAATAGAAAGGCAGCTTGTCCATTTGGTGTCGCGACGGAAGGTAAGTTGGTACCGGTGTTAATGGCAACGGCTAGCATGGCAAACTGATCCGTATTGATGATGCCATGCATGAGGGCGGCTTTCACTTCGTTAATATACACCGTCCCCACGAACACGTTATCCGATACCATCGACAGCAGACCATTCGCGACATAAAACAGCGCGAGCTGCGTCCCGTTATCTTCAATATGTAATACCCAATCAATGATAGGAGTAAAGAGGTGCTGGTCGATGATGACCGCCACCACCGAAAAGAACACCGCCAATAATGCGGTAAATGGCATGGCTTCTTCAAACGCTTTGCCCAAGGCATGCTCTTCAACCACACCAGTAAAGGCGGTTGCCATGATGATGACCGAAAGTCCAATTAAGCCTACCGCCGCTAAGTGCAACGCTAAGCCTGCAATTAACCAAACCGCAATGACCCCTTGCACCCACAACTTGGCTACATCTTGACTGGTGCGATTCTCACGTTCTTGACGGTTAAAATCGACGAGAATTTTACGCACGTTGGTAGGCAGTGGGGAGCCGTAGCCAAAGGCTTTGAATTTTTCGACTAATATGCACGTGATGATGCCGGCAATAAACACTGGAAGCGTGACAGGCGCCATGCGTAAAATAAATTCGCCAAAAAGCCAGCCGGCCTTATCGGCAATAATTAGGTTTTGTGGTTCTCCGACCATGGTCGTCACGCCGCCCAGTGCCGTACCAATGCCCGCATGCATTAAGAGTGACCGTAAAAATCCGCGATATTGTTCTAAGTCATCACGGGTTAATTCGCTGATGTTTTCATCTTTGGTATGATCGTGATTGGAATTAAAATTCTGACCAGAAGCGACTTTGTGATAAATCGCGTAAAAGCCGACAGCGACACTAATGATCACCGCGATGACGGTTAGGGCGTCAAGGAATGCGGAGAGTAGGGCTGCTGCGACGCAGAACGCGACAGACAAGGCTATTTTGGAGCGAATACTTAATAAGATTTTAGTAAAAATGAACAACAGCAGCTGTTTCATGAAGTAAATACCAGCGACCATAAAAATCAGCAGTAGTAACACTTCCATGTTGTTGGCTAACTCGTGTTTCACCTGTCCTGGACTGGTCATCCCAATGATAATGGCTTCAATGGCCAGCAGACCGCCGGGTTGTAATGGATAGCATTTCAGCGCCATGGCTAGGGTAAAAATAAACTCAACAACGAGTAGCCAGCCAGCAACAAACGGACTAATAAAAAAGAAGACGAACGGGTTAATAACGAGAAACGCGATAATGGCAACTTTATACCAGTCAGGAGCTTTGCCAAGAAAGTTCTTAATAAACGCGTGTCCTAAAGTTATTGGCATGGTAATGACTCTTATCTGTAGTGTGTAGTTATGGAATCTCAGTGTAATTAAAGGCTTGGTCGCTTGAAAAGAAAGAATAATAGTGTGTTTAAACGTGACGACGAATGGCAATGCTGACCATTGATTGTCGTAGCGTACTTAACGACGTTCGCTTTTACCTTTGAAACCGTAACTGTCCTTTAAACAGTGAACAAAATAGGAACTTTTACTTCACTGCGCCTTGTAGCTCAGTATCTTATACAGGCTAAATCCTAATGAGCATATCACAACCTTGTCCTGCGAATCAGCAAAACTATTGACCAATTGAAAAAGCAATAAATCCCTACAAATCGCGTGTTTTTGTCGGTAATGGTGTGATAAACCCAAGACGTTCGCGTCTTTTCGTTATTGGAATTGTCAATATAGCACTGTGATTCGTGCAACAGGAAATATTTTGAAACACAAAAGGAATTCGGATTTTGTAACAATAAATGAGTGCTCTGGTTATTTTGTTAATGACGATTCAAAATAATGTAATAAATTGAACACTTTCTTGAAGATGGTTTTCGAGATCTCGCTTATAGTGGTATGATGAGTACTATTAGATTAATAAATAAAAACTGGAAACGTACTTAATGGTCATTAAGGCAAAGAGCCCAGCAGGTTTTGCAGAAAAGTACATTATTGAGAGTATCTGGAATGGACGTTTTCCACCAGGCTCTATTTTACCGGCCGAGCGCGAGCTCTCTGAGTTAATTGGTGTCACAAGAACGACACTTCGTGAAGTGTTACAACGTCTAGCGCGTGATGGTTGGTTGACGATTCAACATGGGAAACCGACCAAGGTCAATCAGTTTATGGAGACATCAGGGCTACATATATTGGATACCTTGATGACGTTAGATGCTGATAATGCGACTTCGATTGTCGAAGATTTATTAGCCGCAAGAACCAATATCAGTCCAATTTTTATGCGTTACGCTTTTAAAGTGAATCCAGAGCATTCGCAGCGTACCATTACCAATGTGATTGAATCTTGTGAAGCCTTATTACATGCACCGACATGGGAGGAATTTATTACTCATTCTCCTTATGCCGATAAAATTGTGCAGAATGTGAAACCCGATTCTGAGTGTGAAGAAGGGATGCGTGAGATTCATCTGGTCGCGAAAACGTTTAATTTTTACGATTATATGCTTTTCCAACGTTTAGCCTTTCATTCGGGCAACCAAATTTACGGTCTCATTTTTAATGGCTTGAAAAAGTTATATGATCGCGTGGGCAGTTATTACTTTTCTAATGCGGAAAGTCGCGAGCTAGCCTTGCAGTTTTATCGCGATCTTCTGAAGATTTGTGAAAGTGGTAATAGTGAACAGTTACCCAATACCATTCGTCAATATGGTCTAGACAGTGCGCACCTGTGGAATGAGATGAAAAAGACGTTGCCTTCGAGCTTTACTGAAGACGACAGCTAATTGAAGCGATGTGATTGCATAAAAAACCTGATGTTATCCGCATCAGGTTTTTTTATCTCATTTATAAACCTTGAGTTCGGCCGCCAGCGGCTTTAAACCAAACCGCAAGATGTTTTTTAAGATCTTTTAATTCATCCGGGCCAATCAAGGCCAATCCTAAATCTTCTGCTCGAGTGATGTCATTGTGACGCAGAGGTCGAAAGCTCACCAACATGGCTCGTGCTTGCAAGCCACCGAGTAAATCACGTAATGACTCAAGCTTGTACAAGGTGTCATCACCGTCGTCACGCATTCCTTTTGTTTTGCATTCGATAATATGCAGCTTATTGTTCACCACGCAGGCAATGTCTAACTCATTGCGAATTTCCCGCTCACCTCGTTGGCGATAGACTTGTACGTTGAGCGAGCGATCTTGAATCGTTGGCATATCGTCTTGAATTTGTTTCACCGTAGTATGAACAAGGGTTTCCAACCATTCCCCATTGGAAAAACGACGGGCATCCTCGTTCAAAAAGGTCAAAATGCCGTTCTCGTAAGTGGCAATTTGCGCACCGACAAGATCTTCCAACAAAATGTTCAGCTCGCGGTAGCCTTGTTGTTTTTCTGATAACTCAACGTCTAAGCGTTGCTCTTTACGACAGGTTGTGGCTAAGTAATTCAGTGTTGCTAGCCCTGGGCCTAATTCCAGTGCATGGCTTGCCCAGCGCTCTCCTAATTCGTACAACTTGCGATCCAATTGAGGGGATATTGGGTGTTCGGTAAATTCACCTCGTGCACCGAAAATGGTCAGATAATCGGATATGGTAATGTGGTCTTGTACTTGTCTATCTTTATTTTCATCAGGATAGAGCCAACACAACAAATCGCTGTTGGGTTCGACCACAAAAATCGGCCAATGATAAGAACGAAAGACTTCGTAAACGGCGAGTAAATGATGCCTTGCACCACAGCTCGCATTGAGGCAGACATTGGCATCACGTGATTTTAAATCGATGGCCAATTTGCGTGTGCTGTTTTTTATATCCGTAATATTGGTGCCTGGGGGGATAATAAAAAACTCGGTGCGAATACCGCGGTTATTCAGAACGGTTTCCAAGCGTTGATAGATGATTTCTTGATCTTGATTACCTACGAACACCATTTTAGAGCATTCGATTCTATCATCTAATAACGGCGTGATCAGGCGGATAGGATCTTGATCGATAATGCCAACATGAATATCCATTGAAGTGTTTATCCTCATGTACGACTTGCAAACTAATGACATAAAAGGGGGCGCGCAAGCGTATAACGGTTTAAAAGTAAAAAACGAGTGATTCTGCTATTGGAATCAAATAGAGCACGTGACTCTAAATACGACAATATCATGGTCAATTATTATCATATTCACACTATTATTCAGTATTTTGCGATACAAATGACATCATAGCGTAAAAGATTAGACAGCCTGATTGATAATAGTTCATCTTAGGGAAAATAAATCGTCCGTTCTCACAAGGATGAGCGAGTGAATCGGGTTTCTTGTTGAGCTTTACGAACCCATGTCGCATACTCATAATTATTTACTAACTCTCTCATTTACTTGGAGTCTACTCATGGCAGAAGAAACCATCTTCAGCAAAATTGTGCGTAAAGAAATTGCTTCCGATATTTTGTATCAAGACGATTTAGTCACCGCATTTCGCGATATCACGCCTCGCGCCCCGAGCCACATTCTGATTATCCCTAACAAGTTGATTCCAACCGTCAACGATGTGGAAGAAGAGGATGAGCTCGCGTTAGGTCGTATGTTTACCGTGGCAAAGAAAATTGCTCAGCAAGAAGGTATCGATGCGGATGGTTATCGCTTAATCGTCAATACTAATGCGTATGGAGGACAAGAGGTCTATCACATTCACATGCACTTATTGGGCGGACGTCCGCTCGGTCCTTTGTTAATGAGTTAAGTGTCCATGGGCTGGATGTGAAATTGACAGGAATGTGTGAATGGTGTGGTTATCAAAAGGAAGCGATCAGTGAATAGCTATCGACGCTATGTAATGTTAGGTCTAAGCACCTTACTTTTAAATGGGTGTGCAACATTTACCGCCAGTAATTTGTTTAGCCATTATAGTGCGCAAAACAGTGATGTTTATGAGGCGGTTGCGGCCGGAAGTTATACTGATGCGGCAGAGGCTTTAGATGATGGCACCATTGGTGGTGATATTTTAGATAATATGGAGCGTGGGCGTGTTTATTGGCTCGCTCAACAGTATCCCAAAAGCATGCAGGCGCTCCATGCATCGGACCACGCGGTCGACGTGTTGCAGCAGAAAGCCAAAATTTCATTAAGTGAAACCGCCAGTTCGCTGGGCGTCTTGGCGGTGAACGATAATCTGCATACGTATACGCCAGCGGATTATGAATTGGGTTTTTTACATTTATACCTAGGTTTAAATTATCTGCGTGATAACCACCTAGAAGATGCCATCGTTGAAATGCGACGTGCCAATGCGGTACAGAAAAAAGCCCGTGAACAAAGAGAGAAAGAACTGAACTCAGCACAGCGCAAGCTGTCTTCAGAAGGGGTTTCACCGAATCTCGGCAGTGTGTTAGCGCATTACCCGAATGCGGGAAAAACCTTGGATGCCGTTCAAAATGGGTACTTATTTTTATTGTCTGCTTTGTTGTATGAAGCCCAAGGAGATTTGAACGACGCGTACGTTGATTATCGACGTGCGTTGGCGGTTGCACCGAACAACCCGACGGTCATTCAAGGGACGCTGCGCGTGGCCAAGTCCCTCGGGATGCAGCAAGATTACGCGCAGTTACACGCTCGTTATGGCAAGCCAGTCACCCTAAGTGCGACACAAGGGCGTGTGATTATTATTGATGAGCAAGGAGTGGTTGATCAATTGAGAGGCTGGGAACTGTCATTACCTCTGTATGGCGGCCATGGAACTATGGCGTTGTATTCTGTCGCGCTCCCTCATTATCCGACGCGTTCTCATCCACCCTTAGCGCCACTCGTGATTAATGGTGATTCTCGGCAAGTGGCGTCATTGGTGGATGTGAATCGCATGGCGAAGTACAACCTGAGTGAGCGGATGCCTGTACTACTCTTGCGTCAAGCGATTCGAGTGGTGGCAAAAGATGAACTGCGTAAAGAAATGGCCAAAGAAGATCAAATTAGCGGTTTGGTTATGAACATATGGAATACGTTGACTGAGCAGCCGGACACACGAAGCTGGATGATGTTGCCCGCTCAGGTCGGAACGCTAAGTCGAGTGGTGCCTGCCGGAGAACAAACGTTAACGGTGTCTGGGCACAACTATCACTTTGATGTAGCAGCAGGAAAAACGGTGCTTGTATGGATGTCCCGACAAGGGCAGCAAGCAACATTGTGGCACAAACAATTGGGACAATTACAATGAAACTAGCATTAATAGGATTACTTGCCGTCACAGGACTGGTGGGGTGCAGCACGAATACCTCCGGGCTGCAAATTGATGGCGCCAACCAGC
Organism: Vibrio zhugei; assembly: GCF_003716875.1. Classification (NCBI taxonomy): domain Bacteria; kingdom Pseudomonadati; phylum Pseudomonadota; class Gammaproteobacteria; order Vibrionales; family Vibrionaceae; genus Vibrio; species Vibrio zhugei. The sequence goes on along the minus strand of NZ_CP033078.1, from coordinate 1,720,167 downwards.
GGGTGATTTTTGGTCAGTCCGCGCTAGATGATGCGCTGAAAGTGGCCGATATCTCAACGGAAAAAGTGCACCATCATGTGCGCGGTTCTGTGTTCTTGGTCAATCAAACTACTCATGACCAGTCCGTCCAATACCGTTTTTATTGGTATGATCACCAAGGATTGCAAGTCAATATGCAGCCTTCTGCGTGGCAACCGTTATTGATACATGGTGGGGAAACGGTGACCGTCTCCGAAGTGTCAATCAGCCCACAAGGGCAGCAGTTCCGTTTACAGATTCGTGAAAACAAATAAGTCATTTAAAATTTTTGAGGATAAATAATGAAGAAAAGTCTCTGGATTGCACTAGGTCTTGCGATGGCGCTAAGTGGCTGTTCGAATACGGTGAGCTATGGCGATGCCCAAGGCGTAGAAAGCGTTAACGTTGATTTTGGCTCAACCGATTTACAAAAAATTGCCGCCAATATGGTCGACAGCATGATGAGCTCAGGTTCTGTCGCTATGCTGACCAAAGATCAGCGTCCGATTGTGTTTGTTGAGCGTATTAAGAACAAGACCAGTGAACACATTGATACTGAGTCGATCACCGATACCATCAGCACCAAAATGTTGAACTCAGGAAAATTCCGTTTTGTCGATATGAGCCGTGTTGAATCGGTACGTAAACAACTTCAATTCCAAAATAACGATGAGCTTGTAGACCAACGTTCTGCGGTGAAGTTTGGTAAAATGGTCGGAGCTCAATACATGCTCTACGGTAACCTATCTAGCATCGTTAAAAACAATTCGGACGTCAAAGATGTGTACTACAAGATGACGATGCGTTTAATGGATTTGAAAACCGGTTTGATTGAGTGGGCTGATGAAACTGAAATCCGTAAAGATGAGAAGAAAAGTCTATTTGGTTTATAGGCCTCGTACGGTTTAGTGGAGACGTGAATGGCAAAAATAGCTTGGGCTGATGCGTGTCAGCTCGATACCTCGTTGGCATCCTTGGAGCAATACTTCAATGCCACGCCTGCCTATGCACAAACATTGGCGGGAGGCTTAACGAATCGGTGTTGGAAAATTGACATGCCAGGGCAAGGGTGTTTTGTGTGGCGGCCGATATCGTCACTGACTCAAGCGTTTGCTATTTCACGTTTCCAAGAGTATCAAATTCTCAAAGCCCTTGATGCTGAGCCGTTTGTTCCACAAGCGGCTTTTATTAATAACGAAGGACTGTTAGTTGAATGGCTGGACGGCGAGCTTGTCTCTGCGGATGAAAACATCACTATGACGTTAAAATGTATGATGCATATTCATCAAATTGACCCACAGCGTATTCCCATCGCGCCTTTTAATTACACTGCGCGGGTGGATCACTATTGGCGGCAACTGTCGGCAGATGTGAAAGATGAGGCTCTATTAAAACTCTATCAAACCTGGCGGGATGTACCGGTTTTACCTCATGTCGACCTCACTCTGTGCCATTTTGATTTGGGGTTTCATAACTTGATCAAGCAAAGTGAGGGAGTGGTGGTCATTGATTGGGAATATGCCTGCATTGCCGATCCCCGGCTCGATCTCGCCTTGACGATTGGCATGGCTGATGTGAATTTACCGACTACGGTCGCTCAATACTGTCAGTTGCGTAATATCAAGGACATTGATGGTTGGATCAATGGGGTGAAGATCTGGCAACCTCGTACATTGCTGCTAGTGCTACTTTGGTGTTTGCTTGCGTTTCAAATTCGAGGTGAAGCGACGTATCAAGAGCAAGCACAAGACCTCAAAGCAAGGTTATGCCGTTAGGATCACGGTTTATTTAGCGGAATAATTTAGTCTAGGCTGAAAACACGTCGTGGAATCAATGAGAAGGAGCGATTCGGTATGATCATTTATTTGCATGGCTTTGATTCGACAAGTCCAGGTAACCACGAAAAAGTATTACAACTTAAGTTCATTGACGATGATGTCCGGTTTGTCAGTTACAGCACCTTGCATCCTAAGCATGATATGCAGCATCTGCTCAATGAAGTCCAAAAAGCGATTGAGACCAGCCATGACGAGCAAGCACTCATCTGTGGCGTCGGCTTGGGAGCGTATTGGGCAGAGCGTGTCGGCTATTTGTGTGGCATAAAGCAGGTGTTGTTTAATCCCAATTTACATCCAGAAAAAACCTTGCAGACCGCGATAGATCGCCCTGAAGAATTTGATGATATTGCCACCAAATGTCTGCCAGATTATCGAGAGCGTAACCAAGCTCGGTGTATGGTGATCCTGTCACGGCAAGACGAGGTTCTCGACAGTCGCGCAACGGCATCGGAGCTTGCGCCATTTTATGCCATTACCTGGGATGAAGAGCAGGGGCATAAATTTCCCAAAATCAGCCAGCATCTGCAAGCAATGAAAACGTTTAAAGCGGCCTAAAAAAGTCAAGCATACAAACGTAGCGGTGAAGCGGTAACAGTGCGTTCACCGCTTTTTTCATTGGATGCTTGATATGCTAGACTGAGGCACATTCTTTAGTTACAACACAGCCATTCGCCTTTATAATAAGGAAGAATTCAATATTACTGATAAAAATACCAATATTTTTTGAAATAAAGTGAAACTAAAGTAAAAATGGATGTCTAAGAAAGCCTGAAACACACTTATCAAAATACAATCGTGAATAATCGTGTTTTTCCAAGGCTGTTATCGCCTCGTATTCAATGAGAATTCCTTTGGTTCGAGACAATCGGGCCAAATTATAATTATTCACTTTTATTTTTGAGGATCTTTGTTTTGACACGCATAATTGTTGTAGGCGGCGGTGCTGGTGGTCTTGAACTTGTGACCAAGCTAGGCCGTACGTTAGGTCGAAAAAAGCGAGCACAAGTCACTCTTGTGGATCGAAATTCCAGTCACTTATGGAAACCGTTGTTGCATGAGGTTGCAACTGGCTCTATGGATGAGGGCGTGGATGCATTGAGTTATCGCGCGCATGCTCGTAATCACTCATTTGATTTCCAGTTAGGCAGTTTAGAAAATATTCACCGTGAGAGTAAGAAAATTACGCTTGCCGAAGTCCGCGATGACGATGGTGAGTTATTGATTGCGCAGCGGGAATTGGAATACGATATTTTAGTGCTAGCGATTGGCTCTACGTCGAACGATTTTAATACTCCTGGTGTTCGCGAACACTGTATTTTCCTCGACAGTCCAGATCAGGCAAATCGTTTTCGTACCCATATGAATAACGAGTTTTTGAAATTGCATGCCAAAGAAGGCCATGGTGAAGTAGACATCGCCATTGTTGGCGGTGGTGCCACTGGGGTGGAATTGTCTGCTGAATTGCACAATGCTGTGAAAGAGTTGAAAAACTACGGCTTTGGTGAACTCGATTCAAGCAAGTTAAATGTCAATCTGATTGAAGCGGGTGAGCGAATTTTACCAGCACTACCCCCGCGTATTTCAGGGGCTGCGCATCAAGAGCTCACTAAGCTTGGGGTAAATGTACGTACGGCCACCATGGTCACGCAAGCGGACAGCGACGGATTGACCACGAAAGAGGGTGAGAAAATCCATGCGCACATTATGGTGTGGGCGGCTGGCATTAAAGGCCCAGATTTTATGAAAGACATCGCGGGCTTGGAAACCAACCGAATCAATCAGCTTGTGGTGAAAGATACCTTGCAAACCACACGCGATGAAGACATTTTTGTGATCGGTGATTTAGCGCAATGCACTCAGCCTGATGGTAAATTTGTGCCACCACGTGCGCAAGCCGCACACCAAATGTCGACACGTGCCTATAAAAATATCATTGCGAAAATCAATGGTAATGAAATGAAAGGGTATATCTATAAAGATCATGGTTCGCTGGTGTCATTGAGCCGCTTCTCAACCGTGGGGAGCTTGATGGGGAACTTGACGAAAGGTTCGATGATGGTCGAGGGACGTATTGCTCGTATGGTATACATTTCATTGTATCGCATGCACCAAGTGGCGCTTCATGGCGTGATAAAAACAGGACTGGTGATGTTGGTGGGCCGGATTAACCGTGTGCTCAGACCTACGTTAAAGCTGCACTAAGCGATTGCAGTTCTTAATAAAAAACAGCGCGTTGGCGCTGTTTTTTTATGCGTGTTGCTGGCGAGGTAATACCGCATAGACCGCGCCATCTTTGGGGTGATTATGATCAATAAAGCGATTACGTGCGATAACTTCGAACTGTGCACCGCACGCTTGGGCAAGGGATTGACTGGGCTGATTCTCGGGATCACACACAATCTCTAAGCGAGTGAGTTTTAGTTTTGCAAAGCCAAATTCAATCAGTGCATTGAGCGCTTCTTTGCCATAACCGTGTCGCTGATGCGCGTCAGCGATCCAGTAGCCGAGGCTCGCCATATTGAATGTCGGATAAAATTCATTAATCGCGACCATGCCGACGAGCTCCTGCGTACGTTTGCAATAGACACCGAAACCATAGGCCTCCGACTTAACCCAATTAAGCCGCGTTGCTGAAATAAACCGCTCCGCTTCTATCAGAGAAAATGCCTCATGGCACCAGTCTATCCATCGATGCAGAGAGGGTGAGTGGCGAATACAGCGCGCCAAAGGCACGCCTTCTTCAACACCAATGAGTCTTAAGATTAAGTGCTGCGTAATGATATGAAAATCTGGAGCCATGGTTTCAATCCTTAAATCACATGGTCTGCACCATTTGGCATCATGCCAGTTATGATTTCACTTTACGCACTTGGATAATCATCCCCATCAATGGGTGATCCAAATAATGGGTTTCCCCACTGCGCATGCGACGTTTTTGATCCATACGATACGGTTTTAAGAAGGTTTCGACCGTTTTCGTCGGTGAAACGGACTCTAAATGGCCCAATTGAACGTCACTATCCGTATCTTCAGGACCCATTTCTAAATCCAATGGACGGTCTTTCAGTCCCACTTGCTGTGTCGTTGGCTCTTTTAAGTCCAATTCTGTTTGTACGTATAAATAGTGTTGTACGTAAACCTGTAACGTACCATCGAGTTCCGGAATGGGTTTCGATACGTTCTGCTCTTGCACACCGTCGCCTAAGCCGGCTTGATCTTGAGATGACGTGGTATCTTGCGACGCGTCAGACTCGGGTTCATTGGTAATTTCATGACCATTGGCGCGGAATTGATCTGAGTAATCTTTCCCAGCTTGAATGTGGAAGATCGGCGCTTGCTGGCTTCCTTCATCTCCTTGTCGCCAAGCCGTGTGTAATAACACGGTGTAGCCGGCATGCTCTCGTAATGTGTTGGCCTGTTGATCAAGTTGATAGGCCGACTTAGGCAGTAAAGTGACGCCTTTTTTCTGTAAGTAACTGGCATCACTAAAACTGCCTGCTCGTTTGAGCGAAACAGGCGGTAGGTTATTGGGCCACGATTCATTGACTTGCGCAGGATCCACCGAGCGCTTAAATAGAATGACTTCAATATCAAATTGGCGTTTTGCCCAAGTTGGCACAGATACCAACAACAGCAGTAAAGGGATCAGTGTTTTCATTATGACTCCATAATTAAGTGTTCCTTATCAAGCGTGAGGGACTCGTGAGTCACCCTGTCACGCTTAATAGAGCAAAGCTAAGCCGCTGGCAATAAGTTTTGTTCAAACTCATTGAGCATATGTTTAATAAATTCAACGCGTTCTCTACGATCAACCAACGGTAAAGTAAACTTGAACTTAGTCGGACCATCCATCGAAAATTGTTGTGGTTGCGCTTGTAGCAGCTTAACCAAAAACATAGGATTGATGTCAGCATTCGGATAAAACTCAATGTAACCGCCTCGTTCATGGGCTTCTATTTTACGAACTTTTAGCCGTGCTGCGTGCAGTTTCAGTTGTGATATTGTTAATAGATTTTGAGTGGCTTCTGGTAGGGCGCCAAAACGGTCAATTAACGCAACTTTCACCTCAGTCAATGCCTCTTCACTATCGACACTGGCGATTTGTTTGTACATCGACAATCGCGTGTTGACGTCGGGCAAATAGTCCTCTGGCAACAGTGCAGGAATACGGATTTCTACCTCGGTTTGCTCGCGCAGTAACTCATCTAGCGAGGGCTCTTTACCGGATTTTAGGGCTTCAACCGCTTGATCGAGCATTTCCATGTACAAACTAAAGCCAACGGATTGAATTTGCCCACTTTGCTCGTCGCCTAATAACTCGCCAGCACCACGAATCTCTAAATCGTGCGTGGCTAAGGTAAAGCCAGCGCCTAAATCTTCTAATGAGGCAATGGCTTCGAGACGCTTCACTGCGTCTTTGGTCATGGCTTTAGGAGGTGGCGTTAACAAGTACGCATAGGCTTGGTGATGAGAACGTCCGACACGCCCCCGTAGCTGGTGTAACTGTGCTAATCCGAGGTTATCCGCGCGGTTCATGATGATAGTATTCGCCGTCGGTACATCGATGCCTGTTTCTATGATGGTGGTACACACCAAGACGTTGTATCGCTGGTGATAAAAATCATTCATGATTTTTTCCAGTTCACGCTCTCTCATTTGACCGTGTGCGACGGTAATCCGCGCTTCTGGAATTAACGTTTCTAAATCCGTCGTCACCTTATCAATGGTTTCGACTTGGTTATGCAGAAAATACACCTGACCGCCACGCATGATCTCACGCAATATGGCTTCGCGAACGACGCTACTTTCGTTTTGACGAACAAAGGTTTTGACCGCTCGACGACGAGCGGGTGGGGTGGCAATGATCGACAAGTCACGCATCCCACTCATGGCCATATTCAAGGTTCGCGGAATCGGAGTAGCCGTTAGCGTTAAAATATCGACATCAGCGCGCATGGCTTTGACTTTTTCTTTTTGGCGCACGCCAAATCGATGTTCTTCATCGACAATCAGTAAGCCTAAATCGCGGAATTTTAGGTTATTGGAAAGTAACTTGTGCGTTCCGACCACAATATCGACTTTGCCTTCTTCGATATCGCTCATAATGGCTTTTTGTTCTTTCGCTGATTTAAAGCGCGATAAAACTTCCACTCTGATCGGTTGATTGGCAAAGCGATCTCTAAAATTATCAAAGTGCTGCTGAGCTAACAGGGTGGTTGGCACTAAAACGGCGACTTGTTTGTTATTATCGGTGGCTAAGAACGCCGCGCGCATCGCCACTTCTGTTTTACCAAAGCCGACATCGCCACAGACCAGTCGATCCATCGCTTTTGCTTGGCACATATCAGAGAGGACGGCATTGATCGCCATCGCCTGATCATCGGTTTCTTCAAAAGGAAAGGTGGCGGTAAAGTTGGCATAGGCTTCTCTGTCCAGTTTAAATGGATAGCCTGGTTTGAGCTCACGCTTGGCATACACATCCAGCAGTTCTGCGGCCACATCGCGGACTTTTTCCGCCGCGCGTCGACGCGCCTTCGCCCAGGTTTCTCCGCCCAATTTATGGATGGGGGCACTGTCTTCGGCGCCGCCAGAGTAACGACTGATTAAATTCAGCGATGAGACGGGAACATAGAGTTTCGCTTCGTTTTGGTACTCTAACGTGACATATTCGGTCGTCATGCCGCCCGCTTCTAGGGTTTGTAAACCTAGGTAACGTCCGATGCCATGATCAATGTGAACGACAGGCTGACCGGGTTTAAGCTCGGCTAAGTTACGGATCACCGCGTCACTATTGATATTTTGTCGGTTGTTTTTGCGACGACGTTGCAATACACGCTCGCCTAAAATATCGCTTTCGCAAATGAAGGCAAGTGGCGCATCGTCGTACACAAAACCGTGCTCAGTGTAGCCGGTAATCAAGCAAAGCTTGGCTTTATCATTCAGTGCATCAGTAAAAGACGCAAAGTAAGTCGGGCGCAGTTTTAAAGGGGCGAGCAGCTCCAGTAGCGCGTCACGTCGGCCTTCCGATTCGACGGAGAAAACCAATTTCCCGCTGAAGGATTCACAAAACTTACGCAGTTTAGAAAACGGTTCTTTTTGTTGCTGATTAACACTGAGATCGGGTAACGCTTGCAGGGGTATATTATGGCGGCCAGTTTTGGCTTGGACGGCGTCCACATCAAGTTGCACAACTGGCCATTGTTTGAGTGCACCAAACAGTTCGTCTTTCTTCAGCCAAAGTTCGTCCGGAGGCAGTAACGGGCGCAGTGGATCCACATTACGCTGGTCATAGCGCATTGCGGTATCGGTCAAGAAATGATCGACGGATGGTTCCAGCGTGCCTAAGGTCAGAATTTGGGTATTGTCTGGCAAATAATCAAACAGTGTTTCGGTTTCATCAAAAAACAGTGGCTGCCAGTATTCGATACCCGCGGGCCAAGTCCCTTTCGATACCTGCATGTAAACCGACTCTGGCTCCCGGCGTGCATCGAAACGTTGGCGCCAATGATTACGAAATTCCTCGATGGCTTCGTTCGTAGTTGGAAACTCATGGGCGGGCAATAAGCAGACATTGTCGATTTCATCGATAGAGCGCTGGGTTTCAGGATCAAATGTGCGAATGGTATCGACTTCATTATCAAAAAAATCAAAGCGATACGGTATATTGCTCCCCATGGGGAATAAGTCTAGTATCGAGCCTCGACTGGCGTACTCTCCGGGACCAAACACTTGATCAACATGGCGGTACCCCGAGTTTTCAAGCTGCTGACGCAATTTATCGAGAGAAAATTCGTCGCCGCGCTTCACGATTAACGTGTTTTGCAGTAAGTAACTGCGCGGTGATTGGCGCTGAAGTAAGGTGCTGACAGGCACAATGGTCAGCCCTTGCTTGAGATTAGGCAGTCGGTATAAACGGGCAATACGGTCAGAAATGATTTCTTGATGAGGAGAGAAATGATCGTACGGCAAGGTTTCCCAATCGGGGAAGAGTGCCACTTCCGCTGCTAAAAACTGTTCAATTTCATGTAAAATTCGTTGCGCCGTTTGTGGATCGGGCACGGCTAAAACGGTATGACTGGTGTGAGTTTTAGTCAGTTCTGCGATCGCGAGTGCAAGACTGGCGCCTGGTAAGTTGGCGTTGATTTTTTTGTCGCCTGCGCCGCTTGACGCAACGAGTGGCAATAATGTCTGTGTTGTCATATGACTTGTTATTATTTATTCCGGTCGAGTGAACGTTGACGTAGTAATTTTTGCTGTTGATGCAAAGCGCTCTTGATCAAGAGATCTTGATCGATTTCTCTTAGTAATTCGTATCTTACCGTAATTTTGTAGCCTTGTTCATCTTCTTCACAGTGCGTTATCACACCATAACAATAAATGGCCGCCGCGGGATACTCCAAAAACAGTTTTGCTCTGACTCGTGAGTGGACAGGTAACGCTTCATCCGCTAAATAGGAAAACTGACTGGCACCAAAGGTTGTCGTTTTATAGCGCAAGCCTTCATTGTCTTGTTGAGAGAGCATGAAGGTTAATAATAAATTCAATTTCGCGTTCTGTGTGTCAAGTAATTGGCAAACATGACTAAAACTGTTGTTTTTAAGCTCGGATTTCGCCTGTTCAGTGAGAGAGTCTAAATGACTGAATTCACTGGCCACGATGAATGGCGTTGGAATTTCTGACTCGAATCTTTCTACCGTTGGCAACGGAACTTCTGGGCCAAGTGGCTCTACATTAATAGTGAGGGCGTGATGTACGATAAAAAATTCTTGGTCGTTCATGTTAGATTCCTGCATTGTGCTTGTTTTGATTATCGTCATACAGCTCAACTAATCAAGCCAGTGAAGCCGGATAAACGTGAAAGACCTCGTCTCTTACAGAGATTTAGCAAAGAAAAGCTACACCCTGAGCCGGATTCCCGTTACAGTATCGCCATTCAAGTAGTATGGTTTGTATTATGTTTCATCCAATTTCAACCTTTATAGGGCTGCGATACCTGAGAGGTCGTTCTGGCGATCGCTTTAGTCGCTTCGTTTCCTATATGTCCACGACGGGGATCACCATTGGTGTGATGTCGTTAGTGACCGTGCTTTCAGTGATGAATGGTTTTGAATCACAACTGAAAAGTCGCATTCTCGGAGTCTTACCACAAGCGGTGGTGTCACAGGACTACGATAAAACAGCACGCACCAAAACACCACCAGAGTTTGTTCGTCAATTATCGACGGCGAGAGCCCCTGAGCCGATCGTGCGCAGCGATGCGGTTATCCAGAGCGCCAGCGAGTTGAGTGCCGGTATGTTGATTGGGATTGAGCCGCAAGACCACGATCCTATTGCACGTTATCTGATTGGCGGTAGAGTCAGTGATTTAACCTCGGGGACGTATCGTGTGTTTCTTGGACAAAGTTTAGCGCGCCAATTGAATGTGAAAATTGGGGATAAGGTGCGTTTGATGGTCACCAGTGCCAGTCAGTACACGCCTTTTGGCCGGATCCCGAGTCAGCGTAATTTTCGCGTTGCTGGATTGTTTAATACTGGCTCTGATGTGGATTCTCAACTGATCATCACCGATTTGTCTGATGCGGGACGCTTACTTCATTATTCGACCCAAACCATTTCAGGATGGCGTTTGTTCTTTGATGACCCATTTGTGGTCGGTGAATTGTCTCACCATTCATTACCGCATGGTTGGCATTGGAGTGATTGGCGATCGCAACGAGGTGAACTGTTCCAAGCCGTCGGCATGGAAAAGAATATGATGGGTCTCATGCTGGGTTTAATTGTCGGCGTTGCGGCGTTTAATATTATTTCCGCACTGATTATGGTGGTGATGGAAAAGCAACCAGAAGTGGCGATTTTAAAAACTCAAGGTATGACTGACCGTCAGGTATTAGCGATCTTTATGGTGCAAGGCGCCAGCAGTGGCGTAATTGGCTCATTGGTGGGCGGCGTATTCGGTGTATTACTCGCCGATAACCTTAATACGATTCTCCATGCCGTTGGTGTGGATCTGTTTGCACTGGGCGGCGCACTTCCTGTGGTGATTAATCCATGGCAAATTGCCATTGTTATCGTATTGGCCATTCTTTTGAGCTTATTGGCGACTCTCTTCCCATCTTACCGAGCATCCACTGTCAAACCCGCTGAGGCTTTACGTTATGAATAATTTATTATCTTGTCAGAATGTGTATAAAACGTATCAAGAAGGCGAGTTCCAAACCCAAGTATTGCAAGGGGTGACCTTTGACATGAAACCGGGAGAGTTGGTCTCGATTGTCGGTTCATCGGGGTCAGGCAAAAGTACGTTGCTGCATGTGTTGGGTGCGTTAGACGATATTTCTGAAGGTAGTGTATCGTTCCTTGATCATGATTTGAGTCAGTTGAGCTCGAATCGTCAAGCCAAAATTCGTAATACCCACTTAGGCTTTGTCTATCAGTTTCACCACTTGTTGAGTGATTTTACGGCGTTAGAGAATGTGTCGATGCCACTGTTGATTGGTGGCATGAAAGTGTCACAAGCCAAGCAAACGGCGCAGGCTCTACTGGAACGGGTTGGGCTCGGACATCGTACTGAGCATCGGCCATCTGAATTGTCAGGCGGGGAAAGACAGCGTGTCGCGATTGCACGCGCGCTGGTTAATAAACCGGATTTAGTGTTGGCGGATGAGCCAACAGGGAATTTAGATCATCAGACCGCATTGTCCATTTATGATCTGATGCGTGAATTAAATCAGGAGTCTGGAACGGCATTTTTGGTCGTGACTCATGATACGCAACTTGCGGCAAAAATGGATCGGCAGATGTTCATGCAAGATGGATTGCTTGTTGAAACGAAGAAGGAGGCGTAAGTGTTCTCCAGTCTCTCGCTTTTTATTGGCCGTCGGTTTAGCCGCGGCAAGCAACGTAACAAAATGGTTTCGTTTATCTCCATTTCTTCTACCATTGGCATTGCCGTAGGCGTTGCGGTCATTATTATTGGATTGTCGGCGATGAACGGCTTTGAGCACGAGCTCAAAAATCGCGTGCTTTCCGTTATTCCTCATGGTGAATTCGAAGGGGTAAAAGGTCCAATCGAAGATTGGCAATCGATCAGTACTCGTGCGCAAAGTAATCCTCATGTATTGGCAACAGCCCCTTATGTACGTTTTACTGCATTGGCTGAGCGTGGTAAGCAGTTAAAAGCGATTCAAGTCCGTGGCGTTGATCCTAAGCAAGAAAGTCAGGTTTCGAAATTATCACAGTTCATCACCAACAAGGCATGGCAACACTTTCAACCTGGCCATAAGCAAGTCATTCTTGGTAAGGGAGTGGCGGATAAACTCGGGGTGAAAGTGGGCAATTATATTACGCTCATGATCCCTAAGACCAATAACATTGGGCGAGTGGAAGCGCCGCAACGTGTACGAGTCAAAGTCACCGGCTTGTTAGTGTTGAATGGGCAGATTGATCATAGCTTAGCCTTATTGCCCATTGAAGATGCGCAGCAATACACGATGATGGGCGACAAAGTGACTGGCGTGGCAATAAAAGTTGATGATGTTTTCCATGCCACTCGGATTGTGAAATATGTCGGGCAGCAACTGAATCAATATGTGTATTTGCGTAGTTGGAAACAAAAATACGGCTATTTATACCGTGATATCAATATGGTCCGCACGATTATGTATTTGGTGATGGTGTTAGTGATTGGTGTGGCGAGCTTTAATATTGTCTCGACGCTAATGATGGCGGTCAAGGATCGTGCCTCCGAAATTGCTATCTTACGTACCATGGGTGCCAATGACGGCTTGATTAAACGTGTCTTTGTTTGGCAGGGCGTTTTCTCCGGTGTACTGGGCAGTCTTGTCGGAAGCGTAGGCGGCGTATTGCTGGCTTGGAACTTAACCGCGATTGTCAATGTGTTGGAAGAGATTGTCGGACATCATTTCTTATCCGGTGACATTTATTTTGTCGACTTTTTACCGTCGGAAGTACATCTCACCGATGTCATACTGGTGTCTGGAACCGCGATTGTCTTAAGTTTATTAGCCACCTGGTATCCCGCTAAGCGAGCCAGTCAACTCAACCCTGCTCGGGTATTAAGTGGCAAATAAAATCACGCTAAAATAAAAAAAGGACCCGCCAGGGTTAATGCCGATCAGTTAAGACTAAAATGATCGGTTGAAGGATCCATCTAACGTGTCAAAATCCGAGTGTATTCATGCACTCGGATTTTTTTATGTTTTTAAGACAAGCACTTAACCAAGTACACAAATTTTCTGCTGAACAACTTTCGGGGTTATCTGACCTACTTTCCCCTGAACTCATTTCGCAATGTTTAGAAGATACCGGAATTACCACAGTTCGTAGACGAAGATTGCCTATGGAGATGATGGTATGGAGTGTCGTTGGGATGTCTTTATATCGTCACTTGTCTATGGAGAAAGTTGTGTCGAAACTGGATATCCTCCTTCCAGGTAAGAAGCCATTTGTTGCTCCAAGTGCCGTCATCCAAGCCAGACAACGGTTGGGCTCCGATGTCATGAAATCCGTTTTTACTCAAACACAGAAAATTTGGCATGATAAAACGCCTCATCCAGACTGGCATGGACTCACGCTTCATGCAGTCGACGGTGTCGTCTGGCGAACGCCAGATACGAAAGAAAACGGTGAGACATTCAGTCGGACTCGGAATCAAAAGTGCTCGTCCGAATATCCTCAAGTGCGCATGGTCTGCCACATGGAGCTGACTAGTCATCTTCTAAATAGCGCTTCGTTCGATTCCACATCAACAAGTGAAGTGGACCTAACAACGGAGCTCATAGAGCAATCACCAGATAATAGCCTGACTATCTTCGATAGAGGTTTTTATGCGCTAGGGCTTTTACACCGTTGGCAGACAACAGGGACAGAAAGACATTGGCTAATTCCCATGCGTAAAGGGGCGCAATACACGACACTTCGCCAATTAGGACGTGGTCAAGAGCTGGTTGAGTTAACGCTATCCCCACAAGCGAAGAAAAAGTGGCACGATGCACCAGAAACACTCGAGGCTCGATTAATCACCAAGACGATAAAGGGGAAGGAAGTTCGGTTATTAACCTCAATGACAGACCCCTTGCGTTACCCAGGGCAAGACATAGCCGAGCTATATAGCCATCGGTGGGAAATCGAACTTGGTTATCGAGAAATGAAGCAATATATGCTGCAAAACACCCTAACCCTAAGAAGTAAAAAGCCTGAGCTAGTAGAACAAGAATTATGGGGCATGCTGCTGGCTTACAACTTACTTAGGTTCTTGATGTGCCAAATGGCTTACGATCAAAACAAGGTCATGCCTTACCAGATAGGGTTCAAACAAGCTTCGTTGTTCTTAATAGGGCAATTACAGCAACTGCCGTCAGTGGCACCGGGAAGGATCCCGGAGGTGATGAATTACATCTTAGATATGGCTGAGAGTTTTACGCTGCCAGAAAGGAGAGAACGAAGCTATTCAAGAGCAGTAAAAAGAAGGCCCAGTCGCTATGCGACCAGGCCTTCTAAAAGATGTTAAATGCCTCTTAACTTACAAGCATTACCCGCCAGGGTCCTTTTTTTATTGCTGGATGAAATGGTATTTAGGGCTTGCAAGAAAAACTGCTCGGTCACTCGCGTCGCTTACCTTGGCCTATCTGTTTATTCCATTCAGTCCAGTAAACTCTCTCAACACGGTTCAGTGTGAGGCTCGATACGTGGCGATTTACAATCTAGCGGCTTTATTATGTTGACGTTTCTGCCAACTACGGACGACAGAATAACGCCACAGGCCAAGAATCCCAAAATATCCGATGACGGAGGCAACAACGGCACAAATACCACTACCAACAAACAAAGGAACGACGATGGTATGGAATTGATCTTGTAAAAATTGCCAACTGAGCTCGAAATGAAACGCTTGAGACGGAATATGCATCACAAGAGCGCCTAACTTGTAAGTGAAATAAAAAATCACTGGCATCGTAATCGGGTTGGTAATCCAAACCAGAGCAATGGACAACGGTAAGTTCACACCAAACATCACCGCTAAACCTGCCGCCATGATCATTTGACTTGGCAGAGGAATAAACGCCATAAATAAACCCACAGCAAAGGCGCCAGCAGCAGAACGGCGGTTTAAGCACCACAGATTGGGGTTATATAACAAGTTGCCGAAAATTTTTAATGCCTTTTGGCGTTTGATGACGTCATGGTTAGGCATTAACCGCTTAATTAATTTCCTAGGCATGGGGGCTATGACTCGCTTATTCTCTAATTGGACGTTGATGACATTTGTACTCACGGTGATGTCTTCACCTTTATGGCCACCGATTCCTGGTTGGGGAGCGGTATGGAGTACTGTGATTTTTGTTGTTGTGAGCTCCGTCATACCAAGGTTGCGTGTGTGTGTCGGTATGGCAATTGCAGTGTTGCTGATCTTAACACATTGCCAGTTAATGCGAGTACAAAAACACGTAATTTTTCAATCCGAAAGCCCTATTTGGATCGAAGGTCGGGTAAATCAGGTTTTTGCTTCTTCACAGTCTGGATTCCGAGGGCCGATAACCATTACTGCCATCAACCATGTCGCCCTTTCTTGGTGGCAGCGACCCACGATAAAGTTGTTCTCTCCTATAAGAGTTTATCCGGGGCAACAAGTTCAGTTTTCTGTGACGATTAAGCCAATTTATGGGCAACTCAATGAGGTTGGCTTTGACTATGAAAAATACGCCATTAGTCAGGGGTGGGTGGCGCAAGGGCGTGTGACGAATCAGGGCCGCTATCAGATCCTCACTCATTATTCCCTGTTATCCACATTGTATCAAAGGGTCAGCCTCGCGACACACAACTCACCCGCTCAAGGTTTGATATTGGCGTTGCTATTTGGTGACCGCAGTTTGCTCTCGACGGAGCAATGGCAAGCTTTGCGTAATAGTGGTTTGTCCCATTTAGTGGCGATCTCTGGATTACATATCGGCATCGCGTTTGGTTTTGGTTTTTTACTCGCACAATTACTCAGCCGTTTTCATCCATCGTTATTATGGACCCCGTGGTGGGTTGGGTTGAGTATGGCCAGTGGCTATGCATGGTTAGCTGGATTTACCTTACCGACGCTGCGTGCTTTGCTGATGTGCCTGACCATGGTTGTTATTTTACGATTGCGTTTGCATGTTACGACGCTCTGGCGGTTATTATTCATTCTTGCCTCAGTTCTGACGGTTGACCCGTTTGCCAGTTATTCGAGCAGTTTTTGGCTGTCGTTCAGCGCGGTGATCGTTATTCTTTATTTGACCAAACGCCCAACATTCCCTGTTCGCTGGTGGTGGCAAATGCTGTGGTTGCAAGCGGGTATTTCTTTGTTGATGCTGCCGATTAGTATTGGTCTGTATCACGGCGTAAGTTATGTATCACTGCTATTTAATCTTATTTTTATTCCTTGGTTCAGTTATATCGTGATGCCACTGCTCTTTATGGCGTTGGTTTGGCTTGTGTTATCTCTACCCGGGTACGCTTGGCTCTTGCAGCTTGCTGAGCAGACATTGTCACCGGTGCTGACGACGCTGCATAGCGTTCCCTCAGGTTGGCTATCGGTCAGTGATACGATGATGTGGGTGGTGGTCGGTGGGCTGGTTGTGTGGCGTAGCCGAGATTGGTTAAGGGGACCGGCCATTGCGGCGTTACTGACCATTTTTATGCTGGCATGTTTTCACCAACCGAAGTTGTTGCAATGGCGAATGGATGTGCTCGATGTCGGTCATGGTTTAGCCATACTGATTCAACAAGGAAATCGCGCGTTGGTTTTTGATACTGGCGCCAGTTGGCAAGGTGGCAGTATGGCGCAAAGTGTGATTTTACCGATACTCGCGAAACGAGGGATAGCATTAGATAGTATTGTCATCAGTCATATGGATGACGACCATGCAGGGGGCTTGTCTGTATTGCAGCGGGAAGCGCCTGATGCTCGGGTGTTCACCAGTCAATCGTTGCCGAGTAGCCAAGCGTGTTTACGTGGAATGAATTGGTGGTGGGGCTCCTTGAGTATTGAGGTGTTATGGCCACCGAAACGCGTGACTCGGGCCTATAATCAGCATTCTTGTGTGGTACGTGTCCGTGATATGTATGGGCATTCAGTACTGATGACTGGCGATGTGGAAGCGGTAGGAGAATGGTTATTGGTAAGAAACCAATCGCATTTAACGTCTCAAGTCATGGTGGTACCTCATCATGGCAGTGCGACGTCCTCCACTCAACAATTGATAAAACGGGTTTCGCCAAAGTGGGCACTGGCATCCATTAATAAAGGAAACCGCTGGCGATTACCTTCTCCTCATATTGTCAAACGCTATCAACAATCGGGAGCCACATGGTTGGATACGGGATCCGCGGGACAAATTTCGGTCTTTTTTCATCCCAATGACATGAGAATAATGACGAAGAGGTTAGATGATAACCATCGATGGTATAGGCAGATGCTGCGTAACGGGTTAGAATAGGGAGAATTTTTTAACCAGTGATATTATTTCTATGTCGATAAATACTGACGAAACCACTTGGCAAACCTTCAAACGTTTATGGACTTACATTCGTAAGTATAAATCAGGGTTGTTTGTCGCGACTATAGCGCTAGTTATTAATGCGTTATCAGATACTTATATGATGTCACTGCTGAAGCCCTTGCTTGATGACGGGTTTGGCAAAGCAGAATCAGACTTTCTAAAAACACTGCCCTTTATTGTGATGGGGGTTATGGTCCTACGTGGCGCTAGTGGCTTTATTTCTACCTATTGCTTGAGTTGGGTCTCTGGGAATGTGGTGATGATGATGCGCCGCTCGGTATTTTATCAATTCATGCACATGCCGGTCAGTTTTTTTGATAAAGAATCCACGGGTAGCCTGTTGTCGCGCATTACGTATGATACCGAGCAAGTGGCCAATGCGACCAGTCGGGTCATGGTCAGTATTGTGAGAGAAGGCGCCAGTATTGTCGGCTTACTCGCGCTGATGTTTTGGCATAGTTGGCAGCTGTCTTTGGTATTGTTAGTGATTGCGCCTTTGGTGGCGGTCGCGATTGGTGTGGTATCTAAACGCTTTCGTAAAATCTCTAAAAATATGCAATCCGCAATGGGGCGTGTCACCGAGTCCGCCGAGCAAATGCTCAAAGGCCATAAAGTCGTATTAAGTTACGGTGGTCAGGAAGTGGAAGCGGAGCGTTTTGACAAAGTGAGTAATCGCATGCGTCAGCAATCGATGAAACTGGTTTCTACGCAAGCGATAGCCAACCCATTGATTCAGATGATTGCGTCATGTGCGGTGGTAACGGTGCTATTTCTCGCCAGTTACGATGACATTCGAGCCACTTTGACCCCGGGAACCTTTACGGTTGTCTTCACTTCAATGTTCATGTTAATGCGTCCAATTAAGGCGCTAACAGGCGTGACATCGCAGCTACAAAAAGGGGTGGCCGCGAGCCAGACGTTATTTGCGTTTATGGATATGGATCGAGAAAAAGATACGGGCATGTATGAGGTGGACTCAGTCCGAGGTGATGTGTCAGTAAAAGATGTCACTTTCACGTATGGCACGAAAGAAACGCCAGCACTAAAGAATGTGTCATTTGATATTCCTGCGGGTAAAACAGTGGCCTTGGTAGGACGCTCTGGCTCCGGCAAATCGACGATTGCCAACCTATTCACTCGTTTCTATGATGTGGATTCTGGCTCCATTGAGCTTGATGAGCATGATATTCGCGATTATAAGTTAAAGAACTTGCGCTGCCATTTTGGTTTAGTCTCGCAAAATGTGCATTTGTTTAACGATACCATCGCTAACAATATTGCTTACGCTGCCGAGAATGACTACACCCGTGAACAAATTGAAGAAGCGGCACGCTTAGCTCATGCGATGGAATTCATTGAGAACATGCCGCAAGGGCTGGATACCATGATTGGCGAAAATGGGACGAGTTTGTCCGGTGGTCAGCGTCAACGTTTGGCGATTGCTCGTGCACTTTTACGTGATGCGCCTGTGCTGATTTTAGATGAAGCCACCTCGGCTTTAGATACGGAATCAGAACGTGCTATTCAGGCGGCATTGGAAGAATTGCAAAAGAATAAAACCGTATTGGTGATTGCTCACCGTTTATCAACTATTGAGAACGCGCATCAAATACTGGTGGTCGATGACGGTCATGTCATTGAACGAGGTTCTCATAAAGAGTTGATGGCCAAAGGTGGAGCGTATGCGCAATTGCATACGATTCAATTTGGTGAGAACGCGTGATTAATAAATTATGGTTTAAAAAAACGTTTTTCTACTATGTGATGTGGCCAATATTGTGGCCACTGAGCCTTATTTATCGCATGGTGAGTCAATCACGGCGTAAAAGTTATCGTAAGGGTAATAAACCGACATATCGTGCTCCTGTACCTGTGTTGGTGGTGGGAAATGTAACCGCGGGCGGGAATGGCAAAACCCCGACGGTGGTTTGGTTGGTTGAAATGCTCAAGGCGCAAGGCCATAAGCCTGGCGTGGTCTCCAGAGGCTATGGGGGAAAAGCGCCACAGTATCCGGTGTTAGTCGATGATACGACGGCGACACAGCATTGCGGCGATGAACCAAAACTGATCCAACAACGCACAGGGGTCCCTGTTGCGGTCGATCCCAATCGGTCGCAAGCCGTGCAAACCTTACTTGCAAACCATGATGTGGATATTGTGATCACGGATGATGGTTTGCAGCATTATGCGTTGGAACGCGATATTGAGTTTGTCGTTGTCGACGGAACGCGACGTTTTGGCAATCAGAAGTTATTACCCCTAGGGCCATTGCGAGAACCCATCTCGCGTCTTACGAAAGTCGATTTTATTGTGACGAATGGTGGCATCCCTAAGCAAGGTGAGATTGCCATGACCTTGAAGCCTAACCTAGCGATCAATTTAGTGACGGGGGAAGCGCGTCAAGTCAATGAGTTACCACAATTGGTCGCGATGGCGGGAATTGGTCATCCTCCGCGCTTTTTTGCTACTTTGCAGGGGCTGGGGGCGAAAGTGTTAGCTCAAGAAGGCTTTGCCGATCATAAAGCATTTTCACAATCAGAGATCAATAGCTTAAGTGCGAAAGGTCAGCACTTAATTATGACCGAAAAAGATGCGGTAAAATGTCGTGACTTTGCGCAGGATAACTGGTGGTATTTGCCAGTGTCTGCTGAGATCAGCGCACGTGATACGCAGCGTATTATGAAAAAAATTAATGAGGTAACAGAACGTTATGGATCATCGACTTCTTGAGATTGTGGCTTGCCCTGTGTGCAAGAACAAATTGGCATACGATAAAGAAAAACAAGAGCTGATTTGTAAGGCTGATCGCCTTGCCTATCCCATTAAAGCAGGTATTCCCGTATTGCTAGAAAGCGAAGCTCGCTCAATGGGTATGGACGAGGGACGTTAAATGGCCTTCACGGTAGTGATTCCAGCCCGTTATCAATCGTCGCGTTTGCCGGGTAAGCCTTTAGTGGATATCGCAGGCAAAACAATGATTGAACGCGTGTACTCGCAAGCGTGTCTTGCAGGCGCAGAACATGTCATCGTGGCGACGGATGATGAGAGAATCGCCAGCGTTGTCAGAGGGTTTGGTGGGGATGTATGTATGACGTCTCCTGAGCATCAGTCAGGCACTGAGCGATTGGCTGAAGTGGTTGAACTTAAAAATATTGCCCCAGATACGATTGTCGTCAACGTTCAGGGTGATGAGCCGTTGATTCCCCCTCAAGTGATCAAGCAGGTTGCCAGTAATTTACATCATTATGCCGCTCCAATGGCGACGTTAGGCGTGAATATTTCTGATCCAGAAGAAATATTTAATCCCAATGCAGTGAAAGTCGTGACCGATAAATCAGGGTATGCCATGTACTTTAGCCGTGCTTCTATCCCTTGGGACCGAGAGCATTTTGCTACTCAGCAGGTGATACAGCCAGTACTGCGTCATATTGGGATTTATGCGTATCGTGCTGGGTTTATTTCTACGTACCTTAATTGGCAGCCAAGCCCATTAGAGCAGATTGAGAGCTTAGAACAATTGCGTGTTTTATGGCATGGTGAAAAAATTCATGTTGATGTCGCATCAGTCACCCCACCTGCGGGAGTGGATACACCAGCGGATTTAGAAGCCGTCAGACGTCATGTGCTTCAGGAATCTTGAGGCATCAAAACAAACGGGTTGTGGGTTAAGACGATGACCGTTTTATAGGATGATCACTTTATAAAAAGGCGCTTTCCAATGGAAAGCGCCTTTTTATGGTTTGACTTGTTGTTTGGTGTACCGAGAGATTAAAAAAGCAAGCGTGTTATTCTCATTCACGTTTGGGGCAGGTCGCGAGCAACTCTCTGCGTCCGGTTTCTTTTACTTCCTCTAACTTTACTTCGAACCCCCATAAACGGTGGAGATGTTTCAGTACTTCTTCGTAGCTAGAATCCAGTGGAATTCGGTCTTGTGGAACGTATTGCAGCGTTAATGAACGATCACCACGGATATCGACATTGTAGACTTGGATGTTTGGCTCAAGGTTACTGAGGTTATACTGATCGGCTAATTTCTCGCGGATCGCTTGATAACCTATCTCGTCATGAATGGCATTCACTTCAATGAAATTCTTGCGGTCATCATCCCCAATTGAAAACAGTTTAAAGTCACGAATCACTTTCGGTGACAGATATTGGCGGATAAAACTCTCGTCTTTAAAGTTATGCATCGCGAAGTGCACGGCGTCCAACCAATCTGTGCCCGCTAAGTTAGGGAACCATTCATAATCCTCCTCAGTTGGCTGTTCACAGATACGTTTAATATCTTGGAACATAGCAAAGCCAAGAGCATAAGGATTGATACCGCTGTAGTAAGGGCTGTTATATGGAGGTTGGGCAACGACGCTGGTATGACTGTGCAAGAACTCCAAAATAAATTTATCTGAGACAACGCCTTCATCGTAAAGATAATTCAAAATCGTGTAGTGCCAGAAAGTAGCCCAACCTTCATTCATCACTTGTGTTTGCTTTTGGGGATAGAAATATTGGCTGACTTTTCGCACGATGCGAACAATTTCCCGCTGCCAAGATTCGAGCAGTGGCGCATTCTTTTCAATAAAATAGAGAATGTTTTCTTGTGGTTCGCTCGGGAAACACGGAATATCTGGGACTTCTTTTTCCATCTTAGGCACGGTGCGCCACAGCTCATTGACTTGAGACTGTAAATACGCTTCGCGTTCTTCTTGACGCGCTTTTTCTTCGGCAATGGAGATTTTTTCAGGGCGTTTATAACGATCCACGCCATAATTCATCAGCGCGTGACAACTGTCGATGAGCGCTTCTACTTCCGCTTCTCCATATCTTTCTTCGCAGCGGTGAATGTATTTCTTCGCAAACAGGAGATAATCGATAATAGAAGACGCATCGGTCCACGTTTGGAAGAGATAGTTGCCTTTGAAGAAAGAATTGTGCCCATAGCAAGCATGCGCCATAACGAGTGCCTGCATCGTCACCGTGTTTTCTTCCATGAGGTAGGCGATACAAGGATCAGAGTTAATCACGATTTCATATGCTAACCCCATTTGGCCGTGTTTATACCCTTGTTCAGTTTGAATGAATTTTTTACCAAAAGACCAATGATTATAATTAATCGGCATCCCGATGCTTGAATAGGCATCCATCATCTGTTCTGAGGTGATGATTTCTATTTGGTTGGTATAGGTATCTAAACGGAAATGTTCGGCCGCTTGACGAATTTCAGTATGATACTGTTCGAGCAGATCAAAGGTCCAATCGGGGCCATCTGGCAGTCTTTCACGTTTGGACGCGTTTGCTGTTGACTCGGAGTTTTGGGTTTTTGTCGCCATACACTCGTCTCCCTATGCGGTCTCTTTTTGGAACAATTCACGAAATACCGGATAAATGTCTTCGACACTGCGAATATTTTTAATCGCAAAGTTCCCAAAGGATTCTTGTAGTTTTTCGTATTCGTGCCACAGCGTTTGGTGTGAACGCCGTGTGATCTCGATGTAGGCATAATAACGGCACTCGGGGAGTAAGGTGTCACTCAGTAACTCTTTACAGCGAGGTGAGTCGTCTGCCCAGTTATCACCATCAGACGCTTGCGCGGCATAGATATTCCATTCGTTCAGTGGGTAGCGTTTAGCAATGATGTCTTGCATGAGTTTGAGTACGCTAGAGACAATCGTGCCCCCAGTTTCTTGTGAATAAAAGAACTCTTGTTCGTCGACCTCTTTTGCTTGCGTATGATGACGGATATAGACAACTTCTACGTTTTCGTATTTACGGGTAAGAAATAAGTATAAGAGGACGTAAAAGCGTTTGGCGATGTCTTTGGTGGCTTGATCCATGGAGCCGGAGACATCCATTAAACAAAACATCACTGCTTGGCTGGATGGAATGGGGCGTTTCTCGTAATTCTTAAAACGTAGATCGAAAGTATCGATGAACGGGACCGATTCAATTTGGTGGCGCAGCGCTTTAATTTCCTCTTGTAAACGGCCCTCTTCAGTGGCTTGCGCAGGTTCTTGATGTTGTAATTGCTTTAATTCGGCTTCCAGTTCTCGCATTAAGCGGCGTTTGCCAGCCGTCATTGCGGTGCGGCGTGCCAGTGATTGTTGTAAAGAACGAACGATAGCAATGTTCGAGGGAATCCCAGCCGTTTGGTAGCCAGAGCGATGACTTTTCCACTCGGTAATTTTGCTGACTTGGTTTTTTTCCAAATTGGGGAGCTCTAAATCTTCAAAAAGCAGATCGAGATACTCATCTTTGGAAATTTGGAAGACGAAGTCGTCTTGGCCTTCGCCATCTTGGCTGGCGTCGCCTTCACCGGAACCGCTGCCCCCTTGTCCACCAGAAGGGCGCTCGATCCTATCACCACGCGTAAATTGATCATTGCCAGGATGAACGCGTTGACGTTCACCGCCTTTTCCTTGATGAAACGACGGCTCTTTGATGTCTCGATGTGGAATGGAGACATCTTCCCCCGTGTCAGTGTTGGTAATGGAGCGACGGTTAACCGCATCCGCTACGGATTCTTTGATTTGTTCTTTATAACGGCGTAAAAAGCGCTGGCGATTGATCGCACTTTTATTTTTACCATTTAATCTTCTATCAATAAATTGCGCCATGCATTCCCCCTTATACGTCACCACGCTCAATGGAGGATGAGCGTGATGCCGAATACCGTAGCCAGAAGACATATTGGGGCCTCTGGCTAGGGTTAATCAATGGATGTTATTACGAGGATTTGCGTACTCGTAAATACCATTCAGAAAGCAAGCGAACTTGTTTTTCCGTATAGCCTTTTTCCATCATACGAGCCACGAAGTTATCGTGCTTTTTCTGATCCTCGGAAGAGGTTTTGGTATTAAATGAAATCACTGGCAACAGTTCTTCGGTATTGGAGAACATTTTTTTCTCAATTACCGTACGCAGTTTTTCGTAGCTGGTCCATAGTGGGTTTTTCCCACTGTTATTGGCGCGCGCCCGAAGTACAAAGTTAACGATTTCGTTACGGAAATCTTTTGGATTACTGATCCCGGCTGTTTTCTCAATTTTTTCCAATTCACCATTGAGTGATGAACGGTCAAAGAGTTGGCCGGTTTCTGGATCGCGATATTCTTGATCTTGAATCCAGAAATCTGCATAGGTGACGTAGCGGTCGAAAATATTCTGACCATACTCAGAATAAGATTCGAGATAGGCGGTTTGAATTTCTTTACCGATAAATTCGACATATCGAGGAACCAGATAGCCCTTCACAAATTCTAAATAACGCTCTGCAATATCTTGTGGGAATTGTTCGCGTTCAATTTGTTGCTCAATCACGTAGAAAAGATGAACTGGGTTGGCGGCCACTTCAACATGATCAAAGTTAAACACTCGGGATAGAATTTTAAAAGCAAACCGAGTCGAGAGCCCTGACATGCCTTCATCAACGCCAGCATAATCTCGGTACTCTTGATAACTCTTCGCTTTTGGATCGGTATCTTTGAGTGTCTCGCCATCGTAAACCCGCATTTTGGAAAAAATCGAAGAGTTTTCTGGGACTTTTAGACGCGAGAGCACGCTAAATTGCGCAAGTAACTCAAGGGTGCTTGGGGCACATGGTGCGTGAAATAATTCACTATGCTCAAGCAGTTTTTCGTATATTTTGACTTCTTCTGAGACCCGTAAACAATAAGGGACTTTGACAATATAGACGCGGTCTAAAAACGCCTCGTTGTTTTTGTTATTGCGAAAGGTTTGCCACTCAGATTCATTTGAGTGGGCCAAGATCATTCCATCGAAGGGCAGTGCGGATAAGCCTTCGGTGCCGTTGAAATTACCTTCTTGCGTCGCGGTTAATAAAGGATGCAAGACTTTAATCGGCGCCTTAAACATTTCGACAAATTCCATCAAGCCTTGGTTCGCACGACACAACGCCCCTGAGTAGCTATAAGCATCTGGATCGTCTTGTGAGTAATGCTCGAGTTTGCGGATATCGACTTTGCCGACCAAAGCAGAGATGTCTTGGTTGTTTTCATCGCCAGGCTCGGTTTTGGCTATGCCCACTTGATCGAGTATGGACGGCCGCACTTTGACGACTTTAAATTTGGTAATATCGCCACCAAATTCATGCAGGCGTTTGGCGGCCCAAGGTGACATGATTGAGCGCAAGTAGCGCTTTTCAATACCATATTCTTGTCGTAATAACTCACCGTCTTCATTGACATTAAATAAGCAAAACGGGTGATCATTGACCGGACTGCGCTGTCCATTTGCTGAAAGCACATAGATAGGTTGTTGCTGCATGAGTGCTTTCAGTTTTTCTGCTAACGACGACTTACCGCCACCGACAGGGCCAAGCAAATACAAAATTTGTTTACGTTCTTCAAGACCCTGAGCAGCGTGTCGTAGATAGGAGACGATTTGTTCAATGGCATCTTCCATACCATAGAACTCTTTGAAAGGCTCATAGCGAGCAATTACACGATTAGAAAAAATTCGACTTAGACGAGGGTGCTTAGATGTATCCACCATTTCGGGTTCACCGATGGCTAGTAGCAAACGCTCTGCTGCATTCGCATAAGCACTTTTATCATCTTTACATTGTGCTAGAAACTCTTGTATTGATAACTCTTCATCCTTGGCGGCTTCATAGCGTGCCTGAAAGTGGTCAAAAATACTCATAGTGATTCCCCTCTAATAATGTCGGTTGACGTAAACCGCGAGCAACGCAATTCGTCCACTCTTTAATCCTAGTTCGGCTTGTTCTATTTTGCTTAACAATTATGCATTTATTTACATTCGCGAGTGGCATTATGCTTCATGCGGCCCTAAGATTACTGTCGTGAATGTTAGGTCAGTGCGACTTTATTTTGATTCATCCTATTACTAATTTAGGCTAAAAAAACAGCAATTGACTATTAGTTACATGAAGGAAGTCACATGAAAGTGATCAAAGTGTCATTTTGACTGAAAAAGGTGAGGTATGACGAATATATCGAGAACGATCCTGATGGCGGTCGCCAGTATGGCATTAGTTATCTCGTATTCTGTTCACGCACGTTCTGATGGGGTAGCCGTTGGTGGTGCTTATCATTACAGTAGCGACATTTATAAAGATACGGATAGTCACAATGAGGGATTTCCGTTGATCAGTTATCGAGGAGAGCATGTCTATTTTCAGGGAGTAGAGTTGGGTGTTGGATTGATGCCGCTTGATGCTCCACACAATATCTTATGGCAGGTGACGTATGATGGACGTCATTTTGATCCCGATGACTCTGATAATGCGGCCATGCAAGGCCTTAATGAACGTCATGCAACAGGGTTGACCGGGCCTGAATTACGTTATTCTTTGCCGGTCGGCCAGCTCGCGGTCAAAGCCGCTTTGGAATTTACCAATGAACACCATGGGTATTTGCTGGATGCATCATGGCTGTATTCCTACCGTTTTCAAGGAGCAACGGGACTCACCACACAGATCGGTTATCAATACAACTCATCGAAGATGAGCAATTATTTATATGGGGTCTCTGAGAGTGAATCAGCGCAGACCGGGATTACGTCATACGATGTCGGGGGTTCTGGATCCTGGTATGCCGCGTTGGGCGGTTTCGCGGAGTTAACCTCAAGCATTCGCCTTTTTGCAGGCGCTAAATTGACTTACTTTGATAAGGATATTTACGACAGTCCAATTGTGACTCATGAAGTCACCCACAGTCTCAATGTTGGGGTGGCGTATCGTTTTTAATCTGAGCGGTTAAATTTGGAATGGAAAAGGCGCCTAACGCGCCTTTTTTATATTGTGAAAAGGGGATATCACGCATTGAGGATTTGATGGAGTTCGGCCACAGATAAGTGATATTGCCTTGGACATTGCTGCCAAACCGCGAGCATTTTTTGGTATTTGTCTGCCATTGGTACTTGGCTATTAAATTCATGTTCATTGGGCAAAAATTGTGGATAACGCTGCTCAGTGTGCACGAGAAAACGCACGTAATTCATCGCTTGAGTTTCTGTTACAGCATCGTATCCTAAAAAACGGAGTCGACGTGCATCGATATCGTTTTGAGCCTCTTTGGACAACATATGATGGGATTCTTGCATCGCATGAAACATGTCCATAGTACTGATAATTGTCTGGCATTGTTCTTCAGGTAAGCAGTCAAACGCACGCGTTAATTCTTTGATTTGCAGATCGTAACCACGCTCTACTATGGTTTTTAAACGTTCATAATGTTCAGCATTGGCATTATCTAGCTGTGACATCAAAGTGTATTGATTCGATAAAATCAGGCGTTGTGCATGGGTCATTTCCATAAAAGGCCTCATGAAATTGCAGTGGTTAACTGAGTGTCTAGATGTAGATTACCCATCTTTTGCCCCGCAAAATATGATCTGACAACAGGGTTGCGGCGTATTTTGCATAAAAAAACCGAATAATGTACATTATTCGGTTTTCATGATCTTTGTTGCTATGAATCGATCAATTTCTCTTTCAATAAGGCGAATGATTAATAAGATACGTTCGATTTATAGTGTAATAAAATGCTTTTAATGCGCTCCATGGTGTCCTTGCTGGGCGGATTCACGCCTTCTAACGGATACTCTTCTCCCATTGCTTCCCATTTATGCGCCCCTAACTTGTGATAAGGCAACATTTCTATTTTTACAATATTGTCCATATCTTTAATAAATTCTCCCAACAAGTGGGCAGATTCATCATCATCGGTATAACCAGGAACAACCACATAACGTAGCCAAGTTTCTTTGCCGATTGTGTGTAGGTAACGAGCGAAGTCGAGAATGCGCTTATTTGAAACCCCGACCAAATTTTCATGCACGCTATTTTTCATTTGCTTAATATCAAGCATCACGAGGTCTGTCGCGTCCATAACTTCATCAATGACCTTGGTATATTTACGGACATAGCCATTGGTATCAAGACAAGTGTGAATGCCTTCAGCATGGGCTGCTTGAAATAAATCACGGACAAATTCGGGTTGTAACATAGACTCGCCGCCTGAGCAGGTAATACCGCCACCGGATGCATTCATAAAATGGCGATAGGTTTTTGCTTCGTTGATGATGTCTTCGACGGTAGTCTCTTTACCAATGTGTGTGTCCCATGTATCACGGTTATGACAATACTTACACCGCAATAAACACCCTTGTAAGAAGATGATAAAGCGGATACCGGGACCATCAACAGTACCGCAGGTTTCATAGGAATGTATGCGACCAATTGTAGACATGAGCATTTCTCTCTTCGGGAGTTTTCATGGTTATTTTATGACAAACTGACAGTGGAAAATAGGCGGTTAGGACATATTTACTTGGATTTATTCAAATAACGCCTTGATGATAAACCGATATAAATATGGCCCTCTATAAAGTTGGCCGATAAAAAAGCCTCGCCGTAGCGAGGCTTTTTCAGCATCAAGAATCAGCGTAAATTACATCGTTTCTGTAAATGTACGTGAAATAACATCTTGTTGTTGCTCACGAGTGAGCGAGTTGAAGCGAACCGCATACCCTGACACACGGATGGTCAATTGTGGGTAGTTTTCTGGATGCTCAACAGCGTCTAACAAGGTATCACGGTTCAGCACGTTGACGTTTAAGTGCTGGCCACCTTCGACATTTTCTTGATGGTGGAAGTAACCATCCATCAACCCTGCGAGGTTAGAGCGTTGTGAGTTTTCTTCTTTACCTAGCGCGTTCGGTACAATAGAGAAGGTATATGAAATACCGTCCTGTGCATCCGCGAATGGCAGTTTACCCACCGATGTCAACGACGCTACTGCACCTTTTTGATCGCGTCCGTGCATTGGGTTTGCACCTGGGCCAAATGGTGCGCCAGCGCGACGACCGTCAGGTGTGTTACCTGTTTTTTTGCCGTAGACAACGTTCGAGGTAATGGTCAGAATTGACTGAGTTGGAATCGCATCACGATAGGTTTTAAGCTCGCGAATTTTGTTCATAAACACGCGAACCAATTCACAGGCAATGTCATCAACACGTGGGTCATTATTACCGAATTTTGGATAATCACCCTCAATATTGAAGTCGATAGCTAAACCGTCTTCGTCACGCACAGGGGTCACTTTAGCGTATTTAATGGCAGACAACGAGTCAGCGGCAACCGATAGACCTGCGATACCACATGCCATTGTACGTTTTACGTGTAAGTCATGCAGTGCCATGAGTGATGCTTCATAGCTGTATTTGTCATGCATAAAGTGGATAGCATTCAATGCGGTCACGTATTGTTTTGCTAACCAGTCCATGAAGTGATCCATTTTCTCCCAAAGTTCATCGTAATCAAGAACTTCAGCCGTGATTTTTGGCATTTCAGGACCAACCTGAATTTTCAGTTTTTCGTCCACACCACCGTTAATGGTGTACAGCATGGTTTTCGCCAAGTTAGCACGAGCACCGAAGAACTGCATTTGTTTACCAATGACCATTGGGGAAACACAACATGCGATGGCGTAGTCATCGGAGTTGAAGTCTGGGCGCATTAAATCATCATTCTCATATTGGATTGATGAGGTATCAATAGACACTTTCGCACAGAATTTTTTGAAGCCTACGGGCAGTTTTTCTGACCAAAGTACGGTTGTATTTGGCTCAGGAGAAGGACCCATAGTGTATAAACTATTCAGGAATCGGAAGTTTGTTTTGGTTACCAATGGACGACCGTCAAGTCCCATACCACCGATAGATTCTGTTGCCCAAATTGGGTCACCAGAGAATAACTCATCGTATTCTGGTGTACGTAGGAAGCGGACCATACGAAGTTTCATCACAAAGTGATCAACCAACTCTTGTGCTTGGTCTTCATTCAGACGTCCTGCAGCCATATCACGTTCAATATAGATATCGAGGAAGGTTGAAGTACGACCAAGTGACATTGCAGCGCCGTTTTGTGATTTCACCGCTGCAAGGTAGCCAAAGTAAGTCCATTGAATCGCTTCTTGTGCGGTTTCTGCTGGGCGTGAAATATCACAGCCGTATTTTGCTGCCATTTCTTTGATTTGAGCAAGAGCGCGATGTTGCTCAGCCACTTCTTCACGAAGCTGAATGGTTGCCGAAAGATCGACACCGTTTTCGAAGTCTTCTTGTAAAGAGGTAAATTGAGCGTATTTATCTGCCATCAAACGATCAATACCATAAAGCGCGATACGGCGGTAGTCACCGATAATACGCCCACGACCGTAAGCATCAGGTAGACCTGTTAAGATACCCGCTTTACGACATTTTAGGATAGACGGAGTGTACACATCGAACACACCTTGGTTGTGTGTTTTACGATATTCAGAATAGATTTTTTTAGTGACAGGATCTAATTCACGGCCGTAGGCTTTGCATGAGCCTTCAACCATACGAATACCACCGTTAGGGATAATCGCACGTTTTAGTGGCGCTTCAGTTTGTAGACCAACAATTTTTTCTAGGTCTTTGTTAATATAGCCAGCGTCGTGAGATGTCACGGTAGAAATAACCGATGTATCGAAATCAACAGGGGCATGTGTCGCGTTTTCTTGCTTAATGCCTTCCATGACTTTGGCCCAAAGCGATTTGGTTGCTTCAGTACCTTCAGAAACGAGGAAAGACTCGTCACCTTCATAAGGAGTGTAGTTTTTTTGGATAAAGTCGCGAACGTTTACTTCGTTTTGCCATTCACCTTCAACAAAACTTTCCCAAGCTTTAGCAAATTGCTCTGCCATGACATACCTACCTTTGTAGTAGAAAAAACACGTACTGACTTAGCTTATTGAGTCTACTACCCGAAAGTGCCAGTACACTAATTTAAATAACATTATGGATGGGCACTGAGGAAAGTGGTCACTCATAATGCAATTTGTTCCCGTTGATAAACACTCTAAGCTAAAAAAAAGCTGCAAACCTTAAACTAAATCAATAAATGATCACAAAATACGATAAATTTTTGTTTAATGCGGCATCGTAAAGTGGGGGTGTGGGTGTAAGGCGTCAATTAAGTGAATTGCATACTACTCGGCAGAGTGCTAGTTTTATGAAACGCATAAGGAGTTTGCGCTCACCTCGTCATAATGTCATAAAGGAAATAGGGCATGAATGAAACCGTTTCACTGCACGTCAAAAATCTCTATAAAACGTTTGGATCCAATGAAGTGCTCAGCGGGATTTCATTAAAAGCCCATCAGGGGGATGTCATTTCTATTATTGGTTCTTCTGGTTCAGGGAAAAGTACCTTTCTACGTTGTATCAATTTATTAGAAACGCCGACCTCTGGTGAGATTTGGGTGAAAGATGAGCCAATAAAAATGGCGACTGACAAAGCTGGGCACACTTTTCCATCAGATGCTCGGCAGGTACAACGCATACGTTCACGTCTTGCGATGGTATTCCAAAGTTTTAACTTGTGGTCGCATTTGACGGTACTAGAGAACGTTATTGAAGCCCCTGTTCATGTACTCAGTGTTCCCAAACCACAAGCGATCGGACAGGCAGATAGTTTACTCCATCGGGTTGGGCTTTATGACCGGCGCCACGACTATCCAGGTCAGTTATCGGGCGGTCAACAGCAACGCGCTGCGATTGCTCGAGCGTTAGCTGTTGAACCAGAAGTGATGCTATTTGATGAACCAACGTCGGCCTTGGACCCTGAGTTGGTCGGTGAAGTTCTTGGTGTTATGCGCGGGCTCGCCGAAGAAGGTCGTACGATGCTGGTGGTCACTCATGAGATGTCTTTTGCTCGTGATGTGTCTAATCATGTTATGTTCTTGCATCAAGGAAAAGTTGAGGAACAAGGCCATCCACAGGACTTGTTTCCTCACCCCAAATCCCCTCAGTTAGCGCAGTTTTTATCATCGGTCTATTAGACCATGGTGAGTGAATTCGCTGGTAGAGATAAATGTTGTTCTAGGAAGGGGACAACACCATACGATATAACAGGAGTGACAGTATGAAAATAGGGTTAATGGGTACAGTATTAGCGGCGACAATGGTCTCCGGATTTTTACAAGCAAAAGAGTGGCACACGGTCAGGTTTGGAACGGAAGGCGCGTATCCTCCATTTAACTGGACAGCCCCAGATGGGACATTGCAAGGCTTTGATGTCGATATTGCTCATGCATTGTGCAAACAAATGAAGGTTCAGTGTAAGCTTGTCCGCCAAGATTGGGATGGGATCATTCCCGCTCTATTGGCTCGTAAATATGATGCGATCATCGCAGGGATGTCGATCACGGATGAGCGACGCCGAAAAGTGGACTTCACTCATAAGTATGCGCTCATGCCCAACAAATTTATCGCCAAGAAAACCACGCACATCGATTTCACTAAACAGGGACTAAAAGGCGTTAAGATTGGTGTTCAGCGTGCGACGACCCATGATAAGTATTTAAGTGATAATTATGGCGATGAGGTCGATATTGTTCGTTACGGATCATTTGATGAAGCCTATCTGGATTTGAAAAATGGCCGAATTGCCGCTGTCCTGGGGGATGCCTCCGCATTGCAAGATGGTATGTTGAATAAGCCCGGAGGAGATAAATATCACTTCGTTGGCCCAACGTTGACCGATCCTAAATGGTTTGGTGATGGTTTTGGTATCGCGGTACGTAAACAAGATAAAGACTTAACCAAAAAGCTCAATGCCGCCATTGACGCTATACGTAAAAATGGTCAATACCAAACCATTGCGCGTAAATACTTTGATTTTGATGTGTACGGCGAATAAAGCCTTTTTCCATTACTCAAAGGTGACTTGGTATCCTTGACAGGGATGTATGAATACCAAGTTTGAAAGGACATCATCATGTGGAATTTATATGGATATGGATGGGCGATTTTAAAGGGAGCAGCATTAACTGTTGAGGTCGCTTTGTTATCGGTTTGTATTGCCGTCATCCTTGGTATGTTTGGGGCATTGGCGAAGCTATCTTCAATCCGCATCGCCCGAGTACTCGCAACCGGTTACACCACATTGATTCGTGGTATTCCGGATTTAGTACTCATGATGCTCATTTTTTTCGGCGGGCAAATTTTTCTCAATAATACGTTATATAATGTCAATGAATGGCTCAATCAGGCCATCCAATACTGGCAACCGTCTCATGAATGGACTGCTTATCTTCCCGACTATATTGACGTCAGTCCGTTCTGGGCTGGCAGTATCACCATTGGCTTTATCTTCGGCGCGTATATGGCTGAGACATTTCGTGGCGCGATTTTAGCGGTCAATAAAGGGGAATTAGAAGCGGGTAAAGCCTATGGTATGAGTCCGTGGCTTAGTTTTCGGCGAATCTTGTTTCCACAAATGGTACGCCATGCCTTGCCTGGCTTTGGCAATAACTGGTTAGTGTTACTCAAAACCACGGCGTTAGTGTCGATCATTGGTTTGGAGGATATGGTGCGTGTTGGAGGGTTAGCTGCCGGGTCAACTCAGCAGCCTTTCACATTTTATATGACGATCTCGGTCATCTTCCTTCTATTTACCAGCCTCTCAAGCGGTCTTCTGACGCTACTAGAACGTCGGTATCGGATTTATACAAGGTAAGCACTATGGATATGACGGTCATTACTGATAATTTGCCCTTGTATTTACAAGGCATGTGGACAACGGCTTGGTTGGTGGGGGCTTCGTTACTGCTAGAGATCGTATGCGCCATTCCACTCGCCTTATTGCGTAATAGTACACGGCCAATCTTACGCTGGCCCAGTTGGGCTTACATCTACTATTTCCGCGGTACGCCGCTGCTTATCCAGTTGTATCTCATATACTATGGCCTGAACCAATTTATAACGGTCGTGGGGACTTGGTGGGAAAATGCGTGGTTTTGTGCCTTGGTATCTTTTGTGTTAAACACCGCAGCCTATACTGCAGAAATCATCCGCGGCGCGATTAATGGATTGCCGAGTGGAGAAATTGAAGCGGGTCGAGCATTCGGTATGAGCACCATGAAAATTTATCAACGTATTATCTTGCCCGGCGCTATGCGAAGAGCATTACCTGCCTACAGTAATGAAGTGATTTTCATGTTACACGGCAGTGCTGTCGCTGGGATTATTACCATTATGGATTTGACAGGCGCTGCCCGCCTCGTCAATGCACGCTACTACGCACCATTTGAAGCCTTTTTAACGGCACGCATTGGCTATATGTGTTTGAGTTTACTACTCATTGGTGGTTTTAAGTGGGCAGAGAAGAAATATTTAGCTTACCTGCATGTGTAGTACAAGCATACCGCTACTTGGCGGTATGCTGTGTATAATCGGGGAAACGTTAAGCGAAGGTTGACCAGATTGGGGCATGGTCAGACGGTTTCTCGATGCCACGTAATTCATAGTCGATTCCCGACTCTTGGCATTGTTTCGCAAGATTGCCCGTTGCCAGAATGACATCAATACGTAGGCCACGATTATCACCAAAGCCACGTGAGCGATAGTCAAACCACGAGAACTCACTATCCACGCTTGGGTAAAGTTGACGATAGGTGTCAATGAATCCCCAATCAAGCAACGTTTTCAACCATTCACGTTCTTCTGGTTGGAATGAACACTTCCCGGTTTTTAACCAACGTTTACGGTTGGCTTCACCGATACCAATGTCTAAATCTAGCGGACTAATATTAATATCGCCCATCACAATGACGTTGTCTTCTGGAGTGTGATGAGAGGTTAAATATGTCATTAAATCCCGATAAAACTGGCGTTTATATGGGTACTTCGTTTCGTGATGAATATTATCGCCTTGAGGGAAGTAGCCGTTTAACACCGTAGTTTTATGGCCATTTTCATCAGCCAAGGTGGTCATGATCATACGTTTTTGATGATCGTCATTATCGGTTGGAAAGCCGTATTGGACGTGAATAGGCTCTTTTTTACACAACATTGCCACACCGTAATGCGCTTTTTGTCCATGATAGTAGACGTGGTATCCCATGGCTTTTACCGCTTCTATAGGAAACGCATCATTATGGACTTTGATTTCTTGGAGACCAATGACGTCGGGTTGGTGTTTGTCGATTAACGCTTGTAATTGATGCAAACGTGCACGCAGTCCGTTGATATTAAAACTGACGACTTTCATAAGGGATCCTGTGCTCACTGTTAGGGTTGCATTCATATTACCATGCTTCTTTGTGGTAACAAGTCGCGACTGATGATGACTTAGGGTGTGTCAGTCGTCGCTTTTGCGGTCATTTTTGTTTGTAAATCGCGTTTGACCATCTCCAGTGCTGATAACGCGGTGTGCGGATCAACCTCATTACTTTCGAGTAAGTAAATTAAATCGACGGCCAGTTTTACATCATCGGGAGCACGATCCAAAGGGGAAGGGGAGTCACTCATTTACTGATTTCTCTCTCGGTAGGTGATTTGTTTTTCAATGTTTGCTTTCGCGTCTTGGCAGCGTTTTAAACGTTGTTCAACCGCGACGAGCGCTTGCTGAGCAGCGGTTTTGTCCGTGAGACTGGCACTATCGAGTAAATATTGTTTATCCCTCACCATTTCCGCGAGGCGACGTTCCCACTCTTGATGGCGAGCGAGATCTTGATAAAGCACATTAATTGGCTTGCGATAGTATGACGAATGCTTCGGCTCGGCATGACGAATCGTGGTCGTTGACAGTTCACGTTGAATGGCGCTGATCTGAGCGATTAAGCGTTCGGTGAGATATTCCGCTCGACTGGCGGTTAAACGCTGTGACGCTTGTTCTCGCGTGATGGAATCGAGGGTGCTTCTTGTTTCTTCTACGCAGGGGGTGACGAGCTTGGCGTGACAATGAAACAACACACCATCAAATAAAGGCTGGTGGTGCTCGCCACGTTGCCTGTCTAGCGCCGCGGCTTGCGTTGCTAAGGTATCGATAATTTGACTAAGCTGGCTTAAATCTTTCATATCACTTACTCATAATAGGAAACTAGTAATCAATCACACGTTTGAAAGGAGGGAGCGAATCGAGCAACTGCTTACCATAGCGTTTTGACACCACTCGGCGATCAAGTAATACAATGCGTCCACTATCATTTTCTTTGCGCAGCAAACGGCCCACAGATTGTATCAGCTTCTTGCTGGCATCGGGTACTGTAATTTGTAGGAAAGGGTTGCCGCCACGCGATTGAATATATTCGGCATGCGCTTGCTCAACCGGCGAGGTGGGAACCGAAAACGGTATTTTCGTAATCACCAGGTTTTGGAGTAAATCGCCAGGCAAATCTAATCCCTCTGAAAAACTACCTGTACCAAATAATATGCTGGTTTTTTGTTGTTTAATTAGATTTTTATGTTTTTTTAGAATTTCTGTGCGAGATTTATCACCTTGGATTTGTAGCGTCCAACCTTTCTTACGACAGGCTGACTTTATATGCTCAGCCACTTCTTTCATTTGCCAATAAGATGAGAACAATACTAAATTTGCTTGGTCAGCTTGCAGGTATTCGATTAGGTGTTCCGCAAGATACTGAGTAAATTG
This sequence comes from Vibrio zhugei, assembly GCF_003716875.1. NCBI lineage: Bacteria > Pseudomonadati > Pseudomonadota > Gammaproteobacteria > Vibrionales > Vibrionaceae > Vibrio > Vibrio zhugei. The sequence continues at coordinate 1,683,328 of NZ_CP033078.1, read as the reverse complement.
TGGTGCATTCGGTTCATACTGCATCGCAGGGACGTGTAAGGTACCGTTCGCGGCATAATCGAAAGGTGAAGCCAAGGCCAGAAAGCGCACACCATCTTCTTCTTTCATACTAATGCCGGCTTGGCGGCAGAAGAACTGGAATGAATTAAGCGCACGCATCGTCGCTGAGACCATAATTGCCCCGACACAGCGTGACCAAATCTTTTGGTCCAACTGCCAGCCAATTTCTAACGGGGAAACATGGACGATAAAGTCTTGGTCTTTATCCTTGCTCACTTCTAACCAGCGCGCAAGAGGAGCGCCTTTCTCTTGACGAGGTTCAGCCATAAGGTGCCAAACTTGCTGAAGGTTTTCCAAGCGCTGTATGTAAAACCCTAATTCTGATAAAGCGGGTTCTGCAAGCCGAGAGGCAAGTTCTCCCTCTCGTACGCGTTCTGAAATGAGGTCGGTGATTTTACCAACGGATTGCGTCGCCTTTTGACTGTCTTTTTTTAGCTGCCGAGAGAGTTCATCCAGCCAAGTAGGCAGCTCGCCATTTTCAAATCGGTAGATACCTTCTTCAAATTGTTCAGCTGAGAACTGGTTTGGCAAGCGAGATAGCTCGGGAATTAAGGCCTGAAAGGACTCTTGAGCTTGTTGACGAAAGCGAGCCACCCGTTTTTCATCCGCTAAAGCGGCAAACTTACTCAAGGATTGATTCAGTTTTTCGAGCCAATTGGCCGCGCCTTTCAAGGATGCAAAAGCAGCGGCATGGTCTCGGGCTACGTGTGGTAAATGGTGCGCTTCATCAAACACGTAAATCGTTTGTTCGGGTTCAGGTAGGATTACTCCGCCCCCCAATTCTGCATCCGCCATCACCAAACTGTGATTGGCAATCACGACATCATTTTTATCCAGCTCCGAGCGTGCTTTTTGAAATGGACAGTGTCGATGAGCTGTAAACCCATGATTACACGTATGTTTATCGCTGACGATCATATTCCAAAGCTCTTGCGGAATCGGGTCAGGCCAAGCATCTCTATCACCGTCCCATTTATTTGTGGCCAGTGATTGATAGAGCGATTGTAGCAATTCGACATCTTTTGTTTGAGGCTTACTCTCAAACATGGCCATCTGACCACCACCGGCCCCTGAGGCGACGGCCAACTTTTCTGCACAGCAATAACGCTGCCTACCTTTTGCAACGATAAAAGAAAAATCGAGTTCCGTAAGGCGACGATATAATGGAAGGTCTTTATTGAGCAACTGCTCTTGCAGCGCCACGGTTGCCGTGGAAATCACCACTTTGCGATTATTAAGAACGGCGACAGGAATAGCGCCCATCAAGTAAGCCAGCGATTTGCCAATACCCGTACCGGCTTCAGCGACGAGCATACGATGCGTTTTATGGTACTCACCACATAAGGTTTTTGCGATATCTGCGACTAAGTAGTTTTGGGCGCGTCGTGGAATAAAATTATCAAGTTGCGCTTGGAGATTTTGATAGCTGCTTTTTATGTGTTTTTGGATGGTTGGGGTCAACATAACGGTACTCAATGATCACTGAAAATCATTTTAACACAGTTTGATTTACGATGATAAATTTGTAAAACAACACTGTTTTAAATAAAAAACTGATCGTGTTCACAAAAAAAGATTGAACCTTATTATTGATGGATAAAGCAATAAGATTTATGGAATAAAGTACGAAAAAGAGGGGTTTGTCTTTATAAAACTCTGATTATTGACGTTGATTTACATTAAAATGAGATAATTATCCGGTTGTGCTTACTATTTGATAGTGACATGTCTTGATGTTTTTGCTCGTTTTTTGAACTATGTTGAGATAATTTTTTGTTTAACTTTTTGAAATTATTGGTTTTTTATGTTTTTTTGCGATTTTTTTTAGTTAGTTTGACACTTAGCATATTCTTTTGCAGTCTAAAGCTCGCATTACAAAGCGGCACCTTAATTAGTCGCAGAGTTGCAAACCTTCATCGAAAAAAATATGTGGGATTCAGGAACGACTCCCTAACTTAGAAAAGGCAGTGGATTATTATGAAAAAGACTCTGATCGCTCTAGCGGTACTTGCATCAGCAGGTTCAGTTAACGCAGCTGAGATCCTAAAAACAGATACCGCATCGGTAGATTTTTATGGTCAACTTCGCGAAGAAATCAAACAGATCAGCTATGACGCTGGCAAACTGAAAAGTACGCAAACATCAACAAGCGTTTCTTCTGGTTCTTCTCGTGCTGGTGTTAATGCTCGTTACGCGGTTTCAAGCGATTTGGATGTGCTTGCAACAGTCGAGTTTGGTATTGGCCAAACTAACAGTGGTGATAACCGTAAACACTACATTGGTTTCGCGTCAAAAGACTACGGAACACTAACACTGGGTAAACAATCTATCCTTACAGATGATATCTGGGGCGTCGAAAACGACTACATCGGTTGGGGTTACAGCGTACTTCCTGAAGCGGACGGTTACGACATGAACTGGCTGCAAGATGCAATGCTTAAGTACTCTTTCCAAAATGACAGTGGTTGGGTTCGCGCAGCATACTCTTACGACAACGGTAAGTCTGATCCAGAAACGGCTGAACTATACGCAGGTACTACGTTCGGTAACTTCGATGTTTACGGTGGCCTTGGTTACCAACGTGACGAAACATCAACAGACGCGTCAGTAGTTGCTGACAATGGTAAAGCGAAAGTAAAACCAGCGGCAACTAAAGACACAACCTTGACTCACGGTATGTTGACTGTAAACTACAACGGTGAAGGTTGGAACCTAGGTACGACTTACTGGCACGCAAAAGTTGAAGATGATACGGCGAACACTAACACCACGCTAAACACTGACTCTTACGTTGTTGCTGGTTCTTACAGCGTGACTAAGAAAACATCAGTATTTGGTGGCTTCGAGTACATCGATGACTTCCAAGAAGAAGACAACACTTACAACAACACTTACGCAGGTGTACTTTACCAATACGCAAGCTGGTCTAAGCTATACGTAGAAACAGGTATCTCTGATGATAACCGTTACGGCACAGACCGTTACTACGGCATCGGTACTCGTCTATACTGGTAATCGCTGTTAAAGTGAACGATTGATAAAAGCTCGGCATTGGCCGAGCTTTTTTTATCCAATTAATGTAGCAATTGTATGATTTACGCCTCGATGAGCAGTGAGAAGCTGATGAAATTTTTAATGGTTTCGTTACAATGCTTGGCAAACAAATGAATGTACATTGCATGTTTATAAAGGAATTCAGATGAAAAAATCAGCAGCACTGCTTCTCGCGTTCTCGTTCGTCGGCTTATCAAGCGTTGCTAATGCGAAAGTCGTTTTACAGATCCCGCAAAATGTTGACTTATTAGCGGTTAACGGCGAAGCGCCAGAAAAGGCGAAAGGATTGTTTCCTTCAGATAATGAGGAACTAAAAGACGGCATCAACCAGATTGTCTTTCAGTACATTCCAACGTTTACTGTACACAAATCGGATTTACGTAAGGCGTACAGCGACGTTTATGTGGCTAAGATCAAGGCCAGTGATACGTCGTTAACGTTTAAACTGCCAGAATACCGCAATCTTGAGCAAGCACGTCAAAGCATTACTCATATGGATTGGTCCTTAGTCGATGATAAGAATCAGAATGTGGTGATCGCTCAAGACAAGCTAGAAAAAGAGGGGGTTCAGTTTGGACGTGATTATGTGGCAGAAGTGCAGCGCTATAACCAAACAATGGGACCTGCTGTATTGACGAGTGGCGCAGTGGTGTTAAGTCAAGCGAAGAGCTCGTCGACAGAGGCATCCGCCTCGGCAGGAAAGAAAGCTCTGTCTTCCAATGCAAATGTGACTAACCTAAAACAGCTTAAGCTATGGTATAAAAAGTCATCGCCTCAAGAGCGTAAAGCATTCCGTAAATGGATTATCGATCAAGAGTAAAAAAGACACCGAAAAAGCCAGCCTTTAACAGGCTGGCTTTTTTACAGAAGCAACCCAAGTTTAGCCGCAACATTTCTTAAATTTTTTGCCACTGCCACATCGACACGGGTCATTGCGTCCGATTTTCGGCTGCAGGGGAGTGTCTGGGAAGGTTCCATCAATATAGTACCAGCGATGATTATGGCGAAGGAAACGTGAATTCTCTTCTAAACAGTGGGCTTGCTGTCCATCGGAGAAATGGGCTTTGAAATGCACGAACCCTTCATCTTCATGGGACCCTTTGGCGTGTCCCAATACCTCTAACTTTAACCATTGGCTTTGCACTGACGCCGCGATCTGCTCACGCTCTTGTTCTGCTTGGCAGGATGGGTGATACGTCTCGATGACAAAGTCAACTAAGCCCAGCACATGGGCACAATAGCGCGCTCGCATTAATTGTTCTGGAAGTAGGGCGTTACTCGGGTTGAGGTGAATTGGTTGGCAGCAATCCGTATAAGATGCCCCAGAGCCACATGGACATGTATTCATAAATAGTTATCGCAGTTCGTTGATGAGTCTCGGATACCTTGTCCACTGAACGCTATCAATGGATATTCGTTCAACGGGATAAACGCGTTATAGTGTAAAATCTCGATGCTCTAAAGCGTAGTCGTCCGGTGTGACGACTAATACGGAGCCTTGTTCGTACCAATCCCCTAACACGATTCGAGTTTGCTGATGCACTTCATCATGATGGATGTTGGGCCGATGAGTATGACCATGAATCATAAGATCGACCTGATGCTTGTGCATGACTTGCACCACTTCATATGGAGTGACATCCATGATTTCAAGCTGTTTGGTCTGTTTATCGCTACGGATATCCGATTGTATACGCGAGACAATTTTGCGTTTTAAGACCATAGGCAAACGGTTAAAGATAAATTGCAACCAAGGTTGATGGACCTTTTTACGAAAAGCTTGATAACTGACATCGGCGGTGCATAACGTATCGCCATGGAGAATCACCGCTTTGCGACCATACAGCTCAATCACATGCTCTTCGGGTAATAATGTGACGCCCGTTTGCCGTGCAAACCGTTTACCAAGTAAAAAATCGCGATTGCCTTGAATGAAATAACACGGAACCCCTGACGAGGTCAGCGCTTGAAAAGCAGCGCGAACCTGCTTAGCAAACGGGCTGTTATCATCATCACCCACCCAAAAATCAAACAGATCACCGAGCACATACAGCGCATCGCAATGAATGGCTTCATAACGCATGAAATGGAGAAAACACGCAGTAATATCAGGGCGAGAAGGAGTGAGATGAAGATCGGATATAAAAAATGTTTTATGCATAAGTGTCAGATCAAAGGAAGCGCCTAGTAATAGACGCTTCGTCATAAAATTATTCTTCGATAGTCGTGCCAGTAATCACAACTTCTTCTAGCGGTACGTCTTGGTGCATACCCATTGAACCTGTGCTAACACCTTTAATCGCGTTAACCACGTCCATACCTTCAACCACTTCTGCAAACACACAGTAACCCCAGCCATTCATGGTTTCAGAGCGGTGGTCGAGGAATGTGTTGTCATTGACGTTGATGAAGAACTGTGAACTCGCAGAATGCGGATCCATAGTACGTGCCATGGCTAACGTACCCACTTTATTGCTCAGACCGTTATTCGCTTCGTTACGAATCGACTCACGGCTTGGTTTTTCTTTCAGGCCAGAGGTCATGCCGCCACCTTGAACCATAAAGCCATCGATAACACGGTGAAATAGTGTATTGTCGTAAAAACCATCACGGCAGTACTGCAAAAAGTTTGCACTGGTTTCTGGCGCTTTTTCTTCGTTCAATTGAATTTTAATGTCACCAAAGTTAGTGTGAAGGGTGATCATGAGCATTACCTTTGCTTTGTTTGTAAGAAATCCAATTCTAACGTAACTTTTTGCCGATTCAAAACACCAAATGGATGACCGAGGGCGATGAGAGTTGTTATACTGTCTCACCTTATTCGTTTTTATAGATTAAATAGATAGAGATCATGCTGAAGATATATAACACGCTTACACGACAGAAAGAGGAATTTAAGCCCATCGTTGCCGGTAAAGTTGGCATGTATGTTTGTGGAGTCACCATTTATGATCTCTGTCACATTGGGCACGGTCGTACCTTTGTGTCTTTTGATGTTGTATCGCGTTACCTACGTTATTTAGGTTATGACCTAACGTACGTACGTAACATTACTGATATTGATGACAAGATTATAAAACGTGCGGCAGACAATAACGAAAGTTGCGATGACCTGACTGAGCGTTTAATCGGAGAAATGTACGCTGATTTTGATGCGCTCAATATGCGTCGTCCTGACATTGAGCCGCGCGCGACGAAGTTTATTCCGCAAATCATTGAATTAGTTGAAAAGTTGATCGAAAAAGGCTTTGCATACGTTGCCGACAATGGTGATGTGATGTTTGAAGTCGCCAAATATGCCGACTATGGAAAACTGTCTGGACAAAACTTAGAGCAGTTGCAGGCAGGCGCACGTGTGGACATTGAAGCGGCGAAACGCAGCCCAATGGACTTTGTGGTTTGGAAAATGTCGAAACCAGGCGAACCAATGTGGGACTCGCCATGGGGACAAGGTCGCCCGGGTTGGCACATTGAGTGTTCGGCGATGAACTCTTCAATTCTTGGCGAGCATTTCGATATTCATGGTGGCGGCTCCGACCTACAATTCCCGCATCATGAAAATGAAATTGCTCAGTCTTGCTGCGCGCACGATACCCAATATGTCAACACCTGGATGCATAGTGGCATGGTGATGATTGATCAGGAGAAAATGTCAAAATCACTGGGTAACTTTTTTACTATTCGTGATGTGTTGCAACACTATGATGCAGAAACGGTTCGTTACTTTTTGATGTCGGGTCATTATCGCAGTCCGCTGAATTACTCAGAAGATAACCTAAAACAAGCGCGTTCAGCATTAGAGCGTTTATATACGTCTCTTCGTGGCCTTGATGCGAACGTTGAACCTGTTCATCATGACGAATATGTCACTCGCTTTACTCAAGCGATGAATGATGATTTTAATACTCCTGAAGCATATTCAGTGCTGTTTGATATGGCGCGTGAAGTCAATCGTCTAAAAGGGGATAATCTTGAACATGCGAGTGCGTTAGGTGCGTTAATGCGCGAATTAGCGGATGTGATTGGTATTCTTCATCAAGATCCCGAGCAATTCTTACAAAATGGTGCTGGCAACGATGAAGATGCAGCAGAGATTGAAGCGCTGATCACATTGCGTAATGATTCTCGCGCATCCAAAGATTGGGCAAACGCCGATCTGGCACGCGATAAGCTGCATGAGATGGGCATCATCCTTGAAGATGGCCCGGGTGGTACGACTTGGCGTCGTAAGTAAAGACAGAGTGGGCTGCGGCCCACTTTGTTGTTTTATGGACTGATTAAGTCAGTCATCTTAGACGATAAAAGAGGCAATAATTCCACTTATGGCAATCATTTTAGGTATTGACCCAGGGTCACGTATTACTGGGTATGGTGTGATTCGCCAACAAGGGCGACATTTAGAATATTTAGGCAGTGGCTGCATTCGCACATCCGATGGTGGCTTACCACAACGCTTAAAACAAATTTATGCGGGTGTGTCCGAAATCATTACTCAATTTCAGCCTGATGTCTTTGCGATTGAGCAAGTGTTTATGGCAAAAAATGCGGATTCAGCCCTTAAGTTAGGGCAAGCACGGGGCAGTGCTATTGTTGCTGCGGTCAACGCGGATTTGCCTGTATTTGAGTATGCGGCGCGTTTAATTAAGCAAGCGGTGGTCGGGACTGGCGGGGCCGATAAAGCTCAAGTCCAACATATGGTCAAACAAATGCTAAAACTCCCTGCAACACCACAAGCAGATGCCGCTGATGCGCTCGGAGTGGCGATCTGCCATGCCAATACTAATAAAACGTTAGTCGCCTTGGCAGGAAAAGCAACCAGTGCACGTAAAGGTCGTTACCGCTAGAGAACCGAGCATCGCCAGTCCAATTCGTCAACGAGCAATGCCTCGTTGCGCGGTTTTACTGGCTATCCATCCAGTTATTGATTATCATCATTGATATGTTTCATCGATCCAAAAGGACCTCCCGTGATTGGACGTTTACGCGGCACATTACTTGAAAAACAACCTCCCGAAATTCTTATCGAAGTCAATGGTGTTGGCTACGAAGTACAAATGCCTATGAGCTGTTTTTATGAACTGCCAGAGATAGGACAAGAAGCGATGATCTATACGCATTTTGTCGTTCGTGAAGATGCGCAGTTACTCTACGGCTTTAGCTCTGTAGGCGAGCGTGCCTTATTTCGTGAAGTGATCAAAGCGAATGGCGTGGGACCTAAGATGGGATTAGCGATTTTATCGGGGATGACCGCGAGCCAATTTGTGTCTTGTGTTGAGCATGAAGACATCTCGACGCTGATAAAACTTCCCGGTGTAGGTAAGAAAACAGCGGAACGTTTGGTGATTGAAATGCGTGACCGTCTGAAGGGGTGGGGTGCGGGCGATCTGTTTACACCAGCAACGAATGCCGCTCCACTGGATAATTTAGCCGGTGTGGATCAAAGCGCAGAAGAAGAAGCCATGAGCGCATTACTGGTACTGGGGTATAAAGCTGCTCAAGCGGAGAAGGTGGTCCAGCAAATCGCTAAGCCAGGCATGACGAGTGAACAATTGATTCGTGATGCATTAAAATCCATGGTGTAAATGGTATTGTTGATACTGCCATCTTATATTTAGTGCTATAAACAGGCGACGTAATCTCTCGCCTGTCATTGTTTAGGAAACCATTCATGATTGAAGCTGATCGCCTAATTGCCGCTGAAAATCCGACTTATAAAGAAGAGGAACTGATTGACCGCGCTATTCGTCCTAAAAAGCTAACGGATTATCGAGGACAAGATCATGTGCGAGATCAGATGGAAATCTTTATTCAAGCTGCGCAAAAGCGCAGTGAGGCGCTCGACCATCTGCTGATTTTTGGTCCTCCTGGGTTAGGAAAAACTACATTGGCCAACATCGTGGCGAACGAGATGGATGTGAATATACGGACGACGTCAGGACCGGTCTTGGAGAAAGCCGGGGATTTAGCGGCTCTGCTAACCAATCTTGAAGAAAACGACGTGCTATTTATTGATGAGATCCATCGTCTTAGTCCTGTGGTTGAAGAAGTGTTGTATCCTGCGATGGAAGATTATCAGTTGGATATTATGATTGGCGAGGGCCCAGCAGCGCGCTCCATTAAAATTGATTTGCCGCCATTTACGTTAATTGGTGCCACCACACGAGCGGGGTCATTAACGTCACCATTGCGGGATCGGTTTGGCATTGTTCAACGATTGGAATATTACAAAATTGCCGATTTACAATTTATTGTTCAACGCAGTGCTGAATGCTTAGGATTGTCGATGGAGCCTGAAGGGGCACTGGAAGTGGCAAGACGAGCACGTGGGACACCCCGTATTGCCAATCGTTTATTACGCCGCGTGCGTGATTACGCGGAAGTAAAAAGTGATGGGCATATCAGTGCCGATATTGCCGATAAAGCTCTCAATATGTTGGATGTCGATCATCAAGGATTTGATTACATGGACCGCAAACTTTTGCTCGCGATTATGGAAAAATTTGCAGGCGGGCCGGTCGGGCTAGACAACTTAGCAGCGGCAATTGGCGAAGAAAAAGACACCATTGAAGATGTGTTAGAACCTTTCTTAATTCAACAAGGGTACTTACAACGCACCCCACGTGGACGCATCGCTTCGGACCGCGCGTATTTACATTTTGGTATTGACCGATAAATTGCGTCAGAAATAGTCATATTTATTTATATTTGTAAAAACGTGGTCGATCAAGATCACGTTTTTAAACATTTATCCCACTCATAAAAGTGACAACTTATTGTTGGTTTGTTACCACTATGTAGTAAAAAAATGCCTCCCACCTCTATATTTTACCCATTAGTAACAAGACGGCCGCTAATCTATTGATCTGGATCATTTAGAATTTGTCTTATGTGGTTTTCAATACGGAATATTGATTTTTATTACAGTGGGTCGCTTCTATAAACCTTTTGAAACATTCCGTTTTCCACAGTATTATTAGCTCAAGCTATATTAGCTCGTGCTTAACAATTACCTAACCACATTGGTACATTGAAACAACATAAGTCACTTTTTTATAACAATTAGTTAAGTTATACAACGCGGCCGGTGTTTTAATGTATTTAACGTGTCTTTCAGCCGACACAAAGGAGTTACTATGATTGACGTAGTTGATCTATCGCGGTTGCAATTTGCGCTGACAGCGATGTATCACTTCTTATTCGTACCTTTGACTCTGGGCATGACATTTTTGCTTGCCATCATGGAGTCTCTATACGTAATGACCGATAAACCTGTCTACAAGGACATGACAAAGTTCTGGGGCAAACTGTTCGGTATTAACTTTGCACTGGGTGTTTCCACCGGTTTAACGATGGAATTCCAGTTCGGAACCAACTGGTCTTATTACTCGCACTATGTGGGTGATATTTTTGGTGCTCCGCTTGCTATCGAAGCCCTCGTTGCCTTTTTCCTTGAATCGACTTTCGTCGGACTGTTCTTCTTCGGTTGGGATCGTCTATCAAAACGTCAACACTTAGTAACTACGTGGTTAGTGGCGATCGGTTCAAACTTCTCTGCGCTTTGGATTTTGATTGCGAACGGCTGGATGCAAAACCCAGTAGGTTCCACATTCAATTATGAAAGCATGCGAATGGAAATGGTCAGCTTTGCGGACATCATCTTTAACCCGGTCGCTCAGGTTAAATTTGTGCATACCGTTGCTGCTGGTTATACCACTGGTGCAATGTTCGTTCTGGGTGTCAGTTCTTACTACCTATTGAAAGGTCGTGACCTACCGTTTGCTCGTCGTTCGTTTGCGGTTGCGGCATCATTTGGTATTGCAGCTGTCTTGTCTGTGATTGTCCTTGGTGATGAATCCGGCTATGAACTTGGTGATGTGCAAAAAACCAAACTGGCTGCGATTGAAGGTGAGTGGGAAACCCAACCTGCACCAGCTGCTTGGACCTTAATCGGCTTCCCTGATCAGGCTAAGCAAGAAACGAAATTTGCGCTGCAAGTGCCATGGGCTCTCGGTATTATTGCGACTCGCTCGCTAGATACTGAAGTTCACGGTCTGCGTGATTTGCGTAAAGAACACATTGAACGTATTCGTAACGGTATGTATGCGTACTCATTGTTAGAAAAACTTCGTAATGGCACGCAAACACCGGAAGAAAAAGCCGAGTTTGAAAAAGCCAAAGTCGACTTAGGTTACGGATTGCTTTTGAAACGCTACACAGACAATGTGAGCGATGCAACAGAGCAACAAATCCAAGCCGCGGCGGATGATTCTATCCCGAAAGTATGGCCGCTGTTCTGGGCGTTCCGTATCATGGTGGGTTGTGGCGTGATTATGTTAGTGATTTTTGCCGCGGCATTTATCCAAACTTGCCGTAATAAAATCCATCAGCATCCAATTTTATTGAAAGCCGCATTATTTGCCATTCCATTACCATGGATTGCCGTTGAAACGGGGTGGTTTGTTGCTGAGTATGGGCGTCAGCCATGGGCTGTTGGTGAAATTCTACCAACCAATGTTGCCGCTTCCGCGCTAACAGCTGGTGAATTAATCACGACTCTAGTGGCGATTCTAGCGCTTTATACAATCTTCTTGGTTGTTGAAGTATTCTTGATGGTTAAATTTTCTCGTACTGGTCCAAGTAGCTTGAAAACTGGCCGTTACCACTTTGAGCAAAACGGTAACTCTGTTGAAGACAAAGTTAACCGCCAAGTAGAAGCTTAAGTAAGGAGAGACGATAATGTTTGACTACGAAGCCCTACGATTTATTTGGTGGGTACTGATTGGTGTATTGTTCGTTGGTTTTGCGATTGCTGACGGTTTTGACATGGGTGTTGGGGCCTTAGTGCCTCTCATCGGTAAAACTAACACTGAACGCCGTATGATGATCAACACCATCGCACCACACTGGGATGGTAACCAAGTTTGGTTAGTTACAGCTGGTGGCGCGTTATTCGCGGCTTGGCCAATGGTATACGCTGCCTCATTTTCCGGTTTTTACCTAGCGATGATTTTAACGCTAGCTTCTTTATGGCTACGTCCTTTGTGCCTAGAGTACCGTGCTAAAATTGATGATGACGGCTGGCGTAAAGCGTTGGATGTCGGGATCTCTCTTAGCGGATTTATTCCACCGTTAATTATTGGTGTTGCTTTCGGTAATTTGTTGCAAGGTGTACCGCTAGAAATTAACAACCTACTTATGGTGAGCTACAAAGGCACTTTCTTTGGTCTGCTTAATCCATTTGGTATCTTGTGTGGTCTCGTGAGCGTATTGATGTTCTTGAACCAAGGAACAACATGGCTACAAATGAAAGCCTCGGATCAAGTGCATGCTCGTGCGACTCGCCTAGCTCAAATCACTGGTGTATTGAGTGCAGTGCTGTTTGTTGCGGCAGGCTTCTGGGTGAAAAACCTGGATGGTTTCATCGTCAACAGCGTGATCGATACCAATGCGGCGTCAAACCCACTAAATAAAGACGTGATGACTCAAGCAGGGGCTTGGATGAATAACTTCCACGAGTATCCGCTAATGTGGGCGGCACCTATCTTGGGTGTAGCTATGCCATTATTGGCTGCGTTGTTCTCACGTGTCGGCAAACCCGCATTTGCCTTTATTATGGCAAGTTTAGGGACCGTTGGTATCATCTTTACTGCTGGTTTCGCGATGTTCCCATTTGTGATGCCTTCAAGCATTCACCCAGATGTGAGCTTAACCATTTGGGATGCAACGTCCAGCGAAATGACGTTGAAACTGATGACGGGTGTGGCGGCTGTGTTTGTGCCAATCATCCTGCTATACACCGCATTCTGTTACTACAAAATGTTCGGTCGTATCAGCAAATCAGATATTGAAGACAACCAGAAATCAATGTACTAAGGAGCACGTCTATGTGGTATTTTGCTTGGATTTTAGGGGTGTTGCTAGCCTGTGCATTCGGTATCATTAATGCCTTATGGCTAGAACATCGTGAAATGATGGACGAAGACAGTGAATAGTCATTGTTCCGAACGTGTTGCCAAATGGCATGCTCCAATGGATAACTGGCCATTGCGCTTGTTATCCATTGTGCTGGGGTTTATCCACATTGGTTTAGTGATGTGGAACCCAGTCAGCTACGCTGATCACATCGGTGGTTTTAACATGGTGAAAGGCGTGTTATTGATCTGGGCGGTATGTTCTAGTGTCGTTTATGGCATTGGATTCAAACCCCGCCATTGGATTTGGCAAATCACGTTCAGTCCATATTTTTCTCTTATCATCTTAACGGTTCTGACAGTGGTTAGATTCTCGTAATCAGAAAGTCATTGTAAAGTAATGCGTTGGTGAGGAAATGAACACAATAGCGCTGTCTTATTGAGACAGCGCTATTTTTTTATCAGAACCTCGTGAAAAGTCCTGTTAAGCCTTGTACTCGTGTCACAGTATTGCGTTATAGTAACCAGTCAGTTGTATGAGGTAAAAATAGGGGCTCAACAATCATGAACATATTTGAATGGCCAGTACGTATCTATTATGAAGATACTGATGCTGGAGGTGTGGTCTATCATGCTAATTATCTGCGGTTTTTTGAGCGAGCTCGGACCGAAATGTTGCGCCATGCAGGTATGAATCAGCAGTCATTTTTGGAACAAGGCACCGGCTTTGTTGTCCGACACATGGATATCGATTTTATCAAGGGCGCACGGCTCGATGATCAACTCACTGTGAAGACTTGGGTGACTAATATGAAAAAGGCGTCCATGATTTTCTGTCAAGAGCTAGTCAATCCTGAGGGTAACGTATTGTGTAAAACCATCGTTAAGGTAGCATATATTGATAATGTAAACATGAAGCCTATTGCTATGCCTTCCACTTTAACCACGGAGTTGATCTCAAGTGAATGCTGATATTTCTATCCTAGACCTGTTTTTAGAGGCAAGCTTGCTTGTCAAATTTGTAATGCTACTGCTATTGGGAATGTCTGTGTGTTCATGGGCCATGATCTTTCAACGCAGTAAACGATTAAAAACAGCGCTACGTGAAGCGGATGCGTTTGAAGATAAATTTTGGTCTGGCAGCGATCTATCGCGTTTGTACCAAGAAAGCAAAACCCGCAAAGATTCGTTATCGGGAACCGAAGAAATTTTCTACAGCGGCTTTACTGAATTTGGCCGTTTACATAAATCGAATGCGGCATCCCCCGATTTTGTTATGGATGGCACGAGCCGAGCCATGCGCGTCGCTGTTGGACGTGAAGTTGAAGATCTCGAAACCAGTTTGCCATTCTTAGCGACGGTCGGTTCAATCAGTCCATACATTGGTCTATTTGGGACAGTATGGGGCATCATGCATTCATTCATTGCCCTTGGACAAGTTAAGCAAGCAACGTTAGCAATGGTCGCACCTGGCATTGCTGAAGCTTTGATCGCCACGGCAATGGGTCTGTTTGCTGCGATTCCTGCCGTTGTTGCGTATAACCGTTTAACGGACAAAGTGAGTAAGTTGGAACATGCTTACGCCAATTTCTCTGAAGAGTTTCACAGTATCTTACATCGCCAAGCGATGGCTGGTAAGGAATAATTTATGGCAAGTTATCAACCGAAAAAACGGAAGATGACAGCGGAAATTAATGTCGTGCCATACATTGATGTGATGTTGGTTTTGCTGATTATTTTCATGGTTACATCGCCTTTCGTGACACAAGGTGTCGATGTAGATTTACCTCAGACCACCACGGCTAAACCTGCATCAGAACTCGCGGGTGACAGTGCAAGCTTTATCATTGTTGAAATCGACAAACAAGGCGATTTAGGGATCAGCGTTGATAACCAAGAAATGGAACGAGGAGTGTCGTTGCAAGATGTTGTCGTTCGTATTAAAGCCGAGCGCCAGGTCAATCCAAACACCCAAGTTGCAGTGGGGGGAGATAAAGCGACGTCTTATTCCAATATTGTGATGGTCTTGGATCAACTGAGTAAAGCGGGCATTCCCAAAGTGGGATTGTTAACAGATATTAAAGATGATGAATAGGCTTGGTTAGCATTCATGAGATCAAAAAATCAAGAAAAGCCTCAGTTTACGGCACCAGTAATTATCTCGATAGCCTTACATGCTGTTTTGATTGGTGCGTTAGTTTGGAGTGCGGATTTTAATCTAGAAAAGCCGAAGCCTAAATCTTCTGGAAAGATGGTTGAGGCTGTGGTGGTGGATCCTAACTTGATTCATCAGCAAGCAGAGAAAATTCGTCAGCAACGTGCAGAGGCTGCGCAAAAAGAGCAAGCTCGCAAAGCGAGATTGGATAAAATGCGTCGTGAAGCCGATGAGTTAGCGAAAAAACGCAAGGCTGAAGAAGAAAGCATTCGTAAGCTGAAAGAGCAGCAAGCCCTCGAAGCGAAAAAGGCACGCGAAGCGGAAAAAGCGCGCCAAGAGCGTGCAGCGCAAGAGAAAAAAGCGGCCGCAGAAAAAGCCCGCCAAGAGAAAGAACGCGCGGCGAAAGCAGAAGCGAAGCGTAAGGCTGAAGCCGCGGCTGCAAAAGCGAAAGCTGAGAAAGAAGCCAAAGCGCGTGCCGAAAGAGAGAAAGCCGAAAAAGCGAAGCAAGCTGCTGCGGCCGCCAAGGCGAAGCAAGAGCGCTTAGCCAAAGAAAAGGCGGCCAAAGAAAAAGCCGCCAAAGAAGCGGCCGCTAAGGCAAAAGCGAAAGCTCAGCAACAAAAGCAGCTTGAAGATATCTTCAATGGATTAAAAAATGAATCCTCGGAGAACAGTGCAGCTCAAGCAAAGCACGTAGCCAGTGAATCAGACCGATGGGGTGCCATTTATCAACAGCTGATCCAGAAAAATTTGTTGCTTGACGACAATTTTAAAGGAAAAGACTGTAAAGTGAACCTGCGGTTGATTCCAACGGGGACTGGCGCAATATTGAAAAACATCACGGTGGAAGGTGGCGATTCTCGTTTATGCCGAGCAACACGGGCGGCTGTGGCGAAAGTTGGTACGTTCCCACTCCCGAAAAATGATCCAGCAGTTGTTGAAAAACTCAGAAATATCAACTTGACCGTTGCACCAGAGTAAAAAGGAAATGCTTGTGTTAAAGCGACTATTTTTAGGAAGTGTATTGATACTGCTTAGTAGTATCCAAATGGCCAACGCGGCGTTAGATCTTGTGATTACCGATGGGATCAGTGCGGCAAGGCCGATTGCTATTGTGCCATTTAAATGGGAAGGCAACTCGCGACCTCCGGAAGATTTGGCCTCAATTGTGTCCTCGGACTTAACCCGCAGTGGCAAATTCAGCCCCGTTCCTGTGAGCAAAATGCCACAGACTCCGTATAACACTCAAGATATCGACTATAAAGCGTGGACTCAATTGGGGGTCGATGCGCTTCTGACTGGTACTGTATCGCAAGATGCCAATGGCAAATATGTCATTCGCTATCAGCTGATTGATGTCGTGAGAGGACAATTAACTCAAGGTGCCAGTAAGTCCTTGAGCAATGATGGGCAGTTGGTTGTCTCTAATGACCAAGTTCTATTTAAGAAAGTCGCCCGTGTTTCAGAGAAGAAACTGCGTATGTACGCTCACCGTATTTCGGATTTGGTGTATGAGCAGTTAACAGGCGAAAAAGGTGCGTTCTTGACGCACATTGCTTATGTGGTAGTGAAACACGAAGACAAATACCCATATCAACTGCGCATTTCAGATTATGATGGTCATAATGAACGTATTGTACTGCGTTCTAAGCAGCCGATTATGTCACCGTCGTGGTCGCCTGATGGCAAAGAGTTGGCATACGTCAGTTTCCAAAATGGCCACGCAGAAATCTATATTCAAAATATTTATACAGCGAAGCGCGAAAAAGTGTCCGCTTACCCTCGGCATAATGGGGCGCCTGAATTTTCACCGGATGGGAAGAAATTGGCGATTGTTTTATCCAAAAGTGGGTCATTTCATGTCTATATTTTGGATTTAGCTAGCAGGAAGCTGACACAAGTGACCCATGGTCGATCTAATAATACGGAACCGTTTTGGATGCCGGATGGGAAGTCCCTCATATTTACGTCCGATCGGGGTGGTAAACCACAGATTTATCGAGTAAATTTAAGCGATGGTTCGACGAAGCGCCTCACTTGGCAGGGCAGTCAGAACTTGGGTGGGCAGATCACTCCAGATGGTCGTTATCTCATTATGGTAAACCGTAGTAACTCGGGCTTTAACTTAGCGAAGCAAGACTTGGAAACAGGTGCGGTGCAAATTTTAACGAAGACTTTACTTGATGAGTCTCCAAGTATTTCACCGAATGGTGCTATGGTTATCTACAGCTCTATTTATAATGGGAAAAACGTATTATCCATGGTATCAATAGATGGGCGCTTTAAAGCACGCTTACCGGCAACAAATGGACGTGTTCGAGCGCCAGCATGGTCACCATTTTTATAAGCACACACTTTTCAATTAAGTAAGGAAAATGAAGATGCAACTCAATAAAGTTCTTAAAGGATTGCTTATCGCGCTACCTGTTATGGCAATGTCCGCATGTAGTTCAAGCGATGACGCGACGGATGCTTCTGGTTCGCAAACTAATCAGCAGCAAACAACGGGTCAAAGCAGCCAATCAACAGATACTGACGATACAATGGCAACTCCAATGGAGAGCAGTGAATCGCAAATGTCTGAAGAAGAAGCTAAGAATCAAGCACTTCGTGAAAAGCAAACTGTTTACTTTGCGTTTGATAACTCAACAATTTCAAGCGATTACGAAGACATGTTAGAAGCACACGCCTCATACTTGAGTGAGCATCCAAACATGAAAGTGACGGTTGAAGGTTATACCGACGAACGTGGTACACCAGAGTACAACATTGCACTGGGTGAACGTCGTGCGAAAGCGGTTGAGAAATACCTAGAAGCATTAGGTGTTCAAGCAAGTCAAATCTCTATCGTTAGTTACGGTGAAGAGAAACCATTGGTTCTTGGCCAATCTCAAGCTGCATACGCGAAAAACCGTCGTGCAGTTCTAGTATACTAAGTAGGAATACTTTATGTTCAGTAACTTAAAGCAAGTTGTTATGCTTACGTTACTGGCAAGTGCAGCGAGCAGTACGCTCGCTGCACCGGCTCCAGTATCAGATATCGACTATTCATCAAATCAAAGCAATGGCCAAGCCAGTGCCTCTAACACGAGCGGCAGTCAAGACTCAGAAGTCCAACGCCTTGAAAGATTGGTAAAAAGCCGTAGTCGCATGCAATTGCAAATGCAACAGCAGTTGGATGATATGTCTCAAGAGATCCGCAGTTTGCGCGGCAAACTAGAGAAAAATTCGTATAATATGCAACAAATGACGAAGCGTCAGCGTGAGTTGTTTGTTGAGCTGGACGATCTGCGTAGTCAAATGAAAACGGCAAAAACCGCAGATGCTTCCCAGCAAGACATGAATAGTGACGATGAAGGTACGTTCTCAAGTAATAAAGATGAACGCAGCGCTTATCAAGATGCTGTTGATCTTATCTTGAAGAAACATGATTATGATGGCGCTATTCAAGCATTTGAGAAATTCCAAAAAGACTTTCCGGACTCCGTCTATACTCCGAACAGTCATTATTGGTTAGGACAGTTGTTCTTTGCCAAGAAAGATGATGTCAAAGCGGCTCAGAATTTTGCCAAAGTCGTGTCGTTTGAAAAATCGAATAAACGCCCCGATGCGTTAGTGAAGCTCGGTGATATCGCGCGTCGTAATGACCAAGATGCCCAGGCAAAGAAATACTATCAGCAAGTCGTCAGCGATTACCCTGACAGCTCATCGGCAGAAGTGGCCAAATCCCATCTGAAGTAATATGGGGTGTGGTAAAAAAGAGCCGCGTTTATCGCGGCTCTTTTTTTATGTGTTGTTACAATCAGACGGTCACACCCGCATACTCGGATGAGTTTTTGATTCTGCGTGAATATTCAGTGTAGAATACACGGATTATCATTTAGCCTAGATTTGAGCAATGAGTCATATACTGGATAAAATTGACACGATTTACCCATTTCCACCGAAACCTGCGCCATTAACTGCCAATGAGAAACAGGCTTACATAAGCCGTATCAAACGTCTTCTCAAAGACAAACAGGCCGTCTTAATTGCCCACTACTATACCGACCCAGAAATTCAAGCACTGGCTGAAGAGACGGGTGGTTTTGTGGGGGACTCTCTTGAAATGGCCAAATTTGGTCATCGTCATGAAGCGACAACCTTAATTATTGCTGGTGTCCGCTTTATGGGGGAATCGGCAAAAATATTGACGCCGGAAAAGCGCATTCTTATGCCTACTCTTGAAGCGGAGTGCTCCTTAGATTTAGGTTGTCCAGCCGATAAGTTCACTGAGTTCTGTGATGCCCATCCTGACCATACCGTTGTCGTGTACGCGAATACCTCCGCGGCAGTGAAAGCTCGCGCCGATTGGGTGGTCACATCCAGTATTGCCTTAGAGATTGTTGAGCACTTAGATAGCCACGATCACAAGATCATTTGGGGACCGGATCGTCATTTAGGGTCATACATTGCCAACCAAACGGGCGCTGATATGTTGCTGTGGAATGGCGAATGTGTGGTGCACGATGAATTCTCAGCGGATTCACTTCGTAAAATGAAAGCGGTTTATCCTGATGCCGCCATTCTTGTGCATCCAGAATCCCCAGCAAGTGTGGTTGCGCTAGCGGATGCCGTGGGCTCGACCAGTCAATTGATTAAAGCGGCCAAGGCATTACCACAGCAGCAAATGATTGTGGCAACGGACAAAGGCATCTTCTTTAAAATGCAACAGCTTGTGCCAGAGAAGACTCTTATCGAAGCTCCAACGGCCGGAGCGGGCGCAACGTGCCGTAGCTGCGCACATTGTCCATGGATGGCGATGAATGGTCTACAGGCGATTGAGCAGGCATTGACTGACGGAGGTGCAAATCACGAGATATTTGTCGATGAGTCTGTGCGTGTCCAATCATTAATACCACTGAATCGAATGTTGGACTTTGCTGAGCGGCTCAATGGCTAATGCAGTCCACAGATAAAGGGCTGAGTCATCGATAAAACAAAGCCCCAGTGATGGTATCTTAATCACTGGGGCTTTTGCTTATGGCAAGGCAAGGATTACGCTTGCTGAGCTAAGGCCACTCCACGTATGGTAAGCCCACATAACATGGTTGGAATCGCGTTAAAGATTTCCTCGAACTGTTCCAGTCCTTCGATACCTTGAGCGCTCAATGTGGCAATGGAGGTTTCCGGGTCGTACAGCATACTGACGGATAATAGGACACCGCCTAAGAGGGAGCTGTCTTCGCTCTCTTCAGGCATAATGGTTTCCCAATCGTCCTGAATAAGCTGCCAGCCTTGGAGTAATCCCTCACAAAAATCACGAACGTTACTGTTCACAATTTCTTGATCATCTAAGGCGTAACCTTCCGGCCAAGACCAAGTATTTTCTAATAGTGCAGGGCGGAAGCGATTCCACATCGCAATGATTTGCTCTAAATAATTTTCCAGCTGTTCGCCATCATTAAACGGAGCGACTTCCTCTCCCCCCCATAGATAAGGAATCCAAACTTCTGGAGGAAGCACATTCGGAGAGCATGCCATGGCGGTCACAAAACCGGTGGTTTTGGGTTCGTTTAATAATTTTTGGTTTAACTCTGGTTGAGCAAGAATTTCTTGAAGCGTCAAAATGCTTTCCCGTTGTTGATCATCGTTATTCTGCTCTTAGTGTACCCATAAACCTTGATGAAGTGCGAGGGATATAGGCGAACTTTTCGCATTTTCTCGTGCTTTTGCACTGATCCCCACGGTCAACGACCAGTAGGTAGTGCTGGTTTTTCTGACAAATCTGATGGTTTATTAAAAAATTCATTATAAAAATAGCATCAAAAACCAATAAATATTTGTTTTAATAGCGCCTTAAACTGCTTATTAGCTTTTAAGCCAGTTTTTAATACTACTTATAGGTTTTTAATTTAGTTTTTTATACTAATATGGAGAAAAGTGAGTGAAGTCAAACATCCCGGAACGACTGCGCAATGCGGCCGCCGATACCTTTGCGATGGTGGTATTTTGTTTTATTACAGGTATGGGAATCGAAATTTTTATTTCCGGAATGACGTTTGATCAGTCTTTAGCTTCACGCACCTTGTCCATTCCTGTGAACATCGCTATCGCGTTTCCCTACGGTTGGTTTCGTGACCGAGTTATGGCTTTGGGTAAACGCTTGTCTCCAGCACGTACCATGCGGAATGTGGCGGATTTGATCGCCTACGTCCTCTTTCAATCGCCAGTGTACGCCGGTATTTTATTGGTGGTTGGAGCTTCGTGGGAACAAACGATGGCGGCCGTGGCGAGTAACGCTGTCGTCTCATGTGCGATGGGCGTTTTTTACGGTTACTTTCTCGATTTTTGTCGTCGTTGTTTCCGTGTGCCCGGTTATTATCAAGTCTAAAGAAACGTAGGAAAAAGACACAAATTAGCTACTTTGTGAGCAAACACACTGGTACTTAAGGTTTTTTATCAGTTTATGCTTGACCAAAGTGAAGATAATCATTAAATTACGCTCCGTTAACGCAAACAAGCCGTTGCTGTTGACCACAAAATTTGGTGAGTTGTCCGAGTGGCTGAAGGAGCACGCCTGGAAAGTGTGTATACGGCAACGTATCGAGAGTTCGAATCTCTCACTCACCGCCAAATATAAAAAAGACGCCTATAAGGCGTCTTTTTGCGTTTCTGAGATATGTGAAATTATCGTTTGTCGGTCGCTTTACTGGTACGTTGTCATCTTTGCCACAATCTCAGTGGGTCGGAGTTTTGAGAGGGTATCAGTGTAAAAAGCCGCAGAGTTTGCGGCTTGATTATTTCAATTGATACGACGAGTCGAGCGGCTTAGCTAAACTCACCATGTGGGTCGATAACAAATTTCTTCGCGGCGCCGCCATCGAAATCAGCATAGCCTTGTGGGGCTTGATCAAGCGAAATCATTTGCACGTTTACCGCATCGGCAATTTTTACTTTATCAAACAAAATCGATTGCATAAGGCCACGGTGGTATTTCATCACAGGGCATTGGCCAGTGTGGAATGAGTGAGACTTCGCCCAACCTAAACCAAAACGCATACTCAGCGCGCCATGTTTGGCGGATTCATCTTTTGCTCCCGGATCTTCGGTCACGTACAGGCCCGGAATACCAATAGAGCCTCCCGCTCGCGTCACTTGCATTGCAGAGTTAAGCACCGCCGCCGGAGCTTCCTCATGGCTTTGTCCACAGCCACAACCGTGAGCTTCAAACCCCACACAATCGACAAAACAATCGACCTCACGTTCTTTCGTGATGGCTTCAATTTTATCTTCCATGCTGCCATCTTCGCGTAAATCGATGGTTTCACAGCCAAAGCTGCGCGCCTGTTCTAGGCGATCTGGGATCATGTCCCCGACAATCACGCAGGCGGCGCCAAGTAGCTGAGCAGAGACGGCTGCCGCCAAGCCAACGGGGCCAGCGCCTGCCACGTAAACCGTTGAACCAGGGCCAACACCTGCCGTGACACAGCCATGGAAGCCTGTGGGGAAAATATCGGATAACAATGTGAGATCTTTGATTTTTTCTTTGGCTTGATCCGGATCGGGGAATTTCAGCAGATTAAAATCGGCGTAGGGCACCATCACGTATTCAGATTGGCCGCCAACCCAGCCCCCCATATCCACGTAGCCATAGGCTGCGCCTGGACGCGAGGGGTTCACATTCAAACAAATGCCAGTTAACCCCGATTTACAATTGCGACAACGACCACAGGCAATATTGAATGGCACTGAGACGATGTCGCCGACATCAACAAATTCAACATCGCGGCCTTTTTCCAAAATGATGCCCGTAATTTCATGCCCAAGCATAAGTCCTTCTTCAGCGGTGGTTCTACCGCGAACCATATGTTGGTCACTGCCACAAATATTGGTGGTTAAGACTTTCAAGATAACACCGTGTTCGCATTTACGGTTACCCAAAGCAAGTTCTGGATAAGCGATGGATTCAACGGCCACTTTTCCTGCGCCTTTATAAACGACGCCGCGGTTAGATTGTTGATTGGACATAGGGTATTTCCTTATTGAGGCTGTTTATCGTTGTAGAGGTTCTATCACCAAATCGGCGGAATGCTAAACATCACGAGCGATAGAGATCACAGCAAAGCGTGTGTAGGCAAGCAAAGCATGATTCTTGTTAAGTAATCGCTGATCGATTGAGTGAACATTCTGCAGTGTGGTTGATTATTTATAGTAAGCACGATGAACATACCGCCCAATCTGGAAGTATGGGGGTATGAATACGTCTTTCCTTTGCCTAATTGCGACATGGTAGGGTGGTTAAACTGGAAGCTGAGATAGGGCTCACAAGCCTGATAATGAACTTATTACTCTTTGAAAGGGATGATCTGTTGAGTGTGATAAAAATATGTAGAGAGTGACATGTCTATGAGTTGAGCAAAAAACCGCGATTTTGATGCATAATTTTTAGCCATGAAAAGCAGTCAATGGAGAAAATTTCGACAAAATAATCCGATTTTTCTGTATTTTTTAATGGTTAGTCGAGATATGAGTGACGAATGAGGCAAAATTAAAGATTAACAGTTTGAGATGTATCGCTCACGTAGCCTGATTGAAGGTGATATAAGGGGTTCTATAAGTGACATTGTCACATATTGGTCGTTGGGTTCCTGACTCTTGTCAGGTTTATCAAGAAATCCTCCTCTCTTCTTGAGAGAGGAGGATGGATGAGCGAGGGGATTTGTTTACGCGATGCCTGCCGTCAAATCCAGTTTTGGCCGGAAACAAATCACGGCAACACTGGCAATGATTCCGACAACGGACACGGCTGCGACGTAATAAACCGGTGACATTGGATCGTTAACGATCATGGTACTGACGAGCATTGGGGTCATGCCACCGAAGATGGCGTAAGCGACATTGTACGAAAACGACAATCCTGAAAAGCGAATCGCGGCTGGAAAGCTCTTGACGGCAATGGCCGGAACCACTCCAACAATCCCGACAAAGAACCCGACGACGGCATACATTGGGAAGAGATATGTGGTGTCGTGTAGCATGGTGCTATAGAACGCCCAAAAACTTGCGGCTAATCCAAGGCTGAAAATGGCCATGATTGGTCCATTACCAAAGCGGTCTGCCAGTGACCCAGAAACAATGCAGCCAATTAAGATAAAGATAATAGCTAAGCTATTGGCCTCCAATGCCTTAGTCGGATCTAAGTGAATCAAGTTTTGTAATAACGATGGGGTCATTAAAATTGTCACGACGATTGCCGCGGTGAGTACCCAAGTGACCGCCATCGATACAAAGACGGAAGGTAAGTGGTGTTTTAGTACCGCTTTGATAGGCATATCCGCCGCCAGTGTTTTTTGTGACTGCATGGCTTTGAAAATTGGCGTCTCATGCAACCAACGACGAAGATACATGGTTATAAACCCAAAGATTCCGCCTAATAAAAAGGGAATACGCCAAGCGTAATTATGTACTTGTTCGACGGTATAGGTGGCGTGGATGGCCGTCGCGACCAGTGATCCGATTAAAATGCCTGCGACTAACCCCGCTGATAATGTGCCACATGCAATACCGATGCGATGCTTTGAGACGTGTTCGGTGACAAATACCCAAGCCCCCGGTGCTTCACCCCCAATCGCCGCACCTTGTAAAACACGGCACAATAGCAATAATAACGGCGCAGCGAGACCAATGGTCTCATAAGTGGGCATTAAACCAATTGCCATTGTTGGGACGGCCATAAGGAAAATACTTAGCATAAACATGCGTTTACGGCCTAACAAGTCACCAAAGTGGGCCATAATGATGCCGCCCAGTGGACGGGCTAAATAGCCGGCAGCAAAAATGCCGTACGTTTGTACTTGGCGCATCCATTCAGGCATATCGCTGGGGAAAAATAACCCTCCAACGACATTGGCAAAATAGACAAAAATAACAAAATCGTAAAATTCCAGTGCGCCACCGAGTGCGGATAGGCTAAGTGTTTTTGCATCACTTTTTGTTAGTTTTTTATTCTGCTCGGTTGATACTTTTCCCGGTTCTGTGTTCATAAAATTGTTCCATCAAATTACGTTCATTTTTATAGTAGATTATGCTGTTTCGTTATTGCGTGGCTGACCTAGAACGGCCTAGGTTAATCCGCAACTAAAAGTGGATTAAACCAGCATATAGCTATGATAATAACGATGGTAACGCATTCGTAAAGAGGCGAATGGTAATCGGTGGAATGGAATGTAACACTCAGAAACGATATTGCTTGGGCAGTTGGGGAGACGACATTTTTTGATCGGGATCAATTTATTTTTTATGGAATAAAAAACCAGATAAATGCCATATTGCAATATTTGCTATAAATGCAAAAAAATGAATTTTATTTATTTTTGCGGTCATATGTGCGGCAATGTGTCGCATTATATCGCATCCTCTCTAAGGATAATGTGCTAGCGATGACGATTTTTTGAAGCTTTCGACATATCGATAACTTGAGAATTCCGTTGATTGGACTCGTGATCCGCCGTTACCGTCATCCGCTTTTTCGCAAAACTTAACAGCGTATCTGGTTCGATACTGTCGTCAGGGCATACGGACGAGCCAATATTGAGATACACATCCACTTGATTGGAGTTGTTAATATTAAACGAGTGATAATTTGTTCCCGCGATTTTTTTGGTGATGGTGGCGAGAGAGTCGTCATGATTGCTGAGATCGGCGATGATGACGAATTCGTGACCATTAATATGATAGATAAAGTCACTATCGCGCTTCACGCTGCACAGTCGATAGGTCAGCTCTTTCAGCGTATCGTCGCCAATCGTCTGGCCATGTTCATTCACGATCTCGTTATAGTTGTGAAGCTTAATATAGAAACAAGCAAATCGTCCTCCAAGAAACTTAATTTGTTGGGTTTTATGGTACAACGCTGTATTGAGTGCGTTATGGTTGAGTAAACCCGTCAACGTGTTGCGATTGGCTAAAGTAAAGAGGTTTTGTTCGTGTTCAATGTATTGGCTTTTTTCAATGATGGTTGCAATTGAAATGCTCGCGTCTTCTCGAATGAGTTCACGCTGATGAATGATGGCAGGTTGTTGCTGTCCATTGCTGTCAATGATCATGGGTTCACTGCTATCGAGCTTAAAAATTTGTGATTTTTTCAATGTCTGCATCGTTGCTTCATCATAATGAAAAAGAGCATGCGCTGCTTCATTCGACATGATAACGCGGTCTTGCTTATCAAAAATAATCAGTGCGGCTTTGGCCGATTGGATTAAGTCGCTTAATACATGGATAGTTTGTTCTGACTCTAACCGATTACGGCGGAAGCGGTAGAGAATAAACGCAAAGTTAATCAAAGCCAGTAAAAAAGTCATCAGCTGTATGATGCGCAGATCTTGCGTGTGAGCGTTGGCACTTTTTTGAACGATGGAGGTTAACTGATTCATTTTATCGAGAACTTTCGTGTTAACCGCTTCCATAATCGAGCGAATTTTTTCATATCGACCGATCGTTAACCCGTTACGCAAGACGCTGGAGTTAATGGCATGTAAAGACTGCACTGAATCGAGAGTTTGTTTGATGATCGTTTGGGCTTGCGGGCTATCAATTTTTTGAATTTCGATTAATTTTTTCTCGGTATCAATAACATATCCACTATTTTCAAATGCTCGCAGGGTATCGATAAACATGTCGTAGGCACTAATGTAGCCCATGAGGTTCTCTTGAGCGGACTTGTTTGATAGCTGCTGTGGGTCAATCGCAAAAATATACTTTGCCATGGTCTGTGAGAGCATACGCTGACGCCCCGCAAGATTGACCACGATTGTTTGCTCGGTGACTTGACGAGTTATCTGGAAATTGAGAAACAGCATAAAAACATCTAAGCACAAAAAAAGAGCAATTGCGCTGAATAGATAAGCTTGTCCTCTTTTGGTTGAACTGGTTAGTAACATGAGTGCCTACGTCGTATTAAATGCCTAAATAAATACTAGTCTAGGTCTGTACAATCTTCTAACCCCTAAGAGGTATTTCTTTGCTTAAAGGGTTGATTGATTGTTTTTTAAGCAGAAAATGCGCAAAATTTACTGTTAATTAGCATGTTTTTAAGCGTATTTTCTTTGATAGCGTTTTATCATGGTGGTGTTTCCTAATTGCCCACCTTGGTGTAAATACAATAGATTCATGCCTTCTTTAGCGTGTTTTGGCCACCATTCTAGCAATTGTTGCCACATAAAAGGGTCATAAAGTAAATCAAACTCGATCTCTGTTTCTTGGGCTAATTGTTGCCAAATACTCCAATCTCGTGGATACAGTTTACCAAAATGATGCTTTTGATCTAACCCTAGGATCGTTGGATAATCAGTCTCTCCGAGCTCCTGCCATTGAGATTGCAAATATTCTGCGCCGCCGACACATGCACAGGTGACAACCTGTATATTCTTAGGAGCAAGCGCTTTATGAAGATAGAGAGCCGAGGTTCCTGTCCCCGATGGGAGGGCAACCACCCAGTGTTGGGGAGGTTGATGGCGGAACCATTCAAGGAGCTCGGCAGCAAGGGTGTTAATGCCTGCCTCGGCTTGTGGAAAACGCCCACCCTCAGGAATGAAACAGGCATTCTGGGGAACCGATAGGGTGCTTAAGTGGTCAGTGAGAGAAGTGTCATAATACGCTCTTGTTGAAATAATATTGGCCCCTAATTCCAGCGCTTTGGCGTAATTACCCAGAGGGTTTTGCTGCAACCAAGCCGGAATATGGTCGACATAGTAATCCAATGACCAACCTTTTAAGTGCGCAAGCGCGGCCATTGAAAATAAAGAATTCGCCTGAGCCGAGCCATAACTGATGAGGCGATCAAATGTTGCGCTCGGTGTGTGCAAGAGCGTCATTAATTTGCGGGCCTTATTTCCTGAAAATTGCGGGTGAAGCAGATCATCGCGCTTTAAGGCAAAGGAGATACCATTAAATTGATGATAAGTGACAGGCGAATGGGCGAGTTGCATATTGTTCTTTAAACATTGTGAATGGCGCTAGGGCGCAGTGTAGCATTTTATAAGAATCATTTATCCCTATGTTGTCTACCATATTTTGGCGTCATCATGAACGTTAGACAAAAAAAACCCAGAACAAAGCGAACTGGGTATATACAAACGTAGGAGTGATAAATATGAAAAATAAACGTAAATTCGTGATAAAAACCAATACAATGAAATGTTGTTGATGATTTCGAATCACACTAGATATGACTGCCTCTTCGCAGAAGAGTTCCAACTGCCTCAAAAGTTTTTTGAGTTTTCTTGCTCATTCCTCCTACCGTTGTCTCAAAAACGACCATTTCTTGTGGGCTTATATTGTGAGCATAAGGAAGTGGACTATAGTTTTAATTAAGGTGAATAACGCATGGATTGCTGTTCTTATCGTCTACATTAGCTAGGTGAAAACAACGAACGTTGAGAGTGTTCAGCCACGCATGAGCGATACAGTAACGGAGTACTGAGTCGTTATGCTAGCTCTGTTCGGTTTATACACACCGCGTAATAGAAGGGACATGATATGGGCTCTCTACGCCGTAAATGGGTCAGTGATTCGGTATTAAATTGGTTTAAACGCGCGTTACCACCGCTGTCGGAAACCGAAACACAAGCTATGGAAGCAGGAAGTATCTGGTGGGAAGGGGAACTATTTTCTGGCGCGCCAGCTTATCAAACCTTGTTGGATTACCCTAAACCAACATTGAGTGAGCGAGAACAATCATTCATTGATAATCAACTGAATCAATTACTGGCAATGGTGGATGATTTCAGTGTGATGAATCATGACCGCAATCTGTCGCCAGAGGTTTGGGATTTTCTTCGAAAAGAACGCTTTTTCTCGCTCATCATTGACCAGAAATTTGGTGGGTTGGGGTTTTCTTCATACGCTAATTCTACCATAGTGACAAAAATTGCTACGCGCAGTATCAGCGCGGCAGTCACTGTGATGGTCCCTAACTCCTTAGGTCCAGGAGAGCTACTTTCTCATTACGGCACGCAAGAGCAACAAGACCACTGGTTGCCACGTTTAGCCGATGGGCGTGAAATCCCTTGCTTTGCATTAACTGGACCAGAAGCCGGCTCGGATGCGGGCAGTATTCCCGATAATGGCATCGTCTGTATGGGGGAGCATGAGGGCGAGCAGGTTCTTGGTATCCGGCTGAATTGGAATAAACGGTATATTACGTTAGCGCCGGTCGCGACCGTACTGGGTCTAGCGTTTAAATTGTATGATCCCGACCATCTACTGGGAGAGCAAACGGCATTAGGCATTACTTGTGCTTTGATTCCGGTTGATCATCCCGGCGTGGTGACTGGCGAACGCCATGATCCAATGGGGCTAGCCTTTATGAATGGCCCGACCCGTGGGGAAGATGTATTTATTCCGATGGATTGGTTAATTGGAGGGACGGAATACGCCGGTAAAGGCTGGCGAATGCTGGTGGAATGCTTATCGGCAGGACGGGGTATTTCTCTGCCCGCGTTAGGCGCGGCTCTGGGACATCTGAGCTTAAGAACCACGGGTGCTTATTCTTATGTTCGTAAGCAGTTTGGTTTATCAATTGGCCGTTTTGAAGGGGTCGCGGAATCGCTTGGGCGTATTGGTGGGCTGACTTATCTTCTTGAAGCGACCAGAACGTTGACGACGACCGGTCTGGATTTGGGTGAGAACCCTGGCGTGGTAACGGCGATAGCAAAATATCATATGACCGAATTAGGACGACTGATCTTAACAAATGCGATGGATGTGCATGCAGGCCGTGCGATTCAACGAGGTCCGATGAACTATTTCAGTGCTCATTATCTCGGTGTGCCGATTGCCATCACGGTGGAAGGGGCCAATATCCTGACACGTAATTTAATGATTTTCGGACAAGGCGCCATTCGCTGCCATCCTTATATTCTAAAAGAAATGGAGGCGGCAGCGAATCCTGATACCCAAGAAGGGAAAAAAGCGTTTGATCGTTGGTTATTTAAGCATATTGCGCATACCAGTAAAAACGCTCTGCGCGGTTTTGCTCACGGCCTAACGGGGAATCATTTCGTTAAAGTACCGAAGAATGTCAGTTTTACTCGTCCTTATCAGCACATTACCCGTTTAAGTGCTGGCTTAGCTTTGTTATCCGATGTCGCTATGTTGACACTGGGTGGGCAACTCAAGCGCAAGGAGTTATTGTCGGCTAGGCTTGGGGATGCTTTGGCGCACTTATATATGGCGAGCGCCGTTATGAAACGTTTTCATGATGAAGGAGAGAAAGCGCAAGATCGCCCCTTTGTTGATTATGCATTACAGCATTGTTTTTATCAGGCGGCTCATGCGCTTGATGAAACCTGTGTGAACTTTCCAAAACCTTGGTTAGGAAAAGTGCTAAAACGTTTGATCTTCCCACTGGGGCAAGGTTTTTCTCCACCGAATGACCGCAGTACTTTGTCGGTGGCCCGTTTACTGATGAAACCGGGTGAGCAACGTGATCGCTTTTCGCATTTATGCTTTGTCGGTTCAGACGATTCGGACAATATTGGTTTGATGGATCGTGCCTTTGAGGCCATGATTGCGGTAGCGCCTTATGAGCAGCATCTGCAAGAAGCGGTAGCTTCTGGTATGATTGACCGTTCTTTGCCTCTTGCGGAAAAGCTAAAACAAGCACAGGACGCGGGAGTATTGACCGAGTCGATGGTCGAAGAAGTGTTAAAGGCCGAAGCGTTACGAGTGAAAGCCATTCAAGTGGATCATTTTAGTTATGATTTTAAAGAAGTTTTGACCAACGCGAGTGGGCACTCTACACTTTGACACGTTATTAAAAATGATATTGGCGTACGCAAGGGCTTCAAGTAGAGGCCCTTGCTGTTTTTTCGTTTAAGATTGCATCGTTAGTGATCCAACCACTTGGGATTTCAACGCATTTTGACAAAAATAAGGTGCGCTCTGACGAGGAAACTTTTATCCTTACGCTGATTTTGAAAGGAAGTTGAATATGATCATCAAACCTAAGATTCGCGGATTTATCTGCACGACAACGCACCCAGTGGGTTGTGAAGAAAATGTAAAACAACAAATTGCACACACCAAGGCCCAAGGTCCTATCAAAAACGCACCTAAACGTGTGTTAGTTGTAGGTTCATCAAGCGGTTATGGTTTGTCTTCTCGAATTGCTGCGGCATTCGGTGGCGGTGCAGCGACAATCGGTGTCTTTTTTGAAAAGCCAGGCACAGAGAAAAAACCAGGTACTGCGGGTTACTATAACTCAGCAGCATTTGATAAGTTTGCAAAAGAAGAAGGCTTGTACTCGAAGAGCTTGAATGGTGATGCTTTCTCGCATGAAGCGAAGCAAAAAACCATTGATTTGATCAAAGAAGATTTGGGTCAAATCGATATGGTGGTGTATTCCTTGGCATCGCCAGTACGTAAACTTCCAGACTCAGATGAAGTGGTACGCTCTTGCTTGAAACCGGTTGGTGAAACGTACACGTCAACAGCGGTCGATACCAACCGTGATGTGATTATTGAAGCCAGCGTTGAACCCGCAACCGAACAAGAAATTGAAGATACTGTCACCGTGATGGGTGGCCAAGATTGGGAATTGTGGATCAATGCATTAGATGAAGCTGGCGTTTTGGCTGATGGTTGTAAAACCGTTGCTTACAGCTACATCGGTACTGAGCTTACTTGGCCTATCTACTGGCATGGTGCTCTTGGCCGTGCAAAAATGGATTTGGATCGTGCTGCTGCTGAGCTTAACGAGAAGTTAGCTGCGAAAAATGGTACAGCGAACGTGGCTGTATTGAAATCAGTGATTACTCAAGCAAGTTCCGCGATTCCAGTTATGCCTCTTTATATCGCAATGGTATTCAAAAAAATGCGTGAAGAAGGTGTGCACGAAGGCTGTATGGACCAGATTTTACGCATGTTTAACGAGCGTTTATTTAAAGAAGATGGTTCTGCACCAGACGTTGACGATCAAAACCGCCTGCGTCTTGATGACTTAGAATTGCGTGAAGATATTCAAGCATACTGTCAGGCGCTATGGCCACAAATCACCACAGAAAACTTGAAAGAGTTGACGGATTACGTAAGTTACAAACAAGAGTTTTTGAAACTGTTTGGCTTTGGTATTGAAGGCGTTGATTACGATGCTGATGTTAACCCACAAGTTGAGTTTGATGTTCAAGACATCTAATCAATGGAACTTTCAGTTGGCTTAGCTTTCATGAATGGATAAAAAAAGCGCTCTTCGGAGCGCTTTTTTATGGGTTATTATTGGTCTCTACTCTTAATTTAGCAGTATTAAAATTGTACCAGCTAGCGTCATCAGAATATTGGCAATGGCATACGTGCCTGCATAGCCTAATGCAGGAACCGTTGATTTAGCGTAGTCGTTAACAATATCCATTGCAGGCGCGCATGTACGAGCACCGATGATGGCGCCAAACAGCAACGCGCGGTTCATTTTCAATATATAAGCGCCGACCACATAGGCAAAAAATACTGGAACCACACTGACCAAAAAGGCTAAGCCAATCACTTTAAAACCGATATCTGACAAATGGTCAAACATCTGAGCCCCGGCGCTGAGACCAATACTCACCATGAAAAACATCAAGCCTAAGTCCTTCACCATATTAAGCGCCCCCTGCGGAACGTAGCCAAACGTCGGGTGGTTGGCTCGTAAAAAGCCGAGTGTAATACCCGCTAATAGCAGACCGACGGCATTGCCAAGACTGAAGGATACTTGGCCAAATGTCATCGTTACTAAACCAAGCAAGATGCCTAAGATAAAGAAGCTACAAAATGCGAGGAGGTCAGCCATTTGACTGTGAATGGAGATAAAACCGATTTTATCTGCCAAACCTTGCACACGGGACTTTTCGCCGCTGACTTGTAATACGTCGCCTTTGGCTAACACAATCTCTGAGTCCATTGGCATTTCGATTTGTGCTCGGACGACGCGATTGAGGAAACACCCGTATTCAGACATATTAAGATCCGTTAACCGTTTCCCTGCAACGGCATCGCTTTTTACCACGATCTCTTCTTCAGAAATTCTTAAATCCAGCAAGTTACGATCAAAGACTTCTTTGCCATTACGAAAGCTGGGATCAAGTCGTGCGTGGCTATCTGGGTAGCCGACTAACGCGATTTCATCACCTTCTTGTAAAATGGCATCACCGTCTGGATGGGCAAGAATGCCATTACGACGAATGCGTTCGATATAGCAACCCGTTTGACGATAGATTCCGAGCTCACGCAAGTTGCGGCCATCCACCCAGTTCACCAATTCAGGACCGACGCGATAGGCACGAATAATCGGTAAATAGACTTTGCGTTGACTGTTTGCCCCTAAGCCTCGCTCTTTCGCAATTTGCTGAGCCGAATCGGAAAGATTCTGCTTTTGAATTTTCGGGAGCAGCTTCGCGAACATAATCATGCTGATTAAACCGATCAGGTAGGCCATGGCATAACCAACAGAAACGCTGTTGAGTATCAAACTGATGTCTTTATTATGTGGAACTTGCGATAACCCTGAGTTGATGGCGTCTTGAGCACCAACCAACACGGGGGTCGAGGTGAGGGCACCAGCCATCATACCTGCTGATAATCCGTAGTCGAGGTCGAGATAATAACTGCCAAAATAGGTGATCCATGTGGCGGTGACTAGGACGACTAAGCTCAGTATTAAATAGTGTTTGCCGTCGCGAAAGAAAATGCCAAAAAAGTTAGGACCCGCTTCAATACCAACACAGTATATGAATAGCATAAAGCCAATGGTCAGAGCGTCCGCATCAAAGGAAAAACCGAGATGGCCCATGATCAAAGACGTAGCTAACACACCGATAGAATTACCGAGCTGCAGACTGCCTATGCGGATTTTACCAATAGCAAGCCCAATGGCCAACGCGACGAAAATAAGTAGGATGGGATTTTGTTTAAGTAGAAAGACTACGTCAATATTCACAGGTACCGCTCAAATAGCATAATTGTCTGAACAAGAGTATACGCATCATTGTATATAACTATAAGGAAAATATAAGGGGAAATATTCATCTTTCACAAAGATTTTATAAATAAAAAAGCCCGCAGCATCAGCGCGGGCTTCTTTATGAAAAATCCGTTTTAGTCAAACAGACCTAAATGTTCTTTTGCGTAGGCTTCAAATTCACTACAACCACCGATAGGTTCTTGATCGATGAAGATTTGAGGAACCGTTTCAACCGGTTTACCAACACTCTTAGACAAATCTTCTTTAGAGATACCTTCTGCTTGAATATCAACATAGCGGTAGTTAAAGTCTTCATGCTTCTCTTTTAATGTTTCTGCGTGCTCTTTTGCACGAACACAGAAAGGACAAGCAGGACGACCAAAAATAACAACAAACATAACTCTCTCCTTAATTGCTTTAGTAGCCAATATGCCCTATTCAATATAGAAAATAAAGGTGCATTTACCATTCAATCCAATAGGTAAAATCTATTGCTTATAAAATACACATATTGAAAGAGAAGGGGCGATGCATTGATCAAGTTTCAAAAACAACAGGTCAATGCATCCGTTCACGCTAATCGTCAGCCTTAGGTGAGCAATGTAAACTTATTCACTGGTAAACTGCGAGAATTTATCGTAACGCGAGTCTTTTAGCGACTCTTTCACGCGCTTCAAGTTGTCTCTAAAACCTGACCCTCGTCTTAAGGTAAATCCGGTAGCTAACACATCAATGACCGTCATTTGAACCACACGGCTTGCCATTGGCATATAAATGTCCGTATCTTCCGGCACATCGAGGCAAATCGAGAGAGAGCTGACTTGATCCAGCGGTGAATCTTTTGCGGTAATCGCGATCACTGTTGCGCCGTTTTCAATAGCGAGTTGGGCAATGTCGACTTGACTCTTCGTTCTACCAGTATGAGAAATGAGAACCACGACATCGTTATCAGTGCAGTTAATGCAGCTCATCCGTTGCATGACCACATCTTCAAAGCAAGTGATCGGAATATTAAAACGAATGAACTTATTTTGAGCGTCTCGTGCTACCGCAGAAGATGCCCCTAAGCCAAAAAATGAAACGCGTTTGGCTTGCGTTAATAAATCGACTGCTCGATTGATTTGGGCCGGATCGAGACTATTTTTTGCTACATCGAGGCAAGCCATGGTGGATTCGAAAATTTTGTGGGTATAGGCATCTGGGCCATCATCTTCTTCCACATTTCGGTTCACATATGGGGTACCGTTGGCCAAGCTTTGCGCAAGATGCAATTTAAAGTCAGGGAACCCTTTGGTGTCTAAACGGCGACAGAAGCGATTCACTGTTGGCTCACTCACATCGGCCATTTTAGCTAACGTTGCAATGCTTGAATGAATGGCTTCCTGCGGAGCAGCCATGATCACTTCGGCAACTTTACGCTCAGATTTGCTGAAGTTTTCTAGGTTTTTTTGGATTTTTTCTATTGTATTCATTGTCATCACGCAGGCATAAATAAGTAGTCGTCGATCTCATCCTAGCTCTAAAAAGCACGTATTCGAGTACAACTAGGTTCAATGGCATTGGAGGGAGTATAAACCCTCCATGGCGCATTTCATAAATGAAACGCGCTATCAATCAATGATTCTATGACAGGCCTCAAACTACGTTTGATTAGAATGACATAAAACCCAAGGATTCATTCAATATATACAGGTTTTTATGTGTCATTGACACTGAAATTCACGTGAAGTGTCACGATTGGTCGAGTATTGCTCGGCAGTCGGCTTCAATCATTTTTAGTAACGATGTGGCTTGCTGAGCTAAATGGCGCTGTTCATCGAGTACTGACCTGAGTATGTCTTCTGTTGTTAGGGGATTCGCGAGCACCACTCGAAAAACCACAATGGGGTAAGATGACCAACGCAATGGCGTTAACTGAGTTCGTGAGACAAATGAGCGACCATTTTCGCGTTGTTTTTTCTGCATAAAAATAGTCAGTTCATTGAGTAACGCATTGAGTTTGTTTTGCTGTTCTTGCGTCGCAATTGCTAGCGCTTTGACAGCGATGTGTGGAACATAACGATAGGTGAGCAAGCATAATTCAGGCTTGGAGACCAATTCAAAATCCGCTTGCTCACTAATAAGCCTCGCAAAAAAGTGGGCTTTTTGAATACTTTGATCAATGAGTAACTGATAACCACGACGGCCTAAAATGTGTAAGCTTGAGTACACCAGCATCGCGATTCCCGAGCGCGAACCTTCCAGCGTATGACTGCCCAAATCTTTTGAGCCCGCCCGCAAAATGTATTGTGCATGATGTTCGATTGCCTGTAATGCACTCGGGTTTTTAAATAACACCATGCCAGCGCCCATGGGAATGTAAAGCTGTTTATGCGCATCGATGGTGACAGAGTCCGCTTGTTCAATACCGCGCAATAAATGGCGATGGGTGTCAGAAAATAAGGTGGCACCTCCCCAGGCGGCGTCAACGTGAAAGTGGATGTTTTCTCTTTGGCATATCTTAGCCATTGCTGGCAATGGATCGACGTTACCGGTTTCCGTTGTCCCGGCTATTCCCACAACCGCAAAGACACACACATTTTTCTGCTTTAATTGCGTGAGCGTCGTTTCAAACGCCGCGAGATCGAGACGATTGTGTTCATCGGTGGGGATGGTAACCACATTGTTTTGTCCTATTCCGAGAACATCAGCGGCTTTTTTTAACGAGTAGTGACCACGCTCAGAAACAAGGATCGCTAAATCATCGTAGCCGTAATGGCGCAAAGCCGCGTTCAAGCCCGAATGAGCAATGCCTGCAAAGCCTCCATCAGCGGGTAAAGCGTGGTTTCTTGCCACCCACAGTGCCGTGATATTGGCGACCGTCCCCCCGGAACAAAATGCCCCAAGAGAATGGGAGGCACTGTGCATGAGTGGTGCATAAAACGCATCGCTACGCTGATAGATCAGATGATGAAGCATGCCAAGCACTTGACGCTCTAAGGGGGTGAAAGCTTTAGACGTTTCAATTTTCACTAAGTTTTGGTTAAGTGCGGTCATGACCTTCGCGAGAGGCAGTAAAAAGTATGGCAACGCAGAGGTCATATGCCCAATAAAGTGAGGAGAAGCCGTATGCACAGAATGAGCGACGACTTTTTCAAGCAGATGATCGGTGTGGACAGAAACAAATTCCGGCTCATCGGGAATCTGCGCTTGTGCAAAATCTCGCTCTATATCAGCCAACGGTTTTTCTTCGGCCACAATATGATCGTTTAAAAAAGCGTTGAGGTTATGAGAAAGTGCTGATTCGATTTGCGTTAATGTTGACTCAGGCCCTTCGGGCACCGTAAAGATTTTTAGCAGGCTTTCAAAACTCACTGTCGCTTTTTTATTACTATTTATTGTCATGCATTCAACCTAAATGTACAAAAAGTGGTGCGATAGAGAAGGTAATATTCACTCTGGTACTGAAATATCGAGCCACTTTTTGAATGTGTAGCGCTGCTTTTAGAGTGTCGATAAGGAAACAAATAACAGCATAAACACGGGCACAAAGAGACTCAGTATAAAGCCACTGACAATCGCTACCGGTACACAGTGCACCCCACCTGTAGTCTGAATCACGGGCAAGGTAAAATCCATTGCCGTTGCCCCCGCATAACCGATGCTGGTACAGGGACGACGATGAATTAACAGTGGAATCAAGACCAATGCAATTAATTCTCGTACTAGCTCGATGATAAATGAGCTACCACCAAAAATCGGACCATAAGCATCGCCCATCAGTATGCCTGAAAGCGAGTACCAGCCGAAGCCCGACGACATGGCTAATCCTTGTAATATGGGCAAGTGTAAAACAAGCGCCGCTAAGACTCCACCAACCCAACAACTGACGACGACAACAAGCGCAATCAGCGTACCACGCTTGTTAAGCAAAATTTGTTTTAATGTCAGGCCACTATTGCGCAATTGGATCCCGATAAAGAAGAGCAAAAGAAATAAGACCCCTTCACTGACAGAAGCGACCCAGTTGAGCCGATAAGGTTGCAATATGCCAACGATAAGACCTGCACCGACGACGAATAGAAGTTTACACGAGTCCATTGCCATATGATGAAGGGGGACATGCTGCTTACTGGCAGCGGCGTTCATCGGCAGCAGTTTATCGACAATGGGTAATACGGAAAAATTGCACAGTGCCATGAGCCCGATAAAGACTGCTGAGTATTTGCCAATTTCTAAAATATTGTCATCAAGATTATCAAGAGCTGAAATGCTCAACCCCATCAGAAACAAAATAATATAAATAAGATACGTTGTGGACTGATTGATGACATGCAGGCAGCGTGCATTTTTAAACGACAAAAAATAGCCCACAACGAGTGGGGCAAAAATCAGTAACATCCCTGAAAACATACGATACCTGAGGCGTTAAAATTTAAAATCCACTCGAAAGAATGGCAGAGCGAAGTTTTTCGTTGAAGTCATGATCGGAAAGATTACTCAATTCGAACAGGACCTCTGCGCCTTCAGCATTGAGTTCGACTTCATGTTCTGCGATGGCGTCATCACGCTTACGAAACATCAATAAATGGCTGGCGATTCGGGCAATATCTAAGTAACGCACTTCGTGTTGTGGGGATTGCAATTCTTGATTGCTTGCGACCTCTTGGAAATCCAGATCGAAACCCCAGTTTTTTAGCACGAATTGGCTGATGCTTGAACAGCGCGATTGAAACACCTGCATGGCGATGTCTTCGTGTAAATAATTGCCACGTTCTAGGTACAAATGGTATTCGTTGACTAAGCAAAACAGCCCGATGTCGGCAAGAAGACCGACTAATAGCGCTTTTTCATCTTTGAGGTAATCGTATTCTTTTGGCGCTAATGTTTTAAATGTCTCAGTAACGAGCAGCATGGTCGCACCGAGCTCTCGTGCGTTGTGGGCACTGCTTGCGAGCATCTTATTACACTCTGAACTTAAGTCGATACTGTGTTTGAGCTGCTCGATCGCTTGTGCGGTCACGATATCTCGGACTCGTATGATCCCCAAACGACCCACAGCGGTCATTAAATCGTTACATGTGATGTTGCGGCGGTTAAATACGACGGAGTTCGCGATACGAATCACGACGGCTGCCAGACTAGGATCATCGATCAAACAGTCGGCAACGTCAGAAACGGTCGTGGACTCTTTTGTACACAACTGTTGAATTCGTGCAACGGCTGCAGGAAGTGGCGGCAATGAAATCCTGCCAGTCTTAAGTGATTGTTCGACTAACTCAGAGAACTCGCTCTTCAAGCTTTGCATCAATGCTTGATGGTTGTCTGCTAGCCAATAAAAAGATAAATGATTCATAACCGCATTAACTTAGAGAAAACTGTTCCATATTTTACCTATGTCGTACGGTGAAGTACAAGTGAATCTGATTTTTCAATCGCTATTTAGAGTTATTTACAGCGCAATAAGAGGTGGCCAACACTTTTCACAACAATGATAAACAATAACTGACATTACTTGCGAGATGTGTTCGGTAGTTCACATGACGATTCGTGACAATTTCATGACTAGAGCTAATACTTTAATTTCACTGAGTTGACTAGCTCCAGTCAGAGAGGGACCGTATCCAGAGAGGTACAGGCTAAAAGATATGCACAAAGGAGGATGTCCAGGATGTCAAAAGAGGTTTTTAATAAAGTCGTAGAACAATACGGTGCGCAAACTACACGCTCTATGTTTGGTGGTATTGGTTTTTTTCATTGTGATGTGATGTACGCATTGTATAGCCGATCGCACATTTATCTTCGTGGAACTCAGCCATTTGAATCTCAGTTACAAGCGCTCGGGTGCCAAAAATTTAAGCATGTCAAAAAAACGACAGTGGCGACGGTCAATTATTACGATATTTCAGCGTTTTTATTGGACAATATTGATCTGGCGAAAGCTCTGATTGATGGCACTATGCAGGCGGTTATTGAGGAAGAAGATAATCGGCGCAGCGTTTATAATCAACGTTTACGAGACTTACTTAATCTTCAATTGACGACGGAAAGGATGTTGAAGAAAGTGGGGATTAGTGATGTGTCGACATTTTTTCATGTTGGCGCTGTTGCTGCTTTTGTTCGAATCACAGAATTTTATGGCCATAAAACCGATATTCGTCTTTTGTGGAAATTAGCAGCCGCTCAAGAGGGCATTTATTGGGAGCTTTTAGAAGAGACGCGTAAACAAGCTTTACTGAATGAATATGAGCAGCGAGTGTATGTTTAGCGATTTAATAGTTAGCGTTGAGCTAATTAGCTCAACGCTAATATCAATCAGTATTTAAAACGGGCTGAGAACATGAGTTGGTCATCATAGGTGCCATTGATACGAGCGGCCGCCCCTAGAGAGAACAATTCTGTTGAATGAAAACGTGCATAAACGGTACCTGTCCAATCATCGTTATCATCAATAGAGACATAACCAACATCACCACCCACTTCCAGTTGTGGACCTAACCACTGGCGAACACCGACATTCAACTCCATACCAGAATCGGGGCTATTTTGGTGTTTTTTATCGACCACTCGCCATAACATAGCACCGGTTAAATCCGCCCAGTTATTAATTGGCGCATGAAAACCCAATCCAGTTGCCGCATCGAAATCACCATTAAACTCAGAATCAACGCTGGCAAGAAAATGTGCATTGGGATGAATAGAATGGCTTAGTTTGGCGCCATAAGTCACGGGACTAACACCGATTCGCGCGTCTACGTAGTCATAGTTAAAATTGCTCATTGACGCAGAGCCTTCTAGATCGGTGGCAGCCAGAGTTTGGCCTGATGCTAGCAGCAATGCTGCTGCCATTAACATTTTACGCATAGTTTCCATAAACCTATATTGTAATGTGATTTTCAATCGGAGAGCGACCGTCAATAGGCGCCATTAGCCCAACGACCATCTTAATCCTGAGTATCAAAAAATTGTCGCTATTCAGTTATGGACTAAAATAAAGCAAGTTCAATGCCATAGTAAAACTTTCTGATCTCATTGTGTGTAAAAATATGAGATCACTTAAAAGTAGACAATACCAATACGTGTTTGCAAGTACGCTTCTGGATCAAAAAACATGAAAAGCGATGTTATTGAAGGATTTTAACAAAAAAAGCTTAAAAATTCGCTTTTTTTTAAAATTCTCTGGAGGTTAGTCCGCTAAACTGTGAAGATATTGGAATAAATAATGCCGACGACATCGACAGGAAAATGATATGAACAACGTTAAGAAGGTTGGAGCCATCGCAGGAGCGATCGCGATTGCTGCATGTTGGCCACTTGCCGTGGGCCAGATTGGCCAGAATGTCCTTGAAAAAGGAATAAAGAATATTCATTCACCCGATGTGGATGTGTCATTAGTGAAGTACGACCGCGGATACTTGTCGTCAGATATGACGTCACGTGTGACTATTACGGACAGTAAACTGGCACGTCAGTTCAAAGCGGATGGTTTACCAACGACTTTTTTGGTTCACAGTGACATTGACCATGAATTATTCAGTTTATCCTCAAATACGACTTTACCAGATTACCCCAATTTCCCATTCACGCTGGACACGCAGACACAATTGAATGGCAACACCAACTTCAAGCTTAATATTGAGAAATGGAATTATCAGCATGATGGCAAAGATGCGTACTCGATCTCGACCTCTGCGGGTAATGTGACGGGCATGATCACCAAACTCGGTGAGTTAAGCTTTAAATCGACGCTTCCGTCTGTGGCGGTTGATTTTTCTAACGATGCTAAGATTACCATTCATGACATTGCTATTGAGGGTTCAGGTAAACGGTCGGGAAGTTTGTGGGTCGGTGACCAAACCTTAACTGTTGGTCGGATTAATGCAGTTGGGAACTCTGCCAATCCGCCTAAGCCGAATGCGGGCGCACAATCTATGCAACAAGCTGAACCTATCAGTGCGACGATTGAAGGGTTAACGTATGAGTTCTCATCGCGCCTTGATCAAAAAGAGACGCGTTTTACCAGTCAGCATAAAATTACCATTGATGAATTTAAATCGGATGATTTTGACGCGCACGATTTAACGTTAGGGGCGGCATTGAATAATGTTGACCGAGCTTCGTTTGTGCAGCTTTCTGATCTTTATAACGGCCGCTCTAACGTCACTGGG
This sequence comes from Vibrio zhugei, assembly GCF_003716875.1. Taxonomy (NCBI): domain Bacteria; kingdom Pseudomonadati; phylum Pseudomonadota; class Gammaproteobacteria; order Vibrionales; family Vibrionaceae; genus Vibrio; species Vibrio zhugei. Next base: position 1,641,028 of record NZ_CP033078.1, on the reverse strand, counting down.
CAAGATTTAGGACAAGCGTTGCCGTTTATTGATACTTTATTTGCCAAAGGGTTTTCTGTCGAAATCAGTCAATTGGATGGTAATATCGATGACGGTGATTTTACCTCACAATTGAAAATTTCTATGCCAGAGGGAACCGAGCATGTGACCCGCAACCCAGCACAAGTGATGCAATTATTGCAGGGCAACTTAGGTGTGACGTTATCCGAATCGCTCGCCAAGCAGTTTCCTATGTTGCAGCGTACTGCGGACGAATTGGTTGTCTCAGAAATCGCGAAGCAAGGCAAAGACGGCTATACCATGAAGGCGACCATTGAGAAAGGGAACTTGGTGTTTGACAAAGACCATAAGATTCCTTTGCAAGTATTAATGATGATGAGTATGGGGTTATTACAATACGCTCATTGATCATCATGCGGAGCCGGTAGGCTCCGCTTTTTTATAAGGACACCAACAAGATGAGACAGTTATCCCGTTACCATCGAGCCATGCTTTGCATCGTTGTATTATTGATGATGGTGTTAGCGAGTATGCGTAGTCTCGATGAGCGAACTCATCTTATGATAGACCAAGCGTTGGTCACCACGGCAAGTAGCTACGCGATAGCTCGTACATTAGATGCCGCAATTTCGACGCTTAAAAGCTCCGAGGTATCGGCTGGGGTAGTCTCGATTGATGTTGGGCAGGTGCTCAATCCGATCAGCGATTTGATCGATAAATTCAGCGATATTATGGTCGTCGCGTTTACGTCACTGACGCTACAGAAGGTGTGGTTAGTCATGTTATCTTCCTTACCAGCCAATGCGCTGTTTGTTACCGTGGGCGCATTGCTTATTGTCAGCGTATGGTTACCGCAGCGTTGGCGTGAACAACGCTGGTTATGGAAAGTCTTCGCATTTTTAGCCATTAGCCGTTTTATTATTTTATTCAGTGTGTTGAGTACCTTATTGGTCGATCATTGGTTTATTGATCAACAAATTCAGCACCGCCAAGTCAGTGTGGCTCGTGTCAGTGATGCCAGCCCGACGTCTGCGCTAACCAGTGACCCTGACGTGAAAAAAAATGACGACAGTTTTTTAGGGATGATAGAACGGATTAAAGCACAATGGAGCGCATTGGCTGATAATGTGCAGCAACGTAAAGAGCAATTGTTGCAATTTGCACAAAAAGCGGAAGACTCTGTGCTTGATATGTTGACCTTAATGGCTTTGTATATATTGAAAACTGTGATATTACCATTGGTCTTCTTAGGGCTGTTTTATGTGTGGATGCGTCGGGTATTCTCGGTACCGAGGGTGTTTACGCATTAACGTGTAAGAAAATTTCCCGTTTTATAAGAAAAGTTCTTGAGTGCATGAAAAAGGCTCTTGTGCCACTTTTTATTCATTTCGAAAAGTGCTATTAATCATAAGCAGTTATATTCAAATACATTAGCAGGAGCGAGATACTCATGGAGCCTAATAAGGACGTCATCTTTAATTTTTCAGCTGGACCCGCCATTTTACCGAAAGCCGTGATGGAGCAAGCGCAACAGGAATTCGTGAACTGGCATGATATGGGCACATCAGTGATGGAGATTAGCCATCGCAGCCAACCTTTCTTACGTGTAGCAAGTGAAGCTGAGCAAGATTTACGTGATCTCTTGAGTGTTCCTGATAACTATAAAGTTCTGTTCTGTCAGGGCGGCGCTCGTGCGCAATTTGCGGCAGTACCAATGAACCTTTTAGGTGACCACAAGAAAGCGACCTATATTGATGGTGGGTATTGGGCAATGAGCGCAGTCAAAGAAGCTCAAAAATATTGCCACATTGATTTGTACGACGCGAAGATGGAAAAAGACGGAAAGACCGCAATTCAGCCGGCCTCTGAGTGGATGATTGCTGACGATGCGGCTTATGTTCATTTTTGTCCGAATGAAACCATTGATGGTGTCGAGATCAGTGAGCTTCCTGTGACTGACAAACCCATCGTTGCTGATATGTCATCCAACATTTTGTCAAAGAAAATCGATGTGAGTCAGTACGGTGTTATTTATGCGGGCGCTCAGAAGAACATCGGTCCTGCTGGGATCACGATTGTGATTGTTCGCGATGATTTATTAGATATGGCCAATGAGCTGTTACCAAGCATACTCAATTATAAGGTTTTGGCCGAGGGAGACTCGATGTTTAATACTCCGCCAACCTTTGCTTGGTATATGTCAGGGTTGGTCTTCAAATGGCTGAAAAAACAGGGTGGATTGGCGGCTGTCGAAGCGACGAATCAACAAAAAGCCGAATTGCTGTACGATGCAATTGACCGTTCTGATTTTTATCGCAATACCATTCATCCTGACAACCGTTCACGTATGAATGTGCCTTTCCAATTGGCCAAGCCGGAGCTTGACGAGCTATTTCTTGAGCAAGCACAACAGGCCGGATTGATTTCCTTAAAAGGCCACCGAGCGGTGGGCGGGATGCGTGCCTCTATCTATAATGCGATGCCGATAGAAGGTGTGCAGGCGCTGGTGGATTTTATGACGAAGTTTGAACAGCAATACGCGTAATGACTTAACGTACGGTTGATGTACTGATTGATAAAAAAGCCTCGCCTTACGGTGAGGCTTTTTTTATAAGGTTATCCTCATGATGTCTACGATAGCGCTGTCTGGCACTGACAAACTCGGTAACTCATGATCGCGACTATTACCTGCATGGACATTTCTGGTATTATCCGCCGCACGATGTATTTAACGGTTTTTATCATGCTTCATTCTTTACTACTCATATTACCTGCGATGCTTCTTGGAGCGCAGCTCATTCTGACACTTGTGTTAGTCAAAGGCGAAATTTGTCCGGGTCAGAGAGGGCGTATTCATAAAGTGCTGCCTGTGATTGGTGTACTTTGGTTAGCGACGGCGATGGTGCAACCGAGCTCATTATTGGTTGGGGCAGGGATCTTTTATTTTTACTCACAAGTACAAACGAAGAAAACACGCAAAGAAGGGCCGCTCTGGGTGTTACACGCCTCCAGCGTTTACGCCTCAGTGATTTTAGTTTGGAATGCATTCAGCTTGCCACTGTGGTCAATCGGTGTGTCTTCTTTATTGAGTGTCGGATTGCTAGGAGCCTTGTTTGCCCATTTGTTGTTGACGATTGCCCGGACACGTTTACAAGCCTTTCATCGTCTTTTGCCTGTGGGAGGGATCCTCTTTGCCATGGCGGTAGTGTTGTGTGTGGTACCTTATGCTTTGCAATTGCCACAAGAGAGTTTGCACGTTGCCACACAACAGCTTTTGACCTATTTTGCACTGCTCGTGTTAAGCATCATTATTTGGGCGTGGCATATGCTGACGGGAAAAGCTGTGATGAAAACTCAGCTCGCGATCGCACAGGTTGTATTGTTGGGCGCTATGATGGGCTTTGAACAGGTGTATTTGTCGATAGCATGATTTTCAATTCGGCTCTGGGCGTAGCACTTTGTCAGGATGGGTAGGGCAATGGTCGCCGAGCGCGACCGTGTGATTGAGCCAGTTGCTCGCTAAGCAACATGAATGCCATCAAGATGAAGCTGACATTGCTGGCGTGCGGTTGAGAAAAAAGCCTGTAAATAGTTTTTGTTTTTCTCACTATTACGGGTGGCGGCAAATAAACGCCGTTTTAATCCTTGCCCTAATGGTAAACTCGTTACCAATCCTTGACGAGAAAACTCACTGATTGCCCAGTTCGGTAGGGCGGCAACGCCAAGACCCGCCGAAACCATTTGTACGAGCATTAAGGTATTATCGGCTTGTTTCCATTTTAATGGTTCGATACCAGCAGGTTGGAGAAAGTGTTTAACCACATCCAGCCGTTGTTTTTGAACTGGATAACTGAGCATCGTTTGATCGGCGAGATCGCTCGGTTCAATTCGGCTTTTTTGCGCTAATGGATGGTTTGTTGCGGTGATCAAGCACATTTCAAAGTCGAACAAGGGTTCATAATGCACTTCTGAGCGCGGCAGAATATCGGAAGTGATCACGAGATCCAATTCACCCGCGAGTAAAGCCGGAAGGGGTTCAAAACCAAAACCGGAAGAGAAGTCCAACGTGACATTGGGCCAAGCGATTTGGTATTCCCGTAGCGCTGGCATCAGCCATTGAAAGCAAGAATGACATTCGATCGCCATGTGTAAGCGGCCATTGATGTCTTCTTTTAAACTCGCTAAATCCTGTTCCGCCTGTGCCATTTTAGGCAGGATCTCATCCGCGAGTTGTAATAAGATTTGCCCTTCTGACGTGAATTTCACTGGACGCGTCTTCCGCAAAAATAATTGCCCCCCTAGGCGTGCTTCCAAATCCTTGATTTGATGAGAGAGTGCCGATTGGGTCAAATGTAAGGCGGTCGCGGTTGACGTGAGCGAGCCACTATCTCGCAAAGAGACTAAGGTTTTTAGATGCTTTAACTCAATCATTGATGACGTTTCCTTTGTCTAATCGGCTGAGAAGGTCAAGGATTCATTTCCTTGGGTAATCCATGCATTACAATGTACATCGATAACTTGGGTGTGTAAACATCTAGACGGCTATATATGATTTGGTGTGTTACCTTACTAGGCTGTATCAGTGTGATTGAAGGGGACCCTCATCACATAAAAAAGCCCTATTCGTTATGAATAGGGCTTGCTAGAAAGGACACTATTTTTTCGGCAGCAACTTATCACAGCTTTTATCTGTGATGATATTATCAATCAGTAATTTACCCCGGCTATCACGTATTTTGATTCGATAATCAATTCCTTGGGTAAGATTATCGGAAATAGTGGGGTTCTGACAAAACGACATCGCACTGTGTGTCATGACATCTTGTACTGGTTTGGCTTCTGCGGCGTCAGTGTTGTAAACCATCATCATTTCAATCATGGAACCTCTGGAATTGGCTCGCATGATGTGTAACGGACCATACTGTAATGGCAGTTCAGAAGAGAGTAACGCTGCGCGATTAGTGGCGATCATCTCGAGACGCTTTTGGTCTTTATTAGCCGAACTGCAACCCGCCAGTAGTGCTATGATCAACCCAACAGCGCCTAACGTACGAATTTTCATATTAAAATACTTTCTTATAAGGTTTAACAACAGTTTTAGCGTATACGCCTGCACCCACATACGGATCGGCAGCAGCCCATGCATGAGCCTCTTCAAGAGAGGAAAATTCTGCGATAACGGTTGAGCCTGTAAATCCAGCGTCTCCAGGGTTTTCAACATCCAGTGCGGGCATTGGACCTGCAGTTAAAAGGCGTCCTTCATCTTGCAGTTTTTGCAATCGTTCAAGGTGTTGAGTTCGCACACTCATACGTTTTTCTAGTGAATTCTCAACATCTTGAGAGTAAATAACATACCACATCGGCTCTTCCTTTTACGTTGAATCACAGTCACGGTGAATCCATTATTCTGCTGGTAATGAAGATGATTGCAACCTTTAATCGCACGTGACTGAATCAGAGTCAAACATCCTCATTTTTCTGATTGATAATCAATACTATAGTTCAATTAGTTTACACTCACCACCGCAAATTAATGTGATCATTTATCCATATTAATCGCCCGGGGACGCCCATCAGCATCAACGGCGACATAGTGAAAGGTTGCTTCGGTCACTTGAAAACGGTCGTGTACACCATCTTCTTTCACGGGTTTAACCCATAACTCTAGGTTTATGGTCATTGACGTCCGTCCAATCTTGATACAATCACCATAGCAGCAGACGACATCGCCGACTCTGACTGGTTTTTTAAAGGTAATACTGGAAACTGAAACGGTGACAATACGGCCAGAAGAAATTTCTTTGGCTAAAATGCCACCCGCTAAATCGAGTTGTGACATGATCCAGCCACCAAAAATATCGCCATTGGCGTTAGTATCGGCAGGCATGGCTAAAGTACGGAGCAACATTTGACCTTTCGGTGAATGTACGTCTTGTGTCATAAATAACTATCCACGAGGTATAAAATTACAGCGGCCATTGGCCGCTGATAAAAATAGCATTATACCTTGAAATATCTGAAAGCGGCACTGAAAAGCCACGCTTTCTTCGGCACACTGCGTACTAGGCTTCCGGATCTTTTTTCGGCATATGCTTGTACATATACAAGACCGTCAGCACGGTAAAGACCAGTGTTGCGATAAAGAGGCCAAACACTTTAAAGTTGACCCACACATCCAAAGACACGTGGTAGGCTAAAATGATATTGACGATACCACTTAAGGTAAAAAATCCGACCCACGCCCAAGTCACGCGTGTCCAGACTGTATCTGGTAAGGTGAGCTCTTTACCTAACATACTTTTTATTAGAGATTTTCCCATCAAATGGCTCACCATAAGACCAATCGCAAAGATCCAATTGATGAGAGAAACTTTCCACTTAATAAAATCGGGGTTATGGAAAGCGATCGTCATTCCACCAAAAATCGTTACCAGTGCGAAAGTGATCAGTTGCATCTTTTCGCATTTTTTATAGACCATATAAGTGATAGCGATTTGCAATGCGGTCGCGGCAATCAGCGCACCTGTTGCGGTATAAATGTCCGCATACTTATAAAGCACAAAAAAGACAATCAGTGGAATAAAGTCGAGTAACTGTTTCATGGATAGGGGATTCCTCATTAAATACAACGGACAGTCTATCGGAAAGCGACATGAAGAAAAATAGTCATGGCAACTCCCAGACAAAATAGCTTAGCTGGCAGGTGTTGACCACCCTAAATTGTCGCCTCGTAACAATTGTTTACTAACGAGTGTGATCGAGACAGACAAACGGGCAACGATGAGGGGCTGTGTGGGATAGAGAGGGCCGCTTAGTATTGAGTGGCGAACAAAGGCCATCGAACGGAATTCGATGGCCATCGAAGGTTAGGCGCGGTGTGTCGCGGCTTTCATTGACTGGATAAATTCGCCTAAATGCTCTAACAGCGCTTCGGGATTGTTTAACCGTGTTTCAATGATTTTCACAACCGCCGATCCTGAAATGGCACCCGCTGCGCCAGCTTGGATTGCCTGTTGCACTTGCTCCGGTTGCGAAATACCGAAGCCGAGTAAAGCCGGGGGAGCATCAAACTCGGCTAATCGGTCGAGCAGCTCGTGAACCGGCATGTTGGCCTTGGTTTCGGCGCCTGTCACGCCTTGACGCGAGAGGAGGTAAGTGTATCCATCACCATATTTCGCGACTTTGGATAATGTGTCATCGTCGGCTTGAGGCGGAGCAATAAAAATAGGTTTAATACCATATTGCTGGGCGGCAGCAACGAACGGGGCACTTTCATCTGTCGGTACATCGGCGATCAGGACGGAATCCACCCCGGCTTTTTGACACCGTTGGTAAAAGTTTTCAATGCCTCGTGAGTACACCAAATTCGCATAAATCAGCAAGCCAATGGGAATGTCGGGATTGGTATCGCGCACATCGCGAATGATGTCAAAACAGGTATCCGGCGTGGTTCCTGCATTTAAGGCGCGCACGTTCGCACTTTGAATGGTGGGGCCATCCGCGAGCGGATCGGAAAAAGGAAAACCGAGCTCTAGGGCATCAGCACCAGAATCAATCAAGGTTTGTATGATTTGGCGCGACAACTCTGGACTGGGATCGCCAATGGTCACGAAGGGCACAAACGCCCCTTGTTTTGCTTCGTCGAGTTGAGCAAATAAGTGGTGATAACGATCCATTAGAGTTCTCCTTTTTCTTCGAGGATTTTGTTCACGGTGAAGATGTCTTTATCGCCACGGCCAGATAAGTTGACCACCAGCAATTGCTCTTTCTCTGGTTCCTCGTAAGCCATTTTTACAGCATGGGCGAGGGCATGAGCCGACTCTAGCGCGGGAATGATGCCCTCATGGCGCGCCAAGTTTTGAAAGGCTTCCAGAGCTTCATCGTCAGTCGCATTGACATATTCAGCGCGGCCAGTGGCGTTAAGATGCGCATGTTGAGGGCCGACCGATGGGAAATCTAATCCTGCCGAAACCGAATAAGACTCTTCAATTTGCCCAAAATCATCTTGCATCAACGGCGATTTCATTCCAAAAAAGATACCGGTTGTCCCATGTTTTAATGGAGCCCCATGCTGCGGTGTATCGATGCCTTTTCCGCCGGGTTCCACACCGATCAAACGGACCGATTTCTCTTCGATGAAATCGGCGAACATCCCAATCGCATTGGAACCGCCACCCACACACGCGATGACTGCATCAGGAAGGCGACCTTCTCTAGCGAGGATTTGATTTTTGGTTTCTTCGCCAATAATACGCTGAAATTCTCGCACAATGGTTGGGAAGGGGTGAGGGCCCGCTGCCGTCCCGAGTAGATAGTGCGCCGTTTCATAGCTGCCCGCCCAATCGCGCATGGCTTCATTACAGGCATCTTTGAGTGTGGCCGCGCCAGAGTGTACCGGAATCACTTCGGCGCCCATTAAACGCATCCGAAAGACGTTCGGGCTTTGACGTTCTACGTCTTTTGCGCCCATGTATACTCGGCATTTTAGATCCAGCAACGCACAGGCCAATGCTGTGGCGACGCCATGTTGTCCCGCTCCGGTTTCGGCAATGATTTCGGTTTTGCCCATCCGTTTCGCAAGCAACGCTTGTCCAAGCACTTGGTTGGTTTTGTGCGCGCCGCCATGCAATAAATCTTCTCGTTTTAGGTAAAGGCGAGTCTTGGTGCCTTTGGTCAGGTTACGCGTTAATGTTAGCGCGGTTGGACGTCCCGCGTATTCTTGTAATAACCCCATAAACTCGGAACGAAATTCATCGTCTTCTTGGGCATCGATGAATGCTTGCTCGAGCTGGTCAAGTGCAGGGACTAAGAGTTGAGGCACATATTGGCCACCAAACTCGCCGAAATAGGCATCTAATTTCGCCATGATGAATTCCTTTTAATATCGTCGCCTGTGTTTAATCAGACGATTGGATGAATAAAATAGTGACAGCCTGAGGACGGTTAATAGTCTCGCAGCGCTGAAAAAACGTTCGCTAATTTCTGTGCATCTTTTTTACCCGGCGCGCTTTCCACGCCCGAGTTGAAATCAAGGCCGATACACCCGAGTTGATGAGCGCGTTTAGCATTGTCTGGGTTGAGGCCACCCGCCAGTATGATCTTTTCTGGTTTATCGATCAGTGACCAATCGAACGTCGCACCAGTACCGCCACTTTGACCATTCTGCTTGCTATCAAAGACGTGACGGTCAATGTTGCGTTCCATAAGCTGAGGAAGGTCGGTTTGCACGCCATAGGCTTTCCAAATCTGCATCGATTCTGGTAACACTGCGCGCAATGCATCAACATAGGATTGATCTTCTTGGCCGTGCAATTGTACCGCGGTTAATCCCAGTGTCTTGGCTGTGTGCGCAAGCGTATCGATGGCCGCGTCTCTGAACACTCCCACATAGTGTAAGGGGGCGTCAGCCATGATCTCTGCCGCTTGCTCTGTGGTAACACAACGCGGAGAACCATCGACAAAAATCAATCCGCCGTAGACCGCTCCTGCTTGGTATGCCTTCATTGCATCGCCACTTGAGGTCAGTCCGCAGACTTTATTTTCACCCAGTAATACCCGACGTGTCGCCAATTCCAAATTGTCTTCGCTCATCAGCGAGCTACCAATCAAAAATCCGCTCGCATAAGGGATGAGATCAAGTACTTGCTGATGGGTATACACGCCTGATTCAGAAATAATGGTAGTGCCCTTAGGAATCAGTGGCGCCAGTTGTTTGGTGCGATTTAAATCCGTGGTTAAGTCACGTAAGTTACGGTTATTTATCCCGATAACCCGTGCGTTCAGTGCAAGAGCTCGGTGCACCTCTTCTTCCGTGCTGGCTTCAGTGAGCACGCCCATTCCTAGTTGATGGGCCACGTTGGCGAATGCTTGGTACTGCTCATCAGACAAGACAGATAACATTAATAAAATGGCATCTGCTCCGTAATGACGGGCCAAGTAAATTTGATAGTCGTCGACGATAAAATCTTTACATAGGACCGGCTGTGAGACCTGATGACGGACTTCTGGAAGAAAATCGAGCTTACCTTGGAAGTATTTTTCATCGGTGAGCACCGAGATTGCACTGGCATAGTTTTTATAGACCGAAGCGATGTCTCCTAGATGGAAGTTGTCGCGGATCAGTCCTTTTGAAGGCGAGGCCTTTTTACACTCTAAAATGAAAGCGGTGTTCGGTTGGCTGAGCGCATCATAGAAACTGCGGTCAGACGTCGTTAACAGCGACTGGAAACTCTCCAAAGGTTGTGCCGTTTTGCGCTCAGCAACCCAGGTGTATTTGTCGTTCACGATACGTGCGAGCACTTGTGCCATTTTAGTGTGCTCGACAGAAATATGAGGTGAAAGCAGATCTGACATAATTAGCCTCGCTGTGCCAGTTGTTGTAACAATTGATACGCTTCGCCAGACGCCATGACATCCTGAGCTTGGCGTACGTTTTGTTGCAGATCTTCATGGCCGAAGAGTTTCAGCAGTAGAGCCACATTCGCCACCACGGCGGCATTGTGAGCAGGTTTGCCTTGACCTGTTAAAATATCGCGGCTCAATATTTGATTCTCTTCTGGGCTACCACCTTGGATATCTTCCAGGTTATAGCGCGGCAAACCAAAATCTTCTGGCTCTAATGTATATTCTTCGATGCGGCCTTCACGAATTTCTGCGACATGCGTCGTGCCATGTATTGCAACTTCGTCGAGGCCGGCACCATGAACGACTGCAGCACGTTTCATCCCCATTTGTACCATGGTTTCGGCAATAGGGCGAATCAAGGTTTGGCTATACACGCCCATTAATTCAATGTTGGGGCGTGCTGGATTAATCAAAGGGCCCAGAATGTTAAAAATCGTGCGGGTTTTCAATGCTTGGCGCACAGGCACGGCATGACGGACCCCCCCGTGATATTGCGGTGCAAATAAAAACGCCACGCCAAGCTCATCCAGAGCACGACGGCTTTCTTCGGCCGGCATGGTTAAGTTAATGCCAAAGGCTTCCAATAAATCGGAGGAACCAGAACGACTTGAGACGCTGCGGTTACCGTGCTTGGCGACCTTCACTCCACAAGCCGCTGCGACAAACGCAGAGGTCGTTGAAATATTGATGGTATTCGCACCATCGCCACCAGTGCCCACAATGTCAGCAAAGTCATAATCGGGACGAGGAAATGCACTGGCGTTTTTTTGCAATGCTTTGGCTGCGCCTGCAATTTCACTCGGGGTTTCCCCTTTAATTTTTAATGCGGTAAGTGCGGCACTCATACTGATCGCATCAAGTTCGCCACGAATAATATGATCAAATAAGTGTTGGCTTTCCAATTCGCTTAGCGAGTGTTGTTGGTATAATTTTTCAATAATCTTTTGCATGATCGTCGTTCCTTGAATAAGCACTAAGCGGATATCGGTGTGGAGTGAGATGGCAATGTCCACGTTATTGCGTTTTCTAATAGCTGTGCACCTTGAGTGGTCATAATGGACTCAGGATGGAACTGGAAACCGCACACTTTATGCTCTTCGTGACAGACCGCCATGACCATATCGTCCACGCAAGCTAACACTGATAAATCGTTGGAAACCGATGTGGCGACCAAAGAATGATAACGAGCCACAGCCAAAGGGGATGGCAACCCAGTAAAAAGCGCATGTCCTTGATGAGTAATGTGTGACACTTTGCCGTGAACGATCGCGTCGGCATTACCCACGTGTCCACCATAGGCTTCGACAATGGCTTGATGACCCAAGCAGATGCCTAAGATGGGCACTTGCCCTTTAAAATATTGGATCAGCGCTGGCATATTACCAGCCGCCGCTGGCGTTCCCGGTCCAGGAGACAACACAAGCAAAGGCTGCTCGGTGTTTTTGATCATTGCTTCTATGTGTTCAATGGAGACCGTATTTCGGTAAATATGGACTTCATGACCTAATGCACGGAACTGGTCAACGAGGTTATAGGTAAATGAGTCGAAATTATCGATAAAAATAATATTTGCCATGGGAGACCGTCCTTATGCTTGATGCGCTTGCTGAATGGCCGTGATCACGGCTTGAGCTTTTGTGCGAGTTTCATCGGCTTCTGATTGTGGGTCTGAGTCGTAAACCACCCCCGCGCCCGCTTGAACTGAGGCAATGCCGTTTTGTACATAAGCCGAACGAATAACAATGCAGGTATCCATTTCTCCTTGCCCTGTGAGATAGCCCACCGCGCCACCGTAGCTACCACGGCGCTCTTGTTCTACGTCTCGAATTAATTGCATCGCACGAATTTTCGGTGCGCCTGTTAGGGTCCCCATGTTCATGCTGGCTTGATAGGCATGCAGTGCATCGAGATCGTCGCGCAGTTGCCCCACAACACGGGACACCAAGTGCATGACATGACTGTAGCGATCCACTTTCAGTAAATCGGCCACATATCGAGTCCCTGCTTTTGAAATACGTGCCACATCATTGCGCGCCAAATCGACGAGCATCATGTGCTCTGCCGTTTCTTTTTTATCGGTACGCAGCTCCAATTCAATACGACTGTCCAAATCAGGGTCGATACTGCCATCAGCATGCTTACCTCGACGTCGAGTACCCGCGATGGGATATATTTCCACTTGATTCGTCATGTGCGAATATTTCAACGCACTTTCCGGTGATGCCCCGAATAAAGTGAACTTTTCATCCTGCATATAGAACATGTAAGGACTGGGGTTATTGATTTTGAGCTGTTCATAAGCTGCTAGGGGGGAAGGGCAAGGAAGAGTGAATCGACGTGATGGCACGACCTGAAAAATATCCCCTTGCACAATCGAGTGCTTCAGTGATTCCACAATGTCACAGAAACCGCGATCACTGATGTTGGTCGTGAGTTCACAGTGAACAAGCGGTTGGGCGACGACCGAGGCCAACGGCTCAGAAATGGTTTGCTTAATATCCTCAAGACGTTGTTGCATCGCTGAGCAGGCAGTGTCTTGGCTATTAAATACAGCGCCTTGCAGGTAAGAGGTTTGTTTTTGGTGGTCAATGACCATCAAGGTTTCAGCGACATAAAAAACATAATCTGGACATTGCGTCGTATCGGCCACATCGCCTACCTGCTCAAAGTTTGCTGCGAGGTCGTAGGCAAACAGCCCGCCGATAAACAGAGCAAAAGGGTCATGATTATCCGTATTGACCGTCTGTTGCACAAGTCGTAACGCATCAAAGGTGGAATGTTGACGTAAACGGCTATCCTCATCCAATGACTCATCCGACTCAGTAAAGCTGAGGAGCAGATGAGTGATTGAGGAACGTTCATGGGTCACTGCTGATGGAATATTGTGTTCAATAGTATTCAATAAACGCTGTCCATTCTCGGTAAGCGCTTGCAGTGTGACGGTATTGCCATGACACGTAATGCGTAATGCGCTATCGATAATCAACAGGCTTTTTAAATCTTGCTTCGAGTGGATTTCCGCTGATTCTAGGAGTAAACAGTCAGAATGATCAGCGCAGAGCGTATGAAAGAGCGTTGTGGGATTACGCGTATAAGTCAATACCTGTGTCATGACTTCGAGAGAAACGCTTTGTTGGATAGCTATGGTCTTTTTCACAAGACCTCCTTATTCATCACTGTATTCTTTGAAAAGTGGGGCTCGATAAAATGGAATGTCGCCCGAATGAGAGTAAAAATAAAAAGCCCGCTGGCTGGGCGGGCTATAATGCAGTGTGCAATCCGTTGTTACGATGCGTACACTTCAGCCCAAAACATAATAGGCCAGCGTTGCCAACGTACGGATTGTTTCGTTGCCATTGCGGGTTTCACTTTATGTGTTGGGTTAAATTCTTGTAACATGATAGTCCTTAAGTGTGTACGCCATATCTGTGTACTAGTTAACTAGTGTGCGGGTTAATTGTCAAGCACCAAATCGGCAAAAAATGAGATAATCATGAAAATAGATCTACATAGCCATACGACGGCATCGGATGGTCGCTTTACCTACGATGCTTTGATCGAACGCGCTCATGAGTTTGACATTGACGTATTGGCCATCACAGATCATGACTCTGTGGATTCCTTACAGCCCGCTCAAGCGTATATCGAGCAACAAGGGTATTCGATGACCTTGATCCCAGGGATTGAAATCTCCACAGTATGGCAAAACAAAGACATTCACATCGTGGGCTTAAATATTGATCCGGCCAACCCACAGTTAGCTCAGTTAATTGCTGAGCAGAAGCAGCGCCGCCGAGCGCGAGCCGCTTTGATTGGAGAGCGCCTAGAGAAGGTGACTCGCCCAGGTATTCTTGAAGAGGTGCAAGCGTTAGCGGGGGAGGCCGAAATCACTCGCGCGCATTTTGCCAAATGGTTGGTTGATCAGGGATATGCCAAGAGTATGCAGAAAGTCTTTAAGAACTATATGACACGCAATAATCCCGGTTATGTTCCACCCAATTGGTGTACGATGTCTGATGCGATTGAAGCGATCCACGCTGCAGGAGGGCAAGCGGTATTGGCGCATCCGGCGCGATATCAATTGACCACCAAGTGGGTGAAACGCATGTTGGAAACCTTTTCTGCCGCGGGTGGCGATGCCATGGAAGTGGCTCAGCCGCAACAAGCGCCACAAGAAAAGCGCATACTTGGCGATTATGCGATACAATACAATCTATTAGCTTCTCAAGGCAGCGACTTTCATTACCCGTCCCCGTGGATGGATTTAGGACGCAATTTATGGCTGCCGAAGGGAGTAACGCCCATTTGGGAAACGTGGGAAGCATCGTGTTTCCCCACATTGTCAGAACAGGATGATTAAGGAAGCGCCATGAGCCAGTATTTTTATGTTCACCCTGAAACGCCACAGACACGCTTGATGAACCAAGCGGTCGCGATTATTCGTAATGGTGGAGTGGTCGTCTATCCGACCGATTCAGGCTATGCACTAGGGTGCCAGTTAGAAAACAAGAACGCGTTGGAGCGTATTTGTCAGATTCGTCGTCTCGATGATAAACACAACTTTACTTTGTTATGTCGTGATTTGTCTGAGCTGTCGTTGTACGCACGCGTCGATAATAGTGCCTTTCGTTTATTGAAAAACAATACACCGGGGCCTTATACCTTTATTTTCAAAGGTACGAAAGAAGTGCCTCGTCGTCTGATGAACGCGAAGCGTAAAACCATTGGTATTCGTGTACCAGATAATATCGTTGCGTTAGAGTTACTTGAAGCCTTAGGCGAGCCATTGATGTCGACATCGCTGATTTTACCCGGTAAAGACACCACCGAGTCTGATCCTGAAGAGATTCGTGCGCAGCTTGAGCACGCGGTCGATGTGATTCTTGATGGCGGCATTGTTGGCGAACAACCTACCACGGTGATCAATTTCAGTGATGATAGTATTGTGATTGAACGTCACGGTTCCGGTGACACCTCGCCATTTGAGTGAGCGTGAACGATGCTGTGTGCCAGAGGATTTGACACACAAAAGAGATGCTTTTTATTATCGGATTTGAGATACTACTCGGCCGCGGTCGAGTCGGATCGCATTTTGTTAATTGACGTCTGAGAAGACGACAGATAGGTAAATAGATGAGCGAAAAGTTACAAAAGGTTTTAGCACGTGCTGGGCACGGTTCTCGTCGAGAGCTTGAAGCTCTTATTAGAGCAGGTCGTGTCAGTGTTAATGGCAAGGTAGCTGCACTGGGTGAACGCCTAGAAGATGATAACGCTGTTGTGCGTATTGATGGTCACACTGTGTCAATCAAACCGCATGAAGAAGAAGTGTGCCGAGTTCTGGCGTATTACAAGCCAGAAGGTGAGCTATGTACTCGCCACGATCCAGAAGGTCGTCGCACGGTATTTGATCGTTTACCAAAAATTCGAGGTTCACGGTGGATTTCTGTTGGTCGTTTGGATGCGAACACATCAGGTCTGTTGTTATTTACAACGGATGGTGAACTAGCAAACCGATTGATGCACCCAAGCCGTCAAGTTGAACGTGAATATTTGGTGCGTGTTTTTGGTGACGTTGACGAACATAAAGTTCGTAACCTCGTCACGGGTGTCGAGCTTGAAGACGGTAAGGCCCGTTTTGAAGATATCGTTTATACCGGTGGTGAAGGTTTAAACCATACGTTTTACGTTGTGATCAACGAAGGCCGTAACCGCGAAGTGCGTCGTTTATGGGAATCGCAAGATACCACAGTAAGCCGTCTAAAGCGTGTGCGTTACGGTGATATCTTCCTTGAGAAAAGTCTGCCACGTGGTGGGTGGATGGAGTTGACGTTGAAGCAAGTCAACTATCTGCGTGAACTGGTTGATCTTGCGCCGGAATCAAATACGATGCTGGATCAATCAAAAGACAATACCTCTCGCAAACGTGAGCGCTCGCGCAGTCAAAAAATTCGTCGCGCCGTACGTCGTCATGAAGAACGTGTGACGACGCCGAGTAAAGGGCGCGGCAGCAAGCCGAGTGATGCCGGCGGTCGTGGTCGAGCCAATAACGCGAAGACACAGACAGACGGTAAAGACTCAGGCCAGCGTCCAGCAAAACGTACGCCGAGAAAGCCGCAAGTGGGCAAAAAGCAGCGTCGTACTCGCCAATAATCGTATGATGGTGAGGTACAAATAATAATCCCGAGCTTAGGCTCGGGATTTTTTTATGTGCAAATAAGCTTAGGAACAGTGCGGTGATCGCACCATATGAAGAGACGCCACCTGCATACTAAGCACGCAGCTGGCGCCTCTGCCGCCTTTAGAGGGTTTGGTTCAGTTGGAAATAACGACCGCCTTGCGCCATCAGTTCAGTATGGCTGCCATGTTCCACCACTTCGCCTTCCTCAATTAAACAAATGCTGTCCATATGATCCAAATCGACTAAACGGTGGGTAATGAAGACCACTGTTTTGCCAGCAAAGTGTTGTTGGAATAGCGCAAGAATGTTTTTCTCAGTTTGCTTATCCAAGCCCTCAGTGGGTTCGTCGAGGAGTAAAATAGGTCCATCATGTAAAATCGCGCGAGCGATCCCAATACGGCGTTTCTCGCCACCGGATAGCTGACGACCGCCATCACCCACCCAGCCATCAAGCCCGGGCGCGTCCAATAATTTCTCTAAACCAACATTGATCAAAATACGCTGTAATTCGTCATCGCTGGCCTGAGGCTTCGCCAAAATTAAGTTATCACGCAGTGAGCCATTGAGTATATCGACCCGCTGACTCACGACACTGATAGCCGCTCGTAAATCGCTTTCAGCCCATTGTTTAAGTGGCGTTCCTGCGATACGAATCTCACCATCTTGTGTATCCCAATAGCGTGATAATAATTGCATTAACGTAGATTTGCCGGACCCGGTTTGCCCGACGATCGCGACTTTATGTTGTGCCGGGATGGATAACGACACCTGATTGACCGCTTTACGTTCGTCGGCATTATATCTGAAGGTGACATTATCAAAGTCGAGGGAAAACTCCCCAGAATGGGGGGCCGACTGATTTGGGAACACAACATCAGGTTCCGCCAGAATGACATCATTAAGGCGACGCGCGGAAGACAATGTTTGGCTTAAGTATTGGAATGCTCCTGCAATCGGCATCAATAACTCCACACTTGCCATGGTCGCAAACACAATCAAAGCGATGAGTGGGCTAGGGGGTTGTCCCCCGACACCGTCAGCAGATAACCACAACATCAGTACCATGGTCCAACCATTGGCTAGCATCAATAAAGCTTGAGCCAAGCCGGCAATGTGCGCGTTAATGCGCTGGTTATTAATGAGTTTATCTTGGGCTTCATTAATGGCTGTACGGTAGCGTGCTTCAGCACCAAACAAGGTCAGCTCGCTAAATCCTTCTAACCAATCCAGCATGGTAATACGAAAATCAGCGCGGTTTTGCGTCAGCTCTTGACCGTTTCGTTGACCTAGTTTGTAAAAAATGACCGGCCAAGTCAGCAGGATCGCTAATAAAATACCGCCTAAAATCAAGCCGAGACGTTCATCAAACCAGCACACCAGTACGGTGATTGATGCGATGCCTAAGGTGCCGACAACCACTGGGCTAATTAAGCGAAGATAGACATGATCCATGCTATCAATGTCGGCGACAACGCGGTTGAGAATATCGGCGTCTCGCAAGTTAGAAATACGACCTGGGATCAAAGGCGTGAGCTTTTGAAAGAAGAAAATACGCAAGTCGGTTAACAGCTTAAAAGTGGCATTATGACTGACAACGCGCTCGCCCCAGCGCCCCGCGGTACGTCCCATGGCAAAGCCACGTACAAAACCACTAGGAAGCATAAAATTGAAGGTTTCTTTGGCAACGGACAGTCCGGCTACCGCGGCTGCGGAGAGAAACCAACCGGAAATGGTTAACAAGCCAATTGAGGCCGCGAGTGTTGCAAAACCGAGCAGCATCCCGAGAGACAAGCCGAACCAATGTTTTTTATACAATTTGAGGTATGGCAGTAGTTCACGCATCGAGATTCCCCTTATCGGCTTCTTGATGGGCTTGGTTGGCGGCTAGCATGGTCGCAAATAACCCGTCTTTTTGTTGACTTAATGTTGTAAAATCACCGCTTTGTACCAGTCGACCATTGTCCAGTACAAGAATATGGTCCACGGTTTTCAACGGTGATAGCTGGTGGGTGACCAGCAAGGCGGTATTTTTCTGGATTTGAGTTTCTAATCCTTTCATCACAAGTTGTTCACTACGAGCATCTAAGCTTGCCGTGGGCTCATCCAATAGCCAGAAAGAACCATGCTGTAACATGGCACGGGCTAATGCTAACCGTTGCGCTTGCCCTACGGATAATCCCCCAGAGCGATCAGTAATCGCATAATCGAGGCCATGATACTGAACGAACTCCGCCGCAAAACTGCTTTCTAGTACGGCTTCAAGCTGCTCGTCACTGACTTGCTTGCCCATAGTGACGTTGTCACGAATAGTGCCGTTCAGTAATAGCGGATTTTGACCGACCCAACTGATGTAACGCCGCCAATCGGTATGACCCAGATCGCTCAGCTCTATACCATTGATGGTTAAGCTACCATCGTAAGGCATGAAGCCTAAGATGGCGTTAATAAGACTGGTTTTACCCGCGCCACTTGGACCAACCAGTGCTGTGGTATGGTTTTTACCAATCGTAAATGAGATAGGACCGACCAATTCATCGCCTTCTGGACTAAAGACTTTTAAATCTGTCGCGACAATCTCAACCGAATCGGTATCAGCCAGTGGCGTAGTGCCCGAGGTGACTTTACTGACATCAACCTCTAAAAACTCGACGATGCTCTCTGCCGCACCGACCGCCAACTGTTTAGCGTGATAAAACGTCCCTAAATCTCGTAACGGTTGATAAAATTCCGGTGCTAGAATCAGGATGAACATCCCAGAAAATAGTGTCACGCCTGCACCGTAATAACCAAAATCGAGTTTGTCGATAAAGCTAAAACCAAAGTACACAGCGGTCAGCGCAATCGCGATAGACGTGAAAAATTCCAATACCGCTGAAGATAAAAAGGCGATACGTAACACATCCATCGTGCGATTACGGAAGACTTCTGATGCCCCGCGCATGACTTCTGTTTCTGCATCGGCGCGATCAAACAATCGGATCGTTGTCATCGACTGTAATCGATCGTAAAAGTGCCCAGATAATCGGCGTAAAGCTTTAAAGTTACGACGGCCAGCGTCCGCCGCTTTCATGCCAACGAGCGCCATAAACAAGGGGACGAGCGGAGCCGTCAGTAAGAAAATTAAGCCTGCGGCCCAGTTGACTGGGAACACAACCACCAATATCACCACTGGAATCATGACCGATAACGCCATTTGCGGCAGGTAACGAGCAAAGAAATCATGCATGTTTTCTACTTGCTCAAGCGTGAGCGCCGCCCACGTTCCCGCGGGTTGGCCTTTAATGTAGGCTGGGCCAAGTTCACGCAGTTTATCCATGATGAGTTGGCGGATATAAATACGAATTTCTTCGCCACAGCGGAATCCAGCGATTTCTCGCGCCCATGAGCATAATGCTCGTAAGCCGATTAAGGCGAGAAGACCCAAGAAGTAGGGGATCAATTCCGATTTGTCTGTGTGGTCGATGATCAAGTCATGCAGTAAGGTGGCCAAGAGAGCGGCCTGTCCCACTAAAAACACACTCGATAAGACACCAAGGCCGATGGCAAGCATTAACCAGCGCTTGGCGAGTTTGCTTTGCGCTTTTAACCATTGGTTTAAGCTACGTTGTTTTTTCTTATCCATTATGAGGGCTTTATTTAGAAATGTAGGTTGAGCGAGCAGCTAGTATACATAAGAAAGCCCAGCGGTTATACCGCTGGGCTTTTTTGATTCACTGGAATACTGCAAAATAAAGTTACATTTAAGTTTATTTATTCAGCTTATTTATCAGTTAGGCTATCTAAATAACGCTCAGCATCTAACGCTGCCATACAGCCCGTTCCCGCCGAGGTGATTGCCTGACGGTAGTTATGGTCCATGACATCGCCTGCCGCATAAATTCCTTCAACACTGGTTTGTGTGGCATTACCGTTGAGACCAGAATTGACCACAATATAGCCGTTACTCATGTCCAGTTGGCCGACAAACATTGCGGTGTTAGGCTGATGACCAATGGCAATAAATGCGCCCATAACCTCAAGGTCTTCGGTCTCGTGTGTTTGGGTATCCTTGATGCGTACGCCAGTGACGCCCATCTCGTCGCCAAGAACCTCATCGAGGGTGCGATTAGTGTGCAGCACAATTTTCCCTGCTTCGACTTTTTCATAGAGACGGTCGATGAGGATTTTTTCTGCGCGGAAGGTATCACGGCGGTGAATCATGTGGACTTCAGACGCGATATTGGCAAGATACAGAGCTTCTTCAACCGCGGTATTACCACCACCGACAACGGCGACTTTTTGGTTACGGTAAAAGAAACCGTCACAGGTTGCACAAGCAGAGACGCCACGCCCTTTGAACGCTTCTTCGGAATCTAAGCCAAGGTATTTTGCTGACGCGCCCGTTGAGATGATGAGCGCATCACAAGTATATTCGGTGCTGTCACCAAATAAACGAAAAGGACGTTTTGAGAAATCGACGCGATTGATATGATCAAAGAGAATTTCGGTATTGAATTTTTCCGCGTGTTCTTTCATGCGATCCATGAGGCCAGGGCCGGTGAGATCGTCTGGGTCACCTGGCCAGTTTTCTACCTCTGTTGTTGTGGTCAATTGACCGCCTTGTTGCATCCCGGTGACGAGAACAGGGTTAAGGTTCGCGCGAGCGGCATATACGGCCGCAGTATAGCCAGCAGGACCTGAACCAAGAATTAATAGATTTGCATGTTTTACTTCACTCATGTGAGCTCCCATCTCTTAGATGCATGTGACTGTTGTTATCATTGTAAGGACTATATATGGGGTTGCAAAGCACATACAAGGGCACAACGAGAAAAATGTGCTTATAAAACCCCATATAGTGTAGCGATTTTATCTGGCCAGTCGTACAACTTTTACTTATATGGTAGGGCGTTATCGCATGTCGACAGTATCGGCCAGACATACCCGGTCTCCCCTCTACACGCTGTTTAGAAGCCATACCGAGTCCTTGGGTTTAGACGGTGGTCACCGTCACTTCATACGAGGTAAATTTACGCACGTTGATGACTCCAGTATCGAAAATTAAGTACTGGCCTTTGATGCCTTGTAAGGTGCCTTGCACTACTGGATTTTTGTCAAAGTTGTGAGAGACGATCTTACTTGGGTAATGGTCAACCGGATAGCGGATATCGGTAGTTTGTGTATGCAACTCTTCAATCGCATCTTCGCCAAAACGAGCACGGATTTCGGCAATTTTATCGTCTAAAAGAGGTCTTAGTTCGATGAAATGTTCAGTGAGTGACATGGGTGTCGCATCCATTTTTAATAGGGTTCGCCAATTGGTTTTATCCGCGATGTGTTTGGCGAGTTCCACTTCAATCAGTCCAGAAATATGACGGGTTTTCACCTTAAAAATCGGTAATCCTTGCATGGCGCCCTGATCTATCCAGCGGGTCGGGATCTGGGTATGGCGAGTGATGCCCACTTTTAAACCTGAGGTATTAGAGAGATAGACGAAATGGTCAACCATACAGTTTTTCTCGCCCCATTCTGGTTCACGACATGTGCCTTGATCGTAATGACATAGCTCAGGCTTCATAATGCACATATCGCAGCTCGCCAATTTTTTCATGCAAGGAAAACAATGACCTTGTGCATAGCTCTTTTTCGTTTTTTTACCGCAGTTACTGCAGAAAATATTGCCTGTGTGTTCCAAATGCAATTCGGTACCGATTAATGGGTTAAGTTCTACGAATTGCTCACCGACGGGAAGACGATAAGAGGTAACACTCCCAAGGTTGGCGTGCATCTTATGTAATACACCTGTTGCAGTAAAAGACATGACATTACTCATTATTGTTGATTTGCGGGCAATGTTACCAGAAGTCGGCGGGGGATAAAGAACAAATCCCCCGGTGCCAGCGCGAAATGTCTGCTAAGACGCGCTGGCGGCAGATGGGCTGAGTTGAATCGGATGTTTCGGGCCGAGGAATTTCGGCTGAGTGTTCATGATATATAAGTCAAACATGGCTTTTGCCCTCGCTAACACTTCGCGCAAACGAACGCTGTAACCAGAGTGATTGACTGGGCCGGGGACGGCCAGACATTTGGCATTGATGTCATGGTATTGCGCAATATAGAGCGCGCGCTCGCAATGGAACCCTTGCGTGATAATCAGAAAATGGTCTTCTGAAAAGATGCGTTTTGCTCGGACGATAGAGTCCAAGGTGCGAAATCCCGCATAGTCTAAATAGATTTTATCCTCAGGAATGCCCGACTTTAATAAATCACGCTTCATGGTCCAAGGTTCATTATAAGAACGGTGGGCATTATCCCCACTGAGCAGAAAGCCCGATAATTTGCCTTGATGATACAGTTTCACTGCCGCATCGATGCGGTTGGCATAATAGACGTTTAATATTTTTCCTAAATATTTACTGGTTCCGAGGACAACGCCAACTTGAAAATGTGACACGTCATCGATGTCATAAATAATGTTGTCTTGGGTTTGCCATGCCACCCAACGATCATTGGCGATTAAGCAGGCACCCAAAACGAGGAGACTCATGAGTCCCCAGAGAAAAATACGGCGAATTATCCTCCAACACTGGGAGAAAAAGGCGCCGAGCGGTATTAGATTTGACGGTTCTTTTGTGCCCATAGGCCAATGACAATAAAGCTCGCTAAAATAAGAATAAACATCATGCCTCGTTCCATGTTAGCGAGTGTCCGAGCTAAGTAAGGGCTTGCTTTTACAATGATTAATCCGTAACCAAACGCATTAATCAAAATAAACACCACGGTACGGACAATAAAATGTTGATGGCGCATCATACGACGTATTGCGTTATTGATTTCACCACCCAGCATGACAAGAAAACAGGCAATAAATGCGGTTGAAATATCGGAGACATAGGGTGCGATAAAGCGACCAGCAGGTGCAAAAAAATGTAGTAGTTCCATAGATATTTATCAATAAAAAAAAGCCCCAAATAGGGGCTTAAGATAACTTAAAAAGCAGTTCGTTTGTAGCGGCGATACTCTGGCTGCCAGAAGTGCTGGTCAATGGCATCGATGATCGCTTTCTCAGAACGTTCAGGCGCGACACCTTGTTCAATCGCTTTTTTCGCGACAGCAAGGGCAATTTTCTTCGATACCGAGTGAATCGATTCCAGTGGTGGAAGCAATGCGCCATGACCATTAATGGCTAATGGTGAGGTTTCTGCTAGCGCGCGGCTGGATTCTTGCAGCATTTCGTCGGTAACACGTTTTGCATTCACCGCTAACACGCCAAGGCCAATCCCCGGGAAGATATAGCTATTGTTACACTGGGCAATCGGGTAAGTCTTACCATTGAGAACGACGGGTTCGAATGGGCTACCTGTTGCGACCAATGCTTCGCCATTTGTCCACGTAAGGATGTCTGCAGGCGTCGCTTCAACGCGGCTGGTTGGGTTAGACAATGGGAACACAATCGGGCGCTCACAATTGGCGTGCATGGTTTTGATCACGTCTTCACTGAACAGACCAGGCGCACCAGAAACCCCGATAAGTACCGTTGGCTTCGCTTGACGAACAACGTCGATCAATGAGTAGCCATTGTTGCCTTCAGATGTCCAATCTTTGGTGTTCGCTTTGGTTTGTACCAAGCGTTGTTGGAAGTCGAGTAGGTTAGGCATACCTTCTTCAAGAAGACCCCAACGATCCACCATGTACACTTGTGAACGTGCTTGTGAATCTGAAATGCCTTCCGATACCATTTGTGCGATGATGGCTTCTGCAATACCACATCCGGCTGAGCCGGCACCCACGAAAGTAATACGCTGTTGTGATAACTTGGTTCCTGCTGCTTTACAAGCGGCAAGTAATGAGCCGACTGCAATTGCGGCTGTGCCTTGAATGTCATCGTTGAAGCAGCAAACGCGATCTTTGTAACGCTTCAATAACGGCATAGCATTTTTTTGCGCAAAATCTTCAAACTGGATCAACGCATCCGGCCAGCGACGTTTCACCGCTTGAATGAATTCTTCAACAAAGGCATCGTATTCGGCACCAGTAATACGCGTATGACGCCACCCCATGTACATTGGATCGGCAAGACGTTGCGGGTTATTGGTACCAGCATCTAAGACAACTGGTAACGTGTAGGCTGGGCTGATACCACCACAAGCGGTGTACAGTGCCAATTTACCAATTGGGATACCCATACCGCCGATACCTTGGTCGCCCAGACCAAGAATACGTTCGCCGTCGGTCACAACAATGACTTTGACGTTTTGGTTTGCCGCATTGTTTAAAATATCATCAATGCGATCGCGGTTGGCATAAGAAACAAAGACGCCACGTCCACGGCGATAGATATTAGAGAAGTTTTCGCAAGCTGCACCCACGGTTGGGGTATAGATGACCGGCATCATCTCAGAAATGTGGTTTTGGACAAGGCGATAAAATAACGTTTCATTCGTATCTTGTATGTTACGAAGATAGATATGTTTATCCATATCATTTTCAAAGTTGCAGTACTGTTGATAGGCACGGACAACTTGTTCTTGGATGGTTTCTGTTGCTTCAGGCAATAGCCCTTCCAAGTTAAAAGATACACGCTCTTCTGCGGAGAAAGCGCTGCCTTTGTTCAATAATGGTGTACTCATTAGAGCCGCACCAGCATAGGGTAAATATAGTGGACGTTTATCGTTGTTCATTTTTGGCCTTAAGGGGGATATTGAAGACGCGAAAATCATACGGATAACCGATGAAGTTGTAAATAGAAAGCCTTGGTGGAAATAGGATTATTTCCGGTGTTTTGTCTAATAAGTCGCCAGTTTATCGGCAAAACTGCTAGCACTCGCTGAAAAAGCGGATGAGTACTGATGGTTCTATTGACAATCTCACCATGAAACGAGAAATCGCTCCGTTTTCATTGTAAACGTTATCATGTGGTTTTGCTCGGATTTAAGCGGATGGAAAATCGTATCTCAGTGGGCGAAGAAAGAGAATGTGATAATTTTGTGGTAACGTTTACACAATGTGTCGATTCTCACAGAATCACGGAGGTAAGCCCGTTAAACTAGTGTAAATGAGGATGAGTTGTCTCCAGAGAACCAGACGTCATATCGATTGACAGGTAAGCGCTGAGAACGATTTATCGATACCCATTATCACAGCTATGCGTGCGTCATAGTTGAGTACCACCAACGAAAGAGTAACCTTCATGGCAGAGTTGACCTTTGATCCTGTTGAACACCCCCATCGCCGTTTAAACCCGTTGACTGGACAGTATGTACTGGTCTCGCCACATCGAGCGAAACGTCCATGGAGTGGGCAAAATGACCTCGCCCCGACAGAGTTGTTGCCTGACTATGATGCGGAGTGTTTTTTATGTCCTACCAATACTCGAGTGTCCGGTGATGTCAATCCGGATTATTCAGGAACCTTTGTCTTTAAAAACGATTTTGCCGCGCTCCAGCCTGATACTCCAAGCGCTCCAGCTCGTGATAATGCTTTGTTCCATTGTGAAGACGCACGCGGGTTAAGCCGCGTCATCTGTTTTTCACCGGATCACAGCAAAACGCTACCGGAATTATCGCTTAACGCGATTCGGGGCGTGATTGATACGTGGGATGCGCAGATTGCTGAATTAGGGCGTGATTATGTCTGGGTACAGGTTTTTGAAAACAAAGGCGCGATGATGGGGTGTTCGCAGCCACATCCTCATGGCCAAGTGTGGGCAAATAGCTTTTTACCGAATGAAGTCGCTAATAAAGAACGGCATTTACGTGAGTATTTTGCAAAAAATGGACGTAACCTGCTGATGGATTATGTTCAGGCGGAAATAGAGGATGGGGCTCGAACCGTCGTCGATACGCAATATTGGTTGGCCGTGGTGCCGTATTGGGCGGCCTGGCCATTTGAAACTTTATTATTGCCTAAAATGCCTGTACGTCGTATGGCTGAGTTAACTGGCGAGCAGCGCGATGATCTCGCGCTGGCGTTAAAGAAACTGACCAGTCGCTATGACAATCTTTTTCAGTGCTCGTTTCCCTATTCGATGGGATGGCATTATGCGCCCTTTTTTGAAGAAGGGAGTGTGCTTGATCATTGGCAGTTGCACGCCATGTTCTACCCACCGCTCTTGCGCAGTGCAACCGTAAAAAAATTCATGGTGGGCTATGAAATGCTGGCAGAATCGCAACGTGATCTTACCCCAGAGCAAGCGGCCGAACGCCTACGCGCAGTTAGCGATGTACACTTTAATGAACCATCGTCATCCTCCTCGTAACCAGTTTTTGTCAATTTTTATAGAGTAAATCAATTATGTCTGAACCAAAACATATTGTGTGCGACACGTTTCAACGCGTTTTCTATTATCAACCTCAGTCGTTGATCCATGCTCCAGGTCGCGTCAACCTGATCGGTGAACATACCGATTATAACGATGGATTTGTTTTACCATGTGCGATTGACTATCACACTGTCGTGGCAGCCAGTCCTCGTCCGGACCGCATCGTGCGGGTTGTGGCGTGTGATTATGATGATGAACAAGATGAGTTTGATCTGGATGCGCCGATCACGTTTATCGAAAACAAGCTGTGGGCGAATTACATTCGTGGCGTGGTGCAGTGTTTAATCACGCGTGGTTATGCCTTGTCTGGCGCCGATCTTGTAATAAGCGGTAACGTGCCACAAGGGGCGGGGCTCAGTTCGTCCGCAGCGTTAGAGGTCGTGATCGGACAAACGTTTAAGACATTGTGTCAGTTGCCCTTATCACAAAGTGAGATCGCTCTTATCGGCCAACAAGCCGAGAACGAGTTTGTCGGGTGTAATTGTGGCATCATGGACCAATTAATTTCGGCGCAAGGTCAACAGGATCATGCATTATTGATTGATTGCCGTTCATTGGACACACAGGCGATTCCGATGCCTTCTGACGTTGCCGTTATGATCATTAATAGCAACAAGCAGAGAGGGTTAGTGGACAGTGAATACAATGCGCGCCGACAACAATGTGAAGAAGCGGCGCGGCATTTAGGTGTCAACGCTCTGCGTGATGTTACGCTTGCCGACTTTGAGCGCCAGCAAGATCAACTCTCGCCTGTTGTTGCCAAACGGGCACGGCATGTGATTTCAGAAAACCACCGTACAGAGTTAGCCGCGAAGGCGCTGGCGGCCGGTGATTTGGCGCAGATGGGAGAGCTCATGGAGCAATCGCATCGCTCAATGCGTGATGATTTTGAAATCACGGTTCAAGAAATCGATACGCTCGTTACGATCATTAAAGAGGTCATCCATTCGCAAGGGGGCGTGCGTATGACGGGCGGCGGATTCGGTGGATGTGTGGTGGCTTTAGTGCCACCGCATCTCGTCGAAGCAGTGCGTCATGCTGTGACGACTCAGTATCATGCGAAGACAGGGTTAAAAGAGACCATTTATGTGTGTAAAGCGGTCAATGGGGCCGGTTGTTTGTGAGCGTGTGAAGGACTTTTTTTCGAGCAAGAACTTGCTTCATAGGCAAACTCTTGCTCGCTGAGACAATACTTTGCCTACGTTTGTGTAAAATAACTCGCTAAGTGATTGTTTTCTGGTTTTTCATCATAGGTGCGATTCTTGCAAGTTATATGAATTCGCGCGCTAGCGAATTCATATTATCGACAGAGACGGCGGAGTGCCGCGTTCTAGAAAACGATCAATAAGGAGCAAGTATGCCAAATGCAGCACGAGTAGGGGATATTGACACCGGACACGGCTGTTTTCCACCCACCTCGATTACCGCAGGCAGTGGCGATGTATTTATTGACGGAATTGCTGCTGCACGTGTTGGCGATCCGTTAATGCTTCATGCGTGTCCATGTCCAACTATGCCACATGGTGTGCACGGACGTAGTATTGCCGCAGGCTCTGGTACAGTGAAAATCAATGGTCAACCCGCTGCCCGTATTGGCGATGCGATTGATTGTGGCGGGAGTATTGCAGTGGGATCCGGCACGGTCATTATTGGTTAGTGTTTGTTCATTGTATGGAAATAAAAAACCAGCCTCGGCTGGTTTTTTTCTAGGCATAAATGCGTGATCAGAGTAATGACTTGACCGAATCTCTTTTCACCATTGTCGGGGCGTACTGCGTTGACATATTCGGATCCAGCGGTTTGTTCTCGGCGAGTGTTAACGCAATATGCGCCGCACGTTCAGCCATCACATGGATAGGGTAGCGTACTGTCGTTAGGCGTGGCTTCACATAGCGCGCAATTAACCCATCATCAAAACCGACAATCGACATTTGCTTGGGAACGTCAATATCATTGTCATCCAGTGTTGAGAGCGCCCCAGCGGCCATATAATCGTTATAACCGACGACGCCCGTAATTGGCAGTGACCGATTTAATAGATTGGTCATGGCATCTTCACCCCCTTCTAAGCTTGGTGAGCCATAACTGATATAGTCTTCCGGTTGTGCCAAACCATAATCTTTTAGGGCCTGACGATAGCCATTGATGCGTTTTTCGACATCTTCAATATTGTGATTTGAAGCGATACACGCAATATGCTTATGCCCATGGCGAATCAAATACTCAGTGGCTAAATACGCCCCTTGAACATTATCTAACGATACGCAGCGTTCTGCGATTGCGGGAATATGTCGATTAATGATCACCATTCCTTTGGCTTCGTTGGCAAAGGCGATGAGTTCGTCATCAGACAGTGCTTTGGCATGCACAACGAGCGCATCACAACGATTATTGATCAATAACTCTAATGCTTGTCGTTCACCGTCGGCTGAATGGTAGCCATTACCAATCAGTAGGTGCTTACCGTGCTGATGTGCCACCGTATCGACCGCTTTGATCAGTGTGCCAAAAAACGGATCGGAGACATCGGCCACCAACACGCCCATGGTTTGGGTACTTTGGCTGACTAAGGCTCTCGCAGTCGCATTTGGTCGATAGCCAAGCTCCTGCATGGCTTTTGTCACGGCATCGATGGATGCGCTGCTGGCTTTAGGTGATTTATTGATAACACGTGAAACGGTGGCAACAGAAACACCGGACAATTTTGCCACATCTTTAATGGTTGCCATGGAGAGGACTCAATATACATTCAATGGAATAATTAAACACTTTTCAGTGGATTAAGGCAAATTTCTTAGTCACAAGTTTCCACAAAGTTGTTGGCGTTGGCCTGTTGATGCCATGGTGATACTGGCGACAGGACAACCTTGCGCGAGTGACCACCGAAAAAAGAGAAGCGATTGCTTCTCTTTATTCTGGCGTATACGTATTGGCATATACGAACTTAATGGTCGATCAATTGATATTCTTTATCCAAAATATCGATGATTTCTTGTTTGGGATTGGCACTGAGTGGTATCGCTTGGCCAATAATTTTTTCGGCAATACCAAGATAAGTACGTGAAATATCCATTAGTGCCTCATGGGGTAGGGCATTGTCACGAGCCAACGCTTCACGCTCTGGCATGCGCTCTTTGTTTAGCAAAATATCTGGGTCAGGGAAGTAACGCAATAAAAACTGGCGAAACCCTTCTTTAGAGTTTTCAATAATCTCACCTTTGGCATAGGCATGACCATCCCAAATACGCGAGGAATCTGGCGTGCCGACCTCATCCATATAGATGAGCTTTTCTTTGCCTTGCGCATCGGTGATATAACCGAATTCGAATTTAGTATCGACAAATAATTGGTCAATATTGGCCAATGCGTCCCTGATCACACTAAAACCTTGCTTGAGGAGCGTTTCGTAGCGATCAATATCGCTGGGCTGAGCAAAGTTAAACGCTTGGTAGTTCGCTTCAAGATCATGGCGAGTGATGTCGACATCGTCGGCTTCCGGTACGCCCGGAATACCACGCAGAATGCCTTTAGTCGATGGCGTGATTAACAGTTCATCGAGGCGAGCGTCTTTTTGTAAGCCATCGGGTAATTCAATGCCACAGAAAGTTCGTTCGCCTTTTTCATAAGCTCGCCACATTGAACCGGTAATGTATTGACGGCATATCGCTTCTACTTTTACTGGTTTCGCCTGCTGTACGATCCACACGAAAGGATGAGGAATATCGACGATGTGACTTTCGGCAAGTCCATGCTGTTTGAAGCATTCAAACCAATGATTTGAGATTGCATTTAGTGCTGCGCCTTTTCCTGGTACACCGTTTAAACCGCCTTCAGCGTGCCAAACACAGTCAAATGCCGATATGCGGTCACTAATGACCATGATCGCCAATGGCGCATTGGGAGCCACATTGTAGCCCTTTTCTTGAATAAGCCGCTGGCTATCTTCTTCGGTTAGCCAATACACGGAACGAACTTTACCGCTGTGTACGGGAAGGCGGGTGCGAATCGGGAGGTCGTCGTTGACGGCAAGAACTTGTTCAGCAAGACTCATGAGACATTCCTATCAGATGTAAAATGGCAAAAGCGTCACCATCACGCACTCAGGCGAGATTGACTATGCGCATGATACCAGAAACACATAAGGCTTCCAGAGAAAAAGCAAACGTTTGCTTTTTCTCTGGGTATTTTTCTTTATTTTGACGAGCATTAGCGCGGTGGCATTGGATGAGCACGCCAGTTGAGCGGCGGTGGAATAAGCCCTTCCCACAAAAACTGTTAATGCAATGCCTGGGTCGTGGGCGAGACAAAAAACACTTCGCACTGATGTTGTTTACCTTTCGTAATTAACAACTGTCGAAGCGCTGTAGGAATGCGGTGTGATGCGACTACAGCACTTGCCGTACCACTGCGAATCGCTTGGAGAACCGTATTGACTTCATCATGACGCTGTGACGGTTTCATGTGAATGACTTTATGGAAATCAACGTGATAAGAGCTTAACTCACTGATTTGAGGACGTGGACACTCGGCAGTATATAAGATCCATTGACGCTGATTAGAAAGCAGTGCCAAACGTTGCATCATTGAGGAAGCTTGAACAGATAACGCAGGGTGAGCGTGTAAACCCGTTGGCAATAACGAAGTCATTGAGTCATTTGAATGAAGCATAATACTGGTTTCCTATACATACTGTATGAATAAACAGCACTGTGTTTTTATGGCATGATCAAGTCTTTTTTGTTGGTTTTTTGAACATGGATCGTGTTTGTTTATTCAAAGGAAGGCGGCAGGCTGCGGGCAAAAATAGAGGGATTGATGACGTTATTGGCGATTTAAAGTCTTAGCAGAAAGCGGCGACGCGTTACTGTGCACTGGCGCTAGCGGCGTTGGGCCAGCAGATATTTTACTGCATGGTTCAGGCGTTTCATTTCTTCATCACTGCCTTTCATATCGGGATGATAAATTTTACACAGTTGTTTGTAGCGAATTTTGATGGTTTTATTATCAGGCAATGTGGTGGGGGTATAGCCAAGGATCGCGCAGGCTACGGCCATTTTTTGACTGTGGGGTTCATTAGGTTGGGGCGGTGACGACGGTGCGGATTGTTGTGCCAATTGTTGTTGCAGTTCTTTATGGCTTTTTTGCAGCAGCTGTAATTGTCCAAATAGACGCTTTAACTGCTGTTTTTGTTGTTTAATGGTTTTGGATTTTGTCAATAACTCGCCTGCCTGTTCGGCGGCGCGTTGTTTCATCGCGTGCTGATAGCCTTGCGTTTGCTGTCGCTTCATTCGCATAAACCCAAGTAATGCCATCCCCAATAAGATTACGAGTACAATCAATAGATTGGAACGTGAGACATAACCGGAAGTTTCGAGCTGGTCATCGGTTTTATCGGCGCCACTTGTGGCAACTGGCTCCGTGACCGCTTGTTCTAGCTGATTAATTGACGCGACTTGACGGGCGCGCTGTTGATTAAATTTCTCTTCCAGCAACTGAGCGTATTTTTTTTCCGCACGGGGATCGCTGGTACTGGCAATGTGGTACCAAAGCTCAGCGAGTACGCTTGTGGGAATAGAGGCTTGCTTGAGGTTCTCATAGTAACTCCCAAGTTGAAACGATGCCTGTGGCGCGCCCTTTAGGGCTAAGCGAGTGAGCCAAAATTGTACTTTCTGTGAATCTGGGGCTGTCCCATTACCGGTTTGATATGCCGCAACGAGTTGCTGCATCGCCTTGATATTGCCTTGCTCGGCGGCTTTTTCAAACCAGAACACAGCTTGTGAAGGGGAGGCACTCACCTGTTCACCTTGTTGATAGGCAAGCGCAAGTGCATATTGGGCTTGGGCATCATTGGCGTCTGCTTGACGCTTAAGTACGGCGAAATCAGCAGCATACGCTGAGCTGGCAAAGAAGACACTTACGATGAAGATCAGTTTCAACACGGATTCACTGCTCACTGGTTGACTAAGAATACGGTATCGGTTTTTTCGCGAAAAACCAAAGTGGCGCGGAAAACACACCACTAAGTCAATAAGGATAGAGGGTCTGAGCGGGTAATGCCATTGCTCGCGAGAAAGAGCAGGGTTTAGGAAGACGTCCGTTTGAGCATTTTCGGTTTTTGAGCTCCGTCGACCGCTCGATTGACTGACAGTCGGCGACCTTTCTTTAATCCCACCTCATAATCATCGGTCAGGTTTTTAATCGCTTCGCTCATCTGTTTTTTGAACGTTTCACGGTCAATATTTTCAAATTCTTTATCAATGTAATTATTGATTTTATTGGCAGACTCTTCATCTGGGGCAATTTCAGGCAGCTTTTCTAGCGCCCCTTCAATCCAACCTGAGATAAAAGAATTAACACGTCGTGTGACTTCGTTGGTCGAGGTGCCTGATCCAGAAAAACTATTTCTAAATTGACCTGTTTGCTCATTCAATTCGCGATAGACAATATCAAACGCAAACGCTGCAAAAATAGCACGGTCTGCTTCGCCAATAAATTCACAACGTTTCAATCCTTTATGATTGAGTAATACCGCTTCTACACCGAACTTGGTGTTAATCCCGCGAATGATGCGCAGAATATTAGAAGAGATATTAGTGGGTAACAGATGTGTCGATTGGGTTTTCCCCATTTTGATGAATTCGATATCATCTTTATCCAACCCATACTTCACCATTAAGCGGTGCGCCATTTTTATCGCGCTGGCTGCTTCGTTTACATTGGCAGAATTACCCAATTCAAGACATTTGGCGATTCTTTTAAGTGCTTTCTGTTTATCCATAGGCTTGCTAAAAACGATCTTAGGCAGTCGGAAAAGTCCGGTATTTTACCGTTTTTGCATGAGAATATAAAGGGGAAGAGGCTGCTCGTTGACCAAGCAGCCGGTAACTGGATGAAATTAAATACCTAACTCATCTAATAAATCAGAATTCAAATCATCGACATCTTGTTTGGAAGCGGCGGTATTTTTGGCCATGGTTTCTTGTGTCGCTGCTAGAATATCATCAGGACTTTCATCTTGTTGGATTTCAAAGTCTTCTAATTGGATAAATTCGGTTTTATCCATGGCAAGTTCAAGATAAAAAATATTGTTTTTCTGAGTAGAAAACGTTACACGACGCGCTTGCGGGCGGTCTAAGTTGGTATCAACCGATAAGTTGACCTGCTTATTGAGGCACAACATTTTAGGTTGGTTTTGGGTTATGTTGGTTTGGAGCTCTTTACGGACTTTATTGGTGAAGTCACCGACAAGCTGGTTCATCAGTTCACCTAGCACGTCACCCACTTCATCAGAGGTGTGCAAAACAGCAAGTTCGTCTTCCGGGATGCCCATATTGATCATATAACTTGAGTAAAGCTCTAAAGCGGCTTTGGCGGTAAAGTTGATCACCACTAACCCTGAAAATCCACCATCAAAGAGTACGAAACAACCAAAGTCGGGTTTGAGCGAGGTTTTTGTGATTTTTTGTACCATCGCTGAATAGCTGACTTTCTCGTTGGTAGCAGAACTTAGAACGGTTGAAACTGACTGACAAAGCTTCAACAGAATGTCTTCAGTGGTAATGGTTTTGTTTTTTCTCATTATGGTAACCCGTTAATTCGATTTATGATAAAAATTGAAAGTAGACAACATCTTGTATTATAGCATTTTTTGCTAGTATGCATTTTGTCACTCAGATTCTGTTTTGAACACCTTTTTAAATGTTGTAAAGTGAACTCACTCAAAGATTAATGTTAAAATTAACTCATTCCTTCTACTCAATGATGCAGTAGACGTAGGGGCAGGAAGCACATGTTACCAAGACTTCACCACCATTCTGATATAGAGCCAAGCGTCGTTCATTTCTTGAATGAACTTGATGCTGCGGGCTTTCAAGGAGATATTGAAACCCAATACTCCAGTCGATTTTCTGTTGCCACTGATAACAGTGTTTATCAGCAATTGCCTCAGGCTGTCGTTCATCCACGCACGTCTGAAGATGTGGTGCTCATAGGAAAGATTAGTTCAAAACCAGAATTTGAAAATGTCACTTTTTCACCACGAGGCGGTGGGACAGGAACGAACGGGCAATCCTTAACGCAAGGCGTGGTGGTTGATTTGTCTCGTCACATGAATAAAGTGATTGAAATTAATGAAAAAGAAGGGTGGGTTCGTGTACAGGCAGGCGTGGTTAAAGACCAGCTTAACGATGCCGTTCGCCCTTACGGATATTTTTTCTCGCCGGATCTTTCGACGAGCAATCGTGCAACCTTGGGTGGGATGATCAATACCGATGCTTCCGGACAAGGGTCATTAAAATACGGGAAAACCTCCGATCACGTACTCTCACTGCAAGCGGTATTTGCTGATGGTTCCCTCTTAGAGACCGATGGTAGCGGGCCCGATCCACAAGAGACTTCGTTCGCGGCTCAAGCGCTATCGGTTACCGAGCATATCTGCCGCACTCAGCGTGATGCCATTGTCGCCAAGTTTCCACCGCTGAACCGTTTTTTAACGGGGTATGATTTAAAGAACGCCATCAATGAAGCCGATGACAGTTTTGATATCACACGGGTTTTGTGTGGTGCCGAAGGATCGCTTGCGTTCATTACCGAAGCCACGCTCAATTTAACGCCGATTCCTACTGCTCGCACGTTGGTCACTGTTAAGTATGACAGTTTTGACTCTGCGCTTCGTAACGCGCCGCTGATGGTGGAAGCGCAAGCACTGTCGGTTGAAACCGTTGATTCCAAGGTACTGAATTTAGCCAAACAAGACATCGTTTGGCATGGGGTTCGCGATTTGATCACCGATGTGCCTGGGCTTGAGATGCAAGGAATTAATATTGTCGAGTTTGCCGATCAAGACCAAGCGAGTGTCGATCACTTAGTGGCTGAACTGGTGGCGCGTCTGGATGAGACCATGCAAAAAGGTCAATCGGGTATTATCGGTTATCAAGTGTGTACGGATTTGGCGAGTATTCAACGTATTTATGGAATGCGTAAGAAAGCTGTCGGCCTGTTAGGCGCGGCGAAAGGTCGAGCGAAACCTGTCCCATTCACGGAAGATACCTGTGTCCCGCCCGAGCATTTGGCGGACTATATTAGTGAATTTCGGGCACTGCTCGATAAAAATCAACTGACGTATGGCATGTTCGGTCACGTTGACGCTGGGGTATTGCACGTACGCCCTGCGCTGGATATGTGCGATCCGCAGCAAGAGAAAATCATGCTGCACATCTCGGATGAGGTGGTGAAGCTGGTGGCGAAGTATGGTGGATTGATGTGGGGCGAACATGGTAAAGGCTATCGCTCAGAATACAGTCCTGCTTTTTTTGGTGAGGCGCTCTATCAAGAATTACGGCGCGTTAAAGGCGCATTTGATCCGCACAATAAAATGAATCCTGGCAAAATTTGTACCCCGCTGGAATCACAAGCCGAGCTGGTGAAAGTCGCGAGCGTGACACGGGGCTACTATGACCGCCAAATTGATGTGCAAGTTCGCGATAGCTTTAAGCAAGCAATGCTGTGCAATGGTAATGGTTTGTGTTTTAACTACGATACCAGCTCGCCGATGTGCCCATCGATGAAAGTGTCTGCTGACCGCCGTCATTCGCCGAAAGGCCGGGCTGGCTTAGTCCGAGAATGGCTACGCCAATTGAGTGAAGAAGGCATCGACATTTTAAGCCTAGAGCAGGAAACCTATGAGCGGACATCCACCGTCAAAGCTCTGGTGAATCGCGTGCGTCATCGTCTCAATCAACGTCATGAATACGATTTTTCTCACGAAGTGTTTGAAGCCATGAACGGGTGTTTGGCCTGTAAGGCATGCGCCAGCCAGTGTCCAATCAAAGTCGATGTTCCAAGCTTTCGCTCACGCTTTTTGAATATTTATCATTCGCGATATCAGCGTCCGGCGAAAGATTATTTAGTGGCGAATATTGAAACCCTATTGCCGACGATGGCGAAAATTCCCCATGTTGTCAATCGCCTATTGTCGCAAGGCTGGGTTAAACATGTCACAAAAAAAACCATTGGTTATGTGGATGCACCGTTGTTGTCGGTTCCCGTGTTGGCCAAGCGAATCCGTCGCCATCCGCTGGAAGCTTTCGATGTGCAGCGTTTGTCGCGGCTATCTGAGGAGGAGAAACAACAATACGTCATTTTGGTACAAGATCCTTTTACCTCCTATTATGATGCTGACGTGGTTGAGGATATGATTGCGCTCGCCGTCAAGCTGGGTAAAAAGCCCGTTTTATTACCGTTTAAACCTAACGGTAAATCCCAGCACGTGAAAGGCTTTATGCAGAAATTTAAGTCGACAGCGACGAATACCGCAGAATTTTTAACGCAAGTCGCTGAGTTAGGTATTCCGCTGATCGGGGTGGATCCTGCGATGGTGCTTTGTTATCGCGATGAGTACGTGGAATTGCTTGGTGACCATCGTGGACAATTTGATGTTTTGTTGGTGCACGAATGGTTATTACCCCAGTTGTCGGAATCCACTCACGAGCAAGGGATGACGGATACAACGCCGTGGTATTTGTTTAGCCATTGTACCGAAAAAACGAAGCTACCCAATACAGAAGCCGAGTGGGGGACCATTTTTGCGCATTTTGGGGCTCAATTACAGGCAGTGCCGGTGGGATGTTGTGGTATGGCTGGCACGTTTGGTCATGAAGCCGATAAGCTGCAAATGTCGACGGATATTTATGGGTTGAGCTGGAAACCCAATCTTGCACAATTGCCACAAGAGCGATGTTTGATGACCGGTTACAGTTGCCGCAGTCAGGTCAAGCGCTTTGAGCACTATCAGCCTAAACATCCACTACAAGCCGTACTGTCAATTTTAAATGGTATGACGCGGGTGTGAAAGGGGAAGTGATTCTCGATACAAAAAAACGAGCCAGAGGGCTCGTTTTTTATTTGTCTTGCTTGATGATTATGCCGTGCAATACTCAGAAATAAACTCTTTTTTGAGCGTGTTAAACCGAGTCACCAAGTCATCAATGTCGTCTTGATTATAGGGTTTTAAGCCGCTTGCTACCATACGCTTCACCCCTTTGCCAATCACAATACCGTCTTCTTTGAAGGTAAAGTTTAATGTGACGAGGCCACGTTTACCTTCTACATCAAAGGTAGCGCCAGTGTATTCAATTTCTGGGTGGATAAGATCAAGGCGCTCAAATTCGACTTCCATACTTTCGTATATAACCAACGGGCGCTGGCAATTGATCATCATCTGTTTCTCTTTCATAAGAGGAACGAGGATGTGAGGAAAGTTTTTTCCAGAGAACTGCACGTAGTTGGTCACCACATGTTCAATGAATTCGTCATTATGAGTGGTTTCGCCAGAGCGATTCAGGTGTAAAAATTCTTTGCCGGCATCGTTGACGACCGCACTTTCTTCGTCGCTACGCTGTTCAATATGCAGCAAGACATCGTCACTGACCATGCCAGAAAAATCGAAGCGCATTTTTTGGCTGATGCCCTCTTGCTTTAAGAGCACGGCAAAAAGTAAATCCCCAGGGACACAAAAACGTTTATTGTCTTCGTCGTGAATAGGGTTGTAATCACCGGCTATTTTCTTAGCGAAGTGACTTGCTTGACGGCGAGTGAATCGAAACTGTGACTCTTGAGATGAAAAATAGGGATTTAAAAACATAATATACGCTACGTGACCAAAACCGTGCGGCATTATAACGGACAAATGGGATGAATTGGTCTATCCAGTCGAAAAAAAACATTTTTTATTATGTGAATTTAGATGGTTTTATTTTAATCAGTTGTTTTTATTTGAATTATTGGGTTTTTAGCCAATGAGTAAAAATGAAAAAACGGAATAAATATAGCGTGATTAGGCGCCAAAAGTGATGGGAAAAGTCATCTCTTGCTCGTTCTTCTCGTCTTATTGTGTTTGGAACTCTGGTGGATTGAGTGTTTAATAGCGGCCACATTGTTGAGTAAAGTAACGCCGAAATTAGGGGGTGACACGATGAAATACATGACGTTTTTTGAACGGTTTGAGGACGATATTCTGGCCGGTAAGAAAGTGATTACATTGCGCGATGACAGTGAAAAAGACTATCAGCAGGGCGATATTGTTGAAGTCGCAACGTTAGAGCAAGGCCGCACGTTTTGTCATATTCGTATCCGTGAAGTGACAGAAGTGGGGTTTGATCAACTGACGACTCGTCACGCCGAGCAAGAGAACATGACGTTGCCTGAGTTAAAGCAGGTTATTCAAGCCATTTATCCTGGTATTACGCACTTATATATGTTGGCTTTTGAGCTCTACGACCATGCGTAAACTGCGTCATTTTTCAGGCATTTATGTGCGGTGGTAATGTGCGCGAGCGATACAATAAAAAGCCAACGTTTGACCGTTGGCTTTTTGATTATCTTAGTCTCGTTTCCACAACATGTGACAGAACTTATGTTCTGGATCGCGGCTTACCAGCATACGAGCGAAGACATCATCCAAGACATCATCGTCTTCATTGACTAGCCCGATACGAACTTCTGCATAGCGTTCTTTATCGACCTCGAAACCGACATGTTCCACCCAGTCGTCACCCGTTTCAACCACTTCAGCTGCACCGCGTTCATCAAACTGAGCGGTAAATAGAATGACATCGGCTGGCTCTAAGTTATCTTCTGCCATTTCCAAAAAAATGTCATAGGCCGTATCAATGGTATCGTCGTAAGAAATCAAGTCTGTCATAGCGCCTCTTTATTATGCTCGGCTCATGAATTTACGTTCTGCAATGTTGATGACAACACGTTCACCGCTGGCAATATACTCTGGTACTTGTACCACTAGGCCAGTTGCAAAATAGGCTGGTTTGGTGCGTGCCGATGCCGATGCGCCTTTGATGGAAGGGTCGGTTTCTTCAATCACTAACTCAACCGAAGATGGCATTTCCAAGGCGACAGGTTTACCGTCAACGAGCACCACATGCAAACCTTGAATTTCTTCCGTCATAAATAACAGTTCGTCAGCAATGTCGGTCGATTTAAAGTTGAATTGAGTATAGTCTTCGTTGTCCATGAACACATGCTCATCGCCATCGACGTAAGAAAATGACACAGCACGCTTATTCATGTCGACGGTATCCAATACATCGTCCGATTTATATCGTTCGTCGACGCGAGCGCCTGTTTCTAAGTCCGTACAACGCAGTTTGTATATTTTTGAACCGCCACGACCACCGGGTGTCGTAACTTCAATGTCTTTGATCAATAGGGTTTTGTTATTTGCGAGAATCGCGAGCCCTTTTTTTAATTCACTTGCCTTTGGCATGAACGGTATCCTTCATTGTATGAGTCGGGGCATTATAGCGAAGGTTGCCCGCGAAAACATCTCTCTTTATGGTGTTCTCTGACTTAACACTGATGATAATTTATTCACCATTCCAGCAAGATAGCGACAATATATTGATTAAGCGTCAGGGATCAGCGAACATAGCAGTCATCTTGATTAACAGAGTGAACGTCAGCGATGCCATTGAATGTGTTAACGGCACAATCGCCGTTACAATCGGATTATGTGCCTGCCATCGGCGAGCTCGTGAAATTTTTTCGGGCTGGCTTAGGGGATAACTTACACAGCTTGTATGTGTATGGCAGCGTCGCACGTGGCACCGCCAAACCGGGGCGTTCGAATATTGATGTTATTGTGGTGACTCATGAGTCGTTTGACGCCAATCGTGTCACTTTGATCAATACCATCCGCTATCGCTTCCAACGGCATTACCCCTTTGTGATCGATTTAAACGTGAAAACGGCCTTAGCCAGTCATGTTGCTTCTCTGGACAGTTTGTTTTCTTGGGGGTTTTTGTTACGTCATTGTGCGCGATGCGTGTATGGCAGCGATTTGGGCGAGTGCTTTGGTGACTATGAGCCGAGTTGGGAAATCGCCAAACACTGGAACATGGATGTGGGATACAAAGTGGCGTATTACCGAGCGAAAATTGCCAAAGCCACTCGCGGGGAAGAGCAAATCAAAGCCCAAATCGATGTGGGTAAAAAGCTCCTACGCGCGAGCTATTCCTTGATTATGCACCGTGACAAACAATGGTTTGATGATCCCATAGAATGTGGTCGTCAGTTTTTAGTGTATCACCCGGAAAAACATCGAGAGATTGACCGCTTAGCCCTGCTGCTGCGTGGGAAAGTCATTCCCAAGCGCTCTGTTGTCGGTTTATTAGATGACTTTGGTCCATGGCTTGCTAAGCAATATGAAAAAACCGAGTTCAAAATTGGCTGATTTGTGGGGTTAGAACAGCCCTAGTTGCGGTGCATTCAGCGCATCGAATTGGCGACCCACAAACGGCAAAATGGCGTCGGCCACGGGTTTTAATTGTTTCTCGATATAGTGGTCATAGTCGAGCGGGCTTCGGCAATATTCTTTAGGTTCCGGCCCATTGACGGTGATCACATAGCTGATGCTGCCTTTATTTTGATATTGTGGGGCGCGGCCTAGTTTGATGTTAATTTCATCCGCAAGACGAGCCGCCCGCACTTGCGGTGGGACGTTACGTTGGTAGTCAGTGAGCTTTTGGCGTAGACGTTTGCGATATACCAATTCTTCATCAAATTCTCCAGCCCGAGTGCGCTGCGTGATATCTCGGATGTAATCATCAGGCGATTGATCGTGGAAAATCATCTGATACAACTCTTTTTGAAAGCGTTGCGCTAAGGCTGTCCAATCGGTGCGTACACTCTCTAATCCTTTAAATATCATGCGTTCATTCTCACCTTCACCCAGTAAGCCAGCGTAGCGCTTTTTGGATCCCGTTTCTGAGCCGCGGATCGTTGGCATCAAAAATTTTCGGTAATGATTTTCGTACTCAATTTCTAAAATCGATTTGAGTTGGTAGTCGTCCTGCAAGTGGGTCATCCACCATTGATTGATCGATTCAACCAATGTAGCGCCAATGCGATCGGCGTCTGGTTGTGTGCATTCATAGCCTAAAGAGACAAACGTGGAGTCGGTGTCGCCGTAGATGACCTGATAGCCATAAGACTCAATTAATTCACGAGTTTTTTTCATGATTTCATGGCCACGCATGGTAATACTGGAAGCCAAGCGTGTATCAAAAAAACGGCATCCTGACGAGCCGAGTACGCCATAAAACGAGTTCATGATGATTTTTATGGCTTGGGAAAAGGCGCTTTCATTATCCCTCTTGGCTTGGTCGCGCGCGATCCATAATTGTTCGATCATCTCGGGTAGAAAATGGCGAGTGCGATGAAATTGGCCACCACGGAAACCGGGAACGGCTTGGTGCATGTCTTTGCCAACGTCGAGTTTCAAGCCTTCAATCAGCCCGAGTGGGTCAATCAAAAAGGAGCGTATAATGGATGGGTACAGGCTTTTGAAATCCAACACGAGAACCGAATCATATAAGCCGGGTAAGGAGTCCATGACATAACCGCCAGGGCTCGCTTGCCAGTCTTCTGATTGCAGATTTGGCGCAATATAGCCAGCACGATGCAATTGCGGTAAGTACAGATTCGTAAACGCCGCAACCGATCCGCCAACACGATCAAGTTCTAGGCCAGTGAGACGTGAGCGCTGTATAGCAAATTCCAATAAGTGGGCATGCTGAAATAATCGATTCACCAACACACAATCTTGTAAGTTGTATTTGGCCAGTGACGGCTTATCGTGAGCAAACATGTGATTGATTTCGGCCATACGGTCATGCACATTATGAATCGCTTTTCCTTCTCCCAGTAGTTCCTGAGACACCGCCTCGAGAGACCAAGAGCGAAACTGGTAAGTGGCGGTTTTGAATGTATCAATGCCATCCAATACCACTCGGCCCGGGATGGTAATAAATCCCTGCTGTGTTTTTGATGCGCTACGGAAATAGCTGGTTTGTTTTCCCCGGCCAATGCGCAGAGCAATGCGGTGCCACTGCGCTCGGCGATGCAATAACCGAAAATCAAAATCAATGACGTTCCAGCCAATGATCACGTCGGGGTCGTATTGCTGAAACCAATCGACCAGCGCGTGAATCAGCGCTTTCTCATCCTTGACCCATTCAATGGGCGTGTCTGCCTCTTGCGCGTTGCCCACCATAATAACGCGTCGATCCATTGGGCTATCTAGTCCAACGGAATATAAGACGCCTTTTTCGGAGCATTCAAAATCCAGCGATACGACAGATAACTGGGGAATATAATCGGTTGGGCGACATTTGGCATCGCGAATTTGAATAAAATGACCATGATGGATTGGTGTCCCAGTAAACGCCACACTGCCACGAATAAAGCGCTCCATAAGATAGCGATCAGCAAGGCGAATGTCCGTTTCATAGATAGCGATCCCCTGTTGTCGCAGGCGCTGTTGACATAATTGGGATTGTGCCAACGTTGGCGCATACACCGCACTCACTGCGGCACCGGAGAAATGAGCCATCTCAAGGGGACGCAATTCGATTTGGGGCTCCGATTGTAAGAGATTGCTGGCCTGAGCCTGTGCGGTTTGCTCAATAAAAAACACTGGGCGTTGCTGCGAAATTAAGAGCTGTGTTGGGCCTTGGGGGGTGGCTAGCCAAAGTTCAATAGAGGTCGTTGTACCGACGTCACGAGCGTGTCGAGTGAGCAAAAAGCCTGTGTGATGAGTCATAATATCCGCTGAGTGGTTGTTCATACTGCCAGTGTGTCACCCGTGGTATCTTATCATAGAAAATCACCAAAACTGATAGGCGACGTAATGAAGCTGGTACTGGGACAATCCGGTTATTTTTTCTCGAAATGTGCACCATAACCTTGGTTCATCGACTGATTTTGTTATTATCGGTCTCCGCTACTTTTTAATGACTGTCATTGTCAATGATGTGATGCCGACGCTTTTGGCTGCGCGGCGGATTTGTTTGTGAAAGATCATTCACCGAGCTGAGTAATTTGTGGCAATACGTTGATTTTGACTTTTTTTACTATAGGGTAGGAAAAGTGAGGCAATAAGTGCTTGCTAAACGTGATGTTTCAGCACATAGTCAAGAACTATATTGTGAATTAAGTTTAACTGGGCGAGCGTCTCATTGAGGTTAAACCTCGACGTTGTCGCCAACGAATAAGTGTGGAGATACAAGTTTGATAAATGTTTTCCTTGTAGATGATCACGAACTGGTTCGCACAGGGATACGACGTATTATTGAAGACGTCCGTGGGATGAGTATAGCAGGGGAAGCTGTCAGTGGTGAAGACGCGGTAAAATGGTGCCGCCATAGTCATGCCGATGTCGTGTTGATGGATATGAACATGCCAGGTATCGGTGGATTAGAAGCAACCAAGAAAATTTTGCGTTTCAATCCGGACGTAAAAATCATTGTATTAACCATTCATACTGAAAATCCGTTTCCGACACGCGTTATGCAAGCCGGCGCTGCTGGGTATTTGACCAAAGGTGCTGCACCTGATGAAATGGTGAACGCCATCCGCGTGGTGAATAGTGGACAACGCTATATTTCGCCGGAGATCGCGCAACAAATGGCGCTGAGCCAATTTTCTCCAGCTTCTGAAAACCCTTTTGCTGATTTGTCTGAACGTGAATTGCA
Source organism: Vibrio zhugei (assembly GCF_003716875.1). Taxonomy (NCBI): domain Bacteria; kingdom Pseudomonadati; phylum Pseudomonadota; class Gammaproteobacteria; order Vibrionales; family Vibrionaceae; genus Vibrio; species Vibrio zhugei. Next base: position 1,596,600 of record NZ_CP033078.1, on the reverse strand, counting down.
GATCATGATGATGATTACGCAAGGACAAAAAGTCACGGACATTTCTGAGCAACTGAATTTAAGTCCTAAAACCGTGAATAGCTACCGCTATCGATTGTTTGCGAAGCTCAACATCGGTGGTGATGTGGAACTGACACACTTAGCGATTCGCCATGGAATGCTAGACACAGAGAAGTTGTAGTGCCTGAATTTGATTCTGTCGCTTTTCTAAAAACGGTGACTGATCAGCCTGGCGTTTATCGTATGTATAACGCTGATGCTGAGGTCATTTATGTCGGAAAAGCTAAAGACCTAAAGAAACGTTTAACCAGCTATTTTCGTAAAAATGTGGATAGCGAGAAAACGCGAGCGTTAGTCAGTAATATTTGTAAGATTGATGTCACCGTCACGCATACGGAGACAGAGGCTCTCATACTCGAGCACAATTATATTAAGCAGTATCTACCGAAATATAATGTGTTACTGCGAGACGACAAATCTTATCCTTACATTTTTATCAGTAATCACAAACACCCTCGTTTATCCAGTCATCGTGGCGCTAAAAAACGCAAAGGGGAGTACTTTGGCCCGTATCCTGACTCCCGAGCCGTACGAGAAACGTTGCACCTGTTGCAGAAGATCATTCCGGTACGCCAGTGTGAAGATTCTGTCTATAGTAATCGCACACGCCCATGTTTGATGTATCAAATTGGTCGATGTGCTGGACCGTGCGTGGATGAACTTGTCTCTGATGACGATTATGCTGAGCTGGTGGATTTGGTGCGGCTGTTTTTGCGTGGTAAAGATCAGCAAGTATTGCAGCAATTGATTGATAAAATGGAACAGGCTAGCACACAGTTGCGTTTTGAAGATGCGGCAAAGTTTCGTGATCAAATCCAAGCGATTCGTCGTGTACAAGAGCAGCAGTACGTGTCCGATGACAGTATGGAAGACATGGATGTGTTGGGCTTTGCTCAGGAAAATGGGATTGCCTGTGTCTATATTTTAATGATACGCCAAGGCAAGATTTTAGGCAGTCGTAGTCATTTTCCAAAGATTCCAAACAACACAACCCGTGAAGAAGTGTTTGAGAGTTTCTTAACGCAGTATTATTTGAATCACAATGAAGCGCGTTCTATGCCAAATCGCATTGTGGTTAACCGGGAATTGTGTGATGACTCCGCGCTATTGCAGTCCGCATTAAGTGAGATTGCTGGTAGAAAAGTCTATTTTCATTTGGATCCCAGTGGTTATCGTGGTCGGTATTTGAATCTGTCGAATACCAATGCGCGCACAGCGATCACGACAAAAATCAATCATAAGATGACGATTAGCCAACGTTTTAAAGCGTTGCAAGAAGAATTAGGGCTTGAGTCCATTCAACGTATGGAATGTTTTGATATTTCCCATACAATGGGGGAAAGTACCATTGCCTCTTGTGTCGTCTTCAATCAAGAGGGGCCACTCAAATCTGAGTATCGCCGTTATAATATCACTGGCATTACGGGCGGGGATGATTACGCTGCGATGGGGCAAGTTTTAGAACGTCGCTATTCCAAGCAATTAGACGTCGACAAGATCCCTGATATTATTTTCATCGATGGCGGTAAAGGGCAGCTCAATCGTGCCTATGAAATATTGCAACAGTGCTGGGTGGATTGGCCAAGGCGACCTCTATTAATGGGGATCGCGAAAGGCGTGACTCGCAAGCCCGGTTTGGAAACGCTCATTACGGTTGATGGACGTGAGTCCAATTTACCCAGTGATGCTCCTGCGTTGCATTTAATTCAGCATATTCGTGACGAAAGCCATAATCATGCCATTAGTGGTCACAGAGCAAAACGGGGTAAAACTCGTCGTACAAGCAGTTTGGAAGGAATCGAAGGTGTGGGGCCGAAACGTCGGCAAGCACTATTAACACACATGGGAGGGTTGCAAGAACTGAAACGAGCCACTGTAGAAGAAATCGCCAAAGTCCCAGGGATCAGTCATTCTCTGGCAGAAAACATTTATCAGGCATTGAAACAATAGTAAAAATGCCGCACCATAAACGCGCTGTCGATAAGAGCTTATAATTATGCGTTTTAACATCCCAAATATTCTTTCTTTAATACGACTTTTTCTAATACCAGTTTTTGTCGTGACGTTTTATCTCCCATTTACTTGGGCTCCGTTTGCTGCTGCTATGGTTTTTTGGGTTGCAGGATTCACTGATTGGCTCGACGGTATGTTGGCAAGAAAACTTGGCCAAACCTCCCGTTTTGGCGCCTTTATTGATCCGGTTGCGGATAAGGTCTTAGTGGCATCGGCTTTGATTGTCATCACTGAGCATTATCATACGATTTGGATTACCATACCTGCGGTAACCATGATAGCCCGTGAAATCATTATCTCAGCCTTGCGTGAATGGATGGCGGAAATTGGTAAGCGTGCGAGCGTTAAGGTATCTTGGATTGGTAAAGTGAAAACACTGTCACAAATGTTTGCTTTATGGGTATTGATTTGGCGCTATGATGATTGGATGATTTGGCTCGGCTATGCAGCGATTTATTTGGCGACAATATTAACGTACTGGTCAATGGCACAGTATCTTGCGGCCGCAAAAGACGATTTATTAAGTGAAGAAAATCTGTGACTGGGGTGTGACCGCACACCGGTGAATTCATGAGAAAAGCGAGGCTCCTGTTGAGTCTCGTTTTTTTGTATCATGACCTATCAATGTGGACAGATTATCGAATCAGCTCTCCGCCTTTGGCTCAATAGGGGAGTTTATCCTGTTAACGAGATAGTGTTTTCTCATGATTAACGTGACTTATGTCTCGGAAATATAACTCTTTTAGTCGGTATTTTAATCAAAATGTCCTGTTTTGAACGCAAAATAGTCAAACGATACAAAATGATAAAAAATTCTGTTGACTCATTGTCGTGAATCCGTAAAATGCATTCCCGTACTCAAGAGGAAGCGCACAGCGTGTCATCCGATTCAGTATCGAAGGCGTGTTGGCAGAGTGGCTATGCAGCGGATTGCAAATCCGTGGACCTCGGTTCAACTCCGGGACGCGCCTCCATTGCGACACTAGCTCAGTTGGTAGAGCGCGACCTTGCCAAGGTCGAGGTCACGAGTTCGAACCTCGTGTGTCGCTCCAAATTAAAGAATATGGAGTGTACTCGGTATTCTAGATGGTGTGCCTATCATCGCAAAGTATTGCGTGCCCTGGTGGTGGAATTGGTAGACACAAGGGATTTAAAATCCCTCGGCGTTCGCGCTGTGCCGGTTCAAGTCCGGCCCGGGGCACCATCTATTAAAGTCTGCATTATGATGTAGCATGCGACACTAGCTCAGTTGGTAGAGCGCGACCTTGCCAAGGTCGAGGTCACGAGTTCGAACCTCGTGTGTCGCTCCAAATAAAAAGCCCGAGTTTCGACTCGGGCTTTTTTCGTTTTTACCTATTTTGTACCAATCAGAACGGCAGTGAATTCCGATACGCCGTTCCTCCTTCCTAAACTTATCGTGGGCTGCGTTATCGCTGTTTATAGCGTCATATCCATCCAGACATCACAGCCAGTATGAATGACACCGGGCATCGGTTCACTGCGATGCTCGAAACCCAGGCGCTCATACAGACTGATAGCCGATTTCATCGCACTTAATGTATCCAAATAGCATTGGCGGTAGCCTAACTGCCGGGCAACGTCTAAACAAGTCTGAACCAATTGTTTTCCCGCGCCTTTACCGCGCGCTGCTGGTAATAAAAAGACTTTGCGTAATTCACACGTGTCTGATGAATCTAAAAAAGGAGCGATACCGCCACCTCCAATCACTTGGCCATGTTCGATCGCCACGAAGTATTGTGAACCTTGCTCAGGGTTATAGTATTGGCTCATGGCTTGTACTTCGGCATCCGAAGGCCCAAATCCATCGCCAATTGCACCATACTCCTTGCCAACGGTTTCGATAATATCGCGTACCGAAGCATCATATTGCTCAGTAATTGGGATAATATGCATGCTCATCTTTCCTTTTTATATAACTCTCCAAGGTGGCTCATTCTATCCATATGAGATCGCCCGTGCAAGAATGTGACAACGGTTGGTCAGCGCGGCCGATAAATGCTCGAATTTGTGCTTAATCACGCATTTCATTTGGCAATGGGGGCTGCATTCGGTACTATGTAAAGCTATCTAAAAACACCCCCAGAATCCCTTACGGTCAACCCATTGGGTGTCGTTTGGACTCTCGATCGGGACTTTGGAATGGAGACCATTCCCAAAGGAAACTGCTTAACGAGCAGGCGAGGACATAATGCAACATCTACAAGAGATTATTGCTAACGCGACAGCGGCGATTGAGTCAGCTGAATCGTTAGTCGCACTGGATGAAGTGCGAGTTCAATATCTAGGTAAAAAGGGTGAGCTTACCGCTCAACTGCAAAGCCTAGGTAAACTACCACCAGAAGAACGACGTACCGCAGGTCAAGAGATCAATGCAGCGAAAGGTCAAGTTCAACAAGCGATTGTCGCACGTAAAGAAGCGCTACAAAGCGCTGAACTTGAAGCAAAGTTAGCCGCGGAAACGATCGATGTGACCCTACCTGGGCGCCGCATTGAAAATGGCGGTTTACATCCAGTGACACGTACTATCGAGCGTATTGAAAGTTTCTTTGGTGAGCTTGGGTTTACAACACAAGCTGGACCTGAAATCGAAGATGCATTCCACAACTTTGATGCGCTGAATATCGCTGAGGATCACCCAGCGCGCACCGATCACGATACGTTCTTTTTTAATCCTGATTTGATGCTACGTACTCATACTTCTGGTGTGCAAATTCGTACTATGGAAAATGGTAAACCACCGTTCCGTTTCATTGCACCAGGCCGTGTATACCGTAACGACTACGATCAGACACATACACCCATGTTCCACCAAGTGGAAGGCATGCTGGTTGATGAGAAAGTGAATTTTGCGCAGCTTAAAGGTGTGCTCTACGACTTTTTAACCAACTTCTTTGAAGAAGAGTTGGAAGTGCGTTTCCGTCCGTCTTACTTCCCATTCACCGAGCCTTCTGCGGAAGTTGACGTGAAGCGTAAAGATGGAAAATGGTTAGAAATTTTGGGTTGTGGCATGGTCCACCCGAATGTGCTGCGCAGTGTCGGGATTGATCCTGAAAAATACTCGGGTTTTGCTTTTGGTATTGGTATTGAACGTTTAGCCATGCTTCGTTATGGGGTTAACGATCTTCGTGCCTTCTTCGAAAATGATCTTCGTTTCCTAAAACAGTTTAAGTAATCCAGAGGTTTAATCACTATGAAATTCAGCGAAACATGGCTTCGTGAGTGGGTGAACCCTGCGGTCACAACTGACGAACTGACTCATCAAATTACAATGGCTGGCTTGGAAGTAGACGATGTACTTCCTGTTGCGGGCGACTTTAAAGGCGTGAAAGTAGGTCAAGTTGTGGAGTGTGCTCAACACCCCGATGCCGACAAGCTTCGCGTGACAAAAATTGATATCGGTGCCGATGAATTACTCGACATCGTCTGTGGTGCGCCGAACTGTCGCCAAGGCATCAAAGTGGCCGTCGCCACGGTAGGCGCCGTGTTACCGGGTGACTTTAAAATCAAGAAAGCGAAACTTCGCGGTCAACCATCGCATGGCATGCTTTGTTCATTCAGCGAATTGGGTATTGATATTGAATCAGACGGTATTATGGAACTGGCAGACGATGCGGTTCTTGGTACCGATTTCCGTGAGTTCTTGGGTCTTGACGACGTGACCATTGATGTGGACCTAACGGCGAACCGAGCGGATTGCTTCAGCATTCGTGGTCTTGCACGTGAAGTGGGCGTGTTAAATCGTACTGACGTCAGTGAACCCGAATTGACTCCGGCGACCAATACCATCGAAGACACGGTCTCAGTCGATGTACAAGCGCCTGCGGCTTGTCCTCGTTATTTGAGTCGTGTGATTAAAAACGTCGATGCTAGCGCGCCGTCACCGTTATGGATGCAAGAGAAATTGCGTCGTTGTGGTATTCGCAGCGTTGATGCGATTGTAGATGTGACCAACTATGTCATGCTTGAACAAGGTCAACCTATGCACGCCTTTGATCTTGCTAAGATTGAAGGTGGCATCGTGGTACGCATGGCTACCGTTGGTGAAAAACTTACCTTGCTTGATGGATCAGAAGTGGAGCTTCAAGAGGGAACGCTTGTGATTGCTGATCACGATAAGGCTTTGGCTTTAGCGGGTATTTTTGGCGGTCAAGACTCAGGCGTTAGTACGACGACACAAGATATCATGTTGGAATGTGCCTTCTTTGCCCCTTCGGCAATTCGTGGGCGTGCTCGTGAATACGGTTTGCATACCGATTCTTCGCTACGTTTTGAGCGTGGGGTGGATTATCAGTTACAAGCGATCGCCATGGACAGAGCAACACAGTTATTGGTTGAGATCTGCGGTGGTGATGTGGCGCCAGTCGTGAGTGCCGAATCGCAAGCCGACTTACCTCAGGCGAATCGTGTCGCTTTACGTCGTAGTAAATTGGACGACCTATTAGGTCATCACATTGCCGATGACGATGTGGTCGAAATTTTACAACGTTTAGGACTGAGCGTGACAGCCACGGATGCCGGTTGGGAAGCCACCGCACCAAGCTGGCGTTTTGATATTGCCATTGAGCAAGATCTGATCGAGGAAGTGGGTCGTATCTATGGTTACGATAACATTCCCAATCAGTCACCTGTCGCTGCGTTGAGCATGAATCGTCACAAAGAAGCGAACATGCCGTTAAAGCGCGTTCGTGATTTGCTGGTCGATCGAGGCTACCATGAGGCGATCACTTATAGCTTTGTAGAACCAGAGCAGCAAAAACTCACAGTGCCTGGAGTGGAGCCACTCATTCTGCCTAATCCAATTTCTGCAGATATGTCAGCAATGCGTTTGGGGTTAATCCAAGGGTTGCTTAATACAGTGGTCCGTAACCAGAAACGTCAGCGGCCACGCGTGCGCTTGTTTGAATACGGTTTACGGTTTACGCCAGACAGCACGGCTGAAAATGGTATGCGCCAAGAGCCGATGTTGGCGGGTGTACTAGCCGGTAGCTGCAGTGAAGAACATTGGGATATCGCGACTGCTACGGTCGATTTCTTTGATTTAAAAGGCGATGTTGAAGGCATTCTTGAGCTTACAGCCAATGATAAAGCGTATCACTTTGAAGCGGTTAAGCATCCTGCGCTGCATCCAGGACAAAGCGCTGCGATTATGTTTGATGGTCAGCAGATCGGTGTCATTGGTACAGTGCATCCAGAACTCGAGCGTAAGTTTGGTTTGAACGGCCGTACTGTTGTATTCGAAATTGAATGGAATGCAATTGCGACCCGTGTGATTCCTGAAGCGGTAACGTTATCCAAATTCCCAGCAAACCGTCGTGATATTGCTGTCGTAGTGGATGACAGTACTGCGTCTGGAGACATAGTACAAGCTTGTGTCGATGCTGGTGGGCAATGGCTTAAAGATGCGCAACTATTTGATGTGTATGTAGGCAAAGGGGTTGAAGAGGGTAAGAAGAGTCTTGCCATCGCCTTGCTCCTACAATCGACAGAGCGAACGCTGGAAGAAGCGGATATTACGGCAAGTGTCGATGCCATTGTTGCGGCGATCGGTGAGAAATTTGGTGCAACATTGCGCGATTAATTGTTAGCTACACCGCAAAAACAGAAAACGGGCTCCGTCAAGGGGCCCGTTTTTTTATCGATAAGATTAAATTTGCGCGGATAATGTCAACATAACGTCATGTAACGTAATGATTTATAATAAAAATTATTTTTTTTTGCGGTGGCGTTTTTTTTTCAAAAAATTTTCATTTGGTTTTTAATTCTACTGAATTTTATTATTTAGATTAAATCACTGAAAAACGACATCAATAACCCTGATATCGACGTCAAATACTATCATTTTGATATTGATATGCGTCTATATTTTGTTGGCAACAAAATTTTTTGAGTGAAAAAAGTTGGCGAAAATCATAAGCTTGGCATACACTTTTCAAGTGCTGTCGATAGGTTGTTGATTCGGCAAGGCAATTATTGCCAAGGCGCTGCCGATAGGGCAGCAAGATTAACTAAGCTTTGAGGGAAGTTTTATGGCGCTCACAAAAGCCGATTTGGCAGAAAGCCTGTTTGAAGAATTGGGTTTTAGCAAACGTGATGCCAAGGAAACGGTGGAAGTGTTTTTTGAAGAAATTCGTAAGGCACTAGAAAGTGGAGAACAGGTCAAGCTCTCAGGATTTGGAAACTTTGACTTACGTGATAAAAATCAACGTCCTGGTCGTAACCCTAAAACAGGGGAAGATATTCCGATTTCAGCTCGCCGCGTCGTAACGTTCCGCCCAGGGCAGAAACTAAAAGCCCGAGTCGAGAACATTAAAGTCGCGAATTAAGTTCGAGCAAAAAAGACCACGCTTGTTGGCGTGGTCTTTGTGTGTTTGGCGATGTATATCATGTTGTAGAGATTATGCCGCTTGAGCTTGTAGGCGCGTTGTAATGTACGGATGCCATGCATCGTGATAAAGGTTCTTTGCTTGAGCACGCAGTTGCTCAATTTTTACGGTTTCTATCTCATTCAATGCACGCTGTTGTATTGCTGCTGTCCGTTCTATTGCTTGAATGTTTTCGTATATAGCATGCTCGGCCCCACTTTTCACTTTTTCAATTCCGGCTAAATGTAATTGTACTTCGGCAATCATGTGAGTTTTAGGGAGACGAACGAGTACGTTTAAGTCACGGTAACCTGAGGCTGTTGGATTTTTAAAGCGATTTTTCACTTTCACAATGGTGGCTGAGCGATTGAGCATTTCATAAGCTTTGACCAAACTCGGTACATCATTGGCAACAAGGGTGGCACGTGCTAAATCCGTGATACGCTCATTCTGACCAGAGAAATCGGCACGGATTTTTTCTTGGGCGCGTTGACGTGATTTTACTCCGCAAGTGTAGGGGATGGTATCGGTTAACATCGCGGTTTCTTTACATAGGTTAGTGAGTTCGTATTGGGCTTGATGCGCTTTGCTGTAAAGCACGTCAAAATCGCGGTAGGGTTGCAGTGGCGTGGATGAGATAGGCTGAATGCCATATAACCCGCTTAGGCTATGTTTAAATACTTCAGAACTGATTTCACTTTGAGATTCCCCTGTGCGGCTGTCCTCGATGCTCGTATCGATTGGCATCGGCGCTGCAAACGCGGGGGCACGGCTTAGAATTAAAAGCATCAGGGCCGTGGTACGGAATAAGAGGCTCATAGTCACTCTCCTTGGCTAACGCTGTATGAGTCAGAATGGGCACGAAAAGGATTTCATGACAACAGCTCGCGAAAGGTACTTAGCTCTTTGTTCTAATAGTTATATCTGGTCTGCAATAGAAAAAACAATGCCTATGACACGAAAATGACAATACATTTGCACAACGGGTCACTGGCGTAGCGTGTACATACTGGATTCTCCTCTAGAATGATTTGAAAATAGTCAACGATATCAATGATAAAAAAGCGGTAGCGTTAGGGGCTATCGTTTTTTTTGAGAATCGGTTAGGCTTAGCTCATGATGACAGCTTAGAGAAAAATAGTATGCAAGATCCGGAATTTTGGCATCAAAAATGGGCGGATAATAAGATTGGTTTCCATAACGGAGAGGTTCATCCCTTTCTCGCCAAATATTGGTCAGCGTTGGCTCCTAAACGCCACGAGCGCGTTCTCGTGCCATTGTGTGGAAAGAGCGAAGATTTGGTCTGGTTGGCAGAGCGCCATGATGATGTGGTAGGGGTGGAACTGAGTCCAATCGCAGTGCGTGCCTTTTTCGCCGAACATTTTTATACGCCGATGGTCACTCAGCTAAGCAGTGCTCACGAGCTATATCAATTTGATGAACTGTCGATCTACACGGGCGATTTCTTTACCGTACCGGTAGAGACAGTTGATATTGTTTACGATCGTGCTGCGTTAGTCGCGCTTCCTGCGGAAATGCGCATCGACTATGCTGAGCGTGTAAAGCGCTTACTGTCACCGCAAGGACGACTGTTGGTGGTGACGTTGGATTATTCTCAAGATGAAATGGCGGGGCCTCCGTTTAGTGTGGATGAGCAAGAGCTACAACGCTTGTTCTCCGGCTACACATTAACGCTACTTGAGAGTGAGCAAGCCGATGAAGTGCATCCTAAACGTGTGGATAAAGGTTTGTCTCGGTTTGCCGAAAACGTATGGTTGATTACTGCGCCATAATAACAGCGTTAGGTGGACCAATGTCCACCTAACATCGATGGATTTAATAATGAATCTGGATCGCGTTACGACATTCTGCGGCAAGCTCAATGGCGTGCTCGACCGTTTCCCCGCGCGCAAGGGCCACGCCTAGTCGGCGGCGGCCATCAATCTCTGGTTTGGCGAATAAACGAACTTGGGTATGCGGTACCAGAAGCGCATGTTCCAAACCACCAAAGCCGAGTGAAGTCGATACCCCTTGACCTAAAATAGCCGCGGAAGCGCTGGCACCGTATTGCGTGATATGCCCAATAGGCAAGCCTGTGAACGCGCGGACATGGAGCGCGAACTCTGAAAGATCTTGTGAAATCAGCGTCACTAAACCCGTGTCATGCGGGCGAGGGGAGACTTCATTAAAAATAACGCTATCGCCTTTGACAAAGAGTTCGACCCCAAACAGGCCATAACCGCCTAACGCATTGACCACTTCTTTGGCCACATATTCGGCTGCCTTGCGTGCTTTTTCGGTCATTGCTTGTGGCTGCCAAGACTCACGGTAATCGCCATCCTCTTGACGGTGACCCACTGGAGCACAGAAATGCACGCCATCGACGGCACGGACGGTGAGGAGTGTAATTTCGTAATCAAAGTCAATGAAGCCTTCAACGATAACGCGACCTGCACCACTGCGACCACCCGCTTGTGCGTACTCCCATGCGGTTGGAATGTCTGACGAGGAGTTAAGGACACTTTGACCTTTGCCTGATGAGCTCATTACGGGTTTGCAGACACAGGGAAAACCGACGGCTTCGACGCCTGCGTTAAATTCTTCGTAAGTATCAGCGAAGCGGAAAGGTGAGGTTGGCAACGCGAGGGTTTCTGCGGCTAGGCGACGGATGCCTTCACGATCCATGGTGAGGCGAGTGGCGTTCGCCGTTGGCACGACATTAAATCCTCTCTGTTCTAATTCAATCAGTTTTGACGTGGCGATCGCTTCAACTTCAGGAACGATATAGTGAGGCTGCTCTTGTTCGATGATGCGATGCAGCATCTCACCATCTAGCATATTAAAAACATGACGACGATGGGCAATTTGCATGGCTGGCGCGTTATCATACCGGTCGCAGGCGATCACTTCCAAACCAAGGCGCTGACATTCAATCGCAACTTCTTTACCTAATTCTCCTGAACCAAGTAACAGGACACGAGTTGCATTTGTACTTGTAGCGGTTCCCAACATAAAAAATCCTTCCCAATGTATAGAGTGCTGATAATAAACAGCGCACATAATACGGATTTTAATGCAAAAAGCAAACGTTTGCGTAGTCGAAATTATTGACTATGAATTAATAAAGAGGAGCCCGGACATACCGCATTGAGTGTGTGAGTAAGCGAGAGTTATGGTGATACATGAATCTCAGAGATGGGCGCTGTATCACGAGAATGTCATGTACAAACGGTATACTTTAGGGCGATTATTTAATGATATTGTATTTTCCATCAATAAGTTAAGTCGTCTATGCCATTGGATTATTTAAGAGGAATGTATGACTTCTGTTTTTATGTCTACCGTTAAGGCTGGGATGAGCGCTTGTCTGCTTGTTGCCTTACCGCTATGGGCTCATGCAACCAGTATCGACGTTTTTGCTATGCCGTCAGACAGTGTGGTGAAAACAATGCAGCAAACCAGTGATACGCTGCACTCTTACGGTATTGACAGTTTTTATCGTCAAGGTAAGCCTGTTCATATCACTCTGTATTTGACAGAGTTTCCATCTTCAGCTCAAGAAAAAATCACTCAGATTGTCCAACGGTTTGCGAAAACACAGGCGCCGTTTCCTATTACGGCCAGTGGTGTCACCGTGACCAAAGGGCACTGGGCGTTTATCGATGTGAAGCGCAGCGCCGCGCTGCAGCGTTTGGCTGATGAAATCACACTCGCGCTCGAACCGTTACGCGTTTCTGATCCGACGATGCCTGACTGGGTCAAAGCGTATCCGAATAAACAGGCGGCATTTGAGCGCTATGGCAGTCCAAATGTGTTTCAAAATTTCACGCCTCACTTAACGCTCGTTGGGGGCGAAACCAACCCTAACTTAGCCAAGTTCGCGAAGGCCATGCACCAGCATCCCCCCTATGTGCAGGGAAAAATTGTAGGAATCGGCGTGGGCATTACGGATAAGTGGGGTCAGCAAAAAACGATTTTGGGTGAATACCGCTTCAACAAGGCGCAGCCATAGTGAGTCACCTACAGGTGTGATAGAGTGTAGATTCACTCGAACACCACTAGGTAGAAGTCAGATAATGAGCTCATTGATCGTGTTTTATGATGGAACGTGCCCGTTGTGTGCAAAAGAAATGGACCAGTTACGTAAGCGTGATACGCAGCAGCGTCTCCATCTCGTTGATCTACATAGTGACGAGTTTGCGCAATTTCCCGATATTGACCCGGTTGCCGCCAGCGAAATCTTGCATGCGGTTGATCAGCAAGGTCGATTATTACTTGGGCTAGATGCGGTGCATAAAGCGTGGCAAATGGTAGGGAAAGGATGGGTCTATGCGCCATTGCGCTGGCCTTTAATTCGACCTGTTGCAGATTGGTGTTATTTGTTTTTTGCTCGCCATCGTTACCGTATTTCGTTTCTTTTTACCGGTACCTCGAGGTGCGAGAGCGGACAATGTTCCATTAACAAGAAATAATCCTTCGGTCATCTGATGTTATAGAAGCCCTTTCATGTTGCAGTGAAAGGGCTTTTTATATTCGTCTTGCAGTGTTGTCTTCGTTTGCTCGACGAATACTCAATCACTTTGATGGGACGGACGCGTAGCTGAATTCAATGTCTGGGTTGAGCCCATCAAGTGTGGCTTGCGTGCTATCGAGATGACTGATCGGCGTATTTCCCATTTCGACCAATGCCACATGAGTGACCAGAGAAAAGTCCAAGCCTGCCATGCGCATTTGAATTAACGCCACTTGCAATGGCGCAAGGCTGGGATTAAACGCCGCATTTTCAGCATAAGCGCCTTGGAAGGTGTCCTGCGTCGTGGTCCGTAGAGCCACGCCACTGACATTATGGGTATAAGGCGCATGGCTGATATTCAGTGCTGCGAGTGCCTGCGTCAAGAGAGGATCATCTAACGGATGCTCAACGCCTTGATGAGACTTATCCATCAAACGCTGCGCAATGTCTAAATCATCAGGGCCAAAAGATTCAGGAAGATAGTGTTGCAACGACAACTCGTCTCGTTGTGGTAATTGAATCATCAACGAGGAGGCCGTAGTCAACTCATTCATGAACTGGCGACAGTGACCGCAGGGAGTATGATTGACCGTGACGTCTTTAATACCCGTTTCACCTTTCATCCATGCATGACTAATGGCCGCTTGTTCTGCATGGATGGATTGACCCAATTGTACCCCTGAGAACTCCATGTTGGCGCCAAAGTACAGCGTACCAGTCAGTCCTCGTGCTATGGCTCCCACATAAAATTTTGAAATAGGCACATGCGCATAACAGGCGGCTAGGGGGAGAAGCGCGACACGTAAATCGGCATCATTGAGCCCAGAGCATTTGAGGAGTGTATCAAACTGTTGGCTAGAGAGTGTTGCGTCAAAATCCTTGTCTAAAACAATCGGAGTAAGAGAGTCGGCAATTGACTCAGGAAGGCGGCTTAACGCCTGCTCGAGTAAATCTTTCATTGGAGCATCCTAATTGATTATGGATAGTCAGTTTAGGGAAAATGCCAGTTATTGAAGTGATGATGGTCACATTTCAAATGAAAGGTGTTATTTTTATTGCATTAATAGTTATAGATCACGCAAGAAGGCGCGTCTTCCACGCGCCTTTAAGCTTTGCATTGCGCCACAATGGCATCTGGGGGACGCCATGGTAGGCAGCAGCATCAGTGAAGGAGTTGATCGAGCCAGACTGTCAACGTGAAGAGAAACGGCGCCAAAATTGACGTAATAACTCCGCATAATACCAATGCCAGAGAGCTGAATGCCCCGTCTTTGGGATCGGTTTCTGCGCAGGTTGCCGTTCCTAAGGCATGTGAGACCGAGCCCATCGATAACCCTCTGGCAAGCGAATGTTGGATATTCAAAAAGCGAAGAATCGGATAGCCCATGATGGCCCCGAACAGTCCTACAATCATCACCACGATCGCCGAAATCGAAGGTTCCCCACCAAGGTGACTCGCGACTTCCATTGCTATCGGAGTGGTCACCGATTTGGCCATAAGCGCGGCGACTAAGTGCATGTCTGTATGTAATAACACCGCAATGACGCTGGCCGTTATCATTGACATCACGCTACTTAAGAGGCAAGCCAATAAAATCACTCGCCAATTGGCACGGATTTGCGGGAGTTGTTCGTATAGCGGAAAGGCTAAGGCAACGACCGCAGGACCGAGTAGCTGGCTTAAATAAATGTTATCGGCGTAATACGTTTTAAAGGGAATATTCAATGCCGTCAGCAGTACGATCAGTAGAGCAATACAAATCAGTAAAGGGTTTGCGATGGGGGAGGAGATTTTCGCGCAAAACCAACGACAAATGAAAAATACCGCAATGGTAACAACCAACCACATTAGTGATGCTCCTTATGAGACGCCTGAGGTTCAATACGATTCATAAACTTGTTGAGAACAAGGCTTAATATCACCAAGACGATGAGTGAGCCACCAATCGCACTGGCTAAGATCGCCCAAGCATTATTAATCATGAGATCAAAGTGGTCCATTAATCCCACACTGATGGGAACAAAGAGCAGCATCATGTAGCGAATGAAGAAGTGGCAACCGGGCTTCACCCAGTTGACAGGCGTGATACCACTGACAAGCAATGCAAATAAGATCAACATACCAAAGATACTGCCGGGGATAGCAATGGCGAGGAGGCTTTGAATCCAATTACCGAGGGTTAAACTAAGATAAATGAGCGCGAATGACACGCCGTACTGCAATAGTGTTTTGGGCATAGTGGTGATGTCGTAATGTAAAGTTAAGACGCGATGTGTTCGACGTACTGATAAACTGCTTTCAGCAGAGCCATTTTCTTGGAGTCGCTTTCATGCTCATGCATTAAGTTCTCCAAATTCAACATGTATGATTCGATATGACTTTCGAAATACTCTCGGCAATGATCTTTCCAACGATGTTGTTCACTTTCGCTGAGCGTCCAAGGGAAGTGACGGGCACGATAGCGAAACAGCAAAGGCTTGATGCGCGGATCATGAAATTGAATGTCTAATGCACCAAGATTCTCTGGGTGGCTGTCGCGAATGATGGCCATAGCGGCTTTATCTGTGGGAGAGAAGAACCCGTCATAGAGTTGGGTATCAACATCGGTACTGGCCGGATATTCTCGTTCATGAGAGAACAAAGTGACGAGTTTTTCCCGAATTTGTGTATTCTCACGCAGGATTGCAAGATGCGCTAAACACTGTTGACGATCGATGCCGATTTGCGCCGCATTGTCAGCGGTTAGGGTTTTCGCTGGTGCCAGTATTGGGCACTTATTAATGTGGACGAGTTTTACTGGTACCGGATCTTCGTCGGGCCCTAATGCTTCTTTCTTAGTGTACAGTCGCTCTGTCAATTCGTCGGCGGTTAAATCCAGGAGGACTTGCGGGTCTTTAGCCAGATCGACCATGATCACCGCATTCTTATTGGTGGGATGCCACGCAACCGGAACGACCCAACTGGTGTAGTGACAGTCGCGGCCCAGCATGCCAGAGACATGCATCAGTGGCGTCATATTGACAATATCGATCAAATCGTTGAGTGGACGCTTATTGCGCATACTAAAGAAATAGTCAAACAGTTTAGGCTGAGCCAATTTTACTTTCTTTGCCATTTCAATGGTTGCGATGACATCGGCTAATGCATCATGCGCATTTTCGTGTTCTATACCATTGGCTTTCGACAAGTGTTCCAGTTTAAAGCTGGTGTAGCCGTCCTCGTTTTGAGGCCATTCGATGCCCTCAGGACGTAAGGCATGACAAGCACGCAGTACATCAAGGAGGTCCCAGCGAGAGTTGCCATTTTTATAACTCCACTCATAGGGATCAAGAAAGTTACGATAGGCGGTATAGCGAGTGACTTCATCATCAAAACGAATATTGTTGTAGCCGAGGTTGGTCGTATTGGGGGTAGCAAGCTCTTGATAAATGCGCTGAATGAATTCAGGCTCAGGCACGCCTTTTTGCATCGCGACTTGAGGTTTGATACCGGTAATTAACGCAGCTTCAGGATTGGGCAGGTAATCTGCAGGTAATTGACAATAGAGGACGACCGGTTCACCAATGATATTAAAATCTTTATCTGTACGAATTCCAGCAAATTGGCTTGGCCGATCTTTTGCTGGGCTGGTCCCCCACGTTTCATAGTCAAAGAAAAAGAAAGTTGGTTGGTGGTCCTGTTGCATGGTTATATTACCGTATTTATCAATGGTTCCCCGCTATTAGACCACTGGAGTATGCAAATGGCAATGGCAGAAAAAATAAAAGCGATGATCGATAAAAATGTCATTACTGCGCGATGATCTAAAAAGTTTGCTAACAAGGCCCTATGTGTATTAAGTTGGGGACATATCACAGTATTGACGGATGATGAGCATAGCTTAGTGTATGGAGTGATTTTCGTCCGTTAGGCATGCAATATCATAATTTGGCTCATAGCAGAGTAGGAATAACACAATGAAACTGATGATGAAGTATGTTTTGCTATTTGCAGTATTGTCACTATCTCCTGGCGCTTTCGCCTATATGAATCCATCTGCTTATAATATGATGGGTGGAGCGATGATGGATCCTAAAAATCCTCAGTATCAACTCTCTGATAGTGACAATAAAACGAAGTCAACGTCTCGAAAATCGACGAGTGCGACACGCAGTAAAAAGATGAGTTATTCTGAGCGAGAACAGCTGCGTCGCAAGCGAATGCGTCAAGTCGTTAATCGCCATGAAAGCCAAGCGGCTAAGGATAACCGAGAAATGTTATATGGTGATGATGGCCTGCCTTTAACGCACTAATGATAGAAAACAGTGAAGTATGGTAGTAAGACTGGAACCCTGTTAACACTCCTAGATGTGTGATCCGTCAGACCCGTACTTATGTCTTGATTAATAAGTGATTGTCGTCGAAACTGAACAGACTGCCTTTGTGTTAATTTCCTCCTACTTGTTAGGGGGATTTTTTTGTTTAGTGGAAAATATCCGCTCAGCGCTCGTTAAGCATCGACTGGCGATAGGGTAACTATGATATGCTTGCTCATTTCACTGAAAGGTCACTCCCATGGAAAAAATCGTCATACTCGTTGATGTGCAAAATGTGTATTACACTACGCGCGAAGCTTATCAATGCAATTTTGATTATAACGTTTTTTGGCGCTCTGTGACCCAAAATAGAGAAGTGGTTAAGGCCATTGCATACGCCATTGACCGTGGTGATGAAAAGCAGCGCCAGTTTCAAAATATTTTGCGGGCGATTGGCTTTGACGTGAAAACCAAGCCTTTTATTCAACGAGCTGATGGAACCGCGAAAGGCGATTGGGACGTCGGCATTACACTTGATGCGGTTGAATTTGGACAACAAGCGGATACGGTGGTCTTGTTGTCCGGTGATGGCGATTTTAGCTTACTTCTGGATCACATGGCCGACCGTTATGGCTGTGCAACGGAAGTGTATGGTGTGGCACCATTGACCGCGTATGCACTTATTCAATCGGCGACGCGCTTTATTCCAATCGACGGCCCACTTTTACTCAAGTAGTGAAAGATGACCGAGAACACGTCTGATTGGAATACGTGGCTGACTGTGATTAGGTGATGTGACGTTCATCACCGATCAATTGAAGTCATCAAAGTCTCCTCCGCCAAAACCTCCGTCGTCGAAGCCGCCACCGAAGCTGTCGTCACCGCCAAACCCATTCGAAAAGGGATCATTAAAGTCATTATTATCGAACCCACCCATGGTATTTGGATCCATGTTGTCACTGGCAATGTTTTGATCAGCGAAGCTGCTATTGTCAAAACCAGCTGGTCCAAAACCCTCTGAGCCCATGCCATTATTCATAAAGTCTGACTGGTTCATCATATCGTTGGGATCGCCCATTGATTGTGTGGGATCATCGTTAATAATGTTCACGATTTCTTCTGGTCGATGACCAGAAAACATATCCATCATCATATTGCCGAGCATCATGCCGCCAGCAACGCCGGCCGCGGTTTGTAAGGCCCCACCAAGGAAGCTGTTATTTCTCTGATATCCGCCGCCGTAATTGGGTGGATACCCTCCCGCTTGGGGGCCATATTGGTTTGAGCCAAAGCTGGGGCCTCTAGTATCAAAATTAGCACGGCGAGTATTGGAAGAACGGCGTTGATTGCCACCGAAGACGCGAGAAAAAAAGCCGCCAGATGGCTTTTGTTTCTCTTGCTCTAGCTGTGTTTGTAAGGCTTCAACTTGCGAGTGCAATTGCTTGATCGTCGCCTCTTGCATGATCATGGTTTGCGCCATGTAGTAGGGGGCAGAAGGTTGTTGTACTACATGCTTTTCAATCAATGACTCGGCATCTCGGTCGCGATTAGTATTTTGCTTTTCAACGTGATTAAGACGTTGAAACAGTTCATCAATCACTGTTTGAGTGTGTTTATCCATTTTTTACCTCATGCGTACGACTCTTAGTGAATATTTATTTAGTCTATAAATTTTAGAGAGAGTTCAAATTTCTATGCATGTGAATGTAACGATATAACAGATAGGCTGGGTGATAGTCGTGATACTCAGGGAGTGATAAGGATTTATTTCGTGACGCTGTCACATAAACTGGTGTTTAGCGTTTAATACGTGTAAAGTATCGGGCTATTTTTTCGACAAGGGAAGAGGCTGTGTTTATTGGATTTGATTATGGAACCTCGAGTTGTTCTGTCGCTTACATGCAAGACGGAACACCATCTCCGATTGCACTTGAAGGCGATAATATTTACATCCCTTCAACGCTGGCGGCTCCGACACGCGAAGCGGTCACGGAAAGTTTATATCGATTTTATAATATTGTGCCGGACACTCAAAATGGGCAAGCGTCGCTCAGACGTGCCGTGGCGGTGAATCGAGAAGAGGGCATCGAGCTCGCTCCAGGTGATATCGCCTTCGGGCAAGCAGCATTACAGCAATACTTGTCGGATCCCGAATTTACCTATTACGTCAAATCTCCGAAATCCTTTCTTGGAAGTACTGGCCTACGTGATGCACAACTGCAATTTTTTGAAGATCTGGTATGTGCAATGATGGCGAATATTAAGCAGCGTAGTGAGCAAGCACTGCAGGAACATATTGACGATACAGTCATTGGTCGTCCGATTCATTTCCAAGGCCGGGGCGGCACACTCGCTGACCAGCAAGCCGAGGCTATCTTGCTGAATGCCGCTAAGCGAGTCGGATTTAAGCATGTTGAGTTTCAGTTCGAACCGGTTGCTGCTGGTTTGGAATTTGAAGCATCGCTTACTGAGGATAAGATCGTTTTGATCGTCGATATTGGTGGAGGTACGACCGATTGTTCCATGATTGAGATGGGGCCTAATTATCGACATAAGCAGGATCGCACACGGTCTATTTTGGGCCATACGGGTCAGCGTATTGGAGGAAATGATTTAGACATTCATCTCGCTTTCCGTCAATTGATGCCTGAATTTGGTTACGGCTCACTCATGCGCTCGGGATTAGAAATGCCGATTACCCAATTTTGGAACCCTGTCGCAATCAATGATGTACCAGCACAAACGGATTTTTATTCACAAGCCAATAAGACACGTTTGCAGGAATTATATAAAAACGCTCGAGAACCTGAAAAACTTGCACGTTTGTTGCAATTACAGCAATCCATTCTAGGACACGGTGTGGTGAGACGGGCAGAAGAAGCGAAAATTGCCTTGTCGCAGCAACAGCAGATACAGTCGCAGTTGGATTTTTTACAGGATGAGGTGACTATTACGCTTACTCAGCAGGCCATGATGGAGTCGATTCAGGCGCCGAAACTTAAAATGATGCGATTAGTGAAAGAAGCGGTGGACCAAAGTGGCGTGACTCCTGATGTCATTTATATGACAGGCGGCTCTGCAAAGTCCCCGATATTACGTCAAACTGTTGCAGACTTACTACCCGATATTCCCGTAGTGGGCGGCAATGACTTTGGTTCGGTAACCGCAGGGCTCGCTCGTTGGGCTCAAATGTGCTTTGGTGTTTCACCTAGTTCGGTCACTGAAAAATAGATGTTATAGGATATTTGTCATTAATAACCTTTTTGAATGAGCGATTATTTTTTTATTTTAAGGTTGGAATAAAAAGGTATATTGGGCGGTATTGATTTGGCTATATTGAGAAGACAAATAGAATGGTTTCGTTACTTAAATATATTTCTGACCTAGTTTTGACAATATATATTTAATTATGACATTTTCATGACAATAAGGTAGGTGTATTTATTTTTCCCATAAAAAAGGCTCCCATATGGGAGCCTTTTATCAATCTATAAGCGAATTATTTTACGCTTTTGATTGTACCTTTGTAGCCCATTACTTTTACGTGTACTTTTTTGAATACAAAGTAATCTTGAGTGTTGATTTCGTAGCGTGGAGCAACGATTAGATCTGCACCAGATGCTTTGATTGCATTGTAAGCTGCTGCTGATTTAGCAGGTGCTGTTGGATCTGCGAAAGATAGAGCGCCGCCGCCTGCACCGTAGCTTACACCGTCAACGAAGTGATCGCCAGCACCCCATTTGATAACGCCCATAAGTACGTTTACAGTTGCTTCGCCAGAGATTTTTTGACCAACTTGGATGTCAGCTTTAACTGAAGATTCTACGTTAGCTTGTAGAGCAGTTGAAGGCTGGCTAGCGTTGTAAGAAGAACAACCTGCAAGAACAGTAAGAGCGATTGCAGCTGCAGATAGTTTTAGTTTATTAGTCATTGTGTATCCTACTTTGTTTGAAATTAAATCTCTCGGGTAAAGCCCATAGAAATTTTTAATTAGTCGAAGATGTTTAATAAAAACAAATCTAAAATTTGTTTAAGCCGTTTATTAAACTTATATAGATTAATAAACCAATGAAAAACGTCAAGGGTATCTTTCTTCGCCTTGTGTCATCTCATCGGTGAGACTATAGAATAAATTTAAAAAAAATAAAACACTTAATAATTATCAAAATTTTTGAATAAAACGAGAAAAAGTATTTTAGTCACAAAAGCGTAGTCTCTTTGTCATACTTTTAAAGAGTTATCTTTGGAATATATGTCTCATTTTTTGTTTTCATTTTGCGAATGAAAGACGATTTATCGAAGAGAGCGGTGCACCTTATCAATAAATACGGCATGGCTGTTAACAAATTACTAAAAATTGGTTTTCTAATATATGGGATTAGAATCACAAATACTCAGTGTTTAGATGAGTGATTTACTATTTGTGTGTGATTAAAAAGTAAACAAAAAGTGCATATTTAGTGTTTTTCTTTATTGATTCGACTTTTCGCAGATCATTATTGGCGACTGTTTTTATCCGTTTAACACTTAACTGTTGGTGTGTTGCTTATAAAATGTACGATTATTGCTGTCTTCAAGTCGACACTGTGGACATGCTCGTGTGCTCGTATTGATGTCGTCTATTCCTGTTCCAATAGTTGCTGGGATGTGATGGCTATTGCTTTACTTAGTTCTATAAACCTTTCAAAATGAGTTTATGCATTATGAGTATGCCGATCAGCAGTGTTGAGTGTCGAGAGATGACACGTCTCTTCCGTTGTGGATTCAACCAAGGTGATCAGAGTCGATTACGATAGGAAGGAGTAATAATGACCACGCCACTTTTTCAAACTAGTTTTCTTGCTGATACGTTAGATATGACGTGTTCTAATGATCCCGTATCCGTTACCACTTCTGCTGGCGTGACGATAAAGCGCTGGGAGCGGGGAGTGATTGAGGTGCTCCCTTCCTCTGCACGTGCGACGGATAAGCATGTGCTTGTTTCGGCGGGAGTGCATGGAAACGAGACGGCGCCTTTAGAGATGATGGATCATTGGGTGAATGACATTGTGGCAGGCAAGCTCAACGTAGGTTGCCACTGTCTGTTCATTATTGCGCATCCACAAGCAATTAATCGACATACTCGTTTTATTGAGACTAACCTAAACCGTTTATTTGATGCTCACCATGACGCAGCGACTCTGGAGTCGACCATTGCACAGCGCTTAAAACACTATACGGATACCTTTTTCCTGAATACCCCGAGAGAATCACGCTGGCATTTTGATTTACATTGTTCTATCCGCGATTCTAAGCATGTGTCATTTGCGGTCAGTCCACGCTCGCGTCATGAGACTCGCCATGCCGATCTTATGCGGTTTTTGAGTGTTGCTCATATTGAAGCCCTCATCTTGTCGAATGCCCCATCGAGTACTTACAGTTGGTATTCTGCAGAGCATCATGCCGCGCAAGCTCTGACGATTGAACTCGGTAAAGTGAACCGCTTAGGGGAAAATAATTTAGCGCGCTTTGAGGCATTTATGAATGCCATGGGTGATGTCATTGCTGGGCAAGATAACGAGTCAACTCGATCGCCAGCGTCACCTGTTGTCTACCGAGTGACTCGCACTCTCATGCGACTAAGCGAAGATTTCAATTTCTTATTTCAGGATGATGTACCAAACTTCACATCATTTGTTCACGGCGAGGTGTTTGGGCATGATGGCGAAAAACCCTTAATGGCGCAGAATGAGCACGAAGCGATTGTTTTTCCCAACCCGAAGGTCGCTATCGGTCAACGCGCAGCGCTGATGGTGTGTAAAGTAACGGTTCGTTATGAACGTGGGCAGATCATTTGCGACTAGTCGAGAATGTCATTTTTATTCGTGGGCGTGCTCGGTGGGTAACCTCACTAACGCATGTTTTGGGTGTATGAACTTCCAACAACTATTGAAACGTAAGCAACAGCGTTGGCGCCGAGCGACGCTAATCATGTCGGTTGGGTTGCTCATCGTGTGTGCATTGTATTTAACGTTAGGTAGCGTTTCAATCAATCTATTTCATCCCACCTCACCGCTCGCATCGCGATTGTTATGGGAACTGCGTTTGCCCCGTTTGCTTGCCGCATTATTGGTTGGGTCTGCGCTGAGTGTTGCCGGCGCGACGTTACAGGTTTTACTGAACAATAGTTTGGCTGAGCCTGGTGTCATTGGCATTTCGGGTGGTGCCAGCGTCGGTATGCTTATCGCGTTTTTTTTCTTTCCAACGATTTTTATGACTCCAGCATTGATGTTGTGTGCGATGGCTGGTGCCTTAGTGTTTACATTATTGCTTGTCTTGTTTGGACAGAGTTTGCGGTTAACCACAGCCAAGTTATTACTCGTTGGCGTGGCATTAGGGGTATCGGCGAGTGCGGTTGTGACTTGGAGCTTTTATTTTAGTGATACGATGCATTTGCGTCAGCTCATGTATTGGTTGATGGGGAGTTTAAGTGGGGTCACTTGGGCACAGGATGCGGTTGGACTGCTGTTACTTCCTGTGATGGTGTGGTTGATAAGTAAAGGGTACATCTTGGATCAATGGATGATAGGTGAAGCGCATGCTAGGCAGCTTGGACTCAATATTGAACGTCTTCGATGGCAGCTTATTATTGCCGTCGCTATCTTAGTCGGTGGGGCTGTGGCGTTAGGAGGCGTGATCGGATTTGTTGGCTTAATTGTTCCTCATTTACTGCGTTTGTCGTTGGGCAGTGAGAATCGTCGGCTGTTACCTTTGTGTGTGCTCGGGGGCGCGGGCTTATTGGTATTCGCCGACTTGATAGCAAGAACCGCAATATCGGCAGGCGAATTACCGCTTGGTGTGGTGACGACGACAATTGGTGCCCCCATTTTTATTTGGATACTGATAAAACATCATGATTGAGATTAACAACGTCCAAGTAGACCAGCGTTTGTTGCCTTGTTCCGTCACATTCTCAGCGGGATCAATTGTACATATTGTCGGGCCCAACGGCAGTGGAAAAAGCTCATTGCTCAGCGCCATTTCCGGTTTATTACCTTATCAAGGAGAGGTGCTTTATGATGGGGAGAATATTGCGGCCGTGAGCACACGTCAATTGGCTCAATGGCGTGCATACCTACCTCAATATCAGACCCCAGCTTTCCATGTCGACGTGTTTCAATATCTGGCTTTATCTTTACCAAGTTACGTCGATGCTCTCCGAGACGATGTGAATACCGTGATTCATCAATTGTGTGACAAGTTGCAATTGACGGATAAATTATCCCGGTCTATCCATCAACTGTCGGGTGGCGAATGGCAACGGGTTCGATTAATTGGTGCGTGCTTACAGTTGTGGCCTGAGTGGAACACTCAAGGAAAAGTGCTTATTTTGGATGAGCCTGCGGCGCCGCTAGATATTGCTCAGCAAGCACTTTTATATACGCTTCTAGAGGAAATCAGTCGATTGGGGATAACGATCATCATGGCCAATCATGATCTCAACCGTACGTTTCAGCAGGCCCATCATGTTGTGCTTCTGCAGCAAGGTCGTTTGTTCGCCAGTGGTTCTCCAGCGCAAGTCCTTACGGAAGAACGAGTCGAGGCCGCGTTTGGAACGCCCGTCATATTAGCAAAGCTATCGGAGCGCACGGTATTATTGTTTGATTAGTTTTGGTGCAAAAAGCACAAACTTGGAACAGTGATGTTTATTGACGACAATAAATAAAATCGGATGGCTATTTATTTATATAAAAAACAATGACTTATAAATATTTAAAACTTGGCATACAATTAGCATTAATAAGATTGATACATTCTCGTTCTTGTTAGGCTTTTATAGTCTCCTTTACCACTTTGTTTAACAAAGTGGTTTTTTTTTGTTTTTACTATCGGTATGAAAATGGTGAAAGAGGGATGCGATGGAGCGGATAATCCAAGTCATGGCCGCTTTAGCCGAATACGAATCAGCTTATTGGATAAACGTCATAATAAATAGGCTACTTCTGCACGGAGCGAAAGTGGCCATATGAGAGTATTACTGAGTTAGTCCCGATTTCAGATAATAAGTGCGACATTCATGGAAATATGTAGAAGAGGAAGCCAACTGCTGAAAGTGGTACGCTCTTCTCGCCAAAGAAACAAGCAGTACTACCATGAATTATCAACAGTTGACCGAAGGCAGAAGATACCAGATTTCTGCTCTTTTGGAACGGGGAATTTCGGTTCCTGAAATAGCTAAAACAGTTCAGTGCCACCGCTCGACGGTATACCGTGAGCTTAAACGCGGTCGGAAGGGAGAGCATTATTGCCCTAACGAAGCCCAGATGTCGTCTACCAAAAAGCGCAAAACAGCACGTAAATACCGAATACCAAAGGAACGTGTCGATTTTATCCGCCTTCTTTTAGAAACAGATTGGAGTCCAGAGCAGATTTCTAATGTATTAACGAAAATTGGTGCATCTGTCAGTCATGAGTGGATCTATCGCTTTGTTGCTCAAGATAAACGCTTGGGCGGTAAGTTATATCGTCACTTGAGACAAGGTCATAAGCGGTATCGCCGAGGTAAACAAGAGAAAGCTCCAGCGATAAAAAATGCCGTTTCGATTGATATAGACCAAGCATCGTTGACAGTAAGGAGCGGTTTGGTGACTGGGAAATCGACACTGTGCTAGGTAAGCATGGTACAGGTGCAATGGTGACTATTTTAGAGCGTAAGACTCGATTTTACGTGGTAAAGAAAGTGCCATCTAAGTCAGCGGATGATGTCACCAAAGCGACAATAGAGCTACTGAAGCCCTATAAGAAACATGTCCATACCATTACGGCAGATAACGGGCGAGAGTTTGCAGGTCATGAAACCATCGCAAAAGAATTAAAGGCTGATGTGTACTTTGCTCATCCGTACAGTTCTTGGGAGCGTGGTGCTAATGAGAATGCGAACGGTCTTTTAAGGCAATATGTGAAGAAAGGAACCGATCTAACGACAGTGACGGACATCGATATAGAGTTCGCTTTATCGCGGATAAATTACCGTCCGAGAAAGTGTTTAGGCTTCAAGCAGGCAGCCATTATATTTGAGGAGATGGCTTTAGCTTCTTGATATTGGAGAGTGTCGCACTTCGCAGTTGAATTCGGGGTGTATTAAAAGTGGAAATCAATTTGAGTACGGAATAAATTACGATCGGCTTTACGATCCATACCATCTAATTCACCAGAACGATTACGCTCTTGATACGAGTAAAAAGTTTCCCAAACAACATTGGTATACAATACATACTTCGCACCGATGATACCGCCTCTTGTATCGGCAGGTAATGAACCCCATTCATCATCATGTGAGTAATCACCATAGCGCTCGAAATCAAAGTAACGCCCATAGACGCTATAGGAACCGACATCTTTGAGGTTCACTTCTTTATAATCGATACGATATTCTTGGCTGGTATTATAATCATCGGCATTGGTTAATACGAATGCACCACGAAGCACAATATCAGATGTAGCTTGCATTTTTAGCTCGACCGCGCCCATGCGATCCATTTTTTGATCATCACTATGATTTTCGTTGGTCGCAAATGTCAAACTGGTTTCTAAGCCCTGAGCAAGTTGTCCAGTGACATTCAAGCCGCTGATTTGAGTTTCTTGTCCATTTGGCATAGTGACCAAATCCCCTTGACGAGGGCGTAACCAGAAGGCTTTCGTATTCCATTGGTCGGTAATGTTATAGTCAAGTTGTACACCATCTGCCGCATGGCCAAATGGTACGGCTTGGAAGCCAAGTCCCCACCATTTTGTACCCAAAGCAATACCGACACCGCCACCAGGTCGTCCTTCAACCCAAATCCGTTGTACGGTACCGTCTTGGTCATCACTGCCGGCATTTCCATCACGCCACGATTGGTTGACGGTGTAGCCTTTACGAGCTTCTAATTCGAAGCGGGCAATCCATTCATCCGAGACTTTCATTTTACCTTGTAAATCCATATAAAAGTGTCGGTTATTGGTGCCAGAGCCTACGGGTTCATTATCATCATGATCGTATTTTGCGCGGAAGAAACCATAGATAGAGACTCGATCGATAAGAGATTGCAAAGATTGGTATGACGATCCGTCTTCTTGTTTGGTTTTATTTTCGTAATCTGCACGTAGTAATTCTAAGTCAGCAAATTGTTTTTCGTATTACTTTTGAAGGTCTTGCACCTTCTTTATTTGTGCATCTAACGCTGCATTGTCAGCCGAGTGCGCAGCAAAAGGTAACATTGCAGTGACTGCAAGAGCCAGAGTAGTAAGGGGTAGAGAGGTTTTCATCGTTATTTCCTTTTACGTTTATTTCATTATTATTTTGTATTTAGAGTAGGTGTTGTTCGATTGCAGTATATAAATCTCCACGCATAGATATTGTGGAATTGAGCACGAATTTTTTCTAAATAGGTGGGAATAGGAAAGTGGTGTTCAATATGATCGGTTTGATCACTTTTTTGAGGATGAAAATTTAGTCAATAGCTGAACAATAATAAACGGAAACGGCAATGTGTCTTATTTTGGCAGGGAGTGTTTTTTGGCTGGAATTATTGCGTTGTTACGTGGATGTAACCAATTGGTGAGTAAACTGGGGCGGTATCCAATCAATAAAAATGGCAATGCATTAAACACGCATTGCCATTTTTATATAACTATCATTCACTCGTAATGAGACGTTACCTTATTAAGCGATCGGCGCCAAATTCGCTGGGCGATAATACACCGATTTTAATACTTTACCAGCCTTGATGGTTTTGGCGTCAGACGTAAAATCCTTGGCACACTTGGCAATGATGTAGTCGCCTTTGGTGATAGGAGTCAGTGTGATGCCTTGTTTGGCATAAAAGGCTTGTGTTTCGTCGTACTCTTGTTGAGTGCGACATACCTTACTCATGTTGGAGCTGTGTACTTCGTCCCAGCAAGCAAGGAAATTAATTTGGCAGTTGGCGGCGACGTTTAGTAACACATCAATAAAGTAACTGATTGATAGGTTGTCGTGAATTTGGCTAGCGCCTAGATGGACTAAGCGCCCCATGAGTACGTAAATACTATCCACGATGGCATCGGCTTGTTCTATTTTATCTGGTGCTTGTGCAAGCTCAGTCAATTCTTCAATGATGAGGGATGAGTGTAATGTATCTTGTTGAGCATCCAGCGTGTCTGGTTGAGCGACCGGCAAATCAAAAGTCGTGCGGAATTCACGAATATCGCGGTATAAGTGATCAAAGAGTTCTTGAGAGAGTTGGGTAAGTTGCATGAATCCAGTCCAATAAATAAAGATTGGCGCTTATAGTAGCAAAGCCGCGTACGCCTCGCTATGGAAGAGTGTTGGAGGAGGAAAGAACAAGGTGTACGAGACACCTTGTTGTATAATCGTATTGCGGTTTATAGGTACAATTTCACAAGATCGGCCGGTTCGACTTCCTTACCGTCTAAATTTTGATTCCAGTTAGGACCGATTAATACACCGTCTTCATCTAACGTGACCAACCAATCTTCAATAAAGACATCCAGTGGAATGCTCACTACTTCAAATTCTGCCCACTCTTCAATATTGTGTGTTTCAGCGTCTTCTTTTGTTGACCAAAATGGCATCACTTCGCTGTTGGCGAATTCAGTTGAGTCACATGATAACCAACCTTCTTCTGTTTGCAGGCCCCACACGGTTTGTGTATTTTGGGTTTCTTCTACGAAAAGTGCTAGGTTTGCTTGGAGATCAGTGCTTAATTTGCTCATGTTTTATTCTCTTTATGATGATGGCGCTCAGGGTAGCATTCAATGGTGAAAATGCCCATGATGAATTGCGCTTGCTTGCGTACTTATCGATGTTCGTTGCTGGGTGAGTGACCTTATGAGCGACGATATAAATAGGGAAACAATCGGTGTTTTTCACTGGTGGTGAGATTCGTGACACGCTGAATGTTATTGTCTGGAATCGCTTCCGGATCCGGGTAGTGTTTCAATACTTTTTCCATACTGTCTTCTCGGATCAAGTGATAAATAGGATAGGGGGCTCGATTCGTCAAATTGGCGGGATCTTCTGGGTCGCAGTCTGCAAAACAATAATCAGGATGGAATGTGGCAACCTGATAAGTCCCCTCCCAGTTTTCTTGGCGAATAAGAGCGTCGATCCAATCGATGAAAAAATTGTAGTCAAAAAAGTGATGTAACATATCCGGAACCACGAGTAATGTGGTTTCGAGATCCTCTGCAGATTTGGCATCCAATTCACGTAAGCACTGTTCGATATCGCTCAACAGGACCTCCTCAGAGGTGGCCAAGCTGACATGAATCTTAATTTGCTGATTTCTTTGGGGTTTGGCTGCAAAGGGGCATAAGTTTAATCCGATCACAACATCATCAAGCCATTGATTAACTTGTTGTGAGATGGAATCAATACGTTGGAGTGTGTTCATAGCGATAAGACGTCAATAATAATGGGACGATAATAGCACAAATCGAGCATGAGCATTCGTACAACTCTTATTTGTGCCCGTGCTTTTTGTATTTACTGACGTGAACGATATAGCTTTTCAAAATTCCCAGAATTCCAGCCGATCATCACCCGATCGCCGACTTTTAACACAGGCAGACTGCGGGCACCTATCGCATCCAATTCTTTACGACCGCGCTGCATTTTCGCATTACAGAGTCGATAAGGAATGTTTTTACTATCCAAATAGCGCTGAGCATCCTTACAGTGAGGACATTTATCTTTGACATACAAAACGACGCGTTTCACAACAAAACTCCTTAAGCGAATATTAGGAAGCGCAGTGTAGCGGTGCACTGACTTCGATGCAATTGTTCTGCAGTGGCATAATTGTAGGATTCAGGTAAACTTTGCGCGTTAATCTGTACCTACCACGATCATCTGCAATGAGAACAAATCATCATGGGAACGCCCGCCACTTCGAAACACCGTAAGCCTTATCCTTCATCACGCAAAAAAGTGTCTCGCGGTACGAAGCCGACTCCATCGTCAGGAAATGCTGTGTCGATGAATGTGGTAACGTGTCATTCTCAACCGGGTCTGCATGCCAAGAACCGTCATCAGGGCTTATATAATTTTGAGTTATTAAGCCAAGCAGTCCCTGAACTTCGGGCTTATTTAGTGAAAAATCCACGTGGACAGTGGACTATCCCGTTTAGTGACCCTCAAGCGGTGTTGTTATTAAATCAAGCGCTATTGTCGCATCATTATGGTATTCACTTTTGGCAAATTCCAGTGGGATATTTGTGCCCGCCAATCCCTGGGCGCGCGGACTACATTCATCGTGCTGCCGAGCTTCTATTCTCAGATTGTCCAACATTACAAGGACAAGCGATCACCATGCTCGATATTGGTATGGGAGCGAATGCGATTTATCCGATTATTGCCGCCACCGAGTATGACTGGCAGGTTGTGGGGAGCGACATTGATCCTGTGTCTATTCGCAATGCCGCCAATATTGTTGAGAATAACTCACGCTTAAAAGATAAGGTGGTTGTACGTTTACAATCTCAGCCAACAACCATGTTTACAGGGATTATTTTGCCCAAAGAGCGCTATGCACTGACAACCTGTAATCCGCCGTTTCATGCGTCTGCCGAAGAGGCTCAGCAGAGGACGCGGCGTAAATTAACCAACTTAGGTAAACATCAACACAAACGGACGAAATCTGCGAACGTATCATCGTCTAAACAGACCAAATCGACGGCACTAACGTTAAATTTTGGTGGTCAACAAGGCGAGTTGTGGTGTCAGGGGGGAGAAGCCAGCTTTTTGCGCCGCTTAGTCCAAGATAGTGCGAACTATGCAACGCAAGTACTTTGGTTTTCCAGTTTGATTTCGAAAAAAGACAATGTACGTTGGATGAAAAAGCAGTTAGCGAAAGTCGGGGCGTGTGATGTGCGAATTGTCGATATGGCTCAAGGTCAAAAAATCAGCCGTTTTATTGCGTGGAGCTTTCAAAACGCTGAGCAGCGCAAACAATGGTCGCAAGAAGCATGATAGGTTAAGTTGTGTACATCTTGGCCGATACAGGTATAACGACTGCTGATCCTCTTGGAGGTAACATGGACTTTGAATTTTTTGTGCCTTGCCAACCGAATTGGTTATGTAAGCCATTTTTT
Source organism: Vibrio zhugei (assembly GCF_003716875.1). NCBI lineage: Bacteria > Pseudomonadati > Pseudomonadota > Gammaproteobacteria > Vibrionales > Vibrionaceae > Vibrio > Vibrio zhugei. The sequence goes on along the minus strand of NZ_CP033078.1, from coordinate 1,565,220 downwards.
TTCGTGTTTACCCTGTTATTACTTGTTGGGTTGGGGTTTTTTATCCGCATTGTTTATCGTGAATATCTCAAATCGGTTCGCGTGAAAAACACTCATCATCGTCGTCGCATGCATTATCGCGATCGCAAAGGTGGCGATGATGGTAGGCCTACCAATTTAAGAAAGCATTAATGGTCATCACTGTGCTGCCAATACTGACTCGGTTGTGTGGTGGCGGTGAAATATCGTTTCCCAGCCTTGTTGCTGAGCGCGACTGAACAACTGCTGGTGTTGTTGGTATACGTGCTCGGCTTCTTCATACCGGTCTTCTTCTATATACATACGCAATAGTCTTACTAGCATGTGCGGACGACTCGGTGCATGATTGACCGCTTGTTGCATAAACCGTATGGCCTTGTCTTTTTCTCTTGCGCGCCACCAGCATTGGGCCGCACTGTCATAACTGAGCGCCACATTTTGGTAATAGGGTTGTTTGATGGCTTTATCGAAATAGTGCTGAGCTTGAATATAATGGGTCTGTTGACAAAGGAATACCGCAAAATTGTGCAATAGTTGGCTATTATGCGGGTAGTGTTGTAAAGCCTTGTGATACGTGGTTGTGGCGCGTTCGGTTTCTTTCACGGTGGTGTAGTAATGCGCGAAAGCCATTAGTGTCGGTAGGTAATGTGGTGCCGCTCGCTGCGCGCGATATAAATTCGTCAGTGCTTTTTTCGATTGCCCTCGTTCTAGATAGGCCATCGCTAACGTCAGTCGATTATCGGCAATCTGTGTATTATCAACGTTGCTCATAGGCGCATGAACACAGCCTGAGAGTGCGAATAATCCCCCAAGTATGATTATCACGATGACCAACCGATTGAGTCGACAGTATCGCGGTTTCTGAATGGTATGTGCCTTTGAAGGAGAGATTAGCATCGGACTTTTTATATCGATTATGGAACGAGTGATCGATAGTAAAGACCACACAGCCAATCGACAGTGTGTGGTCAGGACACTGCGACTGACGTATCAAAATTGTTTCGTAGCCAGTGTGTTTATGGGCACCGCTGTGTGATGCCCATCGAAGCCTTCTATTCATCGTCCTTGGTGAATTTATCTTCACTAAAGTTATCCAAATCAAAGGGTGTTTGTTGGTAAACGCAGTAATTTAACCAATTTGCAAAGAGTAAGTGACCGTGGCTGCGCCACGTGGCGCTCGGCGTATTACTTGGATCCCCGTCCGGATAATAATTAATGGGCATCATGGGAGCGAGCCCTTGGCTGAGATCACGTTGATATTCATCATGCAGAGTGTCAGCATCATATTCTGGGTGACCAGTGACAAACACATTCCGTTTGTCTTTTGTGCAGGCAAGGTACACTCCAGCTTGTGGTGATACGGCGAGGATATCAATGTCGGTATGTTCGGCGAGATAATTTGGATCGAAATCCGCATGGCGTGAATGCGGTGCTAAAAAGGTATCATCGAAACCACGAGTGAGTGGATGATATTGAAACTGAGTGTCATGGGCATAGACCCCAGACAGTTTTTCTTTGCGGGTGCGTTTAGGAAGATGATAAATCGATTTTAACGCGGCTTGAGCGGCCCAACAAACATACATGGTAGACGTAACATGATCCTTTGCCCAAGCAATGACAGCTTGTAGGTGGCTCCAATAAATCACATCTTCAAATTCTACTAGACCCAATGGCGCACCAGTAATGATGAGACCATCGAAATTGCGATTCTTCACCACATCGAATTGGCGGTAAAAAGAGTTTAAGTGTTCTTCTGGTGTATTTTTACTGGGTCTATCATCAATCCGCAATAGCTCCACATCAATTTGCAATGGAGAGTTAGAGAGTAGGCGTAAAAACTGGGTTTCCGTTTCTATTTTTTTTGGCATGAGATTCAGGATCAAGACTTTCAGCGGACGAATTTGCTGTGTGGTTGCTCGTGATTCTGGCATGACAAAAATATGCTCTTGGCGTAGCACATCTCTCGCTGGTAGTTGATCGGGGATCTTAATAGGCACAACATACTCCCTTTGTTATTTTGGACGTCTATACATCTAGACTTATAACCTAAAACATCGATAATGTCGAGACTAAAGTCCGACTTTAGTTACGATCCTGCGCTCATGTGTGTGGTTTTTTATCAAAAAAATAGTGGATGTAAATCGATGAGTAGTGAGGCTCACCGAGATACTGATGGTACGCATTCAGACTGTGGTGTAATGGAAATGACTTTGACTGTCACACTTATTCGCGGTTTACCAGGTTCCGGTAAATCGACGTTGGCACAACGTTTACCAGGAGTGCATTTGGAAGCGGATATGTTTTTTATCAATGCACAAGGCGAGTATTGTTTTCAGCCTGACCAACTGAGTGCTGCACACACCTGGTGTCAGCAACGCAGTGAATATTGGCTCCAACAGGGGCAAAGTATCGTGGTGTCGAACACGTTTGTTCGCCATTGGGAAATGGCTTTCTATAAAAGGTTAGCACAGCGCTACCGGGCTAAGCTCAAGATCATCGTGTGCCAAGATGAATTCGGCAGCATACATGATATTGAGCCCGCCGTTATCGAGAAAATGCGCCGTCGTTGGCAAGATTAGTCGATGCCATTCGGCCATGACGAGCAAACTGCCACCAAGCTAATCCCCCCCAAAATAAGGCTTGTAGCCAGAGCTGTGTCCATTGGGTTGAGATTTGCTGCCAATGGACGCCCATTTGGTTTAACGCGAGGAAACCCTGTATTCCTGGCGTACTTGGAAACAGATTGGCGACCCAGACGATAGGTTGTGGAATACTTTCTATTGGCCAGATGAACCCAGCGGAAAAAACCAGAGGCATTGAGCTGACCAAGACAATTAATGTGACGTATTCTCGACTGGGTGTTATGGCGCCTAAAAAGATACCAATGAAACAGGTACTGAATAAAAACGGCAACAATAGGAGTAATACGTTGGTTGGCGCAGCGATGGTTTTGACGCCATGCCAGTGAAAGCTTCCTCCCATATAGTAGGCACTCAATATATAGTAAATCAATATGAGTACGATGGTACGAGCACCGAGTAGAGCCCATTGTGAACTGTCTGACCAATATCCATGGCTTTGCTTTTGTGTGCCACCCAGTAACCCCGCAGCCATGACCATGGTTTGTTGTAAAATTAGCACAAATACCGCAGGCACTACGTAGTCGACATAGCCCATACGTGCATTAAATGTGGGCTTGAGATTGTTTTGCAGTGGCGAGAGGGTCTGCTTAGCTTGTGTCAATGCATCACCGCTGCTGAGTAAGTGTTGAATTTTGACTTTTGCAGCTAAGGTGCCAGCGGCTTGTGATAGCCCTTCAACCACGGTTCCGTATACCAAAAAATAAGAGGCATCACCCGCATAAGCGAGTGTCGGGTGGTGGCTCATGGCAAGATCACGATAAAAGTGATTTGGAATGACCAAAAAGCCCGCAATCTTTCCTTGATAAAAGTCGAGTTTTGCTCGTTCGATAGAATGAATGCGTTCCACCACTTGCAATTGAGGCGTGGCATCCACCATACGTTCTAGATGGTAACTGATTTGGCTGTTGTCTAAATTGACGATCGCAATGGGTTGATCTCTGGGAATTTGATGTTCGTAGGGCAGGGGGTATAAAAACGAGTAAAAAAACACGCCGCCAAAGACTGTGATGACCACAACGCTATTAGTGAACAAGGCTTTGCATTCTTGAATTAGCTGACGCATTAATGATTGTCTCCCTGATACTGTATCGATGTCGCTGCTGCGCGAAGACGTAAACGTACCAGCCCCAGACCAATAAGGAGCGGAATAAGATACATCGTCATCCATAACATGGGTTGCAGACTGGGGAATGGGGCGAGGTCGTAATTCACTTGATTGATTTGCACCTTGATGTAGTGAGTCACTGGCAGTAGGTTACGCCAAACTTGCGCAAGTGTATCCATATTGGAGGCAGGGAAAGTGATCCCCATAAAGGCAAAACTTGGCGCGGTATATGCCGCCGAAAAGCTGAGGGCACGAGCAGGATCGAGGGTGATAAAATAAAATAGCCCCCCCATAATGATGCAGGCCGCAATTGTCAGCCATTGCGCGAGTACCACGACCCAAAGTTGCCCTTGTTGTGGCCAATCTAGCACATAATAAAACCATCCTATAAACGCGATACCTTGCGCGGCAAACCACAGGGCAAATGGCCAGAGTGCGTCAGCCAAACGGTGAAATGGTGTCTCACCTAGCCACGTTATGAGGCCAAAACGTTGATGGTAGGTCGACAACACCAAAATAGTACTAGTGACAATGGCAATTTGCCATAACGCGGGGATGATCCCTGACACCAAAAACTGTGCGTAGTTCATGTTGAGATTGAATAGGGGGGTGAGCTGAGTCCCCACAGGAACGGCTTCCCCTTTCACTTGGCTTAATGTTTGATTGCCTTTGGCTAAGCGATGCCCTGCATCGATTTGAGCGCTCATGGTTTGCATGACTTTAGTCATGGCCGAGCTTATCAAACGGCCAGTTAAAATATACTGACTATTGTAAAACGTGGTGATCTTAGGGGACTGATGACGTTGGATATCCCGGTCAAAATGACGAGGAATGACGGTGTACGCATAGATATGACTTTCAATGAGATCGGATTTTGCCATGGTTTGACTGGGGTACACGCGTATCACGTTTAATGCCGAGGTGGCGTCAATGTTCCTAATAACTTGGCGTGAGCGTTCGCTGTGTGATAAATCGACAACGCCCACCGGTAAGGCGCGGACAATCCCCTGAGAAAAAATCCACCATAATAGCAACGCCAGACCCAGAGGCATCCACACGATAGCACTCTGTAGCCATTTATCTTGCTTGATGAGGGTCCATGCATTAACACTCATAAGACTATGGCGCCAGCTCTACAGCAACAGTCATTCCCATGCGAAGTTGAGGCTGCGGTTTGATCGGGTGAGCTTCGACCTCGAAAGTACGCAAATCAAAACCTTGTGAGGCATCAGTCGAACGCCATGTGGCAAAATCTCCCATCACTGCAATATGGGTCACTTTAAATGTGAGAGTTTGATTAAGCGCAGGCACAAATGCCTGAATTTCTTTGCCTTTTTTAAAGTGTGAAAGGCGATCTTCACGAACATTAAATACTGCCCATGTATCGCTTGTATCGATGACGGTGACAACGGGGAAACCTTGTGGCGCCAGCTCTCCACTATGCAACAACACTTGCGAAACTTCGCCATTAAACCAACTGGTGATGTGAGTATCATCAGCGTAAGCTTGGACTTCAGCCACCGCACCCGCGGCCGCTTTGGCTTTCTCACTCGCGGCTTCAATGGTTTCTTTTCGAGCCCCTTCTTTAGCGAGCTGGTACATTTGTCGAGCGGCACTTTCTGTGTAGCTTGCGGCTTGCCATTGTGTTTTGGCTTCATCACGTTTTTGTTCGGAGATCACCCCATCATTGTATAAATTATTAATCCGGCGATAGGTTTTTTCCGCAAGTAAGGCGGCACTGCGTGCTTTCATCCATTTATCTTTTGCGGCTCGAATTTTTTGTTCGCGCGCTCCGTTGCGTGCTTCGGCTTCCATGGCTCCAGCCGCTTTTTGACCGGCGACGGCTTGCTCTAATTTAGCGTCAATTTCTGGGCTATGGAGTGTAAAAATAGATTCGCCTTTTGTGACGCGGTCACCTTTTCTCACAAGCACTTCATCAATACGACCGCCGACTTTCGAGGAAATACTATATTGTTGTGCATCGATTTGGCCTTGAATTCGAATGGGTTGAGGTTGATAGGCTTGATAAAACCCCCAAGCGATAACGCCGATGAGGAGGAGGGCGAACAAAGCAATCAAACTTTGAGTGATACGTTTCATTTTACAACCTCAGATCTAGGTGAAGGAGCAGCGCTTGGAGCGTGATATAACGTTATAGCGGAGCGGCGATAGTGTGAGAATGTGTCCACTTCGCTACTGAGTGCTAATAGTGTGGTGAGGGCTATCAAATAATTGTAACTGGCAACCGCTTGCTGAGTACGTACTTGTGCTTGATACAGCTCTGCATCCACGACATCGACGGATGTCGACAGCCCTTGATTAAAGGCTTTCTGACGTAAACGTAGGTTTTCTTTGGCTAAATCGAGACTGGAGTTTAATCCAGACACTTCTTCGAGCGCTTGCTCAGCTTGTTGGTAGGTACGTTGAACTAAAACAGACAGATCCTCATGTGCTTGAGCTCGCAAATAGTGAATTTGGGAAATCGCACTTGATGCGGCTTTTTCTCGATCACTTCGCCCTGTACTTTCAATCAAGGGAATATTCACGCCAATACCCGCCACCCAATCCGGTTTTAGCTGGCTAGCGATAGAGTCATCTTCATAGAGGTTGTAGCTACCAAAAAGGTAAACATTCGGATAATACTTACCTTGTTCCGATTTTCTTAAGCTGGTGGCTTGCTTCTCTTTGGCATCTAAGATGGCCAGTCCAGGGTAGGTGGCGAGCGTTTGCTGAGTAAACGCGCTCATGGGTGGCAGAGTCCGATTGGTAAATAGCCCATCTTTAGGAGAGACCACGGAGTTTTGGCCTAAAATCGTAGTGAGTGCACTTTGCGCTATGTCGACATTTTTTTGTGCTTTTTTGCGCTCAATGATGGCTTTATCAAGAGCCACGTCTGCCTGTAAACGTTCAACATGGGCTATTTGACCTTGTTGTTCGAGTTTGACTGCATTATCGCGATGTTTCGTGAGTCCTGCTTCTACGGCTAAACGCGTATTCAACACTTCTTTTGTTAACACGACACTGAAATAGTATTTTGCTAAATCTTCATATCGAGCGAGTGTTTCCATTTTCAATTGACTGGAGGCTTCATTCTGCTTGCCTTGAGCGGCATCCTGCGCAGCGCTAATACGGCCACCAGTGAATATCGGCCAGATAGCACGAATCGACGAATGTACCACATCCTGCTTGCTTATTTGCGTGGTACTTCCAATGCCACCAAGAGCGGAGAGTTCTTGATTGATGGTCTCAATGAGAGTCGATAATGTTGAGGTTACCTGTTTGGGGCCGGTGAGTTTGGTGTTATCGAGGATCTTTTTACCCGATAATGTAATGTCATCATCCAAACGAGTATAACTGGCTCCGACTGAAACACGAGGGTAGGACAGATTATCCGTGGCATCTTTGAGATGTTGGTAACGCGCCACATTTTCTCTTTCTGCTGCTAATGAGTTGTTATCTTGTTGCAACACTTCCCACGCTTGCATAAAAGAAATAGGCGCGGCTGATATTGGAAACGCGTGAAAAGCGATTGCCGTGCTAATGAGATAAGAAGCCAATGATTTCATTGTATATGTAACCAACCTTGGTTAGGATAAGCTGAATAAATGATTATAAGTCAGACATATAGCATAGCAATCACTTTGATGCATACAAGGAATGTAAAAACATCACTGCGCTCCACATTTTTTGACGAATCTTAGCTAAAAATGACAGGTTTCACAGCACAGATGCTCCGCACGCCATTCAAGATCGTCCTCGGTATCCATGGATTTCAGTACATCTCGCCCTGTCATCTGAGGGCTAGAGAAAATCACGATCACTTCATTGTGCTCAGATGAATCAACTTTATAGGCACGGACACTTGTAAATGTCGAATGTAAGTGATGCCCGAGTAAACGATAGTTTAAACAGATTCCTAAATCGTCGCGTTCCATAATTGCCTCCTGTATTCCGGTGATAAAAAGTGGATGAAGGATATTTGGCATATCTACCTATTAAGTATAGTTCTATTGACGATAGGTGCGGGAGGAATAACGTTATATATGGCACAGTTCGGGAGCGAAACAGCCTAAGGGATTACATTTTGACTCGCCTCCTTGCTGGAGGCTAGGTATGCATTACGCGGAGCCTCTGTTTTAAACACGATTGGATGACTAGACGAAGGCCTGAATAGCAACTAAAGTCTTATTGAAATAAGTGGATTCCGCATCGTTCTCCTGCGTCACAAAAAAGAGATGTTATTGAGTTGATAGGATTGTAATTTTCACTTATGTGGTTATGCTAAGCGTTAATTAATATATTGAAAATAAGTACTAATACTAAATAGGTAAGGGTGGCTTAGAATATCCAACCTGGTAAATCTATATAGAAGCACTGTTGTAATTTATACCCAAGATAGCGTGGTCTCGCTCGATGGTGACTACGAGACATACGGTGTACTTTAGAACCCACTCCCAATTTTCGAATGATGTGACAATTATGAGCAAAAGTGATGCAATTTTACTAGAAAGTGGAACAAATGAACTTGAAATTATCGAATTTCATTTAGAAAAACATTTGCCAAATGGTAAAACAAAAACGTGTTATTACGGCATTAACGTTGCGAAAGTACGGGAAGTGATTCGCGTTCCTGAAACCACGGATTATCCTAACGCTCAGCCACATATGATTGGGGTGTTCTCTTCTCGAGATATTTTGACACCGCTTGTTGATTTAGCCGGCTGGTTAGGGGTACCCGTACAAAGCGATATTGAGAAAAAATTTGTGATTGTGACGGATTTCAATCGTATGACGAATGGCTTTTTAATTGATAGCGTCAGTCGCATCCACCGTATCTCATGGAATGATGTCGAATCGCCGAGTCAATTTTTGGAGGCGGGAGAGCAAGATTGTGTCGTCGCGGTGGTCCGCAAAGAAGACAAACTGATTATGATTTTGGATTTTGAAAAAATAATTGCCGATATTAATCCAGAATTGAGTATGGAAAAATACGACGTGACCATTGACCGTAGCGTCGATTTAAATCAAGCCATGATCGCAAAACGCAATGCCAAGACGATTATGCTGGTGGATGACTCAGCATTTATTCGCAGTCTTATTCAGGATACGCTGACCTCGGCAGGCTTTAATATTATCGCCTGTAAGGATGGCGGAGAAGCCCATGAAAAACTCACTGAATTAGCCGAGCATGCCAAGTCCGAAGGGGTGAATGTTACGACCTTTGTCGACGCCATCGTGACGGATGTAGAGATGCCGAGAATGGACGGTATGCACTTATTGAAGCGTTTGCGTGAGCATTCAGACTACAGCGATATGCCTATCATTATGTTTTCATCTATCATGAGTGAAGATAACCGAGAGAAAGCCCTGGCGCTTGGCGCCAACGATACGATTACCAAACCTGAAATTGGTAAAATGGTCTCTCTCATGGATAAGTATGTTTTTGAGTAGCTAGCGTGGATGACAAAAAAACGGAGCACTTCATGCTCCGTTTTTTTATGTTTCGTGTAAACTTGGTTGAGTAACTGAATGAAAGCTTTAATGATTTCAAAATGAAGCATGAATGAACAGTGGCCTAACAAGGCATTTGGATGATTTGAGGAGTAGTGCTCATATGTTCGACATCTTTATTGTTGTCGCAATTTTAGTGACGTTTTTTTATGTGATTCAAAAGTATGTGTTGAAGCAGGAAGACACCAAACGTTATCAATATCGTGTAAAAGGCCCCGTTTTGTCGGCCAATGAAGGAGCTTTCTATAATGCACTGGTTGCTGCGGTTGGTGAACATGGTGTGGTGTTAACCCGAGTCGCCATGAGCTCAGTGCTCACACCGCATAAAGCGACGAATAAGAAGGCGTGGTTTATTGCAAATAACTATATTTCTCGGAGCTATTTTGATTATTTGGTGTGTGATGCGCGTACGCTAGAGCCTCGAGTGGTGTTGGAATTGGATAATGGTAAAGCGTTAGATAAAGGCAAAGTTGAGCGCGAAAAACTGGTCATGCAAGTCTGTAAATCGGCGAACCTGCCCTTAATTGGCGCTAATATAAAATTGAGTTATCAGGTTGGGAAATTACGCCGTTTACTGGCAACACATATTGACTTAATTGAACCGGATAAAGAAGTGCGTTTCTGCAAACGCTGTGGTAGTCCCATGATTTTGAAAGTGGCCTCTCAAGGTGAGTATAAAGGTCGGCGCTTCTTTACTTGCAGCCGACAACCACATTGTACTTATACGGAAAATTATAATGTCGTGTTTGATGAGATGGAGCAAAATGCCTTGCCCACACTTTTTAATGAGCAATAAGGCTTAAAAGTGAACAAATTGTTCATCTAAGCGGCAACTGATTCAAAAACTGAGATTTTTTTCTTGCGTCGCTTCATCACAGCCGTTAATATTCTTCCCGTTCCTTGGAATGCGTCCGTAGCTCAGTTGGTTAGAGTATCGCCTTGACATGGCGGGGGTCGGTGGTTCGAATCCACTCGGACGCACCATAGGAAAACACATTTAGCGTCTGTAGCTCAGTTGGTTAGAGTATCGCCTTGACATGGCGGGGGTCGGTGGTTCGAATCCACTCAGACGCACCAGTTTTTAAAAGCCTGCTATTTTTAGCAGGCTTTTTTCATTTCTATAGTCCACTCTATTTATCCTCATGATGCGCGTCTCTCATTGGCGTATATTGTCATCCTTCCTTATTCAATACTTGACTGAGCATTGTTCGTGCGGTTGACATCATTTTCTCGTCAATTACCAAGAGAGTCGATTGATAAGTCGTCTGTATCAAGGTAATTTAATTGATGAAAGGAATACTAAATTGAACCGATAAGCAATGAGGGAGAGTTAGGATGAAAAAACTATTGACGATTTTCATGGGAGCGATCTTTGTAACGAATATTGTGGGTTGTGGCACCATTATTTACCCTGAACGTAAAGGTCAGGTGGATGGCAGACTTGATGCCGGTATTGTTGCTTTGGATGCTGTTGGACTGTTGTTTTTCTTCATACCCGGTATCGTGGCATTCGCTGTCGATTTTTCCAATGGCACGATTTATTTACCAGGCGGTCAATCTGCTCAGTTAACGCCGGAGGATAAGGCGTTTTTAAAACAACATAAACAAGGTGACAGCATTGAAATGTCAGCGGTGCGTACCGTCGCGGAAAGACATCATATCGCTGTGCCTCAACAGTCCTCATTAAATGCCGTCTCGGTGGCGGATACACAAGACTTACCCGCATTATTTCAACGTAACCTGACTCGTAATAACAGCGTCCAATTAGCGAGTGTGGCCCAGTAAACGATGGTTTGATAGTGATGGCACTGACTCTTCTATTCTGTTATGAGTCGTGCCTATCATGATCGTGAAGCGTACTATTTTGGTAATCTAACTATTCTCAATGTATTTATTCAAACTATAGAGTATTTATACTATTCTAATATTGCGGTAAAAATCTTGTCCTGCTGGCGCTCAACCTCTGTAGGTTAACGCATCAAGCATGATGAACTCATTAGGTGTAAGGTGTCATGTTTACAAATTATTCTCGTTCAGTTGGAAAGGTCACCGCGGTCAGTGCGTGTCGACCTGTTGAATTAGGTATTCGAGTTCACCAATCACTCTCTTCTCAACTTGAGGTTGGTTCGGAGTTGATTATCGATGGTGTAAAAGTACCGGTTGCTCGGCTTGAGGGGGATGCGTTGTTTTGTTCTCTTGATGCGTGTGCAATGAATTCAACACTCTCGACAGCAGCGCTCCATTCTCTGGTGAATGTTGTCTCTCTTGGTTGTACTGATCCTCATGACGAATATCGAGTCATTACCGGTCAAATAGATTTTCAAAGCGAAATTCAGTCTATGCTCAGGCATGAGGATATTTTGCGTTTAGAGGTTTCTTTCCCTGTGGACGATGGTTGGTTAAAGAGCCTCGTTCCCGAAGCTTATCTGGCCATCAATGGAATGAAAGGTGTTGTCGAGCAGGTGGATGCTGAGGCAGGGCGCATGACCATCAGTATTGACGCGACGCTTAGCAATATTCAAATTATCGAGATGAAGTTCGTCGGAGATGTCGTCAATGTTGAAGTTGAGCGATTGAGTCCGAAAGCGTTACAGGCGGTCGATAATGGATTAAGCCAAACGCTTGGAGAACTGTACCCCATGTTCCATCAGCTGTTGAAGCTACAGGGAACCACCTTGGAGAATTTGGCTTATCGAGCAAGAGCCAAGCTTCATCAAGAAATTGTAGGAACTACAGCAAAAGAAGCGACCGTATTACAAGAGTTAGAATTATTGGAAGATGTTTAAGTGTGAATCTTTCTGTGTGGTTACCTTAAGCTGATAAAATAAAGGCACCCTAGGGGGCCTTTATTCATCTGTACAGAAAATCGTTACTTATTTGGTATTTCTTGCTCAAACACGGAATGATAGCTTTCATCATTATCGTGATATGTTTCAATCAAGAGTTCACTGCCTTCAAATGGTTGTGACGCTTGGCCAGCTTGGGCAAGTAAATGGAACATACGCGTCCACATGCCATCTTGTGGTTGTTGTGATTTTAAGTGATCCATCATTACCCCTTATTACCATCTCGACTTCGTTAGTAATAATATTCTCACTTCTGCACAATAGTGACGAATGCTTTTGGGGTAATATCAGGCTTTGGTCACATTGGTTAATTTCAATATGAGACCTAGCGCTAATATTGGCGTGATGAGAGATAACCAGAAACCGGGAACACTGCAATCCATGCCGCCATGAAGATGAGCGTATCGGTATAACCGAACCATTGGCTCATTGAAGTTGAAAACACGGCTGTCCAATCGAGTGGCCCAATAAATTGCTGTAACAAAGCAAGACCCAAACCGAATAATGTAAAGGCCCAAAAATACGACTGCTTCATCAGAGTCAGCATCGATACCGGCTCTTTTGAAATTAAATCTCTTTCTTTGAGTGAAGCCTCAATATCCACTAACATCACTTGGGCGTAATGGACGTCTACCATCTTTTCTAACGTTAAAAAGGCATCATTTTGGCGTTGTACCATTGCAAGCCAACGAGGTGAGTCGGGCATAAATAAAATGACGCTTGCAAATAGGAAACATGGATAAAGTTCTAGCTGAAGTAAGCCGTGCCAAGTTTGTGTTGTCGTCGGTATTTGATGAGCTAGAAAAAAGCCAAGGATAAACAAACCGATTAACGTCGTGATCAGGGTTCCGCTTTGAAACCAGTTGAGTTTACCTTGTTCATCTCTTGGGATGACTTCACTAATATAGAGTGGTAATACAACCGCTACAATGCCTACGGACATGGCACTCGCGATTCTAAAGAAAACAAACCACGAAAACGTATCAGCATGAGATGACCCTAATGATGATACTAGGAAAAGTACGCTGGCCAGTAACATTGCGTTTTTTCTTCCCATACGTGCGGCCAACCAACTGGCACCAAATACACCAGCGATGACGCCAATTCCAATATTAAGCATTGCCCAAGATAAACTGAGAGAATCTAATTGGAATTGAGTCGATACGGATGCGATGATCGTCGACATGACGGCAGTATCAAAACCTAGCAGAATACCGCTTAGCGCAACCGCGCTAAAAATCATAATAATAAATTGTGTTTTGTAATTTGAGATTGCAGACATAACTGACTCCTTTTTTCATTGTTATTGGAGTAGATGGTGTCTGGATTTGAAAGGTGATTGATGACAAAACTGACATATCCAAAGACTCTACTCATTATGCATCGACGTGGTCGAAACAAGGCTAGATCAGTGATGTCAGGAACAAATATCAATATGCGATATGGAAATCAGTGGTCTTAAATGCGCTTTGATGGAACGGAGTGAGAAACTCGCTCTTGAACCCAAAATATATCTCCTCTTTTATTCAACTGCATAAATCCTAACACAAAAGGAGGGGAGGTTCAAAATGCCACCCTTCGTGATTGTTTGTAAACCATTCATAAAAAAGGCCTCTAAACGAGGCCTTTGACGATACAATCATGAATAATTCAGGCCCTAACTTTTGGGACTGATGATTTTCTTAGCTCTAGGCTCGGACATGAGGCCTTTGATGAGTGAAATCGTGGCGACGATGAGTACGATTGTGAAGGGGAAGCCTGTCGCGACAGCCATTGCTTGGGTGGATGCTAAACCGCCACCAAGCATCAGTGCGATAGCAACTAAGCCTTCAAAAGTACACCAGAAAACACGTTGTGGCGTTGGTGACTCTACTTTACCGCCTGACGCGATCGTATCAATAACCAATGATCCGGAGTCCGATGACGTAATGAAGAAGACAATCACTAAAACAATGCCAACAAATGAGGTAATAGAATGCCAAGGCATAATTTCCAACATTTTAAACAGTTTTAGTGAGAGTTCTGCATTTTTCACCGCTTCATAGCCATGGTTCAAGTACTGATCAATCGCGGTGCCACCGAATGCGGTCATCCAAAAAACACAAACCAAAGAAGGGACGAGCATCACACACACAATAAACTCACGAACTGAGCGACCGCGAGAGACACGTGCGATGAACATACCTACGAATGGTGACCAAGATATCCACCAAGCCCAATAGAACGCAGTCCAACCTTGTGAGTAGTTCAAGTCTTCACGTCCAAAAGGCATCGATAATTGCGGGAAGTATTCAACATATCCCACGAGGTTAGTGAAAAAACCTTCTAGGATTTGCATTGTTGGTCCGGCAAACACGATAAAGAACAGTAATACCCCGGCGACGATCATATTGATCTCAGACAAACGTTTCACACCACTATCCATACCCGCGAGTACGGACATTAAGGCTAGCGCTGTAATACATACGATCAAGACCACTTTGGTCGTATCCGTCAACGGAACACCAAATAAGAAGTTCAATCCTGTGGCCGCTTGTTCTGCTCCGAATCCCAGCGAGGTCGCAAGACCAAAGACCGTTGCGATAACCGCTAAAATATCAATGATATGACCAGTCCATCCCCAAACGCGTTCGCCAAAAAGTGGATAGAAAATTGAACGCATAGTAAGAGGTAACCCTTTATTAAACGAAAAGATAGCTAATCCTAACGCCAACAAAGAATAAATTGCCCATGGATGCAATGCCCAATGATAAATGGTCGATGCCATTCCTAACTGACGAGCGAGTTCTGGATCGTTCAATGCTCCATCAAGAGGTGCCCAGTCGGTTCGAATGCCATTTTCCATCACAGTACCACCGAGTGCCGTACTGAAATGAGACATGGGCTCTGACACACCGAAGAACACTAAACCGATCCCCATACCGGCGGCAAACAGCATCGCTAACCATCCAGAGTAGGAATAATCGGGTGTTGCATCGGTACCACCAATTCTTACACGGCCTAGAGGGGAAAACGCGATAAGAATACAGGCAATCACGAAGAAATCACCGGACAGTAAGAAGAACCAATCAAAGGTTGACACCATACCGGATTTTATCGACTCAAATAGCGGCTCGACTTGATCGCGAAAAGCTAGTGTGGCAATCACAAAAAGGACAATAGCCAAACCAGAAATCGCAAACACTCGGTTATGGATGTCTAGGCCAAATGGCCCCACAGATACAACAACATTGTCTTGACCCACGGTATAGTCGGTATCAATTGGGTTAGCTTTCCCTGTAGGACGCGGGATGCCACCATTATCATCTTTGTTATGGTCGCTGCTCACGGTATCTCCTTTTTACAGCTTATAAAGTTGGCTAAGTATAGATGAATTAACCTGGATTTTAAAAGATATAGTTGCGATGAATAGGTAATTTACGATCTAAGTAAGAACAATCGTATTTATGGCGGTGAATTTGCGTTATTTATGAACTAATCAGAATAAAATCAGTTGCATAATATCAATGACAGTAACGCAATCGCTGTCTTTATGAATTTGTGATCTGGAATATCTAATTTAGGCACGCTCTCAAAACTTACAACTATACTAGTAACATAATTAATCTGAATATCATCAACATCAGTTTGTTAGCTCAGAAAAATCCATTCACGGGATAGGTTTCATTGAGCGTAACACAGTGTGACGTAATGTGCCCTGCGCTTGATATTCTGCCTTGATAATTTAGGCGACTAAGGTGGTATAATTTTATGAAGATAAGAACCAAATTAATTCTTGCCTTTAGTATTGCAGTGATCATTCCGACTGGGATTTTAGCGTCATTGTCAATTAATGAGGCCGCGAAGATAGCCAAAGAGCAATTTAAGAAGGCGACATATAAAGAAATTCTCCAAGTCGACCGAGCTTTCACGATGTTTTTCGACAATGCCAAACGCAATATCAGCTACTTGGCTCAGCTCCCTATAGTGAAAAATGAAGTACCAAATGGACCTAATTTTACGACTCAGCAGGGAATTGACGCATTCCCAGGCTGGAAGAACTTACCGGGTAAATCGGGCGAACTCTGGAGATTATTTGAGAACTATGCAGATTCGCATCGCGACCTTGCCTATGTGTACAGCGGGCGTGCAGATGGTGCCTACATCGAATGGCCGGGAAGTACATTAACAAAGCCTTATGACCCACGAGTAAGACCATGGTACAAGTCGGCAATGGCCAGTGAGGGTAAGCCTGTGGTGACCAACGCCTATTATTGGGCGGGCGATGATGCTACTTATATCGCCATTACGCAGGCATTAAAGGACGATCAAGGCAAGTCTGTCGGGGTGGTCAGTTTTGATGTCTCTGTGAATGAACTGACGGATATTGTGAAAAACATCACTATTGGTGATAACGGCTTCATCGTGTTAATCGAGGATAACAATAATATTTTAGTCGACTCTTTGCATCCAGATAATACGTTTAAACCGATAAGCAAAGTGAACACACCGTTTTTTAAACTTTTGTCGGAAAATCCTAAGGGATTATTTGAAGTTGAGCGGGATAATGTCGCGTATTTCGGTCAAGTGATCACGTCTAAAGCACTTGGATGGCATTTTGTGGCGATGGTACCTCAATCGGAAGTCTACGCTGCGGCAAAACGTCAAAGCTACATGACAGCTGTTATCACCATTCCATTGGTGGTGATCTTTATCATTATGGCGGTCTTTGTTGCGCGAGCCATTACCTCGCAAATTAATAATGTGACTCATGTGCTACAACAAATCTCCCAAGGTCATGGGGACTTAACGGTAAAATTGGATGCTTCCAGTAACGATGAAGTGGGTGAGTTATCGTTGGCATTTAATCGTTTTGTCGACAAGCTTGCCTCGTTGATAAGCGAAGTATCGGGATTGAGCACGCAATTAAAAGTGATGGCGGAAGCCACTACCACAAAAGCGCATCAATGGCAGGATAATTCAAGGCAACAATTGGAAAAAGTGACCTTGGTGACTGATGCTATCAGTGAAATGTCGAAAGCCACAGCTGAGATTGCGTCCAATTCAGAGCAAGCCGCAAGTGTGGCCGAAGAGGGTTCAACCGCGTGTAACGATGGTAAAACCGTTGTGGAGAACACTCGCACGTCGATAGAAACGTTGGCGGTTGAAGTGAAAAATACCAACGATATTATTGGTAAACTGAATGATAATTCTCAGCATATTACGGCAATTATTACCACCATTCAGGGTATTGCCGAGCAAACGAACTTGCTTGCACTCAATGCTGCGATTGAAGCGGCTCGTGCTGGAGAGCATGGACGGGGTTTTGCCGTCGTTGCCGACGAGGTGCGTAACTTGTCGCAGAAAACGACATCGTCGACCGAAGAAATATTGATAGTGTTGGAAAGTGTTACTTTGTACGCTCAGTTGCAGGACGAAGTATTGAATTAGTTCGCCACAAACACACTTTTACATTGCAACAAGTGACAGAACTGATTCAAGCTCATGAGTTTAGTCAGCAACAAATGTGTATTATAAAAATACACTTTCCTTCGATTGAATCCGCCATTCTCGCATTAAAATAGAATTCCTCCCCACACCACATACTATGATTCAATAGAAAGGGTGATTCATCGGTTTTATTTTAATATCAATAAACCGCAGTAACTGTCTGAAAGTGAGACTATTTCATCCTATTATCATTCTAATGGATTAATTGAATGGATTTATTCAAATACACTGATGGTATCAAGATTAAAGCGTTCGTGATTGATTAACTCTATGAAGCGAAAATAGCTTGGCGCTCGATATTCATCGCGGTAGAGTGAATTCATCGACCTGTTTACTATTGATGAATCATAAGGATATGTCCATGGAAGTCCGTTTTTTAGAAAACAATCATGACTATGAAGCTGTATTAACAATCTTGTTGCAATTACGACCAAGCTATACGTTAGCGACTCTGAGCGAACAAGTCGAAAAGCAACGCCAACAGGGGTATCACGTTGTGTATGTTACCTCTGATTCTGACATATTGGCGGTGGCAGGATTTTGTTTTTGTGAAAAACTGGCTTGGGGTAAGGCCATTTATATCGATGATCTTGTCACAAATAATCAGCATCGTTCGGGGGGTGTCGGCGGCTTTCTCATGTCGTGGTTTCGGCAATATGCCGTAGAAAAGGAGTGTGAGCAAATTCACTTAGATTCTGGGGTTCAGCGTTTTTTGGCCCATAAATTTTATCTGAGAGAAGGGTTTCATATTGCGAGTCATCATTTTTCTATTACCGATTTTAATAAATTAAGTGACTGATTTTTATATTATGTCATAGGGATGTCGTGCTGGTGTCGTTATCATTTTTACTTCGTGACGGTAGTGTTGTGCTCGACACAGCAGAAGGATAAAACGAATGATTATTAGGAAACTCAGGTTACAGCGGGGATGGTCGCAAGAACAGTTATCACAATTCACTGGATTAAGCAGTCGTACCATTCAGCGTATTGAGAAAGGGCAAACCCCCAGCTTAGAATCACTAAAATCGTTGGCTGCTGTATTTGAAATTGATGTAAATGATCTTCAAATGGAGCCAAATATGAATAGTAAACTCTACGTGACCGATGAAGAAAGGCAAGCACTGGATGCCGTACGAAAACTGAAAGGCTTTTATGGTCACTTATGTAAATACGTGTGTGTGATGGTGTTGTTATTTGCCATTAATTTGATTACTCACCCTGATTATATATGGGCCTTTTGGCCGTTATTCGGGTGGGGAGCAGGCCTCACATTTCACGGGTTAAGAGTATTTAATGTGGTCAAGTTATGGGGGCCTGAATGGGAAAGAAAACAAGTTGAGAAGCGTTTGGGACGTAAGCTGTAATCACGTTATTACAAGGGTGTGAATGAGAATCAAGGACAACGGATTGGATAGGAATAAAACGTTATTATTTAAACCGGTGGATGTCGAGCGCGATCTGAATCGGTGTATTAAGGCCAGACGAGATGCTTATTTTTGTTCCTTTGGAACGTATGAAGGCGTTGAGCAGCTATTGGATGGTTATACCGAAAGAGTCATCGAGCGCAGCACTCAAGATGAGTGGTACTATGTGCATGTCTGGATGGACGGAGGCTTTGCTGGACAATTGGAGTTTCGCTGCTTTTCACCAGAGCCCGAACCGCACACCGGCTATGTTCACGGTAGTGTTTAGAAATCTGTGTCATTTCAGTAGAATATACAAAACAGGAATGACACATGACCAACGAATTCGATTTAGCACAAGCCATTAAAGCACTTCAGTCCGGACAAGACCTAACGGGTAAGGATGGCTTTTTAACTCCGCTCATTAAACAGATCACCGAAGCAGCCTTGAAGGCAGAGCTTCAACAACATCTGGAAAATGATGAGCAACCAAACAGAAAGAATGGCTCCAGCAAGAAAACAATTAAGTCTTCTGTAGGCTCGTTTGAACTGGATACCCCACGTGACCGCACTGGGTCGTTTGAACCGCAATTAGTTAAGAAAAACCAGACCAAATTAACAGATGAGATCGACCGCAAGATCTTATCTATGTTCTCCCTCGGGATGAGCTATCGTGACATCCGTGGTCATGTGGAAGACATGTATGGTATTGATGTATCAGAAGCCACCATTACAAGTATTACAGACAGTTTGATACCAGAACTTAAAGAGTGGCAACAACGTCCACTCGATGCCCTCTATCCATTTGTCTGGCTTGATGCTATCCACTACAAAATCAAAGAAGACGGACGCTATATTAGCAAAGCGATATACACGATCTTAGGGTTAAATATTGAAGGTAAAAAGGAACTGCTTGGTCTGTATCTGTCAGAATCTGAAGGGGCAAATTATTGGCTTTCAGTACTAACGGATCTGTATAACCGTGGTGTGGAAGATATCTTGATTGCCTGTGTAGATGGACTGACTGGCTTCCCAGAAGCCATAGCAACCATTTATCCTGATACCGAAGTCAGCAGTGCATTGTTCACCAGCTCCGCAATTCCATGAAGTACGTAGCCTCTAAGCACCAAAAAGAGTTTATGGCAGATCTGAAGCCAGTCTATCGAGCAGTCAGTAAAGCAGCCGCAGAAACGGAACTCGATCGTTTAGAATCAAAATGGGGGCAACAGTACCCGATCGTGTTACGTTCTTGGCGTAATAAGTGGGAAAATCTATCGGTTTTCTTCAAATACCCAGCCTATGTACGCAAAGCGATTTATACAACCAATGCTATTGAAGCGGTGCACCGTCAGTTCCGCAAACTGACCAAAACCAAAGGTGGGTTCCCGAACGAAAATAGCTTGCTAAAGCTGCTGTACGCTGGGATATTGAATGCCTCTAAGAAATGGACAATGCCAATCCAGAATTGGAATATGACATTGTCTCAGTTGGCGATCCACTTTGAAGGTCGCTTAGATGACGTCTTAGATATTTAGTCAACATTAGCTGACACAGAATTCTGAACGCCCTCATGTTCACCTTATTTATCTTTGCCCAGAGTATCGTGGGCAAGGCCTTGCTAAGTATTTACAGCACTATATTAAGCAAACGTTATTGGGGGCAGAGTGCTCGCGTGCCGTGTTGTCAGTCAGTCGCGATAATGTTCGAGCCTTACGCTTTTATCAGCGACATGGCTGGCAATATTTAAGGCCTAACCTGAAACATTCATCAACCGATTTTTATTGTTGTCATTTCCATTAACCTCTGCCGCATAAGCAGCCTCCAATGTCTCCTTATGCGGCATCTTCTCTGCGTTTTGCTTCATTCTATGTCTCACGTTTTCTTTACACTTCTGTCATAAAAACTTATTGCACACGTGTGCAAAACCATCATGGAATTGTCATATAACTTCCTTAGCCTAATCACTCATTCATTGCGTTGATTTGGAGTCTGACTGTGGGAAGGATCAGTGATACTCAGGTGGCTTCTTTATGGTGTGCCAAGTTAAAGCACACGGTTGCGTTTTCTTATCGCGAGCCAGCGAATTGGATGGGCATACTCTTGGTGAGTGTATTCGCCTATGTGATTTTGGCGCCTATCGTTTCAATTATGCTCAATGCTGGGATTGTTCAGGTGGGGGATGCAACTCGCATCCATGCGATGGAAGGGACATGGACGGGGTATTATTTGATGCGTGCACTCGCATCACGAATGTCCAACTTACTCGTGTGGACGCCACTCATTCATACTGTCGTCATCGCCTTAACCACGGTGATATTCAGTGTGATCATCGGTGTCACGTTAGCATGGTTTGTCAATCGGACGGATATCGCTGGGCGGAAATGGTTTTTAACGGCGCTGATTGTGCCTTTTATGTTGCCATCGTGGACGTTTGCTTTGGCTTGGAAAACCGTTTTTAAAAATGGTGTCGTCGGAGGACAGCCCGGCTGGTTAACGAGCATGGGCATAGAGACACCCAACTGGTTGGCGTATGGCTATGTTCCCACCATTGTCATTCTCACCTTACATTTTACCCCCATGGTGATTCTTATTGTCGGGAATGCGATGAAGCGATTTGATAGTCAGTTGGAAGACTGTGCACGCATTCTTGGCGCCTCACGACGAACCATTGCTTGGTCGATTATGTTACCCATGATGCGTCCTGCGCTCATGTCAGCAGCACTGTTGATTTTTGCCGACTGCATTGGTGAGTTTGCCATTCCTTACATCCTAGGCTTACCGGTGCACTTTGATACCTTGTCGACTCAGCTCTATCGATCTTTGAATTCTCGTCAAAATGGGGTTGCCGCCGTCATTGCTTTGGTGATTATGCTCATGGGCATGCTGACCTTGCTGTTGGATTTACGAATGATGCGTGAAGCAAAACGCTTTATCACCATCGGCGGCAAAGGTGGGATGGAAAGAGTCTCTCAGCTTGGCCGCTGGCGGTGGCTCGCGGCGCTATTCCCTTGCAGCTTTATTGCGCTGGGTGTGGTTATTCCTCTCGTAATCTTATTTTTATCCACCGTCATGATTTTGCCCGGTAGGTTTACATTCGACAATTTTACTTGGGATTTTTGGGTAGGGCGTCAGCTCGATACTGTGGCATTGAAGCAAGGAATATTACTGACTCCAGACTTTTGGCATTCAATGGGCAATACGCTTCTGATTGTAGGCAGTGCTTCTATTGCCTCTGGGATACTGGGTTTGTTCGTTGGCTATACGGTGATGCGTTGTTCTTTTCAACCGCTAAGTCGCTTTCTTCGCCAAATAACCTTCTTGCCTTATTTGGTGCCAGGCATTGCTTTTGCGACGGCGTTTTTATCCTTATTTGCTGAATCACACGGGCCGATTCCCGCCTTATACGGCACACCATTCTTATTGATTATCGCATTGATAGCAGAAAAGATGCCGTATGCCAGTCGTTCGGGAATTGTCGCCATGACTCAGTTGGGAAAAGAACCTGAAGACGCTGCGCAACTCGCTGGGGCTGGTTGGTTGACGCGTATGACCCACATTATTATTCCGATTCAAAAAGGGCCGCTAGTCACGGGTATTTTACTGCCGTTTATTTCTGGCATTAAAGGCGTCAGCCTGTTCATTATTTTAGCGATTCCGTCTACCGATGTCCTCACGACTTACTCGTTACGTTTAATCGATTATAACTATGACCAAGCGGCCAATGCGGTGGTGCTGATGATTGCATTGATTGCTTGGCTAGGTACGGTCGCCATCCAAACATTGTCTGGTAATGCATTATCTGCCGGACTGGAGAATTAGTATGCCATCTATCCACTTACATGATTTAACCAAGCGTTATCACGCGAATGCAGCTCCTGCGGTAGATCAACTGAACCTAACTATTAACGACGGTGAATTTCTGTGTTTACTCGGGCCATCAGGCTGCGGAAAAACCACGATATTACGGATGATCGCTGGAATTGAGCCGATCAGTGGCGGCCGTATTGCACTTGATGATGTCGTCATTGATTCGGTCGAAGAGGGGCGATTTGTTCCGCCAGAGCAGCGTGAGATTGGATTAGTCTTTCAAAGCTATGCCTTATGGCCGCATATGACGGTGGAGCAAAATGTGGCATTTGGCTTAAAGCTTAAGAAAGTGCCGTTAGAGGAGCGTCAGCGGCGTTGCCGAGAGGTCATGGAGAAACTGCGTATTCGTGACTATGCCACCCGTTATCCGGCACAGTTATCTGGTGGACAACAACAGCGTGTGGCGTTAGCAAGAATGTTAGCCGTCAATCCCAAAGTATTATTACTCGATGAACCGTTATCGAATTTGGACGCCACATTGCGGTTAGAAATGCGAAATGAATTGCGCCGCTTGCATCAGATCTATGGAACCACAATTGTTTTCGTCAGTCATGACCAATGGGAAGCGATGACATTGGCGACTCGGATTGTGGTGATGAGTGAGGGGTGCCTACAACAACTCGGTACGCCCAATGAGATCTATGCCACGCCAAGAAATCGCTTCGTGGCGGAGTTCATCGGTAATCCGCCAATGAACATGATTGATATGCAAGCCCGTCATTCGTTATTAGTTCACCATCTGCATGCATTGACCCCCATGGCAGCGAATAGCCACTGGTGCGGCATACGCCCAGAAGCGATAGAGGTTGTCAAGACCGCAGGAGCGGATACATTGCCAATGCTGGTCGAGAGTATTATTCCTACTGGCGGCAATTGGATCATTGAAATGACCTATGGCGAGGACACCGTACGCTGTTGCCTCAATCGATTACCCAGCTTTGCGATGCAAGAGATTGTCTACGTGATGTTGCCAGCCTTGGAACTGCATTTTTTTGATCATGACCATCAACGACTTTGGCAGCAAAGCGAGCAAAATTTTGCTGAGCCAGTTGATGTTATGCCGTCTTCCCACCTTAATCCGACCTATCAATTTGGCTGAGACACAAGACGGCAATACAGCCTAAGAGCTTATATAAGGAAATTACCATGACTTTGAAAGCGATACCAACGTGCCTAGCGACCATGATAGCCATCAGTATCGGCCATCAGGCCACCGCGGCTCAACTTGACCCATCCGCAGGTTTGATTCAGGCCGCTCAGCAGGAAGGCCAACTCACGATTTATGCGTCTACTGGCAAAATAGTGCAGCAAGCTCACGCGTTCGCGAAAAAATATCATATCAATGCCGTGGGCATTAAAGCGAAAGCCCCGCAAATCATTGACATCATGAGCCGCGAAGCGAAGGCCAATAATGTGCGTGCCGATGTTGCTTTATTGGAGGACGCGCCAGCGGCATCCATGCAACTTCTCCAACAGCATGTCGTGTTTACTTATGTTCCTGATGAGTTGCAATCTAAGATAGCTCAGCGTTATCAGCACCCATTGGCGGTCGTGCTTGCGCCCAATGTACTTGCGTATAACACGGCGCACCATGCGACTTGTCCTATCCGTAATTTATGGCAACTGACGCTCCCACAATGGAAAGGACATGTTGCCATGCAAGACCCAACGGGTAAGCCTGCGTATACCGATTGGTTTAATCAAATGGCAGAACACCAAGACCAGGCACTGCGTCACGCGTATCAAGCGCAGTTTTCTGAGCCACTGATGACCGATGAAACCAGTGCGATGGCGGAGTTTGTTAAACGTCTGGCTCATAACCGTCCATTGCTGACCCATTCGGATTCGGATTCTGCCGCAGCGATTGGCTCGCCAGATGCGAAACAAGATTTTGTTGGGTTCATTTCCACGGCAAAATTTCGCAAAAATAAGCAGGGCATGAAGCTCGGTCTATGTACGGGGGTGACACCCGTTATTGGGTGGAAGTATCCAAGTATAGGGGTGATCGCCACAGGATCGCAGCATAAAGCGGCCGCCAAGTTATTTATGCATTACGTTCTCACCAAGCAAGGCATTGCTCCGCAAAGCGTGGATGGAAAAATGTCGACCAATCAGGATGTTCATTTACCCAACAAGGAAGCCTCTGGGATAGAAGCCTATCGTCAGCAGCTGATGGACTTCAGTTTGCAAACCGTGAAATCAGATTGGGAACATCGCCAAGACTGGCAAGATTTATGGACGTTGAGCTACATGCAATAGCCGCGAGTCAATGATAGCCATGTGGCGCTTTGTCGGCTGGACGTGAACCATCAAAATTTATGAGGACAGACTTTTGAAGCACTATATTGCGCAACGTGAAGCAGCGCTGAATACCATTATTAAGCAAGCAGGGGAGCTGGCATGGGCCTTGTTCCGCTCTCGCGCGGCGGGTGAATATGAATTGAAAGGGACCCAAGATTATTTAACCGAAGCGGATGGGCAAGTCGAACGTTTTATCATTGAGGCCTTGCGAGAACACTTTCCCCATGATGCGGTACTCGGCGAAGAGTCGGGAAAACGGGGCGCGGATGAACAGGCGATGTGGGTGATCGATCCCATCGATGGTACGGCCAATTTTGCTCGAGGAATTGAACATTTTTGCGTGTCGATTGCGTTTGTCCATGCTGGAGTCACGGAATTAGGCGCAATTTATAACCCCGTGAGCGATGAGCTGTACCGAGCACGACGTGGCGGCTTAGCCTATAAAAATGACGTATTGATGACCGTTTCTCGCACCTCATCTTGGGCTGCGGCTACGTTTGAGCTCGGTTGGTCGAATCGTGTGCCTCGGTCTCGTTATCTCTCCACCCTCTCGGCCATGCTCGACTGTGGGGCGAACGTAAGGCGAGGCGCATCTGGGGCTTTAGCATTGGCTTGGGTCGCCGAGGGAAGAATTGATGGCTATATCGAATTACATATGAATGCGTGGGATTGTTTAGCTGGGCTGCTCATGGTGCGTGAAGCTCAGGGAAAAACAGGCGACTACCCACAAACGATGAGCGATATTTTTTCCGGAGGCGCTATATTGGCAACCTCAGCCGAGTTTGCGTCGCGACTTGCTTCGTTGACACACATTCCACTCGCTGGCGTGGCGAGCACGACCACCAAGCCACCAGCCACGTTCCACTATCCTCGGCCGCCCATCAGTTTAATTTATCCGCAGTTACCGGGATGGCAGGCAGACCTCTACATCGGAGGTGCTGCGGGGGCAACGGATCTCACCTTACTGGCTGAGCATGGCATTAAAACCGTCGTGAACTGCGCCGTTAATTTAGATATTGATTGGGTCATTGAGCCAGGCAAAGACATGGAGGCGCATCGGGTTATGCATGGAGCCGGCGCGCTACGCTATTATAAATTAGGGTTGATTGATGGGCCGGGCAACACGCCCGAGCAGGTGTATGCTGGCTATCAACTCCTGCGAGCGGCCTTGTTGCAACGTTTACCTAATAAGCCATCCTATCGTCATCACGATCACGGTAATGTGTTGGTGCATTGCCGTGGCGGCCGCAGTCGTTCGGTCATTGTGGTGGCGGTTTTTTTACATTTGGAATATCCCGTGCAATTTCCTTCACTGCAAGCCGCCATTGGCCATATTCGTGAAAAACGCCAGTTGCACCCCCAAGAGTGGCATGAAACGCCAAAACCAGAATTGATTGCGCTAGGTGAATATGCGATTGCCATGCATCACGCGATCAGCAATCAGGAAGATGCTCAATTGGCGAGCCGCCTTGGCTGGGATAGCACCATGAGCAAGACGTTTGTTGATGGTGCCCACCGTCAGGGAGCGGATGTAGACACCTCTCTTAAGGTGTGTAAATGATGAATAAGACGAAAATGTTTCCGGTGGCGACAGCCAGTGATGTTGCACGGCAAGCGGGGGTATCCCGATCTGCGGTTTCTCGCACCTTTACTCCCGGGTGCAGTGTGTCCGAAGAAACGCGGCGTAAAGTGTTAGCCGCTGCTAAGGATCTCAATTATCACGTCAATATGTTGGCAAGGGGGTTATCCAAAGAAGACAGCCGACCTGTGTGTATTCTGGGGGGAAAATTGGCTCAGCCATTCCAAGCCAGCCTGTTAGACCAATTGACGCGACAACTCCAGCTATCGCAACGTGCCGTGATGGTGATTAATACGGCTGGCGGTGAAGCCAGTGCCAATCAAGCGCTTAAGCAGACGTTAAATTATCGCGCAGCGGCCACGGTGGTATTGTCGGGCACACCACAAGCCTCGCTCGTTGAACAGTGTGTACAAAGTGGTCAGCAAGTGGTGCTCGTCAATCGCCTAGGGCAGTTTGATGGTGTCGACCACGTAGGCATTGATTACCGCCACACCATGAGTGACGCCTATGGGATGTTGGCGCGTGCTCAGTGTGACAACATCGCTCTTATTTCATCGAAGATACAGTCGCCGAGTATGGTCAGCCGCGAGCAGGGCTTTTTACAGGCTGCGGCCCTGAGCGGACAGGAATGCTCGGTATACCGGTGTGAAGCGACGTCTTATGAAGGCGGAGCGCGTATGGCTCGTCAGCTATTTGCACGTCGTCATCGTCCCGATGGGGTATTTTGTGTCACCGATTTGGTGGCTTGTGGTGTGATTGACGTTGCGCGCTATGAGTTCGGTTTGCGTATTCCAGAGGATCTGTGTGTCGTAGGGTTTGACGATATCGAACAAGCGGGTTGGGGCGCTTATCAATTAACCACATTTGCTCAGCCGTTACAGCATATGGCCGCCGCGATTAATCAGTTACTTGCACCTGAAGGGCGAGGGGCCACTTCTTTAACGCAATTATTTACCGCCTCGCCTGTGTGGCGTAAGACTGTCAGGCCAAGTTAGCCGCAACTATCAGTCAAAGGCGGACGACAACGTCGTCTTGTTTATAGACCCATTATTTCACCACGCTGAGCGTCATTGCTCAGCCCGGCGGGCTTGCTACGCCTGATTCTTTCTTAACGTAATAGACGTGCCATTTTTTAAATCACGTTGACAATATATCACTAGATAGGAACCTAGTATGAAAAAAACAAGGATATGGTCACTAGCCACATGCGCTATAGTGGTCTCTCTGAATGCCCAAGCGACCAGCGTCTCATACAGTCATCAATACGAAGATGTTGCAAAAACGCACACCGACGAAATTGGTGTCAGTCATCATTTGTCTATAGGACCGAAGATTTCCGCGGCATTGAAATTTGAACCTAATGAGGAAAAGAATGGTGAGGCAGGGATTGCTTTTCATGATGAACGTTGGCACGAAACCAAGTTGAAGTTGAGTTATCCGTTAGCGGCCGCTGACCACTTGACGCTTGAACCTGGCGTGTCGTGGGCACGCAAGCAAGATAGCTATAAGTACAAACCCTTTATTAAATTCAAATATAAGGCGTTAACTGCACTAACATTGACCAGCCGTTATCGCTATGAGATCTCGGACTATGCGTATAAACCAACACGTAAGAAGCATCGTGTTGATATTGGGGTGAATACCACGTTTCACCATGTGGGTATTGGTTATCAATATACCTATTACCATGGTGATAGCGCGTTATATGATCACAGTCGTCATGATTACGAACAAGCCATCACGGTTGCGTATCCTGTCACTCATGCGTTCGCACCGTATTTAGAGTTGACCAATGAATCCGTCAGCAAAAGTAGTGACCGTCGTCAAACTGAATTTGAAGTTGGCTTCAAATATACCTTTTAGGAGTTGAAATATGTGGTATTTAACAAAACAATCCCTGATCGTCATTTTTGTTAGTATGGCGAGTGTGGCTTGCTCAGTGCAGGCGAGCGACTATACCTTAGACAAAGTGGTGACGGTGACTCGTCATGGTGTGCGACCACAAACCAATAGTGAAAAACTGGATAAAGGGACGGGGAAAGTATGGCCTCGTTTTACCGTTGCTGACGGTCATTTAACGGGACACGGTTATACTGGGATGTGGCAGCAAGGGCGTTATCAATTGGCTGAGTGGAAACGGCAAGGCTTGGCGTTAGCCACCGATTGTGCCAGTGCCCATGAGAATGTTTTTTTATGGACCAGCCCGAAACAGCGCATTAAGGCAACAGGAAAAGCGATGGCTGATGGTATGTTCCCAGGGTGTGGCATCGCACCACTTAGTGTCGATGCGGAATATGGGCCACTGTTTGAATTGTATCATCTGCATGCAGCCCATATGGATAAAGACATTATGCGCCAGCAGATTATGGCGCGCATGATCTCACCGCAACACGCTCGAGAGCGTTATCATGATGCTGTGACATTATTGCGCTCGACGGTCTGCGCACCCGATGAGTGTAGGTTTCTTGATCAGCCTTGGGGAGTGGCCTTTAAATCGACAGGTAAACCAATGTTAACCGGGCCGGGTAAACTGGGGGCGACGATTGGTGAGACCATTCGTTTGCAATACAGTGATAACTTGCCGCTGGACAAGGTTGCCTTCGGACATGCGAGCGATGCCGACGCCGTCAAAGCCTTGATGGCGATTCATGCCGCGCAGTACAACTACGCACTCAATACCTTGGAGTTCGCATCGCACAGCGGATCGTTATTGATGCGCCAAGTGTTATCAGCCCTCACCTCTGGCACGGCATTGCAAGCACAATGGCCGGGAGATACACGTCTGCGGCATCGTTTAGTGATGTTAGTTGGGCATGATTCAAACATTGCAGAACTTCAAACCTTACTGGGCTTTTCTTGGACACTTGCCGGTTACCCGAGTAACGATATTCCTCCCGGTGGAACACTGAGCTTTGCTCGTTTTCATCAAGCGAACAGTACTCAACCTTGGGTCCGAGTACGCTTCTCTGCGCGCAGTCTGGATCAATGGAGAAATCTAACGACATTGGATCATCAGCATCCGCTATTGCACGTAGATTTGCATCTCCCCGGCTGCCGCAACACTGACGTCGGGACGCTATGCCCACTGGATACGGTAGTGAAAAAAGCGAGCCAACATTTAGTGAAAGATGGCATGGCGTTACCGGTATTTAAATCCTAAATTATGTCGTCAATGAGAGTCGATGGCTTTGCTCCTAGGCGAAGGATCGACTTTCCTATATAGTCATTGATTGAATTATTTTGCATGACGAGATGGGAAGGAATTCATGTACAAGGACTTTACAGCTGAACTGAGTTGGGCAACTCAGCACATGCCTCGCACCAAATACGCGTTAGAAGCTTTACCTGATTTAAGCCAAGTGCGTTTAGCGTGCAATATGCACTTAGATTTAAAAATGGCACCGCTGGTGGCGGGGCTGCTCGACAAAGGTGCTGCTATCTATTTGACGACGTGTAATCCAACGACGGTACAAGATGAGGTTGTCGAACACTTAAAAAGCAAAGGCGCTGTTGGTGAGGCATGGCGTGATATGGATGACAACGCTTGGCAGCGGTCGTTTGATAACGCGTTGGCTTGGCAGCCCACGCATTTGTGTGAGATGGGAGCTGATTTGACGACACGTTTCCATCAAACTGGCCGTCCTAACTCGATTGTGGCGGGATTAGAAGCGACCGGTTCGGGGATCAGTCGTTTAGCTGGCGTTACCCCCCAGTATCCCATCTTCAATTGGGATGACTTGCCAGTAAAAGAAGGCTTGCATAACCGACACATGGTTGGCTTGACCGCTTGGCATACCTTTTTTCAAACCACGCACTTAACGTTGCACGAGAAAGTCGTGATTATTATTGGTTATGGGTTAGTCGGACAAGGCACAGCAACATCGGCCAAAGCGTACGGTGGAAAAGTTGAAATTGTTGAACGCGATCCGGCTCGAGCACTGCAAGCTCAATACGATGGTTGGCATGTGGTGACTCTCGATGAGGCGGCACAATATGGTGATGTTTTTGCAACGGCGACCGGGGCTGAGAATGTCATTGGTGCGCATCATCTTGAGGCCATGAAATCAGGTGCGTTTGTTTTAAATGTCGGGCACGTGGCAAAAGAGATTGCCGTTGATTATCTGCGATCTAATGCGGTGATGAGTGAGCCGATGCCCTACATCAATGCCTATACTTGGCATGATAAGACGGTCTATTTATTGGCAAACGGTTCGATGTTTAATCTCACTGCCGGTTATGGCGACAGCTTGAATGCGTTTGATGTCACCTTAGCCGTAATGGTGGCAGGCATTGGTCATATTGTGAGCCCCGAAGCGCAGCAGCAGGGGGCTGGGGTTTATCTGTTGCCTGAGCGGATTTGGAAAGGTGTTTTGTAGAGGCGTGATATCACGCCTCCATCCTCAATAAGGCCGATAAGTGCTTATTGAGGGTGATAAACCGCCCTATGGTAATAGCCACGCCAGCGATAATGGCAAAAGGCGACTATCCAAAAGATCAAGAGTGTCACAATCATCATTAAGCCGATGTGCTGAGTGACTTGCGCAATATACGTGAAGTCTGCGCTGAGTGATGGATTAAGTGGCCAATATTGGGTAATGGCGTAAATTAAACACAGTGTGCCAACATAAATCGCCATTATTATGGAGGCGACAGTTAAGGCTGTATTGTAATAGAGCTTTAAAAATGGATTGTCGAGAGTCCAACGGTAGGCATGCCCCACTGCGATATTATTAATGCTATCGACGAGTAACATCCCTAGGGTAAACAGGGCAGAGAAAATGATCATTGTGGTGATTGAAATGCCCGTTTTTACGTAGGACATCGCAATCGACATCACACTGAGCTCAGTGGTGGTCATGGCACACAAGCCGAATATAAATCCGATGAAATACATTTGCTTACTGCTTTTTAAACGTTTATCCAAAAAGGTATACACTTTCGCTAGTGGTGTACACGCGGTTTTACCCATCGGTGTGTTCTTTTTGGCGTGGCGATAATTTTTCCACAGTTTTCTGAGCGCGATTCCGTTTAAAGTGGCAATCGTCAGTAAAAAACTCCCGCAGATGAAATGGCCAGCGTTGTGCCCTAAGTGAAGCATCGTCTGGGTTATTGCTGGGTATTGATGAATCAACGCACTCACTATGATAGTAATCAGAATGATCATGGTGGCATGCCCAAGAGAAAAGTAAGTGCCGACATTCACCGGAATGTAAGCTCGGTTCTGCATGAGTTTACGCGTTGAATTCTGGATAACTGCGACATGGATAGGGCTAAGTGCGTGGCGTATGCCAAGCATCCATGACATAGACGCCATGGCAAACAAGGCCGAGCTTTGGGCAAACGCGATCAACGCCCAATCCCAAATGAGGATATTTGCAATAACGACAACACTAAAAAGGCCAATAGAGCCGCGAATATCAGATTTTAATGTGGCTAACATGGCTCCCTCAACACAGATAACCCAAGTTCGGAATGAATATAAATGAAAGCGTTTACAGTAATATGGTGCAAGCAAATATACTTGAAAACAAACATTGATTCCACAATATTTGTTTTTATATGATAATTTTAATAATACTTGTATGTTATTATTTTTTGTATAACCAAATGAATGGCTTAAATAATAAAAAGGAGCCATAGATATTTAATCTATGGCTCCTTTTAATACTAAGCATTCTGTTGATTATAATACTTTACAAGCAAATCCTTTCAGGTAAAAACCTTCTGGGTAGGCGGTGTCGATTGGATGATCAGCGGCTTGCTCAAAGCGTTCAACAAATTTAACTGACCGTTTGGCATCTAAAGCCGCATCGGCGATGATCTTCTGAAAAAGCACTTGATCCATTAAGCCTGAGCAGGAATAGGTAAGCAGTGTGCCACCCGGTTTTAAAATTTGCATTGCTAACATATTAATGTCTTTATACCCACGACAAGCACCATTCAATTGTGCTTTTGACTCAGCAAATTTAGGTGGGTCCATGATCACCACATCAAACTGAGTTCCTTGATCGCGGTATTCGCGTAACAATTTAAAGACATCTGCATTGAGGAATACTGCTCGTTTCTTGCTAATGTCAAAGTCATTTAACTGCGCATTAAACTTGGCACTCTCTAATGCAGGTTGAGAGACATCTGCATTGATGACACGTTTAGCGCCACCTTTCAGGGCATATAAACCGAAACCACCTGTATAAGAAAAACAGTTTAATACTTCTTTATCTTCAACGTATTTCATTGAGTTTAAGCGACTGTCTCGTTGGTCTAAATAAAATCCGGTCTTATGTCCATTCACAATATCAACACTGATTTTAACGCCATTTTCTTCGATAATCACCGACTCAGGTGGTGTGTCGCCGTGCAATACGCCAATGCTTTCTGCTAAGCCTTCTTTTTTACGGACCGCGACATCAGAGCGCTCATAGATGTGACAATTGGGATAACAATGTACTAAGGCCTGCACTAAATGTGTTTTATGGTATTCAGCGCCTGCGCTTAGCAACTGGCAAACAAGATAATCTTGGTATTTATCAATGGTGATACCCGGTACGCCATCGGATTCTGCCGCAAGTAAGCGGTAACCGGTCAGACCATCGCGTTTTATCACTTCGTCACGTAATTGCTGTGCAACTTGAATACGCTTGATAAAGAAATCGCGATCGATCGGCTCTTTTTCAAAACTCCAAATGCGAGCGCGAATCTGTGATTCGGGGGAGTAGGCCGCTTTTGCTAACCAACGACCGTCATGGGCGTAGACATCAACAGTCTCACCTGATTCAGGCGTGCCTTCGACGTGTTGAATGCCTCGAGAAAAAATCCATGGATGGCGACGTAATACAGATTTTTCACGGCCTTTGGCTAGACGGATGGATGATGTCATTAGTGTTACTCAAATCGAAAATAAAAGAGGCGGGTATTGTCTGGCAACTGGCTATGAAAAGCAAATGATTCACGCGTGACGGTGGTCGTCACAAGATGTTCAATCGAGGGTTTGATCGTAGAAATTCTCGCGTTAGTATGAATTAGCCATAACTAGCGAAGTGAGGAATTATGAAGTGTGAAAAAATGGTGGTATCTGGCGTCGTTCAAGGTGTTGGCTTTCGTTATTTTACCGCTAACGAATGTCTAAAACGATCACTGACCGGGTATGCTAAAAATTTATCCGATGGACGAGTTGAAGTTGTGGTATGCGGTGATCAATCACAGCTTGACGATGTATTCTTGCAATTGCAAAAGGGTCCAAGAACAGCTGTTGTCGACAACGTCACTCGAGAACCCTATGAGCCGACTCATCCTATTGATGACTTTCGTATCCACTGACCGCCGCTATAAAGCTGCGTGATGGTTATAAACATTTGGCGGGTTTGGGTAAACCTGCCAATTTTGTTGCCTGTTTCGCTGGGCCTTCTGGGAACAACTTAAAGAGATATTTACTGTTGCCTTTTTCTTTGCCGTATTCTTTTTCCATGGCTTTAACGAGCATGCGAATGGCTGGCGAGGTATTAAATTCTTCATAAAAGTTGCGTACAAAATAAATGACTTCTTTGTGCGCGTCTGTTAAATCAATGCCTTCATGTTCTGCTAACACAGGGATCAGGCCAGCTTCCCATTGAGTGTGATCTAACAGGTAGCCTTCTGCATCAGTCTCAATGAGGGTGTCTTGGTAGTGAATCATTCTTGGTTATTCCGTATTGATATTGTCTATAGGGTAACGAAGCTCGATCATAGGCTCAAGTAGAAAATAAGAAGCCCGAGCGATGGGCTCGGGCTTCTAAGTGAGATTTCCAGTGGGTTAACCACTGATACCGCATTGTTTAGTCGTCGTTCATGACACCCAGAATGCTGAGCAAGCTGATGAACAAGTTATAGATCGACACATAAAGCGAGACGGTTGCCGAAATGTAGTTGGTTTCACCACCGCGTACAATTTGTTGCGTTGTCAGCATAATCACACCCGTTGAGAACAACACGAACATACCGCTCATTGCTAAGTGAAGCATTGGCATTTGTAGGAAGATGTTCGCGACCATGCCGATCAGTAGGACAACGAACCCAGCCATCAGTAATCCACCCAAGAAGGAGAGATCACGCTTGGTGGTCAGGGCATACGCGGATGAGCCTAGGAATGCGAGAGCTGTACCACCGAGAGCGGTAACAATCACATCGCCCATCCCAGCGCCAACGTACATATTTAGAATCGGGCCTAACGTATAACCCAAGAAGCCGGTAAACAGGAACGTAAAGACGAGTCCCATACCGTTATTACGGTTCTTTTCGGTTAGGAACAACAAACCGTAGAAGCCGACTAACATAATGATAATGTTTGGTCGAGGAAGGTTCATCGCCATGGAGACGCCTGCCACAACCGCTGACCAAAGCAGAGTCATAGAAAGCAGTGCGTAAGTATTCTTAAGCACTTTGTTCGTTTGCAACACACCAGTTTGGGTGTTTGAGCGAGAGTACATTGAATTATTCATATTCTTCCTCGTAAAGGCATTACGTTTACTCATATAGACATTTATGGGGCCGAAAGTTCACTTTTTCAAGCTTAAATGTCTTTACTAACGTTTCTCGACGTTGGTTTATGTAGTGTTATCAGCTTAACAGTGAAACCATTAAGGTGCTAACGTTGATTTTATTTATATTTTTCATGTCTCATCATAATCAAGTTTGCGCTATGACAGTATCAGCAAGTTGTAACACGATATGTCTTATTGCTTAAGCTAAGCGGCTAAAATGCCGATCGTCCAGCGTCTATGAGTAGGATTTGTATGAACATTCGCGGTATAGCAACGTGCGACTGACTTTCGGCTACTTATGGTTTACTTCAATGAGAGAGAATTTGTGCCAAGAAGTTTTGTGTACGCTCTGATTGCGGATGATTAAAAAACTGTGTTGGGGTGTTTTCTTCGATGATTTCACCAGCATCCATGAAAATAACGCGATCAGCGACTTCTTTGGCAAACCCCATTTCATGAGTCACGCACAGCATGGTCATGCCTTCTTGAGCCAGCTCGACCATCACATCTAAGACTTCTCGAACCATTTCTGGATCCAGTGCAGATGTCGGTTCATCAAATAGCATGACTTGCGGGTTCATACACAGTGAGCGAGCGATGGCAACCCGTTGTTGCTGTCCTCCAGACAATTGCCCAGGGTATTTCTCCGTCTGATCGGCAATTTTGACTCGTTCGAGATAGGTCATCGCCAGCTCTTGTGCTTGAGCTTTGGGCATATTTTTGACCCAAAGCGGGGCGAGCGTACAGTTTTCTAATACCGTGAGGTGTGGAAATAAGTTGAAGTGCTGAAAACACATGC
This sequence comes from Vibrio zhugei, assembly GCF_003716875.1. NCBI lineage: Bacteria > Pseudomonadati > Pseudomonadota > Gammaproteobacteria > Vibrionales > Vibrionaceae > Vibrio > Vibrio zhugei. Next base: position 1,529,143 of record NZ_CP033078.1, on the reverse strand, counting down.
CCACGTTTTTTCTTACCGCTTCAATATTCTTTAAATCATCATTTAATGGACGACCTGCTACGATGATGTCACCAGCTTGATGCTCCTCTAGCCGATTAATACATCGGATCATGGTGGATTTTCCCGAGCCAGATGGACCACAAATTACAATGCGTTCGCCTTTTTTTACGGTTAGATTGATGTTTTTTAAAACATGAAAGTCTCCATACCATTTATTCATTTTATTCAGTTCTATCATGGGCTGGGTATCTTGATACTGCGTCATACAAATTCCTTTTTATTGCTATGATCTGTGGCCTGTATGCAGGCGTTTTTCTAGCCAAATCGAGTAACGGGACATTCCAAAACAAAATATCCAAAAGACAAGAGCGACAAAGACATAGCTTTCTGTGGCAAAGCCTAACCAATCCGGATCATTGATGGCCGCTTGTCTAATGCCTAATACATCAAACATGCCGATGATCATGACTAAACTGGTATCTTTAAATAGGCCGATAAACGTATTCACGATTGAAGGGATGGTAATTTTGAGCGCTTGCGGCAAAATGACTAACCCCATCTTTTTCCAATAACTCAATCCTAATGCATCCGCCGCTTCGTATTGGCCGTTCGGGATGGCTTGCAAGCTGCCACGCACGACTTCGGCCATATAAGCGGCACTAAATAATGCGACGCCAATCAATGCACGTAACAGTTTATTCAAATCGTGCCCTTGAGATAGGAAGAGTGGAATCATCACGGACGCCATAAAAAGTACTGTGATGAGAGGAACGCCGCGCCATAGTTCGATATAGAGGGTACTCAAACTGCGAATGATTGGCATAGTAGAACGGCGGCCTAAAGCCAGCACGATACCGACTGGTAAGGAAACGACAATCCCAATCAGTGCAATGACTAGGGTAACCAGTAAACCACCCCAGAGGTGGGTATCGACCGTACTGAGGCCAGCAATATTCCCATAGAGTAATCCAGCGATAATAAAGGGATACACACCAATGAAAAAAGCAAAGATCCAACGTCTGGCTGGCATTTTCTCATAGGCTAGCATGGCGACCAGTAGTGCTAGCGTGGCGTAAAACAGCCGTGGGCGCCAAAGCTGATCGCTCGGATAAAAACCATATAAGAATTGCTCCCAGCGCACGTGTATCATCACCCAGCATGCCCCCTCACCGTGACAAGCCGTGCGACTGTTCCCCACCCAGTCCGCTTTTATTAGTGCCCAATCTACGATGTGCCAAATCCCTTTGAGTGCAAAGTAACCAATGACTAACGTCATGAGTGTATTGATTACATCGCTAAATAAGTGAGTTTTGAGCCAGCCGATGATCCCGGTGGTTTTTGTTGGTGGGGGAAGGTCGGGTTGAAATTGATGTTGAGTCATATTAACGCTCCACTAATGCCATTTTTTTGTTATAGAGATTCATCAGCAGTGACGTCACAATACTGAGTGTTAAGTACACCCCCATTGTCATGGCAATAATTTCGATTGCTTGACCAGTTTGGTTCATGGTGGTCCCAGCAAATACGGCCACCAAATCGGGGTAACCAATGGCGGTCGCTAATGAGGAATTCTTGGTTAAATTTAAATATTGGCTGGTTAATGGTGGAATAATAATGAGCATCGCTTGAGGAATGACGATCAAGCGTAACGTTTTATTACGCGATAATCCTAAGGACATGGCAGCTTCACTTTGACCATGCTCGACAGCGTTAATCCCAGACCGGACGATTTCGGCGATAAATGACGCCGTATATATTGAGAGGGCAAACCAAAGTGCCACTAATTCGGGGAGCACGGTTAAGCCACCGCGAAAGTTAAAACCTTTCAATACGGGGTAGTCGGCAGAAATAGGGCTGCCTAAAGACCAAAATACGACAAGCGGTAATATAAAAATCAATACCAAGCCGTAAGGCCAGACAGAATGGGTCTGCCCTGTGTTATAAAAGCGTCGTTTCGTCCATAAGGCAATCAGTAGTGTTGCTCCGATTCCCACGAGAACACTGATTGCCACCCATCCGCTGCCATTATTGAATACTGGAGCCGGTAAATATAATCCCCGAACGTTGAGAAACAGGCTCTCACCCAGATGGTAGCTCTGCCGTGCCGACGGTAAGGTTTGCAGTACGGCGACATACCAAAACAGGATTTGCAATAAGAGCGGGATGTTGCGAAAAATTTCGATATAGACTGCGGCACAACGATTGATTAGCCAATTGCGGGAAAGCCTCGCAATGCCAATGATAAAGCCAATCAACGTAGCGAAAATAATGCCTAAGATGGACACTAAGGCCGTATTGAGTAGACCGACAAAAAATGTTCTTCCGTAAGAGTAGGTTTCATCGTAGTCAATGAGGGTAAAACCAATCCCGAATCCAGCGGTTTGGTTTAAAAAATCAAAGCCTGTCGTAATTCCTCGGGATTCGAGGTTGCTCATGGTGTTGGCTACAATCGTGAACAGGCCATAACCTAATACGATAACGGTTATCAATTGAAAAACGATGGAACGGTATTTGGGGTTGTATAACCAATGGCTTTTTGGCGTGTTGTGTGTCGTGGTATTCATAAGACATAACCTTCTTTCCTTGAACTGCGCGAAGAGGCTCCTGCCAACGCGACTTCATAACGGGCAGCGGCCAAGATACGCCGCACTGCCCGTATTATTCTGTTCGAAAGTTATCGAATCGGTGGGGCATACATGAAACCGCCCGCATTCCAAAGAGCATTGACACCGCGGTCAATTTTTAAGGGTGAATCTTCTCCTACGGCTTGTTTGAAAACTTCACCATAGTTACCGACTTGCTTAATAATTTGATAACCCCAGTCATCGCGAATGCCTAGCCCGGATCCTTTTGGACCGTCGACACCTAAAATACGCTGTATATTGGGATCGTTGGACTTGAGCATTTGATCGACATTTTTCGAGGTAATGCCGTATTCTTCTGCATTAATTAGCGCGAATAATGTCCATTTGGCGACATTAAACCACTTGTCGTCGTTTTGACGAACCACAGGGCCTAGGGGCTCTTTTGAGATGATCTCTGGGAGCACTTTCGCGCTATTGGGTTTTGCTAACGTGAGGCGTAAGGCGTACAAACCCGATTGGTCGGTGGTCATTGCATCGCAGCGACCAGATTCAAACCCAGCCACCATTTGTTGCACTTTATCAAATACCACTGACTGGTATTTCATTTTATTTTTTCGGAAATAGTCTGCCAAATTTAACTCAGTGGTGGTGCCTGATTGCACACAGACAGAGGCGCCATCAAGCTCTTTCGCACTATTGACTCCCAGTGACTTTTTCACCATAAATCCTTGACCATCGTAGAACAGGGTGCCCGCAAAATTGAGTCCGAGAGAGGTGTCGCGAGTCAGGGTCCAAGTGGTGTTGCGTGATAGCACATCGATCTCACCAGTTTGTAGCGCGGTTAAACGCTCTTTGGCGGTGAGTGGTACATATTTAACTTTGTTTTTATCGCCTAGTACAGCGGCTGCGAGCGCTTGGCAATAGGCCACATCAATGCCTTTCCAATGCCCCTTGGCATCTGGGTTCGAAAAGCCAGGTAAACCAGTGCTGACTCCGCACGTTAATTCTCCCTTTTTCATCACACTATCCAAGGTGCTTTGCTCAGCAGCATTGACTTGGGAGGTCATCATTGTTGTGCTTGCGGCAATGATACAAGCGAGAAGTGTTTTATTATTTACCATTATGTATCCATCCTATGTACGTCGTGGTCCTTCCGATCGCCCAACAGGCGGCATGTTGTAATCCGTCGTTTAGAAACAGGCTTATTGACCTTGGGTCAAGTAAGTGTGACTGACTTATACGATCCAGTAAGAGCATATTCCTACCGCACCATATAAATTTGACCTGATTTATTTTATGCTTGCCCATCGTTCAAGAAATAGAATGACCAAATGGCAATCTTTTGTAAATAGAGCAAATAGTGACCAAGTCGGTGCAATGTAGTGAATGTGGTTTGAATAGCACTTTTTGTGAAACAAAAGGGCGGGTATAAGCTAAAACCACAGAGCGATTCACTGGATCACCAATGAAGTTCACACATATATTATGGAACGGATGTCAGGGTGATTGAGTTTTGCACCAAAATGGAACAGACACCACTGATTGATTAACGAAGGTACCTCATACATTATGCAGTATTTCCCAGTATTTCTTAAATTGACCGATCAGCCTGTACTTGTTGTAGGTGGCGGCGAAGTGGCGTGCCGTAAGACCGATGCCTTATTAAGAGCCGGGGCTCGTGTCACGATTATTTCGCCAACATTGGCCGATCCATTGCGATTACTCGTTGAAGCAGGGCAATGTGAGTGGATTCAAAACTTTTATTCGGCACAGTTTTTAGACGCCCAATACGTGCAAGTGTGGGCAACGACTGATAATCCAAGTTTGAATCATGAGGTGTATCACGATGCGAAGCGGATGGGGATTTTAGTCAATGTTGTGGACGATCAACCCTATTGCCAATTTATTACGCCTGCCATGATAGAGCGTGGGCGGATTCAAATTGCAATTTCAAGTGGTGGGGCGTCTCCGGTATTAATTCGTAATTTGCGAGAAAAGATTGAAGCCATCTTACCCAATAATTTAGGGTTACTGGCTGAATTCGGTGCCTCGAAGCGAAACTCGATAAAAAGCGTGTTGACCGATCTTGATAGTCGTCGTGCTTTTTGGGAGCAATTTTTTGATCAACCGGAAGTCAAAAATGCTCATGCACGAGAGCAATTAGAAAAGGTTTATGTGGCGTTGTTGGAGTCCAACCCGGTTAAACAGGGACAGCGGCTGTGGATTGAATATACGCCTGATATTAACCGTTTGTCATTAGGAGCAGTGCGTCAACTTCAGCAAGCGGATCGCGTATTGCACCCAGAGGAGTGTCCCAATGAGATCATGGATCTATGTCGACGGGATGCCGAGCGAGAACGGTTTAGTGAGGCAGGAGAATTGGGCACGCGCCTGCAGGAGCTGCAAGGTATGAGTGAGCAGGTGTGCATCCTGGTGCCCGAAGCGCAGCAAGATTTTGGTCTGTTGCAGCAATATGATCAGGTGATGAAATTGGCCCCAACCATAGGATAAGTAGACTCAGCGCACCTTATCATCGTGTGATCTTGGTGCGCTTTGGTATGGGGGCGATTAACGTAAAGCGTATTTTTCTATTGCAATGGCGACACCATCATCATCATTGCTTGCGGTGATGGCATCGGCCACGGCCTTTGTTTCATCCATTGCATTATCCATGGCGATCCCGAGTCCAGCATATTCCAGCATATGGATATCATTGCCGGCATCGCCCATGCTAATGATTTGTTCGCGAGGCACGTTCAGTAACGCGGCAACCGCGGCAAGACCCGCGCCTTTATTGCTAGCAGGGTTTAGAAACTCTAAAAAGTAAGGCGCACTTTGTACAATGGTAAACTCATTGTAGAGTTCCGGTGGGAGTACTTTTATAACCTCACTGAGCACAGCAGGCTCATCAATGATCATGGTCTTAATAATCGGGTGTTCATCATCCAGTGTTTCAAAGTCTAATTCGGTAATCCCAATCCCGTTAATGGTCGCTTCTACCTCTGTATAACGACTATTTTTTGGAGTGATAAGTCCATGGATGGTACTGAAAGCATGCACGTTAACGCCGAGTTTTTGCGCAATTCGAGCAATCTTCTTGGCAGCTTTACCATCTGTAATGTTTTGATGAACGATTTCTCCGGCCCCAAGGTTTTCAACTAAAGAGCCGTTGTAATACAAAACATAATCATCATCGCCGTGGATGTCTAATTCCGCCAACTGTTGACGCATTCCTTCAATCGGGCGCCCAGATGCTAACACAATTTTTATGCCTTGCTGGCGAGCTTTGGTGATCGCTTCTTTGGTTCTTGGTGAAATGTGTTTTTGGCTATTAAGTAACGTGCCATCCATATCAAGCGCAATAATTTTATACATAGGTAACCTTAACCACTAACCGAAACAGTAAAATGTGAGCGATAAACATTCGATGTGGTTGATTCACCGAAATGTCATCACACCATGATGTGCAGAAGAAACATCTTACAATGAAAGTGTATAGGATGAAAATGACCTTATGTTTTTGCGAGCTCGCGCATGTTTAGTTTGACCTTGTCTCTGGCTTGCATTATCGTCAGCGTCCTTAAATTGAGTGACTGAGTTAGACAAATGACCTTGTATAAAATCAACGAAATGTTTGAGACAATCCAAGGCGAGGGCGTTTTTACTGGTGTTCCCGCCGTCTTTGTTCGATTACAACAATGTCCGGTAGGGTGTGCATGGTGTGATACCAAGCACACTTGGGACGCGACGCCACAAGATGAAACAACATTTGATACTGTGCTTGAGAAAGTGGAGGACAACCCGCAATGGTGTTCAGCGTCAGCGGCCGATGTTGTGCAACGTTACCAAGCACAAGGTTATACTGCGAAACATATTGTGATCACAGGCGGAGAGCCTTGCATTTATAATTTGCATGCTTTAACAGAAGCATTTGAAGCGATCGGTTGTCGTTGCCAAATTGAAACCAGTGGCACTTATCCAGTACAGGCGACAGAGAATACATGGGTGACAGTGTCACCAAAAGTGGCGATGAAAGGTAAACTGCCCGTTATCGACAGTGCTTTATTACGCGCGAATGAAATCAAGCATCCTGTGGCTACAATGAAAGATATCGATAATCTTGATGAGCTTATTACCCGGGTCGATTTGCCTGTCTCTACGGAAATCGCTTTGCAACCCATCAGCCAGAAGCAACGCGCAACAGAATTGTGTATTGAGGTATGTGTTAAGCGTAACTGGCGTTTGTCGATTCAAACTCATAAATACCTCAGCATTGCATAAGAGAGTAAAGCATCATGAAAAAAGCAGTAGTTGTCTTTAGCGGCGGACAAGATTCCACGACTTGTCTTGTACAGGCACTGAAAGAGTTCGATGAAGTGCATGCAATAACGTTTGATTATGGACAGCGACATAAACTGGAAATTGAAGTGGCACAATCGCTAAGTGCGCAGTTAGGCGTTGCTGCTCATAAAGTCATGGATGTCAGTTTGTTAAATGAATTAGCGGTGAGTTCGTTGACGCGTGATGACATTCCAGTATCCAATGAACTACAAGACAATGGTCTGCCGAATTCTTTTGTGCCCGGACGTAACATTTTGTTTTTAACCTTGGCGGGCATTTATGCTTATCAAATTGGCGCACAGACGGTCATAACTGGCGTGTGTGAAACGGATTTTTCTGGGTACCCAGATTGTCGTAACGATTTTGTCAAAGCGATGAACTCAGCTTTAGTACAAGGTATGGACAGAGAACTAGAGATTCGTACCCCTTTGATGTGGCTCAATAAAGCGCAAACATGGGCGTTAGCGGATCAGCATGACGCTTTGGATCTCATTCGTCATCACACTCTAACATGTTATAACGGCATCATTGGTGATGGCTGTGGAGAGTGTCCTGCGTGTCATTTGAGAAAAGCAGGGCTCAATGATTATTTGAATGAGAAAGAAACCGTAATGGCAGAGCTCATTGCTAAACAATAAGTTACGTTGTTTTTCCCTAAGCCACGCAGATTGCGTGGCTTTTTTTGCTTATTATATGGTAGGGCGTGTATCAGGCCATCAAACACGTTGGATGAGATTACGCAAAATGGAGTCGGACTTTGGGCAGATGGTAAGCCGTGGTTATTAATGAGTAATCTGCGATAAACCAGTTGGCGTGTTTAAGATATATCCATTTGAAATATCGTTATTTTCTATTATATATAAGGTATAAGTATTTAAGATTCGTTAATTTGTTTTGTTTGAATATTGACCATTTTGATAAGCGACCTATACTGTATATAAAGCCAGTAGTAAGGAGGTGTTGTATGCTGTGGGATACATTAAAACGCGTTAATCAACTACGACAAGCAGCAATGTCGGATCCTGAATTTATTAAGTTAGCTCAAGAACACGAAGAAACGCTGCAACTGGTTGAGCAGAACTTTGAACCGAAGAGGTTTAGGCGAGCTGCACCGTCTAAATCGAAAAAAGTGAAAGCGTTGGCTGATATCTATGAACAAGCCGCTTTTGGCGAGAATCTGTCTGATCATGAGCATTGATATCGACCACCATTATATTGTTGAAGTCAGCCTTGGTTGTGAGGCTGACTTTTGTTTGCATTAAATAATCTTGCAAATTATTGCAAGGCATCTCATTTCTATAAAAATAACCCATAAGTAATAGAGAATATATCGATGTTGTCTATAATTTATACCATTGCGTTTAATAGAAGCGTATAAAGAAAAGTATGAGGGATAAAGGTTGCGAGTCGCACTAAAAGTTACGTTTGGTCTAGCGGTTGTTGCATTCGGTATTGTTAGCGTTTATTGGCTAATGAAAGAAGACGATATGGATAGTAATATCAGTAATGAAATTCCCGCAAGCATTGCGGTCTCTCAAACGCCATTATCGACGCCTTTCTTCATTGCGCACAAGCTTGGGCTATTTAAACTGCAGGGTATTGATATCTCGTTGGTCCCCTGTAATGGCGGGGTGGAGTGCATGGCCATGATGCAAAAAGGCGCTGCTGATTACGCAACTATTTCAGAGTCCGTGGCGATGTTTAATAGTTTTAAGAACACCGATTTTTCTATTCTCAGTACTTTTGTGACGTCAGATAATGATCTGAAACTGTTATCACTGACCAATCGTGGATTTTCGTCGATTCGAGACTTAAAAGGAAAATCCATTGGTGTCATAAAAAGTAGTGCTAGTGAGTTTTATCTTGATTCACTGCTTTTAGCGTCCGGCATGGATACCGCTGATGTCAATCGAGTGTACATGGGACCAGATAAACTCGTTCAAATGATGAAAATCGGGAAAGTGGATGCGATTTCTTCTTGGGAGCCGTGGGGATATCGAGCGCAGACGACCATGGATATTGCTAATTTGGGATTTAAGGGAATGTATACCTTATCGTTTAATTTGGCCACGTTGAAAAAGGAAGGCCAGTATTATGATGAGCGTTCAAAGCGTATTCTGATAGCTTTGCGGCATGCAATTAAATGGATCATCGAGCATCCAGAAAAAGCGAAGAAGATCGTGAGTGGCAGTTTGAATATTGAGATAAGCCAGCTGAATTGGATATGGGGCGACTACGTTTTTAGACTATCGATGACGAATGTGCTTTTGGCGAATATGCAGTTACAAGCTCGTTGGGCGTTAGAGCATGATCTCGTCAAAGGAAAAAGCATGCCAGATTTGAGGGGCATACTTGATGATTCGGCATTCAGGGCGAGCCAGGAAGATGGAGGCCTCGAGCCATGATGAATTCTCTTACTCGTAAACTAACAGTACTGACGATATCGTCAGTACTGTTAGTTGGCTTTATTTTTTTCTCATTGTGCAAAATATGGCAGGAGCAAAATCATACTCTTGAGCAACTTGGCAGGCTGGCAGAAATTGAACGAAGTGTCGACGGATTGCGAGGTCAGCTTTGGGTGTTTCTGCAGTACGGTGATCGCAGTAGTTTAGATCAGGTTGCGGTTGAGCAAAAATCACTGGAAAAACGCTTAGTACTGTCAGCGGATAAAGGCCTGAATTTGCATAACTTACTCAATATGAATCGCAGTCTGGATGTGTTGTTAGAGCAAGAGCGTGTTCTGGTGTCTGACTCTGAAAGTAAAAGTGGAAAAGAGGGGCAGCGTTATTCTGTCGGATCTGGCGAGTTGCTCCATGCTCGCTACAACATGCTAATTCAAAATATGACAGATGAACTGAGTTATCTTGAACAACTTGTTCTTGATAAAAGTGAGAAAAACCAAAAGCTTGCATTAGTTTCTACCTTAATACAACAGTTAATTCTTTCTGTGTTAGTCTGTGGTTTTGCTTTTTTCATTCGCCATCACTTCAAACGTGGTTTTTCTCTGCTTAGCCAGGGGATCGGGGATCTCGCAAAAGGGAATCTTGATAGCCGTCTTTCCTATCATAACGTTGATTCAGAATTCGAAACCTTAATTAAATTTTTTAATCAAATGAAACGTTCTTTGCAGGATACAACGTATAGTAAAGATGAATTAGCGCATGAGGTGGCGAGACAAACCAGTAAGATCAATAAGCAGAAACAACAATTACAATTTTTGTCAGAAAAAGACGTGCTAACTGGTGTGCTGAATCGTCGCGCATTTAAAGAGTATTTACAACGTTCACTTGTTAATGCTCAGCGCACCAAGCTGCAACCTGCCATCTTATTTATCGATCTGGACGAGTTCAAGCAAATCAATGATCAATATGGCCACGAGGCGGGTGATAAAGTGCTTTGTGTGATTGCGAAACGATTACACGATAACTTAAGAGAGTCCGATTTCTTGGGGCGTTTTGGTGGGGATGAGTTTTTAGTGTGTTTAGATCTACTAGAAGATCATTATGGCGTTAAAAGTAAAGCTCATCAGTTGCTTAAAGCGTTGAGTAAACCTATTTTAATCGGTAATCAAGGTGAGGTCACGATTGGTGCGAGTATCGGCATTGCCTTGTATCCATCACAAGCAGAGGATGTGGATGGATTAATAAATTTAGCTGATCAGGCAATGTACAAAGCCAAGTTTTCGACAGATTACAGTGTGTATAGTGAAGGATTTGTTCGCTTTGACGAAATAAAAAGCGACTAATCATTCTATATGACGACATGTTCCACATAAAAAGGATTAGTGAATTTCTTCGGTGAGCCGAACTTAGAGTAAACCAGCTTGTTCCAAAGTTTACTGTCAAACTCTCCTTTGGGTATGGCAGGGTATAAGGTATCGAGTTCCTCACGGGCAAAGTGCAAAAATTCTTTTTTCTTTATCTGATTGTATCGTTCGACAATTTGGTTGTATTTTTTCAGCCATTCGATTTTGAATGCTCGCAATGTTTGATACGCTTGCTGCTCAGGCACACGTGATAAATAGACACGCTTATACGCGACTTTTCTGTCTATCATAGTCAGCATTGTTGTCTGAATATAGCGACCGTGATGGGTAATGGATATCTCTTCTTCTTTAAACGTCGAGAAACTCCACCCTTTTGGTAGAAATTGTCGTTTTCGATATTCTTGGTTACGCACACGAATAGCGTCGTACAAAATGATATCAGATGTCCCCTTAAAGGTTCTCTGCCATTTTGCAATACGAATTTGTATCGAACCGGGAAGGCGGTATATGTTCGTAAATTTATCTAGAGTCATACGTTGCTCAGTGTATCGATAGATCGTTAACGCATCGTGAATGATGCCACCATGACCATGACAGTTTTTGATGAAAGTACTTATAGTTAGTATTAAAACTATACACTGAATCGAGGTTATCGTATAGAGCCACTTATTACTTAAATATCCCGCTTTATTCTCAATTATGAGATATTTTATCATTAAGTTTTATGAATATCGGTTCTTGTTAACATTAAAATATTCTTTTCTCTTAAAAGCCCAGTAACCTACGTTAAGTCTTTCTATTCTAAGCATGTTATCTACGATAAAAAGTGACTGAATTCAGGTTAACTAGGAATATGGCTTAAGTTCATGCAATAAATGTTGGAGATTGAAGAAATTTTTTATTGTATGATTCGTCTCCTACATTTAAAGACGATTTAGCAATAATGGCCAACGGGAATATTAACTTTATTAACATAGCTGTAATAATCAGTGATCTCTTATTTTTTGGTGTTGCAGCGTTTCTTATATATACGGTTAAACAACAGTTTAAACACCAAAAACGTCAGCCGATGTTATGGTTTATCGCCTATTGGTTTGTGAGCAGCAGTATTTATGGAATCTTTGTTTTATTAGATAATACTAGCCATGCGATGAGCCTTCTGGTCAGCAGTAGCTTACTGCAGTTGATTCCTTATCTGTTTATCATCTCTATTTTTGAATTGTATAATCGTTCAATCCCACAACGACTATATATTATTTGTGTACTACATGTCGTTGGCTTTACGATGATTAATACATCCGTGCACTTATTCAGCGATATTCATAGTTACGCGAATGGTATCGTGACGTACTTTAGTATTATGAGTGTATTTTTATATGCGGCATATCGTATTTATATCGAGAGTTCAATAAAAAAATTAGGTGATAAGATATTATTTTTAAGTGTCTTATTATCGGTTGCTATGAGTCTGGTTGCGTTGATTGCAGATTTTATTCTGCAGTCTTATTTAGATGACATTATTATGGTGGTGCTGATAAAAAACATCATATTTTGTATGCAGCTAGTTGCTATTATTGCTCGTTTTTTCTTCCATGAAATTGAGTGGCATCATGAACGTTCAATTCGAGATAAGTTGACAGGCTTATATAATCGACGATATTTCGAAGAGCAAGCGAAATCGTTTTTGAAAAATAACAATTCTCATTGTTATCTCGCGGTACTAGATATTGATCACTTTAAACCGATTAATGATAAGTATGGGCACCTCAACGGTGATGTCGTGTTAGAAACCATCGCGGAATTATTATTAACATTTTTTAGCAAGGATCTCGTTGCGCGCTATGGCGGGGAAGAATTCGTTATTTTGCTGAGAGAGCAGAGTGAGAGTGACGTTAAGAAGAAACTGACTAAATTTCGCAAGACCATTGCGATGTATCCATTTTCAGTGGCGGACGATATTGTCAAAGTCACGGTCAGTATTGGTGTATCGAGGTTGGAAAAAGAGAATGAGCTGAGGACGAGTTTTTCTCGAGCCGATAAGGCGTTATATGATGCGAAATTTAGTGGGCGAAACCAATTGGTCACCACCTAGTACTAAGATAACCAGCAGTGATGTTATCACCACCGGTTACCTTGCACGCTCAGTTGATTAGGAAAAGGCCGGTAGGAAGGGCATCACCATAAGCACGTTTTGACTCTTGTTCCGATAATTCCATTTTATGGCTTACTAATTGATACCAAGAATCGGGCAGTTTATTTTCACTGAGTTTAGTGAGCACTTGCGAGCGGAGGTCATCACCCACATCGCGCGTTCTGTCACCACTTTTACGACACATCATTACCGTCGCAAACGCCGCCATTTTATCGTGTTGCCAATCTTGCTCCAGCAATGTCGGTAGCCATTGTTGGATTTGCTCACGCGGAATCACATTGTGCGCACTGCCATACAAAGGTACGCGGCTTGCGATGCGTCCGAGCGCCCACCAATGCTCAGGTTTGAACTGAGGCTGTTTCAACGCTTTATTTAAGAACCAAGTCGCCAGTAACGTCTTATCTTCTACGTCAAGATGCTCTAAGGATGCCGCTAACCGCACCATTGCCTCATAGCCTTTGTCCTGTGTCTCCTTGCTATTTTTTGCATGACGAGCCGAGCCGGGATGTAAGTATTTGGCAATATCTGCGAGTAACGTTTCTTGTTGTTCTTGATCGAGCCCTCCGCAGACACGGCGCCAAAACGTCCACCAATCAGACCATGTGGAATGCGTTGGGAACTGTAAACCCTGTTGATACAGAGGCCAAATTTGTTCGATACGCCAGCTGTCTGTGCTATCGCCAAACCCCGGGCGAAGTGTATAGCCTGCCAATCGTAACCAATGCTGCTCGTGTAATTCGGAGCGTCGACGCCGTTTGCGTCCTGATACTAATGTATCAAACAGCCGACGCAGCGTAGCAAACGGCCAATCTTCTCGTTTACCTAGTCGTTTTTCCAGTGTTTTATTTAAGGTTTTTATGGTTTTCGGATCCGTACTGTTTTTATTACCACTGTATATTTTACTTAATAAGTCTATTGCAGCCTGTTCATTGTGGGGGATATCCGGCGTGTGATCCGCTAAGCTTTCACCTTCTTCTCCTCGCACGGCAAATTCGACTTGCCAACGCTGCGTTTCATCATCGCTACGCACACATTCGATTTTCAATGTTCCCACTTCGGTGAGCTGACACGCTAATTGTACTTCTACGCGATGTTTTTGATTGGCCTGTAAGGACGATGGCGATTCATTACTTTTTAGTGTGGTGATGTAAGGGGGCAACGGTTGAAACAGTTCTGGATCAACCGTATATAAAGCCCCATTTTGTACTGCTTTAGCTTGTCCGATAGTGTCATGAGTAGAGGTCAACAGAGTAAAACGCACGGGCTCTTCAAGCGTGAGTGAAAAGCGCCGGCTCGTTAACCGGATTTCCTGTCCTTCCTCAGTGCCTTTGGCGAGTAAGCACAACGCCTGAGATGGGCCTTTTTTCTGTGGTAGGTGTAAGAAATAAGACCGAGCGGCACCACCACCAATCAGTATTTGTGCACCATGACGCGCTTTGCCGTAAGCCACCGCGCCTAAAGCGACCGAGCAATCAGGGCTTGGGTTGTGAAGCAGAGTAAGTGGGGTGTCACTCCAACTGTCCATCAGTTGTGTGACGCGCTCGGTGATTGATCGGCTATTAAAAGCGCCACCGTTTAAGAGTAAACCCACGGGAACGGCGACGTGTTCACTGTTCGATGGCATTGCGTCACGCGCGACGCTTTGGTGTTGATGAAGAAAAGCCGCGATATGCTTGCTCACTGCAGGATCTGCCACGTAGGGGAGGCCGAACTCGACCATGGCGCTCCGACGCGTATTCGGTGTATCACTCAGCTCACAAAGCGGGAAAAAACCTTCTAAAGCGATGTTATGAACATCCTCACGGCTTAGACCTATACTCTTTGCGCCCCCAAGTAAGCGAGACCCACTTCCTAACAACGTAATTTTAGTCTGCTCGGGGGCATTGTCCGCTAAGAGTGTTTCTTTCGCTTTGCGAGTTTGTTGGATCAATTTTGTCAATGAGGCCGCATTTAACTGTTTCGCTTCCCCAAAACGTTGCTCGGCCAAATGGGCGAGTGCGAGGTCGATATTATCTCCCCCTAACATCAGGTGGTCACCCACGCCAATTCGATTGAGTGCTAATTGATCGCGCTCAAAATTGGTACTGACCAAGCTTAAATCCGTTGTACCACCGCCAACATCGCACACAAGAAGCAGCGGGATATCGCTTAATTCTTGATGGGCGGTGTCTTGATGGCGTGCATACCAGTCGTAGACAACCGCTTGTGGTTCTTCGAGTAAAGCAATATCCGTCAATCCGGCTAACTCTGCCGCTTGTAACGTGAATTTACGCGCTGATTCGTCGAATGAAGCGGGAACCGTGATCACAACTTGCTGTTGTTCGAGCGGTTGGTTGGGATGACGATAATTCCATGCTTGGCGAATATGATTAAGATAACTGGCACTCGCGACGATAGGAGAGACTTTTTCGACATCGGATGATCCAGCCCAAGGAAGAATCGCTTGAGTACGGTCGACGCCGGTATGAGAAAGCCAGCTTTTCGCGCTCGCAACTTGGCGTCCCTCGACTTTTGTTCCTAATTCTCGCGCCCACTCACCAATGATCACCTGAGGCAAATCACCGTCCACAAGGTGTTCGTCCCACGGAAGCATCATATCGGTCTTGGCAAATTGTTGTTTGGCTGGGTGATAGCGAAAAGAGGGCAGCAGGGGCTTACGGACCACCTCACCAGGACCAATAAGCTGATCGATGGGAAAAATTTCAACAGGTTGTTGCGAGAGATTCTCGCCCAGCTCGCAATACGCGACAACGGTATTCGTGGTGCCTAAGTCAATACCGACAAGAAATTGAGCAGCGGTTGTCATGATATGACCTCATTGAGTCGACAAAGTTGTCATCGAGATGACAGACAAAAATACAACAAAAACGGCGCCGAGGGGCACCGTTTAATGGCTGTTTATGAATATAGATCGCCCGCGGTATCTTGGTGTTGATCGCGAACGTCAAATTCGACATGCCAACGCTGTTGATTATCCACAGCGACCGCATGTAACTCTAACGTCCCCAATTCGGTCACGTGTGATTGCAGCGTCACAGGAACAACGTCGCCTTCGCTACGGCCTTCTGATACCGGTAAGGTCACCTGTATCTCAGGTAGCTCTTGCAGTTCAGCAGGCGCCCAGTAATCAAGATGAGTACCAGCTATGTCATCACGACGTACCGTGGAACCATAGAACTGAAAATGCACCGGCTGGCCAATGACTAAGCCAAATTGCTGACTGGGCACGTCAACGTGTGAACCTTCTTCCATGCCAAACGGGGCGACACAGAGTGCTTCCATTGGTGTGGGCATTCCGGGAATAGCTGGCATCGCGCTTTCAATACCAACATAGTAAGCAGAAGCAATACCGCCACGGATGCGAACCCCTTCACCACGGCGTACAGACCCATAATAGGCGGCACCATTGGCGACCGAAAGATCCAAATCCGCGCCTTCCAGCTGACGAATCGGCTCGGCATCCGCTTGAATTAACCATAAATTGATGGTTTCTAACAAGCGTTCAGCGACTTGGGGGGATTTTAATACTCCGCCATTAAATAAAATGGTATTGGGTTTGATAAAATTGGTTGCGGGAACAGGCATGCCGGGCACCTGAAACGGCATACTCGCATCATTCTCTTGCTGCGCATCGGCTTGCTTGGTTAAAAATGCAGCAATGTGGCGAGTAATCCCCGCATCTTGTGCGTAAGGTAGGCCCATTTGAGTTAAAGCACCACGAGCACGTTGTACTGGATGCTCATGAATGTCCACTTGTGGAAAGAATCCATCAATAATGGTTTGTTCTACTTCTTCTCGAGTCAGCTCCGTTTTGAGTGTACTGCCCATCAGTTTAGAACCTCGGCTCGGTACAACAATGGGCATACTCTGAGTATCATTCTCACTCAGTAGAGTTTCTTTTGCGTCGCGACAGGCATGCGACATCGCTTGGATTTGCCAAGGCTGCAGCTCTTTGCCTTCTTGAGCCAGTTTCATTTTGAGTCGGTAAGCCAGTGCGAGATCCATATTGTCACCGCCCAGCAAAATATGCTCGCCAACGGCAATTCGATTAAGCACGAGGTTGCCATCTTCTTCGGTTACTTCAACTAAAGAGAGGTCCGTCGTCCCTCCACCAATATCCACGACAAGTACGATATCGCCGACGTTGACCTGATCACGCCACGCCGTTTGCGTGTGATCAATCCAGTGATACATCGCCGCTTGCGGCTCTTCTAGAAGCGTTATGTTGGAGAGGCCAATATTGCGTGCGGCTTCGGCGGTTAACTCACGAGCCGCTGGATCAAACGATGCGGGTACCGTGATGGTGACATCCTGTTGGGCAAGTGGCGCATCCGGATGTTGGTACAACCAAGCTTGTGCAAGATGGTCAAGGTATAATTCTGTGGCTCGTAGCGGAGAGATTTTGTCGACATCTTCAGGGCTGCCAACAGGCAAGAAGGATTGACGACGGTTGACTCCACCATGGCATAGCCAGGATTTTGCGCTGGAGACTAAGCGAATCGGCGTTTTTGCACCAAGGTTACGCGCGATCGCGCCAACCAGAGCCTTCGGCTGATCGGTCCAAGGCAGGCGACGGGATTCGGCGGTCATTTCATGTTCATGAGGCTGATACAAAAATGACCCCAGTTGAGTGTACTCTTCTACGGTGCCGGGAGCGGTCATTTGAGCAATCGGCATGACTTGAACAGACGCGTCTTCGTTGCCGAGTTCTAAAAATGACATAACACAGTGTGTGGTTCCTAAATCGATCCCCACACTGTAATGTGGTTGTTGTTCCATTACAGTTCTACCTCCGCAGGTGCCACGATTGAGGCGTCATAATTCTCTGCTAGCTTGGGTAAGTTGACATCACTTGCTTGCCATCCTTTATGGATGAGAGTACCAGTAAATGGCGCTTGTCCGGTGACGTGTCCGGTTAAACGAATGGCTTGTGGATTAAAGTTTTCTCCGATGGTAATGCGTGATTCTTCCTCTTCATTACGAACCGGTGTAAGAGTGAGGTAATCATCAAGCACTTTCTTACCACCTGAGTGAATAACACGCGCTGCTGCGCCCACTTCTTCATCACTAAACTGGGTAACATCTTCTTGTAAAAAGTCGATTAAGCGAGCTTCGTGTTGAAACAAGGATAACAGCTGGAGAGCGGAATCGGTTGAGGCCGTGGCGAGTTTCGACTCGACTTCGACAATCTTTTCGACTTCTTTTTCAACTTCAACAATTTTTTCGACCTCGACGATTTTTTCAACCGGCTTTTCAACTTCAACAATTTTTTCAACGGGTTTTTCGACGATTTTTTCAACGGTTTTTGTTTTACGCGTAATCGCATAAATCAGTAAAGCGATAGTGGACGCGGCTAAACCAGCATGAAGCATATCGAATGTGTGAGGAATCGCGTTTATATCGAAGTTCATTTTAAATTCTCTATTAGATCTGGCATTGTCAGACGCTCTGAAACGACCGAAACAATTGGGTTGACTTTGAGTTTTAGAATTGCGCCGATAGTACCATATTTAGGGTTTAACGCGCGCAAAAAATCACAATATGCTTACCATATGGGGTTGATAGTGCACGTTTTAAACGTTCTTTAGCGAGCTTTAGCCCAATATTTCAGCAAAACGCGCTTGGTAGGGTGGCGTTGATAATATTTTCGGCAGAAATTCATCAAAATCATGTCCAGAGTGGCTGTCCTTTGATGTCTCAGGTAAACTGTGCGCCGTCTTATCGTCATAAAGGATAGAAATCGGCATGAACCATAACCGTGTTGTATGTTTTGATCTGGAAATGTGTTGTTGGAACGAGAATGGTGTCGGGCGCACGGGCGAGATCATTGAAATTGGTTTAGCCGAAGTGGATCTAAAATTGGGTCAGATAGTCAAGCGCGCGCAATATTACGTCAAACCTGAGAAAGATGAGATATCAGAGTTTTGTGTCCAGTTAACGGGGATTACTCCGCGTACCATTGAAAAACAAGGTCGTCCGCTTGGTGAGGTATTGCAATCGATGATTAAAAATTACGGTGGCAATAAAAAAATCTACGCAGCATGGGGGCGCGATGATGACATTCTTCGCACAGAATGCCAGCAAAAAGGCTTGGAGATGCCGTTTAAAGAATTCATCAATCTCGCCACGTTATATCGTATACAGCAGCGTATGAAAGAAAAACGTATTGGTCACCGTGATGCACAGCTAGCGCTGGGGATCGATTGGGAAGGCCGACAACACAGTGGCTATATTGATGCCTATAACTTGGCCAAAGTGGCGTTAGCGATATTGTAATCAAGCTGTCATTAAACTGCCTTGTGATCATCATTAAAATGCAATGAATACACCGTAACTTTATACAGACTCAGACGAGTAGCATCATACGAGTAGCATTATTATAACAAGGTAGTTAACTGGTATTTATGAAAGTACACTGATCATGTACTTTCATTTTTTACTATGTGTTTTCGACCACCATCAATTTCGCCCGAATGAACTCGCTGTGATCAACGTAGAGGAGTTCAGCGGCTTTACGAATCACGGCTTCTTCCAAAGGGTCGATCTCTTTGTCAGCGTACGCCACCTTCCATAGAGCATGAATGACATCAAAACGTGCGTCTTGAGACAACTCGCGTAATTGACTGGTGAATTCATAAATAGACGCCGATTGTTTTATTTTTTCATTCGCCTGCTGGATCAAATCTGACGCTTGTGTCGCGTCAACTTCGATAAGCTTCGCGAGCAGATCTCGTTTAGCTTGCTCTTCTTCTGGGGAGATATCATGATCCGCCCCTGAGACTTCAGCAAGGAGGCAGGCCATCGCAAGATCGGGATTGTGTTGTTGTTGATTAAAATCCGTCCCTTCAGTGAGTTGTTTAAAAATGGAGGTTAAGGAATTGAGCATAAGAAATACCTTTGTTGCCTAGAGGGGGCGTTTGTTGACGCTAAGACTATTATGGATAAAGTAAGGGGTTTATTGGCCCCTCACAACAGGATAGTGACGGATTTAACGCGATTCTGACTTACGCATGGCGGGTGTTGGAGGGAATTCAACCTGTTTGCCTTCGCTGGTCATAATCCCCACATACCTTGGTTTGCCTGATTCAGCTAATTTCAAAACGCCGACCGCAGTATGATTATACAAATGTCGAAATGTCTTACGCGCGGGATGACGTTTGCGAATTTCAAGTCGCTTACGTTTCGTCAGTCTATTTAATGGAGAATGCGGACTGTATAATACCGCATCGGCATAGTCGCAGAGCGTTAATAGTGGCTCGGGGAACTGATTCTTAAACCCACTGCAGGTCACCTGAAAAATATTAGGGCTGGAATTGCGTGAGCGCAATTTGATGTCATAGGCGAAAGAGTAATGCACGTCGCCTGAAAGGATGACGTAGTTACTGGGGGTGCGGCTGTGTGTGAAAATGTTCATCAATGTATTGGCGCAGCCGCGATGCGCCATCCAGTTTTCCGCATCGACCATCAATGGCTTGCCAAACCACGTCATCACGCGCTGTAATGCCTCGATAAATTTGACGCCAAACATGGGGGCGGCAGACACAATAATGACTTTATCTTTGTTCTCGATCGCTTGTTGAAGTTCCATTAATGCTTCCCAATCCATCAACCCTGAAGGGCGATGACTGTGAGACTGTGAACGCCAGCGGCGTGTACGAGTATCAAGCACGATCATGGACGGTGAAGTATCGGTAATGTAGTGCCAGTGTTTGAAGTCATTGATATGATCAATCAAGGCGTCTTGATGGGCAGTATTAGGCGAATGACAGTACTGTGCAATGCGCTGATGGAACGTGTCATCGAAGTGATGAGGCGCGTTCCCCCAACCTTGGAAAAACCAATAGCTCACTAACGCATTGCCGATAATACGTCGCGAGAAGGGATGGGTTTGCGCTGCATGCTCCCAGCTGTCGGTTAAGTTCCAATCATCGGTCACATCATGATCATCAAATATCATATAGATAGGGATATGCGCCATCATGGACTGCAGCGCGGGCAGCCCGTCAACAAATTCGCTCAGCGTCGCTCTTTCTGACAACCATATAGCTTGGTGATCTTCTGAAAGTTGTTGGTACGCTGCTTGTTTGCCATGGTGATGAACATTCAGGAGATCGTACTGTTGCCAAAGGATGTCTGACCAAACTAACAGATACATGCCGGCAAATTCACCGAGCGTGATTAGGTGGTTGTCGTTTTCGGTTGAGGTAAAAATAGGTTGAGTTCGGCGACCTTTGAGCCGATGACCTCTGTGCGTAACGTGAGGCAAAATATCATCACGGTGATAATAACTTAACGGGTGAGCATACAGCGCATTCGCATCGTTGACGATGGCTTCAGGCAAGACTTCGTTATAGAGTCCGAGCTTTTCTATTACCGTATGAATCGCGGCTAACATTGCTCCAGCGACATGATCCGCGTAGATTTGATCACCACTCATCATAATTAAATCAGGCCGCTCTTCTGGCGTGGTTTTGACTAATGATTGGCTTGCGGTGAGCAGGGCGTCGCGGCATGGATCGTGCGGGTTGCGACAGGAGCCATGCATAATATGATCGGCTCGACCACTCAGATAAAAGGTCAGTTCGGTTTCATCCTCACTCAGCAGTGCGGGATACAGCTCGGTAAGTGAGCCCTGTTGTGTGTCGATGCGATAATGGTAGCGCTGCTCAGCGGCGAACTCACCAGTCAGTTCAACCAATGTAATCCAGGCATGCTCACCGATTTGATACTGTTGAACCGTCTCTAACGGCAGAGTAAGCAGCGGTGTTGGAGTATGAGGGTGAGAAAGCGTAATGGAGCCAGTAAGCGGTTGCGAGGTTGCCAGCCAAATAACGATAGAACTTGTTGTGCATTGACGTAATAGTGGACCCGCTAACAGAAAAGGGACGTCATTTCGCAAATTCGACAATACGGCTTCCTACATGGTTGGATTATGAAGACTCTTCTGGGTGATTTAAGGCACCTAACATTTCAATAAACTCAGCGCTGCTGTGTTCATGAGCCATAAGCAATATGGCTAATAATGCCTCTGTTTTTTCTGGTTGTCCGCTTTCTTCTTGTAATATGTTTGTCAATTGTTCGCGAATGAAATTCTCTTCGTGCTCAACAAACCCTCGGCCTTCTTCTTCGCCTTGTTCTTCTTCTGGCGCATTATCAAAATCAAGAAATAAAAATCCCTCATGGAGATTGCCGCGCGTGAGGCGTTCGGGCAACCATACCTCACCGGTGACCACTTCAGGGTCTTGGTCTAAAGGGATAGAATGTAAAATCTTAAGAAGTTGCGATGCTTTCACGGTATCCGCTTATTTAGTCAGAAAAATAATGAGGGTGTGTCTTATGTTCTTTAAACATAAACTTCAAGTTTGATAAGAGCAAACTTTTGCAACCAGATTCTCTCTAATTTGCAGGCCTCACAGTATAAGCGCATCCATAAAAAAAGCCATTCAGAGAATGGCTTTTTACTGTTAATGCAATCTGTTATATGACGATTAAGCCAGTTTTAGAGTGCTTAACTCCGCTTTAGCCGTTTGTAAACCTTGTGCTTGATGTTCATCACCCATTGCCAAGGCTTCTGCGTAAGCAAATTCCACATCAGTAATACCGATGAAACCAAGAATGGTTTTTAGGTAAGGTTCAACGATGTCGTGCTCGGTTCCTTTGTGAATACCGCCACGAGTGGTAATCACGATCGCTTTTTTGCCTTTAACCAGACCTTCAACACCATTTTCAGTGTATTGGAAAGTAATCCCCGCACGAGCAATAAGATCGAACCAGTTTTTCAACTGAGTAGAAATCGTGAAGTTATACATTGGCGCTGCAATGACGATCGTATCCGCGGTTTTCGCTTCTTCAATCAAGGTGTCGGATAGATTGACAATTGCTTGTTGTTCGTCTGTTAGATCACCGCTTGCCGCTGCACCGAATGCGCCGACAATGGACATATCCAATACAGGCAGTGGTTCGGCCGCAAGATCACGCAATGTCACTTGTGCACCTTCGGCAGAGGCCAAGTATTCATCAAGAAGTTTGCTAGATTGAGAGTATTCACCAAGAATACTAGATTTAAGAGCTAAAATACGAGACATACCGTTATCCTTTCTATTGAAGTGATGAGTGTTAATTCGTTTAAGTGGTTCATATGTTAGCGTTTGACAAGCAAGAGCAACAGTCGTCAATCTTGCTTATCTTGTTCAATTTTTTTGAATGAAGGTGGCGTAACTCCCGTTCGATTAAGCAAATGAGACCCACACAATGATGAGTGTCGCATACGGTGGGACAAGGTTCACCGCGCTGTCGGTCAACGAACCATGCTGTGTGTGAATGAGTGTTATCTGATTGATGATGCGTGGGAAGGTTGCTGCGACATGAGGAGTCTGTGTTACAATTCGTGCAGTTTCGTCTTCAAATCATAAATAGGACACGTTTTGACTCAATCTCCAGTCAACTCAGAACAGCCTGTTAAAGCACAGGCCAATACGGCAAAGTCGCTGAAAAAAGCACTCGAACAATGCTTAATTAAAGACCGTTTTCGTTTGAATAAGCGAATCAACGGTGCGAGCCGTATCAAAAAAGACGCGGCACGCCATGCCGTATTCGATGAAATTGCCCAAGACATCGCCCAATCAATGATGGTGGTGCAGCAACGTTTGAATAAACCCGTACATATTGATTACCCCGATCAACTGCCTGTTAGTCAAAAACGTGACGATATTGCTCAGGCGATAGCAAACCATCAAGTGGTGATTGTTGCCGGTGAGACAGGTTCAGGGAAAACCACGCAGTTACCGAAAATTTGTGCGGAGTTAGGCCGAGGCAAGCATGGCTTAATTGGTCATACTCAGCCACGCCGTTTGGCGGCTCGCTCAGTGGCCAATCGTATTGCTGAAGAAATGAAAACGCCGCTCGGCGACGTGGTTGGCTATAAAGTTCGTTTTAGTGATCAAGTTTCATCAGATACCCAAATTAAGTTAATGACGGATGGGATATTACTGGCAGAAATACAGAATGATCGGTTTTTAAATCAATATGATACCATCATTATTGATGAGGCTCATGAACGCAGTCTCAACATTGATTTCATTTTGGGGTATTTGAAAGAACTGTTACCACGCCGCCCTGATCTCAAAGTGGTGATTACCTCGGCAACCATTGATCCAGAGCGTTTTTCTCAGCACTTTTACAATGCGCCGATTATCGAGGTGTCTGGTCGTACTTATCCTGTTGAAACCCGTTATCGTCCGTTGTCTGGCGATGATGAAAGCGATCGCGATCAACAAGAAGGCATTATTCAAGCTGTTGAAGAACTGTCTGATGAAGGCCTTGGCGATATTTTGGTTTTCATGAGCGGTGAGCGAGAAATTCGTGATACCGCCGATGCGCTCAACAAACTGAAGTTGCGTGATACTGAAGTTGTACCACTGTTTGCGCGCTTGTCTGCCTCGGAACAAAATCGCATTTTCCAATCTCACACCGGTCGACGTATTGTACTGGCGACCAACGTCGCAGAGACCTCACTTACGGTTCCTGGCATTAAATATGTGATTGATCCCGGTACGGCACGGGTGAGTCGTTATAGCTACCGGACGAAAGTACAGCGCTTGCCGATTGAACCGATTTCCCAAGCGAGTGCCAATCAGCGAAAAGGACGGTGTGGGCGTGTTACTGAAGGGATTTGCATTCGGTTATATTCTGAAGAGGACTTTGAATCACGTCCTGAATTTACTGATCCTGAAATTCTCCGTACCAATTTAGCCTCAGTGATTTTGCAGATGACGGCCTTGGGGTTAGGGGATATCGAAGCGTTTCCGTTTGTGGAAGCGCCAGATAAGCGCAATATTCAAGATGGCGTGCGTTTATTAGACGAGCTGGGAGCGATCACGGAGAAAGCCAAAGGTGAACGTAAAACCAAAGCCTTGACCCCGTTAGGACGGCAACTCGCTGCGTTGCCGATTGATCCGCGTTTAGCCCGTATGGTCATTGCTGCCCCACAATTAGGGTGTTTAAAAGATGTCATGATCATTGCGTCGGCTTTGTCGATTCAAGACCCACGTGAGCGACCCAGTGATAAAAAGCAAGCGTCTGATGAGAAACATCGCCGCTTTGCTAATGAAGAGTCCGATTTCTTGACCTTTATTAATCTGTGGGACTATTTGCAAGAACAGCAGAAGGCTTTGAGCAATAATCAATTTCGCCGTCAATGTAAGCAAGACTATCTGAACTACCTCCGTGTTCGTGAGTGGCAAGATGTGTATACCCAGTTGCGCCAAGCAACGCGAGAAATGGGGTTTAAACTGAATAGTGAACCGGGTAACTATGACAGTGTTCATACCGCGATTTTAAGCGGACTGCTTTCTCATGTCGGATTAAAAGATCAAGAAAAAAACGAGTATCAAGGTGCGCGCAATGCTCGCTTTCATATTTTTCCTGCTTCGGGTCTTTTCAAAAAACAGCCCAAGTGGGTGATGTCTGCCGAGTTGGTAGAAACTTCAAAACTGTGGGCGCGTGTGGTGGCTAAAATTCAGCCAGAGTGGGTGGAGTCATTAGCTGGGCATCTCGTGAAGCGTAGCTACAGCGAACCTCATTGGTCGAAAAAACGCGCCACCGTGATGGCTTATGAAAAAGTTATGTTATTTGGGATTCCATTGGTGGCAAAACGGTTAGTGAATTACAGTCACATTGATCCTGTTGTGAGTCGAGAACTGTTTATTCGCAGCGCATTAGTCGAAGGCGAGTGGGAGACTCGCCACGAGTTCTTCAAGCAGAACCGTTCGTTATTGTTAGAAGTGGAAGAATTAGAACACAAATCACGTCGCCGCGATATTTTGGTCGATGACGATGAATTGTTTGAGTTTTATGATCAGCGTATTGGCACCGAAGTGGTGTCCGGTCGCCACTTTGATACATGGTGGAAACAGCAGCGTAAACAGAATCCAGAGTTACTTAACTTTGAAAAAGAGATGCTGTTTAAAAATGATGCCAGTCATGTGACGGATTTAGATTATCCCAACTTCTGGCATCAAAATGGTATTAAGCTCAAGCTGAGCTACCAATTTGAACCGGGAGAAGATAGTGACGGTGTCACGGTACACATTCCGTTACCAATCTTGAACCAAATCGAGCCTCATGGGTTTGATTGGCAAATCCCAGGTCTGCGACAAGAATTGGTAACCACCTTAATCAAGTCACTACCAAAGACCCTGCGTAAAAACTTTGTGCCAGCACCGAATTATGCGGAGGCATTTTTAGCCAGAGTGACGCCAATGGAATTGCCGCTGCTGGATGCACTTGAGAAAGAGTTGCGTCGTATGACTGGGGCAGAAGTAAAGCGTGATGATTGGAATATCGATCAATTACCCGATCACTTAAAAATGACGTTCCGAGCGGTCGATCATCGCCGTCGTAAAATCAAAGAAAACAATGATCTGTTTGCTTTGAAAGAGAGCTTAAAAGAACAAGTACAAGAGACCTTATCTAAGGTTGCCGATGACGATATCGAACAGCAGAATTTACACACATGGTCGTTTGGGACGCTACCACAGGTGTATCAACAAAAACGTGGTGGCTTTGAGGTCAAGGCGTTCCCCGCCATTGTCGACAACAAAGACAGTGTTGAGATTAAACTGTTTGAAACCGAGCAAGAGCAGATCGAAGCGATGCGTCAAGGTCAACGTCGCCTTGTCTTATTGAACGTGCCTTCTCCAATCAAATACTTACACAGCAATTTACCGAATAAATCGAAACTTGGCTTATATTTTAATCCCTATGGCAAGGTATTGGATTTGATTGATGACTGCATTGCCTGTGGAGTGGATAAATTGATCGAACAACACGGTGGTGTGGTGTGGGAGCCAGAGCAATTTGAAGCATTAAAAGAGTCTATTCGTGGGGAGCTCGGTGATACCGTTGTGGACATTGCCAAGCAAGTGGAAACGATTCTGACGAAGGCGTTTGAAATCAATAAGCGCTTGAAAGGCAAAGTCGACCTTTCGATGGCCTTTGCGTTGTCTGATATTAAAGCACAAATCGAAGGGCTGATTTTTAAAGGGTTTGCAACCGAATGTGGCTGGCAACGTTTGCCAGATATTCTACGCTATATGAAGGCGATAGAGCGTCGTATGGACAAGTTGCCGATCGATCCCAATAAAGATCGTGCTCATATGCTGAAAATTGAATCGGTGACCAATGATTATAAAGAGTTGCTGAATAAAATTCCGAGAGGAATGGATATTCCGGAAAAAGTGAAAGACATTCGCTGGATGATAGAGGAGCTGCGCGTGAGCTATTTTGCTCAGCAACTCGGTACTCCGTATCCGGTATCCGATAAACGCATTAAAAATGCGATTAATGATATTTAGGAATGAAATTTGCTTAATTCTGACAGAATACGATATTATGGCGCTTTAGCGGCAATAGTTATCCGTTCTAAGTTGTCACTTAACTGACTGAGAGAAGATTACTCATGAAAAAAACACTACTTGCACTGGCACTGATTGGTGCTTCAACATCTGCTTTCGCTGACTCATGGATTTACGGCGGCGCATCAGTCGGTAATGCAAAAATTGATGGCGTTGATGGTACTGCGTACAACATCCATGCAGGGACCGGTCTTTTGCCAATTATCGGTGTCGAAGCGGGTTTAAATAAATTTGATAGTTTTGACCACCGCAGTGATTTATCATTCAACGATACTTATATTGCCTTGAAACCAAGCATCAACTTTGGCCCACTGCAAGTGTACGCGAAAGGCGGTCTACATAAGTGGGATAAAGACTCTGATAATGGCAGTGATGATGGTTACGATGTGATGTACAGCGTCGGTGCGGATTACGAAGTGTTTGGTCCTATTTCTGTGGGTGCGAACTATTCGAACTACAAAATGGATCACGATGATATGGAAACGTATAACCTAACGGTATCGTTCAATATCCTTTAATTTCTCTACCATGTTGTATTGAAGACCGTTGAAATAAAATGCCAGCATTCATGCTGGCATTTTTTATGGGCCCTCAGACAAGAGTGACTGACACTGCAAGCCACTCTTGAAAAGGCGGGTGACCCAGTCATCGACTACTCTTGGGATGAATCGGTCAACTAGCTATGATTGCTCCGTAGGTAAAACAGCCAATGTATGCTGGATCGCTTACTGTGCCTACGCTCTCCGTCACGGGAAAAATGAAACAATAAACCATACAGAACAGCGTAAAGTGGAAGAGGAACTCTATAAAAGCTATTGAGCGTTAGGTGAGTCGAAGTTTGCCCAGCGAGCAAGATCTTGCTCAGCTATAGGCAGCTTATTGCTTTATTAATTGGAGTGTAATTATAACCTACTGAAAAATAAAGATACCAATATTGGCATCGACTTTGCTCTCTTGTTGGTACGCAATACAAATTTGATGAAACAAGTAAATTAAGGAATTAAGCCATGCCAACTCCATGTTATATCTCTATCGAAGGTCAAACTCAGGGTCTTATCACTGCAGGCGCATGTACTGCTGATTCAATCGGTGACTCATTTGTTGAAGGTCACGAAGACGAGATGCTGGTTCAGTACTTTGACCACAATGTGACCGTACCAACGGATCCACAATCGGGTCAGCCATCTGGTCAGCGTGTTCACAAGCCGTTCCAGTTTACCGTAACGCTGAACAAAGCCGTGCCTCTACTATACAACGCATTGGCGTCAGGTGAAAAGATGACGAATGTGGAATTGAAATGGTACCGCACATCGATTGAAGGTAAGCAAGAAAACTTCTTCACGACGAAGCTAGAAAATGCTTCTATCGTCGACATTCGATGTGAAATGCCACACTGTCAAGATCCAGCGAAAGCGGACTTTACACAAAACTTAACCGTATCGATGACTTACCGCAAAATTACGTGGGATCACGTGAATGCTGGTACTTCAGGTTCTGATGACTGGCGTAAGCCGATTGAAGCGTAATTTACGCGCGCTTAACATTGCCCGAGGACCCTCGGGCAATAATATTAAACCTTAAGCACAACGCATTCCTTTTTGGATTCAATGTGTTGTGCTTAAGGTTTTTGACGTATATAAGAACACGAAAGGAAATGTCAGGATGGCGACGTTACACTATGCAATCACAATCGATGGCCTAGACGACGACACACTGGTGGTGCGTCGATTTGATGGACATGAATCCATCTCCGATAGTGAATTTCGAAATGAGGCATGCTATGGCTTTCGCTATATGATTGATTTAGCAAGCCGACAGTCTCATATCACTCCAGATCAAGTCGTTGATAGGAACGCTGAGCTTACTCTCTACCGAAACGGTGAATTGGTGCAGCGTGTTAATGGTATCGTCAGTCATTTCAGCCAAGGCGACATTGGCCATCATTTTAGCTTTTATTCGTTAACGCTCGTACCCTCTCTCGAGCGTCTTGCCCTGCGACACAATAGCCGTTCGTTTCAGTTAAAAACCGTTCCAGAAATCATTTCTATCTTGTTGCAAGAGATGAATATCAACGATTATGCGTTCTCCATTGATCGAGAGTGCGCGCAGCGTGAATTCTGTGTGCAGTACCGAGAAACGGATATGGAATTTCTACACCGCATAGCGGCAGAAGAAGGACTGGTTTACAGTTTTATTCATGAAGAAGGTAAGCACACGCTGTTGTTTACGGATAAAACCGCCAGTTTTCCTTGGGTCGCGGAGCCGGTACCTTACAATGCTTTAGCTGGTGGTGCGAATGACGCCCCATTTATCAAAGAGTTGGCCGCTCATACTCAGTCAGAATTTACCCATTCCGTTACTCGTGATTATAGCTTTAAAAAACCCACTTATACGTTTGCACAAAGCGCTATTGCGGCCGATATCGATTATCAACTGACGGGTTATGAACACTACGATGCCCCAGGTCGTTTTAAAGATGATGAAAGTGGTAAAGCGTTTAATGATATCCGCTTGGCTTATCTACGTCGTGAATCCCAAACCCTGACGGGCAAAAGTAATCAGCAAAGCTTAAAAGCGGGCTATCAATTTTCACTCTCTGAGCATCTGAATGAGCAGTTCAATCGTGATTATTTAGTGGTCGGTTTGAGCGTTCAAGGCGAGCAGCCGCAGGCGTTAGAAGAGGAGGGCGGCTCTGGGGCGACGACGTATGCGAATCAGTTCACCGTCATTCCTTCCACTCTACGCTGGCAAGCTAAGCCAACGCCGAAACCCCAAGTCGATGGTCCTATGATTGCTTTTGTGGTTGGCCCGGATGGCGAAGAAATCTTTTGTGATGAGCACGGCCGCGTTAAATTGCATTTCCCGTGGGATCGCTATTCCAACAGTGATGAGCAAAGCTCGTGCTGGGTGCGCGTGTCTCAAGGTTGGGCGGGCAGCCAATATGGCATGTCCGCCATTCCGCGCATTGGTCATGAAGTGATTGTGTCATTTTTAAATGGCGATCCGGATCAACCGATTGTGACGGGTGGGACCTACAACGAGAACAACATTCCGCCGTACGTATTACCGGATCATAAAACCAAGACAGTGCTTCGCACTGAAACCCATCAAGGGGATGGCTACAACGAGCTGAGTTTTGAAGATCAGGTGGATGAAGAAACCATCTTCTTACACGCGCAGAAAGATTACGACGGCATCACCAACAATGACCATACGCGCGTTATACACAATGACAAACATCTCACGGTCGATCGACATGACTACACCAAGATCAAACGCAATCATCATGAGTCGACCAAAGGGGAAAGCCGAACCGCAGTCGATAAAAACCGCACCTTTGTGATTGATGGTGATATGCACGTGAAAGCGGGCAAAGTATGGGTCAATGAATCGGGCAGTGAAATTCATATCAAAGCGGGCCAAAAAGTGGTGATTGAATCTGGAGCGGAAATTACCGCCGTGGCCGGTGGCAGTTTTGTGAAAGTCGACCCAGCGGGGGTGCATCTTTCTGGCGCGGGTATCAACCTTAACTCAGGCGGTAGCGCCGGCGCCGGCAGCGGCTTTAGTGGACTGGTAGCGAAGTTGCCAGGGGGCGTGGACGCGGCCGATGCCCCCGAGGAAGCGGTTGCTTACACAGCCACACCCAGTCAGTCTGGGTTATCCCCTAACGTTTATACCGCAGTCACGCCCGGTACTTATAGTCAAATGGTTTCAAACGGTCCCGATTTCAGATAATAAGTGCGACATTCATGGAAAGCGTAGAAGAAGAAGCCAACTGCTGAAAGTGGTACGCTCTTCTCGCCAAAGAAACAAGCAGTACTACCATGAATTATCAGCAGTTGACCGAGGGCAGAAGATACCAGATTTCTGCTCTTTTGGAACGGGGAATTTCGGTTTCTGAAATAGCTAAAACCGTTCAGTGCCACCGCTCGACAGTATATCGGGAGCTTAAGCGAGGTCGTAAAGGCAACATTTATTGCCCAAATAAAGCCCAGCTGTTGTCGATTAAAAAGCGCAGAACAGCGCGTAAATACCGCATACCAAAGGAGCGTGTGGATTTTATCCGTCTTCTTTTAGAAACAGATTGGAGTCCAGAGCAGATTTCCAATGTATTAACGAAAGTTGGGGCCGCTGTCAGTCACGAGTGGGTCTATCGCTTTGTCGCACAAGATAAACGCATGGGCGGTAAGTTATATCGCCACTTGAGGCAAGGACACAAGCGTTATCGCCGCGGTAAAAAAGAGAAAGCGCCAGCGATAAAGAATGCCGTTTCGATTGATGACAGACCAAGCATCGTTGACGGTAAGGAGCGGTTTGGTGACTGGGAAATCGACACCGTGCTAGGTAAGCATGGTACAGGTGCGATGGTGACTATTTTAGAGCGTAAGACACGATTTTACGTAGTAAAGAAAGTGCCATCTAAGTCAGCGAATGATGTTACCAAAGCCACCATAGAGCTACTCATGCCTTATAAGAACCATGTCCATACCATTACGGCAGATAACGGACGAGAGTTTGCAGGTCATGAAACCATCGCAAAAGAATTAGAGGCTGATGTCTACTTTGCTCATCCTTATAGCTCTTGGGAGCGTGGTGCTAATGAGAATGCGAACGGTCTTTTAAGGCAATATGTGAAGAAAGGAACTGACTTAACGACGGTGACTGACATAGATATAGAGTTCGCTTTATCTCGGATAAACTATCGTCCAAGAAAGTGCTTAGGCTTCAAGCAGCCAGCCATTATATTTGAGGAAATGGCTTTGGTTGCTTGATATTGGAGAATGTCGCACTTCGCAGTTGAATTCGGGGCGAATTAACCAAAGAAATTTGTAATTGTGGAAAAGGTGGAACATGTCCAGTGCACCAATAAATCCCGAATGGCGAATTCATCCTTTTGATTTAAATTCACTTTATCATTCTCCAGCGCTTTATATGATTGTTGAAACGCTACTTTGGGAAGATTGGAAATTTAACTTATATAAACATGGTGTCGAGCCTGAATTTGCCCTTTTATTTCATACGACGCCTTATCAACATATTGATGAAGGACCGGTTGTGATGCGTATTACGCGCTCCAAGGAGTTGATTGATATGTGCGTTGAACACATGAATGCATCGCCGTGTGGGTGTTTTATTACGACGAGCGACGACATTGAATGGAAGACGTTACTGAGTACATTGCGTCAAGCCATAATGGCACCGAATGAAAGAACCGAAGTGTTATTGCGTTATTACGATCCAAGAACATTACTCCCTCTTTTAGCCGTAATGAGTGACGAAGAGCGCACTCAGTTATTTCCAGGCATTCAGCAGTTTATCTGGACATCACAGCAACAATGGCTTGTCTCTACGATGGATGCGGCCCAACAAAAAGATGAATCGCAGCCTTGGATCTTAACCGATGCAAAACTTGAACACATGCAAACTGTTTTAGACCAGTGGTCATAGGGGATAATTTTTAATGTCGAATTCTTACACGATACAATCGGGTGACACTCTTTTAGGCATTGCCGTTGAACACAATGTATTATTTGACGATATTCTCGCGTTGAATCCTGAATATCAAGCCAATCCTGATAAGATTTTTCCGGGGAAAACGATCCGTTTACCTGAAGAAGAGACACTCAAACACACGGAAGCAGCGAATCAAGTTCCGCCTCCTGGTATTTTGAGAGGTACCTGCGAAAAAGGCGCGATTAGCAGTGCGCCAACGTGTGTGGCGGAAGAGTTGGTCGATATCGTCTTTGTTTTAGATGACGAACATAAGCCAGCAGATTTTTATTGTCTCACGCAAAAAGATAAAGATTTACTGCTTGAAGAAGAGACCATCACACAAGGATTTATCAAGCAATTAAAAGAGTTAAATAGTAAAGCGCCCAACCCAGAGACAGCAACGGAAGAAGACGTTAAACAGCACATATTGGATCGTCAAGCTTGGTTAGAGTCGGTGATCAATGCGGGCGCTGTGGGGTATGGAGAAGACACGTCGAGTCATCAGCCTCAAGTCGCTTCGACAGGCGAGAGTACGAGTGAACCGTCGCAAGTTGCCACAACAGGCGAGAGTGATACATCGGGGAATAAGTCTGGTCTTGATAAGGATGAAAATAAGAAACAGATCGAATCAAGGATTGAAGAAATAAGCCAAAAAATTGGATTTGTCGATGAATATACCCATGAGTTTTTTCAAGATAAATCTGGCAAAATTATCGGCGAAAAACTGCTTGCTGAGCTCGAAGATGATCAACAATATTGGCAATCATTATTGGATAAAGCAGAAAAAAAATCAGTCTCGGCCACGAAACAAAAAGTAGATTTAAACGATTTTGCTCATATTAGAAAGAAAACATTGAAACCAGCAGCAACCGATCATATCAAAGAGATTGTAGTGGCGGGCGAGAATCGGACGATATATGTGCGTCCTCAGTTTTTATTGAGAGAAAAAGATAAACATTGGGTTTCGAATACATCGGATGTCGGTTTCAAAGAAGCGTTGGATGCATTGGATCCGCAGAAATTTAAAAAGAAACTCCAAGAGAGCCTAAGACAAGATTTATTTAAAAATAAAGAGATCCCCAAAACGCTCAAAGCCAATCTTGCGAAGTGGGAGGTCGAAGGGTGGAACTGGGTCGCATGGGAGGCGCATGGTTACCTCAATAATAGTGATGGTAAAACGGTATTTGCTTTAAGTAGTAGTGCCCAATTATTCCGCTGGGCGGCTCAGGCCAGCGCTGGTAGCAAATTAGAGTTACAAGATGGTGTCTCGGCGGACATTGGTGTGGGGGCCGACGCCTCGTTTTCATTGGCAGAGGCGGCGGTCAAAACAGAAGCCTACGTGCCTTATAAGCAAGGGTGGGAGCTCAGTTTAACCTACCAAAATGAGAAAAAAGAGGATTGTCGTTATTCATTTGGGCGTTTCCGATTTAAAGCGGCGATTGAGCTCAGTGCATTTCTTGGTGTGACGGCATCCGGGAATGTGGGGGCGGCTGCGACGACCGATAAAAAGGTGGAAAACCCGAACCCTGGTACGGATATTATTATTGCGCCCAACGTTAGCATTGAGCCACAACGTAAAACTGAGAATACTCCCGGCGGCAATATCGGTGTCAAGGCGGGCGGCTTTGCAGGCGCCCAATTGGGCGGGCAGGTCACAGGCGCAGTTGAGTGGTTAGATCCGGATGATGCCCCCAAACTTGATTTTTCCGCGTTAGCGCAAGTGTCTGCAGAAGGCAATGTGGCCTTTGGTGCCGGCGCGGGCGTCGATTTTCAGCTAGCTTTAATTGACAACAGTAAATTTTATTTACATTGCTCTGCACAAGTGGTTTGGGGCCCTGGTGCCAAAGGCGGATTTGCCACAGAAATCGATGGCGATAAATTATTTGATTCCCGAATTCAACTGCGAAGTGCGACACTCTCCAATATCAAGAAGCTAAAGCCATCTCCTCAAATATAATGGCTGCCTGCTTGAAGCCTAAACACTTTCTCGGACGGTAATTTATCCGCGATAAAGCGAACTCTATATCGATGTCCGTCACTGTCGTTAGATCGGTTCCTTTCTTCACATATTGCCTTAAAAGACCGTTCGCATTCTCATTAGCACCACGCTCCCAAGAACTGTACGGATGAGCAAAGTACACATCAGCCTTTAATTCTTTTGCGATGGTTTCATGACCTGCAAACTCTCGCCCGTTATCTGCCGTAATGGTATGGACATGTTTCTTATAGGGCTTCAGTAGCTCTATTGTCGCTTTGGTGACATCATCCGCTGACTTAGATGGCACTTTCTTTACCACGTAAAATCGAGTCTTACGCTCTAAAATAGTCACCATTGCACCTGTACCATGCTTACCTAGCACAGTGTCGATTTCCCAGTCACCAAACCGCTCCTTACTGTCAACGATGCTTGGTCTATCATCAATCGAAACGGCATTTTTTATCGCTGGAGCTTTCTCTTGTTTACCTCGGCGATACCGCTTATGACCTTGTCTCAAGTGACGATATAACTTACCGCCCAAGCGTTTATCTTGAGCAACAAAGCGATAGATCCACTCATGACTGACAGATGCACCAATTTTCGTTAATACATTAGAAATCTGCTCTGGACTCCAATCTGTTTCTAAAAGAAGGCGGATAAAATCGACACGTTCCTTTGGTATTCGGTATTTACGTGCTGTTTTGCGCTTTTTGGTAGACGACATCTGGGCTTCGTTAGGGCAATAATGCTCTCCCTTCCGACCGCGTTTAAGCTCACGGTATACCGTCGAGCGGTGGCACTGAACTGTTTTAGCTATTTCAGGAACCGAAATTCCCCGTTCCAAAAGAGCAGAAATCTGGTATCTTCTGCCTTCGGTCAACTGTTGATAATTCATGGTAGTACTGCTTGTTTCTTTGGCGAGAAGAGCGTACCACTTTCAGCAGTTGGCTTCCTCTTCTACATATTTCCATGAATGTCGCACTTATTATCTGAAATCGGGTTTATTTATTGTCCTCGCTAAAGGGTTACAGTATGTGGATTATCGACAATTAAAAAATATAGCAGAAGATGTATATAAATATTTCCAAGATTCTACTTATGTTGCTTTTGCTTCTGAGCTGATTGATGATCCAAGTAGTATCATTACTAAATATATGAACAAGGGATTTGATTTTTTTGATCGCTATTTTGATGCAGAAAGAGCATTAAGAGAAGAAGCATTGAACATTGCTGACAATGTATTAAATGACAATAGCCAAGTATGGGAAAAGTACGATCAATCATTACTGTTACCAGAAACGATTGCCATGATGTTGCATACTTTAGTCACTGACTTTTTCTGGAAATCCACAGAAAAGCAAGAAAAAGCCATTTGCTATTTATTAAGTAACACCGTGACAAGTTGGCGTAAATTATCGGAAATATTATGCCGCATGAATAAAGACGGTCATAAAGAAGGCAAAGTGAACGCTATGATTGCTAATTTAAAACGCATTAATGCGATATTAGATGGCGATCAGCAAGATGAATTTGATGATTGGATTTTAGAGTTAAGCGTTAAAGATAAACGAGATCTACTCAATAGAGACGGTCGCTTAGCATTTACGCCATTAACTGGCGATCAGTTCAGAAATAAAGAAGCCGAAGTGAGAGGTAAGATTGCTCGCCTAACGACACCGGATTCGAATGAGTATTTTGTATAAGTTTCTATTTATATGCTAGGTATCGAGTTTTCTCGATACCTAATGTTTATCTGTAATAGCTCAGACTTCTTAATCTGACAGTTATCGTTAATTTGCTGCACATCTAAAGCTGTCGCTTATTGAATGATGTTTCAGTTGTGGATCTTGACCTCCTCGGCCAAAGACTCTGACGGCTCTACCAGAACGAACAATTTTTTGAGCCCCTTTTTCTGGTCCTTGGGGGTTTTTTATTGGAGAATGTAGATAGTAATCTTTACTATACCAATCATTAACCCATTGTCTATTGACGCTTGTCATATCATAAAGGCCTAATGGGTTTGGAGGGTAAATACCTATATTTTCTATACTTAACGAGGCGTTGACTTCATTATCTGTATATTCAACATATTTCTTGGTTTTGGGGTCATAATAACTGCCTTCGCGAACCTGACGATAGCCGGTATTCGTGGCATAATACACATGTTTCCCACGGCTACGCGCGGCATATTCCCATTGGGCTTCTGTAGGGAGATCGAAATTGATTGTTGAAATTTTCCTAAGCCACAAACAATAATCTTTGGCTTCTTGCCAGCTTTTGGTTGACGCCGGACGATTTGATTTATGATCGACTCTGTCTTGGTAATCTGGGTCACTGCGTTTTACTTGGCGTTTTTCATGAAACGCATACAGCGCAACTGGTAATTGGTTAATTTTACGCATCCATTCCATATCGCCAAATGAGGTCATATATTTTGATATGGAATAGGAATCAAGCGTAACTTTATGAAGGTGTTGCGCGCCATTCGCTACGCTTGCAGGAGAGGCTAAACAGCTGGCATCGGGCGACCAATCCATGCGAGTGAACGTTTTTGATGGAATATTACAGTTGGTTTTAAAATCGCCCATGTCAAAGGTGCCACCTTTAACATACACCAAGTTTTCGACGGCGCGGACCACCACATCGGCGGCTTTTTCTTTCAGATCTTTAGAGGCATCCGGGTACAGGGTATTAATATTGTCAACAATCGTCTTCACCTGTTTTTTCGACAATGTCTCGCTAGTCACGTCCAGATCATTGGATTGCGACTGACAACCAACGAGTAATATAGGTAGAGTAAGCCAATAGAGTTTCATAGCGCAAAATAATGGTATTTGAATGATGGTATTATTGTAATCGATTGACGGTTTGCTTTCAGTAGCCACGCACAAATTAACAAGAATTTGTCATTATAATTGGGAGCATGCTCGCTCTGTATCTATAGGAGCAATCGCTATATTATTACATAAAAGAGGTAAACCGACCTATACGTTTGCACAAAGCGCCGTTGCCTCAGATATTGATTATCAATTATCCGGGTATGAGCATTATGATGCGCCAGGTCGCTATAAAGACGACGAAAGCGGTAAAGCGTTTAATGCTATTCGTCTTGCTTATCTACGCCGTGAATCGCAAACGCTCACAGGGAAAAGTAACCAGCAATGTTTACAAGCTGGGTATCAATTTTCGCTGACTGAGCATCTGAACGATGAGTTGAATCGCGATTATTTAGTGGTTGGGCTGAGCGTGCAAGGTGAACAGCCACAAGCCTTAGAAGAAGAAGGCGGTTCAGGCGCAACCACGTATGCGAACCAGTTTACGGTGATCCCCGCGACGCTCACTTGGCAAGCCAAGCCCACCCCGAAACCGCAAGTGGATGGCCCGATGATTGCGTTTGTGGTGGGGCCGGATGGCGAAGAAATCTTTTGTGATGAGCACGGCCGCGTTAAATTGCATTTCCCGTGGGATCGCTATTCCAACAGTGATGAGCAAAGCTCTTGCTGGGTGCGCGTGTCTCAAGGTTGGGCGGGCAGCCAATATGGGATGTCCGCCATTCCGCGTATTGGTCATGAAGTGATTGTGTCATTTTTAAATGGCGATCCGGATCAACCGATTGTGACGGGTGGGACCTACAACGAGAACAACATTCCGCCGTACGTATTACCGGATCATAAAACCAAGACAGTGCTTCGCACTGAAACCCATCAAGGGGATGGCTACAACGAGCTGAGTTTTGAAGATCAGGTGGATGAAGAAACCATCTTCTTACACGCGCAGAAAGATTACGACGGCATCACCAACAATGACCATACGCGTGTGGTGCACAATGATAAGCACCTTACTGTTGACCGACATGACTACACCAAGGTCAAGCGCAATCAGCATGAATCGACCAAAGGCGAAAGCCGCACCGCAGTGGATAAAAACCGCACCTTTGTGATTGATGGCGACATGCACGTGAAAGCGGGCAAAGTGTGGGTGAATGAATCGGGCACGGAAATTCATATCAAAGCCGGTCAAAAAGTGGTGATTGAATCCGGCGCAGAAATTACCGCGGTGGCCGGTGGCAGCTTTGTCAAAGTCGATCCAGCAGGCGTGCATCTTTCTGGCGCGGGCATTAATCTCAACTGTGGCCTGGTGGCGAAGTTGCCAGGTGGTGTGGACGCGGCCGATGCCCCTGAGGAAGCGGTTGCTTACACAGCGACACCCAGTCAGTCTGGGTTATCCCCTAACGTTTATACCGCAGTCACGCCCGGTACTTATAGTCAAATGGTTTCAAACGGCGAATTAACCAAAGAAATTTGTAATTGTGGAAAAGGTGGAACATGTCCAGTGCACCAATAAATCCCGAATGGCGAATTTATCCTTTTGATTTAGATTCACTCTATCATTCGCCCGCTCTTTATATGATCGTTGAAACGCTACTTTGGGAAGATTGGAAATTTAACTTATATAAACATGGTGTCGAGCCTGAATTTGCCCCTTTATTTCATACGACGCCTTATCAACATATTGATGAAGGACCGGTTGTGATGCGTATTACGCGCTCCAAGGAATTGATTGATATGTGCGTGGAACACATGAATGCATCGCCGTGTGGGTGTTTTATTACGACGAGCGACGACATTGAATGGAAGACGTTACTGAGTACATTGCGTCAAGCCATAATGGCACCGAATGAAAGAACCGAAGTGTTATTGCGTTATTACGATCCAAGAACATTACTCCCTCTTTTAGCCGTAATGAGTGACGAAGAGCGCACTCAGTTATTTCCAGGCATTCAGCAGTTTATTTGGACGTCACAGCAACAATGGCTTGTCTCTACGATGGATGCGGCCCAACAAAAAGATGAATCGCAGCCTTGGATCTTAACCGATGCAAAACTTGAACACATGCAAACTGTTTTAGACCAGTGGTCATAGGGGATAATTTTTAATGTCGAATTCTTACACGATACAATCGGGTGACACTCTTTTAGGCATTGCCGTTGAACACAATGTATTATTTGACGATATTCTCGCGTTGAATCCTGAATATCAAGCCAATCCTGATAAGATTTTTCCGGGGAAAACGATCCGTTTACCTGAAGAAGAGACACTCAAACAAACGGAAGCAGCGAATCAAGTTCCGCCTCCTGGTATTTTGAGAGGTACCTGCGAAAAAGGCGCGATTAGCAGTGCGCCAACGTGTGTGGCGGAAGAGTTGGTCGATATCGTCTTTGTTTTAGATGACGAACATAAGCCAGCAGATTTTTATTGTCTCACGCAAAAAGATAAAGATTTACTGCTTGAAGAAGAGACCATCACACAAGGATTTATCAAGCAATTAAAAGAGTTAAATAGTAAAGCGCCCAACCCAGAGACAGCAACGGAAGAAGACGTTAAACAGCACATATTGGATCGTCAAGCTTGGTTAGAGTCGGTGATCAATGCGGGCGCTGTGGGGTATGGAGAAGACACGTCGAGTCATCAGCCTCAAGTCGCTTCGACAGGCGAGAGTACGAGTGAACCGTCGCAAGTTGCCACAACAGGCGAGAGTGATACATCGGGGAATAAGTCTGGTCTTGATAAGGATGAAAATAAGAAACAGATCGAATCAAGGATTGAAGAAATAAGCCAAAAAATTGGATTTGTCGATGAATATACCCATGAGTTTTTTCAAGATAAATCTGGCAAAATTATCGGCGAAAAACTGCTTGCTGAGCTCGAAGATGATCAACAATATTGGCAATCATTATTGGATAAAGCAGAAAAAAAATCAGTCTCGGCCACGAAACAAAAAGTAGATTTAAACGATTTTGCTCATATTAGAAAGAAAACATTGAAACCAGCAGCAACCGATCATATCAAAGAGATTGTAGTGGCGGGCGAGAATCGGACGATATATGTGCGTCCTCAGTTTTTATTGAGAGAAAAAGATAAACATTGGGTTTCGAATACATCGGATGTCGGTTTCAAAGAAGCGTTGGATGCATTGGATCCGCAGAAATTTAAAAAGAAACTCCAAGAGAGCCTAAGACAAGATTTATTTAAAAATAAAGAGATCCCCAAAACGCTCAAAGCCAATCTTGCGAAGTGGGAGGTCGAAGGGTGGAACTGGGTCGCATGGGAGGCGCATGGTTACCTCAATAATAGTGATGGTAAAACGGTATTTGCTTTAAGTAGTAGTGCCCAATTATTCCGCTGGGCGGCTCAGGCCAGCGCTGGTAGCAAATTAGAGTTACAAGATGGTGTCTCGGCGGACATTGGTGTGGGGGCCGACGCCTCGTTTTCATTGGCAGAGGCGGCGGTCAAAACAGAAGCCTACGTGCCTTATAAGCAAGGGTGGGAGCTCAGTTTAACCTACCAAAATGAGAAAAAAGAGGATTGTCGTTATTCATTTGGGCGTTTCCGATTTAAAGCGGCGATTGAGCTCAGTGCATTTCTTGGTGTGACGGCATCCGGGAATGTGGGGGCGGCTGCGACGACCGATAAAAAGGTGGAAAACCCGAACCCTGGTACGGATATTATTATTGCGCCCAACGTTAGCATTGAGCCACAACGTAAAACTGAGAATACTCCCGGCGGCAATATCGGTGTCAAGGCGGGCGGCTTTGCAGGCGCCCAATCGGGCGGGCAGGTCACAGGCGCAGTTGAGTGGTTAGATCCGGATGATGCCCCCAAACTTGATTTTTCCGCGTTAGCGCAAGTGTCTGCAGAAGGCAATGTGGCCTTTGGTGCCGGCGCGGGCGTCGATTTTCAGCTAGCTTTAATTGACAACAGTAAATTTTATTTACATTGCTCTGCACAAGTGGTTTGGGGCCCTGGTGCCAAAGGCGGATTTGCCACAGAAATTGATGTGGGCAAATTGTTTGATTTGTTTATTGTTATCGCTAAAGGGTTACAGTATGTAGATTATCGTCAGTTAAGAAACATTGAGCCTCCAGTATACGAATATTTTAAAAACTCGACTTATGTTGCTTTTGCCTCTGAACTGATTGATGACCCCAGTGAAACCTTTACTAAATATATGGGGAAAGGGTTTGATTTCTTTGAGGACTATTTCGCTAGAAGAAGAAAAGTAAGAGAAGACGCCTTGAAAATAGCAGATAATGTATTGAATGATAATAGCCAAGTATGGGAAAAATATGATCAGTCATTACTCTTTCCGGAAACAATTGGCATGATGTTGCATACTCTTGTGACTGATTTTTTCTGGAAGTCCACAGAAAAGCAAGAGAAAGCTATTTGTTACCTATTAAGTAACACAGTCACAAGTTGGCGTAAGTTGTCGGAAGTATTATGCCGGATGAATAAAGATGGTCATAAAGAAGGCAACGTGGATGCTATGATTGCTAATTTAAAACGCATTAATGCGATATTAGATGGCGATCAGCAAGATGAATTTGATGATTGGATTTTAGAGTTAAGCGTTAAAGATAAACGAGATTTACTCAACAGAGACGGTCGCTTAGCATTTACGCCATTAACTGGCGATCAGTTCAGAAATAAAGAAGCCGAAGTGAGAGGTAAGATTGCTCGTCTAACGACACCGGATTCGAATGAGTATTTTGTATAAGTTTATATTTATATACTAGGTATCGAGTTATATCGATACCTAGTATATAATAGTTAATTTGCTGAACAACGAAAACTATAATTTACTGAATGGTATTTCAGTTGTGGATCTTGACCTCTTCGGCCAAATACTCTAACGGCTACACCACTGCGAACAACCTTTTCAGAGCCTGTTTTTGGTCCTTTTGGGTTTTTTTCAGGAGAGTGTAGGTAGTAATTCTTACTATACCAATCATTAACCCATTGTTTATTGACACTCGTCATATCATAAAGGCCTAATGGATTAGGGGGATAGACACCTATCTTTTCAATATGATTCGAGGCGTTCACTTGATTGTTGTTATATTCAACATATTTTTGGGTTTTGGGATTATAGTAACTGCCTTCGCGAACCTGGCGATAGCCGGTATTCGTTGCATAATACACATGTTTCCCACGGCTACGCGCGGCGTATTCCCACTGAGCTTCGGTAGGGAGGTCGAACTTGATTGTTGAAATTTTGCCAAGCCACAAACAATAATCTTTGGCTTCTTGCCAGCTTTTGGTTGACGCGGGGTAATCTGAAGCATAATCGACTCTGTCTTGGTAATCTGCATCGCTGCGTTTTACTTGACGTTTTTCATGAAACGCATACAGCGCAACTGGTAATTGGTTGATTTTATGCATCCAT
The DNA here is from genome assembly GCF_003716875.1 of Vibrio zhugei. Classification (NCBI taxonomy): domain Bacteria; kingdom Pseudomonadati; phylum Pseudomonadota; class Gammaproteobacteria; order Vibrionales; family Vibrionaceae; genus Vibrio; species Vibrio zhugei. The sequence goes on along the minus strand of NZ_CP033078.1, from coordinate 1,486,188 downwards.
TCCATATCACCGAATGAAGTCATATATTTCGAGATAGAGTAGGAATCAAGCGTAACTTGGTGTAAATGTTGCGCGCCATTCGCCACGCTTGCAGGAGAGGCTAAACAGCTGGCATCCGGTGACCAATCCATGCGGTCAAACGTTTTTGATGGAATATTACAGTTGGTTTTAAAATCGCCCATATCAAAGGTGCCACCTTTAACATACACCAAGTTTTCGACGGCGCGGATGACCACATCGGCGGCTTTTTCTTTCAGATTTTTAGAGGCATCCGGGTACAGGGTGTTAATATTATCAACAATCGTATTCACCTGCTTTTTTGACAATGTCTCGCTAGTCACGTCCAGATCATTGGATTGCGACTGACAACCAACGAGTAATATAGGTAGAGTAAGCCAATAGAGTTTCATAGCGCAAAATAATGGTATTTGAATGATGGTATTATGGTAATCGATTTATAGTTTACCTTCAGTAGCAGCGTAAGATTTAACAAGAACTTGTCATTATAATGGGAGCATGCTCGCCATATAGGTATAGGAGCAATTCGCTATACCGAGTTCAATCGCGATTATTTAGTGGTTGGGCTGAGCGTGCAAGGTGAACAGCCACAAGCCTTAGAAGAAGAAGGCGGCTCAGGCGCGACAACGTATGCGAACCAGTTTACGGTGATCCCCGCGACGCTCACTTGGCAAGCTAAGCCCACCCCGAAACCGCAAGTGGATGGCCCGATGATTGCGTTTGTGGTGGGGCCGGATGGCGAAGAAATCTTTTGTGATGAGCACGGCCGCGTTAAATTGCATTTCCCGTGGGATCGCTATTCCAACAGTGATGAGCAAAGCTCTTGCTGGGTGCGCGTGTCCCAAGGTTGGGCGGGCAGCCAATATGGCATGTCCGCCATTCCGCGCATTGGTCATGAAGTGATTGTGTCATTTTTAAATGGCGATCCGGATCAACCGATTGTGACGGGTGGGACCTACAACGAGAACAACATTCCGCCGTACGTATTACCGGATCATAAAACCAAGACAGTGCTGCGCACTGAAACCCATCAAGGGGATGGCTACAACGAGCTGAGTTTTGAAGATCAGGTGGATGAAGAAACCATCTTCTTACACGCGCAGAAAGATTACGACGGCATCACCAACAATGACCATACGCGTGTAGTGCACAATGACAAGCACCTTACCGTTGACCGACATGACTACACCAAGGTCAAGCGCAATCAGCATGAATCGACCAAAGGCGAAAGCCGCACCGCAGTGGATAAAAACCGCACCTTTGTGATTGATGGTGATATGCACGTGAAAGCGGGCAAAGTATGGGTCAATGAATCGGGCAGTGAAATTCATATCAAAGCGGGCCAAAAAGTGGTGATTGAATCTGGAGCGGAAATTACCGCCGTGGCCGGTGGCAGTTTTGTGAAAGTCGACCCAGCGGGGGTGCATCTTTCTGGCGCGGGTATCAACCTTAACTCAGGCGGTAGCGCCGGCGCCGGCAGCGGCTTTAGTGGATTGGTAGCTAAGTTGCCAGGGGGCGTGGACGCGGCCGATGCCCCCGAGGAAGCGGTTGCTTACACAGCCACACCCAGTCAGTCTGGGTTATCCCCTAACGTTTATACCGCAGTCACGCCCGGTACTTATAGTCAAATGGTTTCAAACGGCGAATTAACCAAAGAAATTTGTAATTGTGGAAAAGGTGGAACATGTCCAGTGCACCAATAAATCCCGAATGGCGAATTCATCCTTTTGATTTAAATTCACTTTATCATTCTCCAGCGCTTTATATGATTGTTGAAACGCTACTTTGGGAAGATTGGAAATTTAACTTATACCCGATTTCAGATAATAAGTGCGACATTCATGGAAATATGTAGAAGAGGAAGCCAACTGCTGAAAGTGGTACGCTCTTCTCGCCAAAGAAACAAGCAGTACTACCATGAATTATCAACAGTTGACCGAAGGCAGAAGATACCAGATTTCTGCTCTTTTGGAACGGGGAATTTCGGTTCCTGAAATAGCTAAAACAGTTCAGTGCCACCGCTCGACGGTATACCGTGAGCTTAAACGCGGTCGGAAGGGAGAGCATTATTGCCCTAACGAAGCCCAGATGTCGTCTACCAAAAAGCGCAAAACAGCACGTAAATACCGAATACCAAAGGAACGTGTCGATTTTATCCGCCTTCTTTTAGAAACAGATTGGAGTCCAGAGCAGATTTCTAATGTATTAACGAAAATTGGTGCATCTGTCAGTCATGAGTGGATCTATCGCTTTGTTGCTCAAGATAAACGTTTGGGCGGTAAGTTATATCGTCACTTGAGACAAGGTCATAAGCGGTATCGCCGAGGTAAACAAGAGAAAGCTCCAGCGATAAAAAATGCCGTTTCGATTGATGATAGACCAAGCATCGTTGACAGTAAGGAGCGGTTTGGTGACTGGGAAATCGACACTGTGCTAGGTAAGCATGGTACAGGTGCAATGGTGACTATTTTAGAGCGTAAGACTCGATTTTACGTGGTAAAGAAAGTGCCATCTAAGTCAGCGGATGATGTCACCAAAGCGACAATAGAGCTACTGAAGCCCTATAAGAAACATGTCCATACCATTACGGCAGATAACGGGCGAGAGTTTGCAGGTCATGAAACCATCGCAAAAGAATTAAAGGCTGATGTGTACTTTGCTCATCCGTACAGTTCTTGGGAGCGTGGTGCTAATGAGAATGCGAACGGTCTTTTAAGGCAATATGTGAAGAAAGGAACCGATCTAACGACAGTGACGGACATCGATATAGAGTTCGCTTTATCGCGAATAAATTACCGTCCGAGAAAGTGTTTAGGCTTCAAGCAGGCAGCGATTATATTTGAGGAGATGGCTTTAGCTTCTTGATATTGGAGAGTGTCGCACTTCGCAGTTGAATTCGGGAATTACCGTCCGAGAAAGTGTTTAGGCTTCAAGCAGGCAGCCATTATATTTGAGGAGATGGCTTTAGCTTCTTGATATTGGAGAGTGTCGCACTTCGCAGTTGAATTCGGGGACAACTTGCGGCAAGAACGAATGCAACAACGAATGAGATTATCACCATGGTTTCTGAAAATTTATCGAAAACAGAGTCAACGGTGAATCTGATCACTGAGTGTCAATCGCAAACCACTGAAGCATTGGATTCTTCTAATAGTGCAGGAGAGGTCATTCAAGAGATTGAGCTCGGTGCAGATAGAGTCAATGATGCGATTCAACACATGAAAATGTAATATTTATTAGGCATAACGATGAGAGGCATATATAAGGTGTCGGTCGTTTTCAAGACAATAAATAACTAGGATGGCGGGCCGAGTGCCCGCTATTTTTTTTGCCACATTACTTGATGGAATTGTTATTTAAATATTCATTATATTCGAATTTTTTTTAATTTTTGTTGTCAGATAAAACTGTGAATGGGTTAACGCTATAGAACTAAATGCAATTTTTTTCAAGATTGTTTTATTAAGTTTATCACGTTATTGTAATTATGAACTTACAAAAAGCGAGCAAGGAAATGAATAAGACATTACCCCCGCTGCCTTTTGACAACGTTGCACTTTTTTTCGACTTTGATGGAACGTTAGTCGAGCTTCAAGCTACTCCGGAAGCCGTGATCGTCGGCGATGAATTACGCACATTAGTCACATCGTTAGGCAGAGAACTCAACCAAGCGCTAGCGTTAATTTCAGGGCGCAGTTTGGACTCGTTAGATCACTTACTTGCCATGCCGACAGTCAATGTCAGTGGCAGCCATGGCATGCAATTTAGATGTGGATCATCCGGTGATACATTTCTTCATCCCAATACGGTGACATTGCCTGATGCATTAATTAAAGATTGCCAACAATTTTGTCACAAGCATGATTTATTGCTCGAAGATAAACCGTTGACGGTAGCCATTCATTACCGTTCAAAACCCGAAATGGAAAACCAAGTAGAAGCGTATCTCCAGCAGTTAGCTGCCCGTTTTTCTTCATTGGATCTGAGTATCCAAGCAGGAAAACGTATCCGAGAACTCAAGCCCTCTGGTATCAATAAAGCTTCCGCACTCGACTACTTCATGAGTCAACCCCAATTCAAAGACAGAACCCCCTGGTATTTTGGTGATGATGTCACCGATGAAGATGCGTTTACATGGGTTAATGAGCGACATGGCGTGTCAGTCAAAATTGGTGAGGGCGAATCGAATGCGCAATATCACTTAGCATCACCACAAGAGGTGATGGCTTTTCTTCAAGACAGACTAGCGGTAAGGGATAACCATGATAGAAAATAATTTGGATTTAGCACTGATCGGTAACTGTCGAATTAGTGCTCTGATCGATAAAATGGGTGAGGTCGTGTGGTCTTGCATGCCACGGTTTGACAGTGACCCGGTCTTTGCTTCGTTACTAAAAACGGGAGATAAGTCTGAGCTTATCGGGACTTATGGGATTGATCTTGATGGCTTTTCTCACAGTGAGCAGCAATACCGTAAAAACACCGCCATTCTAGAAACTACGTTGTATGATTTGCAGGGTAACAGCGTCAAAATAGTCGATTTTGCCCCTCGCTTAATGTTGTATGGACGTATGCACCGACCTGTGACTTTAATGAGGATTTTAACGCCTGTTGGTTCGCCGCGCATACGCATTCGTTTACGCCCTGCAGACAATGAGAATAATCAGGCCTACAAAAGGATTGAAGGCACCAATCATATTAAATACACCAGCGATACTCTGTCACTGAGGTTGACGACGGATTTATCCGTCTCCAGTATCTATGATGAGAGCTGGTTTATTTTAGACAGTGAATCGCATTTAGTCCTTGGTAATGATGAGAGCCTAGAAGAGCCGATTCAACAGCTTTCACAGCGATTCGCTAATGAAACCGAGCTGCATTGGCGAAGTTGGGTGTACAACTTAGCGATTCCATTTGAGTGGCAAGATGCGGTCATCCGCTCGGCCATTACGCTCAAACTCAGCGCCTTTGAGGATACTGGGGCCATTGTGGCCGCCATGACGACCTCTATTCCTGAAGCTAAAGATACCGAACGTAACTGGGATTATCGTTTCTGTTGGTTGCGTGATAGTTACTTCACCGTGCATGCGCTGAATCGTTTAGGTGTCACAGCGACAATGGAGCAGTATCTGCGTTACTTAGTTAATCTCGCTACCCATATCGATGATCAGTATCTACAGCCAGTATTTTGTATCAATGGCCGTAAACAGATGGAAGAGAAGATCGTTGATAAGCTGGATGGATATCGAGGCATGGGGCCCGTTCGTTTTGGAAATCAAGCGGCGGATCAAATCCAGCATGATGTCTACGGTGCCGTGGTACTTTCCGCCACGCAGATGTTTTTTGATGAGAGGATTCGCAAACCGGATGACAAACGCCTATTTCCTATTTTAGAGAAAGTCGGTGAGAAAGCCGTGCAGTACTTTGACCAGCCTGATGCGGGGTTGTGGGAGTTACGTGGCAGTCAGCATATTCATACTTTTTCGAGCATCATGTGTTGGGCTGCAGCGGATCGTCTCGCCAAGATCGCTCACAACTTACAATTGCCCGGCCGTCAAGAGTATTGGCGCAAACATGCAGACACGATTAAAGCGACCATTGATGAAAAAGCCTTTAATCGTGAGCTTAATAGCTACACGGCAACATGGGGCGGCGATACCATGGATGCGAGCCTACTGTTAGCTTGTTCACTGGGGTTTGTGTCTGGAGACGACCCTCGTTTCGTCGGGACGGTAGAAGCTATTGAAAGCCATTTACGTCCAAAAGGTAGCAAATACATTTTCCGATATGTGGTGGAAGATGACTTTGGTGAGCCAGAAAATGCGTTCACGATTTGTTCTTTCTGGTACATCGAAGCCTTATCCGCGATCGGTCGTCAAGCCGAAGCCCGTGCCTTGTTTGAAGATTTACTCGAGCGACGTAATCACGTTGGGTTACTGTCTGAAGATCTTGAACCCGATACTGGAGAGTTATGGGGTAACTTCCCACAAACTTACAGCATGGTTGGTATTATTAACTGCGCGCGTATGTTGAGTAAGCGTTGGGAGGAAGAATTATGAGTCGTTTAGTGGTGGTATCCAATCGTGTTGCGAGACCCGAAGCACTGAAAGGTGGGGCGCAAGGCGGACTCGCAGTGGGTGTGTTAGCGGCCATGTCGGAAGCGGGGGGGTTATGGTTTGGCTGGAATGGCCGTATTGAAAACCGACCCACAACCGACGTCCGTGAAGAGCGCAAGGATAATATTGACTTCGTCACTATAGGTTTGCGGCAAAAAGAGTATCAAAACTTTTACGCGGGTTTTTCGAATAACGTGATTTGGCCGCTTTTCCACCAGCGACCGGATTTGATGCGTTATCGTAATCATTACCGCGCGGGATATCTGGGCGTTAATCGTAAATATGCCAATCATTTATTGTCCTACTTGCGTCCAGATGACACCATTTGGATTCATGATTATCAGTTAATTCCTATGGCAAAAATGCTGCGTGAAGCGGGAGTGACGTGTCCGATTGGCTTCTTTTTGCATACGCCGTTTCCGGCCTTTGATTTGCTACGAGCGTTACCCTGTTACGAAAAAATGCTCGAAGAGTTATTAAATTATGACCTTGTCGGCTTTCATACTGGTATTGATGAACATAACTACCATGAAGCGATTCGGGTGGCGTGTCAGGGGAATACTGTCGATGGCCATGTCACCTGTGGCGACCATCAACAACAAACGGGTGTTTATCCCATTGGTGTTGCACCAGATGCAATTGTTGAATCCGCCAGTCGTGGACAAAGTACCCAAGAATATAAACAACTGAGAAAAGAGCTTGGAGATCGTAAGCTCATTATTGGAGTTGATAGGCTGGATTACAGTAAAGGTATCTTCCATCGCTTTCAGTCTTATGACTTGCTTTTGAAGAACAATCCAAAATTACATCGTAAGTTGGTGTATATGCAGGTCGCTCCGACGTCGCGTGGCGATGTAAAAGCTTACGCACAATTGGCTCAACAAGTTGAACAATCAGCCGGACATGTTAATGGTACTTACGCCGATTTTGATTGGACTCCGATTCGTTATATCAACCGCGGATTTCGACGTAAAACCATCATTGCTCTCTACAATATGTCGCATATTGGTTTTGTGACGCCCTTGCGTGATGGTATGAATTTGGTTGCGAAAGAATATGTGGCGGCGCAAAACCCAGAGGATCCTGGCGTATTAGTGCTCTCAAAAATGGCTGGCGCGGCGGAAGAGTTAGACGGTGCGTTGATCGTCAATCCCTACGATATTGAGAGTGTATCGGAGGCATTGGCGAAAGCGATACAAATGCCGCTTGAAGAACGTATTGACCGTTGGAAACGGATGATGGAAGTGTTGCATCGTAATGATATCGATACTTGGCAGAGACGCTTCAGGCAAGATTTGAAAGTGCACCCGCATCCCGCACTCTAAACGAAAACAAAGCCAGCATGATGGATACTGGCTTTTTTCTTTCTTAATGGCTGATGGGATCAATATTCTCCGCAGACAATGGCGGATGAATAAGGTATAACGTTATTTAGAATAAACTTGTATAGGTAATGGAATGTATATACATAATTTTGAAGCATTTATTATTGCTATCACCATACTGACGCTGACACCAGGCTTAGATACGGCTTTGGTGATTCGTAATACTTCTCGCTCTGGCTTACAAGGCGGATGTGTGACGAGTTTCGGTATTTGTTCCGGCTTATTTGTGCATGCATTGTGCTCTGCTATCGGTGTGTCTGCTATCTTGACGCAGTCTGCGGAGTTATTTCAGATCGTTAAATGGGTCGGGGCCGCGTATTTGATTTGGTTAGGATTCAGTAGCTTAAGAACCGTTTTGCACGGTGCGGTCAAAGGGATGGACGCCGATAAAGTGCAACCGGTGAATGCCGACTTTAACGTGCGTCGTTCGTTGAGAGAAGGGTTTCTTTCCAATGTTCTTAACCCGAAAACCGCGGTATTTTACTTGGCATTTTTACCTCAATTTATTAATCCAGAGCACTCTGCCGTTCTACAATCCCTGTTTATGGCGGGCATACATTTTATTATTGCCATGGTTTGGCAGTGTTGCTTGTCGGGGATGCTCAGTAAGGCCAAGCATTTGTTGAAAAGTGCCAAGTTTACGGCCTCCATGGAAGGAACAACGGGCACCGTATTAATTGCCTTAGGCGTCAAGCTGATGTTAGAGCAGCGCTAAATCGCTATTGACAAGCCGCTTTGATGGTTATGAAAAAGGCGAAGCCCAGAAGGGGCTTCGCCTACATATACATCGTCATCGTGTGACTTTACTGTTCATCGCTGATTGACAACGCCTCACCATTAAGACGTTTGTGAGGCTAGGGCATCATTTTGATTGGCTGGCGTAAAGTAAAGACGCGTTTCTTCTGCAACGACATGACGCAGTAATATCAGACCGATCAAATTCGGGATCGCCATCAGTCCATTGACGATGTCTGCGATGATCCAAATGAGATCCAGTTGTAGAAATGCGCCAGAAGCGATTAAGGCAATAAACAGCAACTTGTAAGGTAATACGGCTTTGGTGCCCAACAAGAACACCACGCAGCGCTCACCGTAGTAGTTCCAACCTAAAATGGTGGTAAACGCAAAAAACATTAAGCCAATTGAAACGAGAATGGGGCCCCAAGTTTGCGAATCTAAACCAACGGCAAAGGCATGAGTGGTCATTTCGGCCCCCGCGTAGTCACTTTGCCACGCTCCAGTTAAGATCAATGCTAAGCCCGTCATCGTACAAATCAGTAGGGTATCAAAAAACGTCCCCGTCATCGAAATCAGGCCTTGCCGTACACACGAGTGCGTTTTTGCCGCCGCAGCGGCCATTGGTGCACTGCCGAGCCCGGATTCATTGGAGAAAACCCCCCGTGCAATGCCTGATTGAATGGCGAGCATGATAGACGCGCCCAAGAATCCGCCTGTTGCCGCACTAGACTGGAACGCGGATTGCAACACCAATTGAATGGCTGGCAAAACATGTTCTGCATTGGTGATGATAATCGTCATACAGGCGACCACATAGAAGACTGCCATGGTCGGTACGACTTTTCCTGCCACTTTTGAAATAGACTGAATGCCGCCAATGGTGACAATCGTGACTAGCACGGTTAACACGGTTGCGGTATAGATTTTATTAATACCGAATGAAATTTGCGTCGCGTCGACGATGGCGTTGACTTGCGCGAAAGTGCCGATCCCAAAACACGCCACGCCAAGTGCGAAAATCGCAAAGAGTACGGCTAAGACATTCGAACCCACACCATACTTTAAGTAGTACATGGGACCGCCAACCATGTGGCCTTTATCATCCGTTTTACGGTATTTGATCGCTAACAAACATTCTGCGTACTTGGTGGCCATACCAAATAATGCTGCGAGCCACATCCAAAAAAGCGCGCCTGGTCCGCCGATTTTGATTGCGGTAGCGACACCGACAATGTTGCCGGTGCCAATGGTGGCCGACAACGCGGTACACAGAGCCGCAAATGCAGAGACATCACCAGGTGTTTTGCTGGCTTTATCCTTACTAAATACCATTTTGAGCGCCGTCGGTAGGTGGCGAAACTGGATGAAACCTAAACGAAAAGTGAAATAAGCCCCGGTACCAACAAGCAAAATGAGTAATGGTGGTCCCCACACGAAGTGGTCAATAGTATTGAGTGTATCTGTCAAAGTGGTCATTAGTTCCCCTTAATAAACAAAAGCTAAGGAGAAGAGGGAAAGGGTATATCGGCAGGTATCGTGCGTATGTAGACTTGTGTGGATACAAAGTCGCCTTTCTCTCCTCTGTCCTTTTGCCTGAGAGTTTCGTCTCACAGAGGTGAGATTTGCTCCTTCGGCGACCGATTAAACGATTCTCTCCAGAGGTTCCTCCAACTACAGTCCTCGCCTATTCTGATTAAACAGAATAACGCACCTGAAAGATTTACTTCTTCGGCGGGTATGCATGCCTCAATAGCATTTCGCTAGGCAAACATCCTCTCTCCTGCAGTCTTCATCGGAACAATTATCTAGTGCATAGATAATTTGTGGCCAAGATAGTAGCGAAAAGATCGTGTGATGTCATCCACAAAATTTCGTTTCAATAAAAAGGCGTGTACAGACACTCAAACCAGTATGAGCAAAAATGCATAGAGGTGTATGATAGTGTCTGATTTTGTCTTAAACTGATGAAATACAATTCAAATGAAACAAAATTACCAAGCAGCAGACTTTTCTCTGACCATTCATTTTGTTTCAATGGTATAAAGCATTATGCTAAGGAGCATATCCAGTATGACTCGACTGATTGCGATAGCGGTATTGCTTATTATTGCTTTTGTATTAGTGCGGTATGGAACGAATGCGCGCTTACAAAAAAGTGTAGTGATTACGGTGGGCTTAGGTCTTGTTTTGTATGTCGCGTCAGTGGTGATTGTTGAATTATTTCGCTGAGCTATGAGTGAGGAGAAAAAGCGTGAAGCAAAATCATTCTGATGAGCATGATGATGTTGTCGTTATTGAAGAGCGTGACAAACGTACGTATCTATACATCGGGATTGCCGCTGCCATCGGATTAGCGTTAGGTGGGCTGGTGGGATCTACGGTCACATCGTCGAAATGGGAAAGCGCTTATCATCAATTGAATAAACGTTATGGCGATTTAAAACAAGAGACTCATCGTCAAACGAACGATGCGCAAGCGACGATTGCCAAAACGAAAGACAGTGTGCAGGAACAAATTGATGCGGCTGTGGCGAAGGTGAATGCCGAGAAAGACGATAAGATCAAAGCATTAGAGAAACAAGTGTCTGAGCTTGAGAAAGTAAACTCGTCGCTCGATGAAAAGGTCACCACGCAGAAGCAGACGATTGCAAAAGTGGATAAGCAGAAGCAGTCATTGAACCGTAAAGCCAATCTGCAAGCGAGTGTGTTTGAACGCTCACGAGAGATCTTTCAAAAAGAACTAAAAACCAAGCAAGAGCTTGAGCAACTGCAAAAAGAGCGTGATGAGTTGGCACCTAAAATTAAGACACTGAAAGAAGAGTGCGATTTGTACCTTGCAGGCACATCTTGGGATGCAAAATCCGATGCCTGTGATAAGCAAGATGAAGCCAAGTCTCGCCTTTCTCAATTGGATCAAATGATCCATGTCCATCGTATGGATCTGAAGCAAATACAAGCACTAACCAATGACATTGGTCTTGATGGCTCGCACTAGGTAGCATGAAAGACATAAAAAAGTCCAGCTCTACGCTGGACTTTTTTATTGGTAGCATCCGAGCGCGCGGCCAGACCTTGCTGATCGCGCTTGGCATCTAACTCAGTCTCTAAAGTTTTCAAACTGAAGTGGTAACTCAAGCTCAGCGGCACGTAAATGAGCAATGGCCGTTTGCAAATCATCCCGTTTTTTACCGGTGACACGAACTTTCTCGCCTTGAATAGAGGCTTGAACTTTCAGTTTCGCATCTTTTAGCATTTTCACGATTTTCTTACATGTTGCCGTATCAATACCTTGCTTGAAAATGACATCTTGATGCCACTTCTTGCCTGTACGGGTTGGCGTTTGGATGTCCATCGCCCGCTGATCCACTCCCCGTTTGGCTAACTGATTACGGAGGATATCCATTAATTGACGTAGCTGGAATTCACCTTCACAAGTAAAAGAAACGGTAATGTCCTTGAGTTCAATCGACGCATCAACATTACGAAAATCGAAACGTGTGGTGAGCTCTCGGGCCGCGTTTTCTACGGCATTACGCAGTTCAACGGAGTCGGTTTCAGAGACAATATCAAAAGACGGCATAACGAGGGTTCCTTATCGGCTATTTTTGACGTTGGCGGCGAGCTTGTACGGCATTCGCGAGCATATTGAGCATGGTGACGGTATCTTCCCATCCTAAACACGGATCAGTAATCGATTGCCCATAGGTTAAGCGAGTAATGTCTTTCATGGGCTGATTACCTTCGACAATAAAACTTTCTGCCATGATGCCAGCGATAGCCGTACTTCCAGACTGTAATTGTTGGCTGATATTTTTCGCAACATCGAGTTGTTTTCTATGCTGTTTTTGACAATTTGCATGGCTAAAGTCAATCACTAAACGCTGAGGCAGCCCGTGTTGGTCTAAGTGTGCGCATGCCGCATTAATCGATGATTCATCAAAGTTAGGGCCATCGGATCCTCCGCGCAGAATCACATGGCCGAATGGGTTACCATGCGTTTGATAAACCGTCATTTGGCCATGTTTGTCAGGGGAGTAAAAATAGTGGCGCGCTTGCGCAGCCCGAATGGCATCCACGGCAATTTTGACATTACCGTTCGTTGCATTTTTAAATCCGACTGGGCAAGAAAGGGCGGAAGCCATTTCACGGTGAATTTGTGATTCTGTCGTCCGCGCACCGATTGCTCCCCATGAAATCAGATCAGCAATATATTGCCCGGTGATCATATCGAGAAATTCTGTGGCTGTTGCTAGACCCATTTCATTGATTTTCAGTAATAAGTCTCGAGCTTGGCTCAACCCATCACGGAGTGCATAGGAACCATCAAGATGGGGGTCAGTAATTAAACCTTTCCAACCAACGACAGTACGCGGTTTTTCAAAATACGTCCGCATGACAATACACAAATCTTGTTGGTATTGTGTTTGGATATCCGCTAAACGACGTCCGTAGTCGAGAGCCGCATCGGTATCGTGAATAGAACATGGTCCGACGATCACCAGCAGGCGGTCGTCTTGACCCGTTAAAATGGCTTCCACTTGTTGGCGAGAATTGGCAATCCGTGTTGCCACTTCGTGACTGATTGGGAAGCATTCATTTAACTCGGCCGGGGTTGGCATTGGCCCTAATGCATGGGTTCTTAATTCGTCGGTTTTTATTGGCATGATGTGCCTGTCCATTTATTGCGAAGCCGTTAAGATAGCGAATTTAGAGATGGGAATAAACTCTTGTTATTGAAAACAGGCATTTTTTATTCACAAATGAAAAATTATGCAAAATATCGAGATAAATATTAAAATAATCTTGAGTTTTTGAGCATCCATGGGTATTTTCACCCTAATGATAATAAAGAAGTAACGGAGCAAGAATGAGTGAGCAAAATATGAGTGTGATAAATGCGGGCCTAAACATAGGAACGGGCGTGCTTAGCAATGCGGCTCAAGGCGATAGCTCTGCCGTGTTCGTATCCTTGTCTGAGCTTATTGCTGAGCATGTATTTTATCATCCTGCATTAGTGTCGGGTACGGAAAGCCTCAGTGATCTCGAGTTACAGTCTCTTGCTAGTATTTTGAATGAAAAATCGATTAAAGAGCATTTTATTGCAACTCTCGTCAGTCATATTGAAGAAGCGATCACCGATAAGAACGCGGTGATTCAAGTATCGTTGAGTGACAGTGATAGCCATCATTTTAAAACGTTGATCGGTGGCCGCAGTGTCGAGAGTGATGAAGTGAACCCAGCGATCGGTTTACGTGGTGTATCGCGATTTGCGTCGCCAGATTACGCGGATGGTTTTAAATTAGAGTGCGAGGTGATTAAAGCGCTACAGCAATTGGGGTACCAAATTGAAATTGTGGTTCCTTTTGTGCGGTCACTGAGTGACGCGGCGACCATTATCGATCGCTTAGCTGAACAAGGGTTACCCCGCGGTTTGAATGGACTCAAGGTCTCTTATATGTGTCATGTGCCATCAGCTGCACTGCTGGCCGATCGGTTATTACAATATTTCGATGGGGTATTGATTGATTGGGATGCGTTAACGCAATGTATTCTCGGAATCGATAAATATAATGAGAAGCTGGCGTACTTGTACAACCCTGAGAGTCAGTCGATCACCATGTTGGCCGATTACGTGACGTCTGCGGCAGAAAAAGTCAATAAACCGTTGTCGATTGTGACAACCGATTTAGGATCCTACCCTAAATTACAAACGTATTTGTTAGACAATCATAGCACGACGCGAGTGTTCAACTTTTAAAGGCAACAAGCGAGTCGTCGCACGAGGTTGATGAGGGCGACGAGTGATAAAGGTATCCGCGTGAGCAGATACCTTTTTTATTTACACCGACCGCATTGGGTTTGTTAATCGATCGGGTTGAAGTTATTTGGTAGAGGGATCGCTTCAATATCGACAATACGACTTCGATTCAGTACGACTTTCCAGCGATAATATTTCGCCGGGCCAACATGACTATTTTCTTTAACGATTAAGTTCAATAAATGGCGCTTTTCGACTTTTTCTTTGCTGACTTGACCATTATTGAGCACGTATAGCTTATTTGAGCCTTTATCCATCAACCGTGTAATCGGGCGTAAGTCTATCATCATCGACTCGCGTGTCTGTTCATAACCGCTTAAGAAACGTGAGGTACGCATTTGCACTTTGGCGTGATAATGCAAAATCTGCTCTTCGCGTTGTACGACCCGTTTTTTGCGTATGACTTGGATGGTATCGGGTAGCTCTGCCAGTTGTTTATAGTCAAGCCATTCAAATTTTTGTCCCACGGGTTTTCCACGAGTCGGATCGTGGTAGATACGCATCCAGCGCGGTTTGCCTTTACGAGCTCTTCGCCACAACCAATCTTTCATTTCATCTTTAAATATTTCACGAATGGCGTACAAAACTGCCATAACGATAATAAAAGAAGCGGTAATTTCGCCTAAATAATCTCTAGCAGTAACGGCGAGAATGGTGACAAAAATCATGATAAAACCGGTGGCGCCACCTTTCACCATGCGGCGCACGTTTTTACCTAACAGCTCCAGTTTTTCATTCAAAACGACTGGGTGTTCGATCAAGCGGCGTAATAAACGCATTTTATTGCTTAATCGAGTAGGGTCTTCACTGACCTTAGAGCTGTTATAGTGGTTCAGGGCGCGATGAGCTTGTTCTTTCTCAGCGAGTGTGATCAGGCGCTCTTTTACGGTTTTATAGTCTTTATCGCGAGGTAGGGACGAGACAATGGATAAAAATTTTTGTTCGGTATACCAAGACAAATAATTATCAATATTAGAGTAATAGCGTTTGATCCCTTCATCGTAAGGAACGTTACGTCGCAAGCGTTTGAGAATGTCGAGCGAGAGTTCGATCACAATGTCGACTTCGTCCGAAATATCCGCATCTTCATTGCTCTTGATTTGACTCACCGCCAAATCTAACGCCGTCACATATTGATAAGCAAACAGACTCAGACTGACGCGATATTGTTGTGTCGATAGGCGGCCACGTTGGGCAAGTCGACTGTGAACAAGCGGAAGTAACATCTCATCACTGAAGTACGCCCGTTTTTGGTGAAAGGCGGTGTGATAAAACTCGGTTTCGGAGATAATGTCAGGTCCCAAGCCGAGTTCACCAGGAACAAACAGGTAGAAATCGACATCGACTTCTTTACTTTCGGAGATTTGTGTACTGATTTTTAACGTGACAGCGTCATGTTTATCAACTCTGATCAACTAATACTCCCCAAAATAGTGATTATTTTATTTTTCGTTAGAGAAAGCATAACAGAGATAACGTATAATCTCTGCAAATTTGATGTGAGACAGTTTAGATGATGAATATAGGTCGAATAAACCGCCTAGAAGTCGTGAATAAAGCCGAATTTGGGGTATTTCTTGATGCGGGTGAGTATGGCAGAGCATTGCTACCCAATCGTTATACTTCGGATGATATTGAAGTCGGTCAATACGTTGAGGCGTTTTTGTACTTTGATTCGGAAAATCAGATTGCTGCTACCACGGAAACGCCCATTGCCCAAGTCGGTGAGTGGGGATTGATGAAAGTGGAAGGCGTGAACAACGTTGGCGCATTTGTCAGTTGGGGAATTAAAGAAAAAGATTTGTTGATTCCTTATAGCGAACAGCGTGGACAACTGTACGAAGGTCAAACCATTTTAGTCTACGTATATAGCGACAAGGCGTCGGGACGTATCGTGGGGACCACCAAATTTAATAAATGGCTCGATCAGACCCCCGCAAACTACCAACCGAATCAGGAAGTGGACTTGTTGATCGCTGAGCGTTCTGAATTGGGCTTTAAAGCCATAATCAATGGGCAACATTGGGGGATGCTATTCCCATCCGATGTGTTTGGTAAGTTGTTTGTTGGTAAAAAGCTTAAAGGTTATATCAAAGAGATCCGTGACGATGGCAAGATCAATTTAGCATTACAAAAACAAGGTGTTGCTAAAATGGATGACTTGAGCAGTAAGATCCTTGATCTGCTAGAGAAAAAAGGCGGCTTTTTACCGTTGAGTGATAAATCGTCCCCGGATGCCATTTTTGCCACCTTTCGAACCAGCAAAGGCACGTTTAAGAAAACCATTGGCGGCTTGTATAAGCAGGGAAAAATTCGGATCTCGGCTGACGGCCTAACGTTATTGTAGGGCGATTCATGGTCAAATAAGCCCATATTTAATCAATATGGGCTTGATAACAGATCTTGTAGCCAGCGTATGAATCGTGTTTGATCACGTTCGTTGCAGTCATAAACGTGTAGCTGTCCACTACACGTTGACCGCCATACCCACCTCATTGTGGTAGGCCCTATGGCTCAAAAGAAAGTTTTATCGCGAACCAATTCGCGTGGCAGGGCATTTTTAATACGATTTCCCACCCATTTGCCAAGACCAATAACGGCATTATCAAAACAGACAATCACTTCACCACTACCTGAGACCGTCTCTGGTCGAATATCGCGCCCCATGAACCACTCACGGGCTTCGTTGATACCAATGTCAACTCGGTGAGTGTTATCGTTTTGCACCAGTGTGGTCGCCACTTGATGTTGCCAGCGGAATCCTTTTTTGTGGGTTTCGGCAATTTTTATCCCCATGCGGGAGAAGCGCATTTCACTTAACAATGGTTCGAGAGCGGTTGGGAACAACCAAATGTCTTTATCTCTTTCCCATAGGCGAGCATCTGTGGGGAGCGTGACGCCTAAGTCGTTGTACAGAGCTTCACTGATGGTGTTCGCCATGTTTCGAGAGACCTTACGAAAAGGAAATTTACCGAGACGTTTTGTCACATCAGGTGGAGTCACGGAAGCATTTTTACGAATCCGAGCAACGAAAAACCCTTCGCAATCGTACATTTGAGGCCAGATGTGCAAAAAACCTTCTTCCGTCAGTGATGTTTTTGCTTCAGGGAAGAGATCGTGCAAACTGTCAAAAGTGACAGTGTCACCAAAAGTATGTTTTAAATGTGCACACACGTCTTGGTTTTCTTCTCGGCTTAACGTGCATGTCGAATAGACTAAAATACCGCCAGGTTTTAAGGCGTGAAAGGCACTCTCGATAAGGGCTTTTTGCGTCGTTGCGATCGATGTAATGGCCTCATGACTCCAGTTTTTAAGCGCATCCGCATCTTTACGAATGGTGCCTTCACCAGAACATGGCGCATCAAGTAAGACCGCATCAAAGTATTCAGGCAGCCAAGCACCGAAGACGCAACCATCATAATTGGTGAGGGCGGTATTGCGAATACCACAGCGTTCAATGTTGGCATGCAGTACTTTCACGCGACTGGCAGAATATTCATTAGCGACTAATATTCCTTGGTTCTCCATAAGCGCGGCTATTTGGGTCGTTTTTGAGCCTGGGGCTGCCGCTGTATCAAGTATGGCCTCCAATGGTGCGGTATTGTGATGGAATAGTGCACTAACAGGCATCATTGAACTGGCTTCTTGGATGTAAAATAGACCAGCCATATGCTCAGCCGTATTGCCTAAAGAAACAGAAGATTCATCAGCATCAATCCAAAATCCTTCCTGACACCAAGGGATGGGGGTTAACTGCCATCCATGGTTGTGTGCGATTTGTTGGAACTGTTGAATACTGAGTTTGAGCGTGTTGACTCGAATGCTTTTTCGCAATGGACGCTGGCAGGCGGCAGTGAAATCTTCCATTGATAAATGACTCGGCAGAATATCCGCCATGGAAGAAAGGAAACGCTCTGGGAATGTAATGTTGGAATGCACAATGGTTCTCTGTCGCAATGAATTCGGCGTTAGTATAGCTTGAATGATGGACTAGTGGCAGTCTAGAAAGAGAAAAAGCCGTCGCTGAGCGACGGCTTTTTGAGGCAGAGAGGTTACGGTTTAGGGATAACCGTCGACCATTCTTTCCAATCTTCTTCTGCGCTTTGATGGAGGATGAAAGATTGTCCTTCTTTGGCAGCGTGTAGCAGCGGTTGCTTGTCTGGTGTTGCAAAGCTGATACCACCACGAATAAGGCTATCGAGTGTTCCTGACTTAACGCTCGCACCACTGATGCCAATCGATACATCAACACCAGACGTATTCCAGAATACGGTGTTTTGACGCACTAAATAGGCGTATTGAGGTTTGATTTCAATGGTGGATACGATCCTGTCGGCAAGACTGCTTAATGCGACTTTCTTGACGTGACCCACTTCTAATCCACGATACAACACAGGCGTGCCAACCATGACTGACTGGCGAGAAGCGCTTTGTAATACAAAGGTGGTGCCCATCGCTTTGTAAGGGGATTTACTTAAAGAAAACTCGGTGGTCGCAGCGCCATTCCCCGGCTCCACCGAAATACTGTTATGAAACAGTTTGTCGATGTTATCGATGCCTTTTAAGCTGATCTTCACTTTTGATACCCAAAATACGCTGCCTGCACGTGCTAGCTGTTGGCTATAGTCAGGCTGAATCTGGGCTTTAATCGTCACATTGTGGTGGGCAAAGTCTGGAGCAATGCTGATGACTTTGCCGACGTTAACCCCTTTGTATTGGAGGGGAGTACCGACTTTTAAGTCAGGGTTATCCTCAGTGACGAGGGTGACTTCTGTACCATGGTGACGTGCTTGATCGTAATCAGGATAGAGCTTCCAATGATCATTGACACGATTGTCGATACCTTTGAAATTATCAAACTCAATTCCGCCTTTGAGCAGGCTTTGTAGCGGTGCCGCTTGCATACTGATCCCAGATAAAGACGCTTGAATGTCAATGCCGGAATGGTTCCAAAACACGGTGTTCTCGGTCAGTAAATGCCGATATTGATTCTCAATGTTTACGGTGACTTCGACGTCCGCATCGGTTAAATGATATTGGGTGACTGTTCCCACTTTGAGGTTTCGATAGAGCAGCGGACTGCCCGTGCTAATGGGCGGCAGTTTATCGGCCACTAAGGTCAGAGCTTGTGAACCACTTTGATTGACCTGCGCTAAATTGGCTAAGGACTGGTTTTCATACAATTGATAATGTTTGGCAGCGTGCTTTTGACCTGCGCTCATAAAACTGATTGAGCCCGTCAATAGTCGTTTTGCTGGTGGTATGCTCACGCTTACGCCGTCATCGCTTAGCTGTGCACGAGCACTACTCGATAGGTAAAAACGATTTTGTGAACGTACGAGGTGGCGATATTTATCATCAATCGTGATGGAGAAGGCGACCTTGTCTTTTTGTAACTGCACGTCCACGACACGCCCAACCGTGATACCACGATAATAAATGGGCGTGCCAGTTTCTAAACCGTAAGAATCGGGTGCCCATAGTGTCAAACTCATCGCATGGCGTTTATCAAACGCAGCTTGACGCTTAGCGACGAATTGACGCACGGTTTTATCACTGGCTTTATGTTCACTCGGAATCAACGTTAAAAAGTTGCCTTTAACGAAATTGGTTAAATTCTTGCTTCCAGAAACGGACAGCTCCGGTTCTTCTAGCAAAAACTGTGTGCCAGAGGTGAGTAAATCACTAAAGGCGGGTTCAACGGCGGCACTTGCGACGACGTGTGAACGATCATCGTTAAAGTTTAGGTCGGTAATCTGACCAATCTCGATGCCTCGATACATAATCGGGGACCCATCTGGGTTGACCTGACTATTATCGGGTAGGGTGATCGTAATGGGAATGCCGCGACCAGCGGTCTTTAAGTTCTTATATAAGTGAAATTGTGCATGCTCTTTTACCGGCTCCCCACCATCAGGAGAGTCGACCGCAATCGCTCCACCGATGAGGGCACTGAGGCTTTCTAGGTGTACATCAATGCCATTAAAGCCCATATTGGCGCCGATACCACTCACGTTCCAGAAGCGACTTTTGTTGGTAATGACATCTTTATAATCTTCTTTGATTGACGCCTGAATGAGTACCGACTTATTATTTTTATCCAACTGATAACTTAATACTTCACCGATTGGAATTTTCTTATAGACAATTTGCGAGCCGACGGAAAGGCCGCCTAGGTTGCTGGCGTTTAATTGTACGGACATGCCATGGTGCGCAATTTGGTTCGCGGGGGCACTGTCTAACGCTTGGTATTCGTCTGGGTGATTATTGGTCTCCGTTTCGCCTGGTTGAATGGCG
The DNA here is from genome assembly GCF_003716875.1 of Vibrio zhugei. NCBI lineage: Bacteria > Pseudomonadati > Pseudomonadota > Gammaproteobacteria > Vibrionales > Vibrionaceae > Vibrio > Vibrio zhugei. The sequence continues at coordinate 1,465,816 of NZ_CP033078.1, read as the reverse complement.
ATGTAGTTTCCGGATACCAAAGCGTCAAGGCCGGAAACCCCAGATAAACTGGCTTTTGGTTTCACGAGCCAAAATTGGGTGTCTTTTGATAAAAGTTTGATTGCTTCCGGATAAATTTCCGCGTCCACAAAAATACTCTCGAGATCCGGAGAGAGTTTGATATTTCTTACCATGCCGACTTCTAACCCTTGATAGCGAATCGTTGTTCGACCTGCTACTAGGCCTTGTCCATTGGAAAAGTGGATTTGAACTCGCACCCCAGCATCATTAATGGCTTTATAGACCAGCCATCCCGCTAAAACCATGGTTAAGATCGGCAATATCCAGAGAGGGGAAATTCCCCGGCTGCGCTTAATCTCCGGTTCATATGACTTCGAATTGTTATTCATCAACAGACCTTTTTTGAGTGTTATCGTCGGTGGCGGCACAGTCCCACATCAAGCGAGGATCAAGGCTTTCAGTGGCAAGAAGTGTCAATACCACGACCAATCCGAACGCGACAGCGCCATTACCAGGAATAAAATTCAGGAGCTGACCACGGTCAACAAGGGTTAACATAATAGAAATGACAAATAAGTCCAACATCGACCATTTACCAATCATTTTGATAATAAAAAATATCCGCATGCGATGCTTGGCAAAGGTCATGCGTTTAAATTGAATGCTTACCAAGATATATCCAAGCCCAAGGATCTTCGCCATCGGCACTAAAATGCTGGCGATCAGTATAATGATAGCAATACCCGCCATATGACTATTAAATAAAGAAACGACGCCAGAATAGATCGTATCGTCGAGATGCTGGCCATTAGTAAGCAGTATCGAAATTGGAATCAAATTCGCTGGAAAAATCGCGACAGTGGCCGCGATTAAATAGGCCCACGTTCGTTCGATCGATTGAGGACGGCGTTTGTGTAAGCGATGGTGGCATCGTTGGCAATGGGTACCCGCGGGTTGCGAAAAATGACAATACAAGCAATGAACATCTTTGCTTTCATGCTGATAAGTGATTTCACTTCTCCAGGCTTCCCAATAGCGACGAATACTCACACGGCTGATCAGTAACACGGTGAGGATTTGTAACATAATCAAAGCGTAAAGGGCTGGGCCCACCATCAGATCGGCATAATCTTTTAATTTGAAACTCGCAATCGCAATGGCGACTAAAAAAACATCGATCATTGCCCAGCCTTTGAGTCGATAGATAATGTCACTCCCGATGCGTAACCCCATGAACCAACGCTTATGTAAGGCGATGTGGCAAAGTATCAGTGCACTGCATAATAAGACTGGGGCAATGATCGCACAGAACATCACCAAGGCGGCTAACTCGGCAAAGCCATCGTTATAGAGGTGCTCAATGCCATGCCATAAGGAACCATTAATGGTCACTCCCAATAAACGTACTGAGAGAAAAGGCATGGTGTAAGCGGGAATGAATAAACACATACATGTGATGGCAATCGCCAAATTACCGGAAAGTGAAGGGCTGCCTCCGCGACTGAGTTGCGTATTACAACGAGGACAGTAGGCGTCATGCTTAGCATCTAACGGCTGTGGCTGCAAAGGAAGATCACAACCTTGGCACAGGCGCGTCGTCGCAATGGCGGGCGTCTTATCACACATTTGTAGCGTTCTCTACTCTTTCATATTAAGTGACAGTGTCACAAAAGGCACGCTTTCAGGGATGGTCGTTGACTCAGCGCCATATAACCCGAAACGATTAAACAGAATGCTGCACTGTACCATATAATGTTTGATAGAGCCCAGCTTCATTCAGCAACTCTTTATGAGTGCCTCGTTGAGATATTTGTCCATCTTCAAGAACATAGATTAAATCCGCTTGTTTTACCGCGGACAAACGATGGGCAACAATTAAGGTGGTTCTGCCTTGTAAAAAGACACTCAATGCGTGATGGAGAGCGGCTTCAGTTGCCGTATCGAGTGCCGACGTCGCTTCATCTAAGATGACAAATTTCGGATCACTTAAGACCATGCGGGCAATGGCGAGCCGTTGTCGTTGCCCGCCAGATAACCGCACGCCATTGCGGCCGACCGGTGTGTCTAACCCTTCGGTGAGCTGCTCCATCACATCATTCATTTGTGCGACTTGGAGGGCTTGCCATAGCGCCGCTTCACTGTAGTTTTCTCCTAACGTCAAGTTATTGCGCAACGTGTCGTTGAACAACACGGGCTGCTGTAAGACCACCGCGATTTCTTCACGAATCACATCGAAGCTGATGTCGTTGGCTTTTTCGCCGTTGTAGTAGATATGGCCTTGAGTGGGTTGGTAGACCCCAATTAAGAGTTGAATCAGCGTTGATTTTCCGCCACCACTGGCTCCGACTAATGCAACGGTTTTTCCCGCGGGAATGGTTAAGTTTAGCGCACTCAGCACGGCGTGCTCGTGGTTGTAAGAAAAAGATAAGTCGTTAACTTCTACCGCGACTTTGTTGGTGTGCGTAAAAGGATTCACTTTACTGATGGAAGTGGGCTCTTCTTCTAAGGCGAGCAGTTGGTTAATGCGCTTTAAGGCGGCTTTTGCCCCGTACCAAGAAAACTGAATCCCCAGTAACTCTTGTACTGGACCCAGCATGAACCATAGATAGCTAAATACGGCGAGAATCTCACCAATGGACAGATCACTAAATAACACCATTAACATGGCAACCGCGCGAAAGAGCTCGAAGCCTACCAAGAACAGCAAAAACGATAAGCGACCTGCTGCTTCAGAGCGCCAAGCGAATTTGTCTGCGCTGCTTCTGATGTCATCGGCCTGAGCTTTTAACTGTTGTAAAAAGATGCGTTCACGATTTGCCGCACGCAATTGATAAATCCCGTCGAGCGTTTCTACTAAGCGTGTTTGAAAACGTTCAAACGATTGGTTTTCTAATTTTTTCAGGTGTTTTACTTTACTGCCGAGACGACGTGATAGAAAGATGACGACTGGGTTAACACATAAAATAAATAGCCCCAGGCGCCAATCTAGCCACAACAACACCAAAGCCGTGCCGGTAACGGTTAACAACCCAATGATGAAGCGACTTAATGTGGTTCCGATAAATTGGTCGATGGTTTCGATATCGGTAATTAAATGGGCGTTGATTCCGCCACTGCCCTGAGTTTCATATTGCTTTATGCTAATTCGCCCCAATTTATCAATCATCTTGCATCGCATGCGGTAGGTGATGGTTTTTGATACCAAGGTAAATTGACGTCCTTGCAAAATATTGAGCAATTGTCCTATGGTTCGCATAATGATGACGAGAAACAGTGCAAATAGGATGTACCCAGTAGCAGTTTGATAGTGACTGGGAAGAATGAGGTTGAGTACTTCAAGCCCACTTCCGGGCTTGTTGAGCAATACTTCATCGACCATGAGTGGCATTAACAAAGGCACGGGCACCGTCATTAGCGTCGCGAGAATCGCAACGAGATTCGCGAACAAAAGCTTGGATTTATGCTGTTTTGCTTGAGTTATTAGCTAAGAAACGCTAATAGTGTCCTGTGAATCTGTCATAGCAATGATGGAAACATCCTATTTTTATCAATGAGTTTGTATTGTACGAGCTCAGAATTATGAAGTCTTTAAGTTTTAATTGGAAATGTATATGAATATCGAACAATACCAGCGTCTCACTAAGCAAGCGGTCTCGTTGGTGGAAAGTGAACCCAACTTGATTGCCAATCTCGCTAACATCAGTGCGCTACTCAATATGGAATTAGAAGACATCAATTGGGTCGGCTTTTATGTGATGGATAGTGAAGACGAAATGGTATTAGGCCCTTTCCAAGGATTGCCAGCGTGTGTCCGTATTCCGGTTGGAAAAGGAGTTTGTGGTACCGCAGTCTCGACAAATACAGTACAACGCATTTATGATGTACATGAATTCGAAGGACATATTGCCTGTGATGCCGCAAGTAACTCTGAGTTAGTCATCCCGTTTTCGATCAACGGCAAGGTGGCAGGCGTATTAGATATCGACAGTCCAAATATCGGTCGTTTTAGTGAAATTGATCAATCTGGATTAACAGAATTGATGAATCAGGTTGAAAACCTGCTCAATTCACACGCTAACAAAGCATAAATTGGTGTTTGCCTGTGGTTTTTCCCATTCAGGTCACTATAATACCGAACATATTTATTGAAAATGCTTTGCGGAAGTAGCCGCACCAACCAGGAACCCTCATGGAAAACACTGAAAAGTTAAAAAACAGCAAAGAAGTTATCGCATACATTGCTGAATGTTTCCCTAAATGCTTTACTTTAGAAGGTGAAGCCAAGCCATTAAAAATTGGTATTTTTCAAGATCTTGCAGAACGTCTAAGTGACGACTCAAAAGTCAGCAAGACACAGCTACGTGCTGCTTTAAGACAGTACACTTCTTCTTGGCGTTATCTGCATGGTGTTAAACCTGGTGCTGTGCGTGTCGATCTCGATGGTAATGACTGTGGTGAATTAGAAGAACAACACATTGAACATGCAAAAACAGCGTTAGCCGAGAGCAAAGCTCGTGTTGACGCTCGTCGTAAAGAGCAAAACAAGAAAGCACGTGAAGAAGGTAAAGCGAAGACAGCGCAAAAACCGCAAAATCGTCGCCCTAAATCTCAATCAAAAGCACCTGCAAAAGCAAGTAATAATAAGCCAGTTGAAACACGTGCTTTGAATACTGATGAAGCATCGGTCGGTAAACAAGTAAATGTAAATATGGGCAAAGGCAACATGGCAGCGACCATTGTTGAAATTAATAAGGAAGATGTGCGTGTCCAACTTGTTAACGGCCTACAAATGGTTGTCAAGATGGAGCACTTGCGCGCTTAAAGGAGATATTCCTACGCATGAAATGCCGTTCAAAATTGACACTGATTGCTGCTAGCGTTTGGCTAGCAGCATTTTCAGCTCAGGCTGTAGAAGCCAATATTAGTGAAGAAAGCTTACCTAAGCTCAAGCCTGAATCCCAGCAGTCTATCGCTGCAAAACGGGTCACTTCACGGTTCACACGCTCTCATTACAAGCATTTTTCTCTCGATAATCAGTTCTCTCAAAAGATTTTTAACCGTTATTTGAAAATGTTGGATTACAACCGCAATATTTTCACTCAAGCGGATATCGATTCTTTTCACTCTTGGTCCACACAAATTGATGATCAATTGAAGGCAGGTAACAACGAGATTGCCTTTAAATTGTATAATTTGTCTCAACAAAAACGTTATGAACGTTATCAATATGCATTGTCGCTACTCGACAAAAAAATGTCATTTGATAAAAACGAATCCATTCAGCTCGATCGCTCTGAAGCCGCGTGGCCAAAGAACGTCGCCGAATTGGATGATTTATGGCGTAAACGAGTTAAATACGATGCATTAAACTTGAAACTGGCTGGAAAAGATTGGCCGGAAATCAAGAAAACATTGACTAAGCGATACAACAACGCCATCAAGCGTTTGAGTCAAACGCACAGTGAAGATGTATTCCAGATTTACATGAATGCGTTTGCACGCTCCATTGATCCGCATACCAGTTATTTATCGCCACGCAGTGCCAAACAATTTCAAACCGATATGAATTTGTCTTTGGAAGGCATTGGCGCGGTACTGCAAGCGAGTGACGATTACACTGAAATTCGTTCACTCGTGAAAGGTGGCCCGGCTGAAAAAAGTCACAAGTTGTCCAAAGGCGATAAAATTATTGGCGTCGGGCAGGACGGTGAGAAAATCGTCGATGTGGTCGGCTGGCGTCTCGATGATATTGTCGATTTAATTAAGGGACCGAAAGGTACCAAAGTTAAATTGCAAATTTTACCAGACAGTAAAGGCGCTAAAAGTCACGTTGTCACAATTGTTCGGGATAAGATTCGTCTTGAAGACCGTGCAGTGAAATCGGAAGTGAAAACGGTAGACGGGCATAAGATTGGCGTCCTTGAAGTGCCAAGTTTTTACGTCGGTTTATCGAAAGATACGGATAAGCTTATCGAAAAGCTGAAAGCCAAACACGTCGATGGGATCGTTGTTGATCTGCGTAACAATGGGGGTGGTGCGTTAACTGAAGCGATTGGCTTGAGTGGATTGTTCATTAAGAGCGGCCCTGTTGTCCAAGTGCGAGATAGTTACGGTCGCGTCAATATTGACAGTGATACCGATGGTAAAGAAGCGTATTCAGGGCCGATGACGGTGTTGATTAATCGATACAGTGCTTCGGCCTCAGAGATTTTTGCGGCTGCCATGCAAGATTATGGTCGAGCGGTCATTTTGGGCGAGAATTCCTATGGGAAAGGCACGGTTCAGCAGCACCGTTCGTTGAATCATATTTATGATGTCTTCGATGATCCATTGGGATACGTACAATACACTATCCAGAAGTTCTATCGTATTGATGGTGGCAGTACGCAAGAGAAGGGAGTGAAGCCCGATATTGCGTTCCCAACTCCGATCGATCCTAAAGATACGGGCGAGAGTGTGGAAGATAATGCGTTGCCTTGGGACAGTATCGCGAAAGCGGACTATCGTCCGGTTCATAATGATCGAGATCTGATCAAGGAATTGACGACTCAGCACAAGGCGCGTATCGCCCACGACCGTGAATTTGGCTTTATTGCTGAAGATATTGCCAAGTACAAAAAAGAGAAAGACGATAAATTCTTATCTCTTAACGAGCAGGTTCGTCAGAAAAAAGCGGAAGAAGCGGATAGCGAGCAGCTGCAACGTGTGAATGAACGTCGCAAAGCCGACGGTAAAAAACCGTACGCTTCGTTTGATGATATTCCCAAAGATTATGAGTCGCCAGACGCATACTTAGATGAAGCCGTTGCCGTGACGGGCGATATGGTTGATGATATGAAACATTAATATCATCGCTAGCACTCTATCGAAAAACGAGCCTATATGGCTCGTTTTTATTTTTGTCGCGAGCGTCGTTGTCATCACATCGCGAAGTAACACCCCGCAGAAACAAGGTTCGTTACTGTCTGTAGCGATCACATCCACAGCGCCATTATGGCAAATTCTCCTACCAGCCCCATCAGCTTTGTCTACGCTTAGCATAGAGTCTAGTAATGGTAAGGAGTGGCTTATGAAGTGGCTGCGCTGCGTAATTTTGAGCTTATGGGTGATGGTGACGCCCTTTAGTTGGGCACATCAAGATGGTCAGCATGACATCACTTATTTTGATCATCCCTTTCTCTTAGGCGATTGGTATTTTATCAATCCCCATCCAGAAGACACACCAGAGGGTTATCGTTCTATTCATGTGCAGCTGCGCTCCGATTATCGCTTCCAAATTGATGTAAAAAAGCAGGATCATTCCGTTCAACATTGGCAAGGACACTTCTCTGCCAACGATGAAGCGTTGCAATTTCAATTTACGAATGGAGAAAAGCACAATTATGCTTACCAAGGTAGCCATAATACCTTGTATATGAATGGGCTCTATTTTTATAAAGCGTTGCCACGCGAGCTAGCAGGACAATGGAAAAGTGATGATGTAAAAAACCTCGAAGCTAGAGGCAAGCATGCTGTTGACCATATTGAATTGCTCATCAAACCGGATTTCGTCTTCTTGTTTCGCTCTGTGACGTCTCAAGGCGATGAAACGGTGCATCAAGGCGTGTTTTATATCGAACAGAATCATTTTGTTTTCATGTATGAGCATGGTCAGCATGATGCTAAGTATTCGTTGCATAACGATACGATGACGTTAGATATGGAAAATGGATCGCTCCTTACGACGTTGAGTCGAGCGCCTTAATGGCACAGATACAATTGGCGCTTTTATCAGCAATAATGCGAGCTATTCTCATAAAATACCGAGTTTTTTGCAGATAGGGGTTGTTATTGTCGATTGTCGGCTTAAGATCATTAGCATCTATATTGGATAGTCACAATATCATTACGTCAAAAAGGATTACGGCAATGGCTCAAACTCCTCAAGCCAAATACAGAAAAGATTATACTCAACCTTCGCATACCATTACGGACATTGAGTTAACTTTTGATTTGCACGATACGGCGACAACGGTCACCGCGGTTTCTTACGTTAAGCAATTATCAGACAGTGATACATTATGTTTACATGGTGACGGTCTCACACTAGAAGCGTTAAAAGTCGATGGGGCTGACTGGGATGCGTACGAACAAAAAGACGATCAATTAGAGATTCGTGATCTGCCCGCCCATTGTGAGCTGACCATCATCACTCTCATCAATCCAGAAGCGAATACTGCATTGGAAGGGCTTTACAAATCTGGCGGTGCATTTTGTACGCAATGTGAAGCAGAAGGGTTCCGTCGCATTACATACTATCTCGATCGTCCCGATGTTCTGGCTAAATTCACAACGACAGTGATTGCCGATAAACAGGCGTATCCATACTTATTAAGTAATGGTAACCGTATCGAAGAAGGGCTGACAGACAATGGTCGTCATTGGGTGAAATGGCAAGACCCTCATCCAAAACCCAGCTATCTGTTTGCATTGGTCGCCGGGGATTTTGACGTCCGTCGAGATCACTACACCACCAAATCAGGGCGTGATGTGACATTAGAGATTTTCGTCGATAAAGGGAACCACGAGCGTTCCAAGCATGCGATGACGTCTCTTATCAACTCAATGAAATGGGATGAAGAGCGCTTTGGTTTAGAGTACGATCTGGATATTTATATGGTCGTTGCTGTGGACTTCTTCAACATGGGAGCGATGGAAAATAAAGGCCTGAATGTCTTTAACTCTAAATACGTTCTAGCTGATGATCAATCCGCGACTGACAGTGATTATCTTGGTATTGAGGCGGTCATTGGTCACGAGTATTTCCACAACTGGACGGGTAACCGTGTGACCTGTCGTGATTGGTTCCAATTGAGCTTGAAAGAGGGGCTGACTGTATTCCGAGATCAAGAATTCTCTTCTGATCTTGGTTCACGAGCGGTGAATCGTATTAACAATGTGTGCGTGATTCGTGGTGCACAGTTTGAACAAGATGCCGGCCCAATGTCTCATCCTATTCGTCCAGAGAAAGTGATAGAAATGAATAATTTCTATACCGTAACTGTGTATGAAAAAGGCAGTGAAGTGATCCGAATGATGCACACACTGTTGGGTGAAACTCAGTTCCAAAAAGGCATGACACTGTATTTTGATCGTCATGATGGTACCGCAGCAACGTGTGAAGATTTTGTTTGTGCGATGGAAGATGCCTCTGGAATTGACCTGACACAATTCCGTTTATGGTATAGCCAGTCTGGCACGCCAACGTTAACGGTGAGCAGCGAATACGATGCCACGGCACAAACGTACGCTTTGACCGTAGCACAGCATACCCCCGCCACTCATGATCAAAAAGACAAGCAAGCTTTGCACATTCCTTTTGATATTGAGTTATACGCTGCTGATGGCAGTGTGATTGAGTTACAGCGTAACGGTGAGAAAATTGATCACGTTCTGAATGTGACCCAAGACTCGCAAACGTTCGTGTTTGATAACGTGGCTGAATGCCCAATCCCTTCTTTACTGCGTGAATTTTCTGCGCCAGTAAAATTGGTCTATGACTATAGCGATGAAGAGCTGACATTCTTAATGGTGCATGCGACGAATGAATTTGCTCGCTGGGATGCGGGTCAAATGTTATTGGCTAAGTACATTCGTCATAATGTAGAGCAAGTGCAAGCGGGTAACGAGATTGAGTTACCAGAGCATATCATCGATGCGTTCCGCGGTGTATTGCTTAATGACAGTCTCGAACCGGCCTTTATTGCTGAAGTGCTGACCATGCCAAGCTATAACGAAGTGTCTGGCTGGTTTGATACGATTGATGTCGATGCCATTGCGAAAGTGCTTCATGAGATTAAATTCACGTTAGCAACGGCGTTGGTCGATGAACTGAGCGCGACTTACCATACACTTAAACAAACAACATATACGATTGACCATGCGGCAATTGGGCAACGTTCACTGCGTAATGTGTGCCTAGGCTACTTAGCTTATACAGAAGCAGGCAATCAGTTAGTTGAAGCACAGTATCGTGATGCGAATAATATGACGGATACGATGGCCGCGATGACTGCAGCTAACCGTGCCCAACTGCCATGTCGCGCAGCACTTATGGCTGATTATAGTGATAAGTGGAGTGCTGATGGCTTAGTGATGGATAAATGGTTTATGGTTCAAGGAACCAATCCAGCCAGTGATGCACTTGAGGTGATTCGTCAAACTATGGACTCACACCCTGCATTCAGTTTGAAAAATCCAAACCGAACTCGCAGTTTAGTGGGGGCATTTTTCCGAGCGAATCCAGTTAACTTCCACGCAAAAACCGGGGAAGGATATCAATTTGCAGGGCAAATCATTCGTGAATTAAACAGCTCGAATCCACAACTGGCAGCGGGTATGATTGATTCATTGATCCAGTTCCCGCGTTACGATAACGAGCGACAAGCGATGTTGAAAGCGGAGCTCGAAAAATTGGTCGCGCTGGATAACTTATCATCGGATCTGTATGAGAAAGTGACCAAAGCGTTGGAACAATAAATCGGTGTAACGGGTGGCGAAACCTCCATTCATCCATCCAAATATTTTACATCACTGATGAATAAAAAAGTGGCACTTGCGGGTGCCACTTTTTCTATCAGTTTGCGTAGCATCTATAATGAAAGACTATTATTTTTCTCTAAATATCTCTTATCAAGAGTTTGTCGCTCACTATTCGGGAGTCGCGGCCAATGTTGTGGTAATGACGGAGCAAAACTTACGCCTGCAATTACCCGCTTCGCGTTTTCGACCCTATTTAAGTCAGTTGGGTATAAGAGGGCGTTTTCGTCTTGTAACGGACGACAATAACAAGTTTCACAAACTCGAGATTCTATAATCTGTTACTTTTCCAGCATATTATTGCGTTGAGGTATCGTGTCATGCACAGTAATACTGTGTAGCAGTTAACATTATTAACATTCACCAAATAAGTTACTTACAATTAGCGAGTTAAGTCAAAGCGTAACGGTGCAGTAAGGTCTATTATTACAGGGTACTATACTCATTATAATGTAATTTTGGAGTTGCTTATGCCCACGCGAGATACTCTTATGCCGGTTCTACTTGAAAAAGTATATCAATTGATCCAAGACCGGCTAGAGCTTGCTCAACAGCCACTTGTGACACAACTGGCCCAACATCTTTTCAGTAATATTTCCCAAGATGATTTAGTCGCTCGCAATGAATCGGATCTTTACGGTGCGATTGTGAGTCTTTGGCATCATATCAATGAAAAGTCTCCAGACAGCTTATCCGTTAGGGTATTTAATCCGTCGATCAGTCGCCAAGGTTGGCAATCAACTCATACCATCATCGAAATTGTTGTGCCAGATACGCCGTTTCTGGTGGATTCTGTCAAAATGACATTAAGTCGTCTCGATTTGACTTCCCATTTAATGCTCAATGGTCCCACACAGATTTCACGTAAAAAAGATTACAGTGTCACTTCTATTAATCAGGCGAAAGGTGAATGGCACTCGCTCTTTCATATTGAAGTGGACCGCTTAAATACAAAAGAAGAAATGAGCGAACTCAAAGAAGAGATATTGTCGGTGCTGCAAGATACTGCCTTGGTTGTGCAAGATTGGCAGCCGATGGTCAGCCGTTTAACGAGCGTGATCACACAGCTTGAGAAGGAGCGTAAAAACATTCCGATCGAAGATGATCGTTATGAAGAGACGCTCGCGTTTTTGCGTTGGTTGGGGGATCATAACTTTACGTTCATGGGATACAAAGAATTCGATTTGATCGAAGCCGATGGAGAAAGCATCCTTGAGCCGACAAAAGATCAAGGGCTAGGTTTATTCTCAGATACCACTCATATCCGTTCTATTAAACTGTCAGAATTTCCGGATCCTGCCCGTTTGGAAGCGAAGAAGCCGTATTTATTGATTGTGACGAAAGGCAATAAACAGTCGCGTATTCATCGACCAGCGTATACCGATTACATTGGCATTAAAAAATTCGATAAAAATGGCAAAGTGATTGGCGAACATCGGTTTACTGGGCTTTATACCTCGGCTGTTTATAATCAAAGCGTTGAGAATATTCCCTTAATCAATGAGAAAGTTCAGCGTATCTTAGCAGCAAGTAGTTATCGACAAAGTTCCTACGCCTATAAAGCACTGCATAATATCTTAGAAAACTATCCACGTGATGAGTTGTTGCAATCCTCGGAAGAGGAATTATTAGAAGTCGGAACTGGCGTGGTACAGATGCAAGATAGAGATATGTTGCGTCTGTTTGTTCGTCGTGATCCTTTTGGACGCTTTTTCAGCTGTATGGTGTATGTCTCTAAAGAGCGTTACAACACTGAACTGCGTCGGCAAACCCAGCGTATTTTCAAACAATATTTCGGTTGTGATCAGGATGTTGAATTCACAACGTATTTTTCCGAAAGTCCATTGGCTCGTACGCACTATATTGTGCGTGTCGACGACAACAGTATGGAAGTCAACGTAAACAAGATAGAGCGAAATTTAATGGAAGCATCCACCAGCTGGGACGATCGTTTATCAGAAGCCATCATTGCCAACTTTGGGGAAAGTAAGGGTCTACCTCTATCAAAAGAATACATGAGAGCGTTTCCGCGTTCATATAAAGAAGACATGATGCCAGGTTCGGCTGTGGCTGATATTGAGCGCATGGAAAATCTTAACGAAACTCATCGTTTAGGCATGCTGTTCTATCGCCCACAAGAAGAACAAACCAATTCTAAAGCGGTCCGCTTAAAGCTGTATCATCGAGCAGAGCCGATTCATTTGTCAGATGTTATGCCGATGTTGGAGAATTTGGGTTTGCGAGTGATCGGTGAATCACCTTATGAAGTCGTAAAAACCAATATGCAAACCTATTGGATCCTTGAGTTTTCCATGTTGCACAAAAGCGACAAGGTAGTGGATCTGCGCGAAGCGCGGGATCGTTTCCAACAAGCGTTTGCACAAATCTGGCGTGGTGAATTGGAAAGCGATGGGTTTAACCGTTTGGTTCTAAGCTCGGGCCTGACAGGACGGGAAGTGTCTATTTTGCGTGCTTATGCACGATATATGCGCCAAGTTGGATTTCCGTTCAGCCAACAGTACATTGAAGATACTCTGCATCATTATCCGGATCTTGCCAGAGCGCTGGTGGAACTCTTCAAACGTCGCTTTGATCCTAAGTTCAAAGGCGATATGAAAGGCCAGCAGGGCTTTATCCAGTCGATCACCGAGCAATTAGAGCATGTCGATGTATTGGATGACGATCGTATCATCCGTCGTTACATGGATATGATCATGGCAACGTTACGGACCAACTATTATCAACTGGATGATCAGCAGCAGCCAAAACCTTGGTTAGCACTGAAAATGAGTCCGAGAGACATTCCGGACATTCCAGAACCGGTTCCTGCTTATGAAATCTTTGTGTATGCGCCAGATATGGAAGGGGTGCACCTACGTGGTGGCAAAGTGGCACGAGGTGGCTTACGTTGGTCGGATCGTCAGGAAGATTTCCGTACAGAAATTCTAGGCTTAGTGAAAGCTCAACAGGTGAAGAATACGGTGATTGTCCCTGTTGGAGCCAAAGGCGGCTTCGTCTGTAAGAAGCAGCCAATGTTGTCGAGTCGTGATGAAATTTTTGCTGAAGGCAAACGGTGTTATCAGCGTTTCATTCATGCGCTATTGGATGTGACGGATAATATTCTCGAAGGACAGTTAGTTGCTCCTGAGCAAGTGGTCCGTCATGATGACGACGACCCTTACTTGGTAGTGGCGGCCGATAAGGGCACAGCGACGTTTTCTGACTTAGCGAATGCGGTATCAGACGAATATCAATTCTGGTTAGGCGATGCGTTTGCTTCTGGTGGCTCTAATGGTTACGACCATAAAGCCATGGGTATTACGGCCAAAGGTGCGTGGGAATCAGTCAAACGCCATTTCCGAGAAATGGGAATAAACTGTCAAACCACAGACTTTACCGTTATTGGTGTCGGTGATATGGCGGGCGATGTATTTGGCAACGGTATGCTTTTGTCCAAGCATATTCGATTACAAGCCGCGTTTAACCATATGCATATTTTCATTGATCCCAATCCTGATGCCGCAGCAAGCTGGGCCGAACGGGATCGATTATTTGCGTTACCCCGTTCAAGTTGGGAAGATTATGACAAGTCACTGATCTCGAAAGGCGGGGGTATTTTCTCTCGTAAGGCGAAATCCATCCCACTCAGTGCTGAGATCCAGACGATGCTCGGTACTAAGAAAGCGGCACTACCACCGAATGAATTGATCCGTATGATCCTTAGCATGAAAGTGGATCTGTTGTGGAATGGGGGCATTGGGACGTACGTTAAAGCATCGACGGAAACCCACACCGATGTGGGCGATCGTGCCAATGATGGTTTACGCATTGATGGCAACCAGCTGAGAGCTCGTGTGGTCGGTGAAGGCGGAAACTTGGGCATGACTCAAAAGGGTCGAATTGAATACGCCTTAAATGGTGGCCGCGTCAACACTGACTTTGTTGATAACGTCGGGGGCGTGGATTGTTCTGATAACGAAGTGAATATTAAAATCTTCCTGAATACCTTGGTGGCCAGCGGTGATTTGACCGTAAAACAACGTAACCAAGTGCTCGAGAAAATGGAAGAGGAAGTGGGTCACATTGTATTGGATGATGCTTATTGCCAGTCAGAGTCCATTTCGGTTTCTGATTATCAGGGTGTGCAAGTGGTTAAAGAGCAAATTCGCTTTATCCATTCATTGGAGAAGACCGGTTACTTGGATCGTGCGCTTGAATACATCCCTGATGATGAGACCTTATTGAGTCGTGAGAAAAAAGGGGTAGGTCTGACGCGTCCAGAAATTGCAGTATTAGTGGCCTATAGCAAGATGTTGCTTAAAGAGCAATTGGCCTGCGAAGAGATCGCGAGCGACAGTTATCATTCTCAGCAGTTAGCACAATACTTCCCAACTGAGTTACGCCGTCACTACGCGGAAACAATGCCACAGCATCCATTGCGTAAAGAGATCATTGCTACCGCGCTTGCAAACCAAATGGTGAACGAGATGGGCAGTAATTTTGTCGCGCGCTTA